>CAYNKA010000005.1:0-250480 GCA_964397655.1 uncultured Spirochaetaceae bacterium | reverse complement strand
CGAGGCCGCCGAGGAGGCCGTAGCGGTAGAAGAAGCTGAGGCAGTCGAAGAAGCTGAAGGCGTCGAGGAAGCCGAAGCTGTCGAAGAGGCCGAAGCCGTCGAAGAGGCCGAAGCTGTCGAAGAGGCCGAAGCTGTCGAAGAGGCCGAAGGCGTCGAGGAAATCGAGGCGGTAGAAGAAGTCGAAGCTGTTGAGGAGGCCGAAGGCGTCGAGGAAGCCGAAGCTGTCGAAGAGGCCGAAGCTGTCGAAGAGGCCGAAGGCGTCGAGGAAATCGAGGCGGTAGAAGAAGTCGAAGCTGTTGAGGAGGCCGAAGGCGTCGAGGAAGCCGAGGCGGTGGAGGAATTGGAGCTGGTTGAGGAAGGAGGAGAAGCTCTTCTTGAAGCCGTGGGCCAGCACACAGCGACCATGCTTTTTTCTCGTCAGTTGTTCAACCAACATACGCTTCCAAGGTCGCCGACGGGAAAGGAAATACCGTCCGGGACCCTTTCGTTGGCAAGTCTGTCTGAATTCAAGCGAATGAAATTTTTGAACTTGCAGGAAATCACGCTTTCTCCAGAAGTGATCACGGAGGATGAAAACGGAGTCGCGGTAATCAAAGAAGAGGCGTTTTCCCGGGGAAAGGCGGCAAAGGAAGAATTCCGGAATCTGGTCAACGACGTGATCAAAACGCATGAAGGAAAGGATCAAGCCGAAGGCGCTTCGAAGACCGCTGGTACCGGCATCGACGACCTTTTCGGAGATCTGGGGCTCGATATTCACCAGATCGTCTCGAGCCACGATAAAATTGGAGCCGAAGAAAAGCCTGAAACGTCCTCTGCGGCGGCTGCAAGAAGGGAGGACCTGTTCGAGAACGGTTTCTTGAACATCCAAGCGATCTTTTCAAGGTATCGTAAGGATGAAACGGGAATTACGAAATCGTTGGTGGATATTTCCCGAAAATTCTCATCCTATTTTTGCGGACTTCTCATCGTGAACGAGGGACGGCTCGAAGGAAGATATTCCGTCGGATTGAGCGAAAAGAAATTCAAGAATTCCGAAATCGAATTCGGCCCGTATTTCGGCAACGCCATTCGCGGAAGTGGAAAAGCCGTAGTGGTGGATTGGCCGATTCAGAAGATCAAGGAAATCGAGGGTCTCATTCCGGGACTCGACGTTTCTACGAAATTCTACCCGATTTTCATACCGATCACCTTCGAAGACGACAAAGGCTTCCTCTTCCTGAGTATCCGGGAAATTCTCTCTTCCGAACACATCAGAGACATCCTGCGGAAGATAGCCGAGTCCAGGCGATAATCGGTTTTCACGGAGTCGTCAACCGAGGCTTTCGGCCTCTTCCATCTCTCCTACTTCCTCTATTTCGTCGACTTCATCAATGACCGCAACTTCGGAGATCTCCTCGTGAGCAAGTTTATACTGATATTCTAGGATGCTTGCCTTGATGTTCTTGAAGACGAGAGGAAATATGACATGGAAGAAATAGGTATTATGGATCGAATTTTTTATGGTTCTCTTGTACTGATCGTTCACCTGGCCGATTTGATGCTTGATGTACTGGCTGTAATTTTTGTACGTGACCGAAGGTTCCTGGGCACGCATCGGCATCTTCAGCTTGTCTTGGAAGTTCCCCAGGGCTTTGAGAAGATCGAAGAGGCTGTATCTCGTATCCATGTATCGCGCCATCCTGACTTTGTCGCCGTGCATTTTCTTCAGGAGCATACGGGTCTTGTCGGGTACGAGATAGGAAAGTATGACGTCCTTTCTTATCTTAATGCCCTTTTTCTGGAAAAGATCCTCAATCGCCTTGATAACATGACGATTCCCACGATAATACTGAAGAAGTTCGACGACCTTTTCCGCTCCGATGTCGCCTTTTTGGAGAAGCAGCTCGATTTGTTCCTGAATCGCCTCCGGTAGATTGGGATTCACCTGTACGGAATACGTCCTGAAGGTTACGTTTCTCTTATCCTTCAAGATGACGGAGCCGAAATAGAAGAGCTCTTCCTGCGTAATGTTCCTGAAATAGCCGTTGACCTTCACCGCTTCCTTCTTGAATTCGTCATAGTATTGGTCCACTATTCCGTTTTCGAGAAGGATGTTGTAGAAGGTTTCGGAAATCCTAAGTCCGCCGACCGGAGCCGTAGCTTCCATCCTTTTGGCGTCGATCACCGCTATTCCGATCACGTCCCAGTGCTTGCTTCCGGGAGGGCCGAAATTTCCGATGCTGACCTCCCCGACGTTGGCTCCGATTCTGATTCTTATCTGGAACAGGGCGTTGAATGCGTTGGCCATGACTACGTCGTTCCGCATGGAACGAATTATGTCGAATGCCGCCTTGACCGTCTGTTTCTCCTCGTCGTCCGGCAGGGAGTCGAGCAGGGCGACGTCGGCCTGGTTGAAAAGAAAGCATACTCGCTGCATTTCCACGCAAGTGTAAAACAGCTCCGTGGAGATATATACCAGGGCATCCTTCTGACCCATGGTCTTTACCTTGGGATCGATGAGACCGCCGTAGTGAAACATGATGGAGTCGCCTTCGGTTTTGTTCAGATATCCCCCGTGTTTGCGCAGAACGTTCGCGAACGCCGTGTAGAGACCGTTCAGAAGGATCTGGTTTTCCTTGGGACTCAGGAATTTCGCGAGAAACGTGTAGTCTGCGATATCGATGAATCCGACGCCTATTTGCGTTTCTATCGAGTCTTTCGGAATGCCTCCGTTGGCGATTATGGCGTTGACGAGTTGTTTGGGGATGTAGAAATCGATGATCTCTTTTCGAAAAAGGTGTGAATCCTCTTCGTCCGAGTCATCTATACTCATGGCATTACGACCGATGCCGCCTTTCAAGGAGCGTTTCTTCAGCTCGTCCAACTCGTGATGCAGTTCCTTGGATATGGCGGCGCATTCCTTTTCCGAGAAGAGCTGCAGCACTTCTTCGAGAAACCTGCGGGAATACTCCGGCTCATCTCTGTGTTTCTCGATCGTCATTTTGACGAAATCGTGGAGATCCTTCAACTGAATACTGCTTTGCGGCATTACGATTCCCATTTTTTACTACGCACGGCTTTGAGGATTGTGGAATTCAGAGCGCTCGTACAAGATCCAAAGCCGGCTGTCCTTTTACTTCGGCGGAGTATTTCCGCATGAATTAAATCATTACTTTCTGTTAGGCGAATTTTACTCTATGTCATTCCGGAATTCAAGCCCGGATTTCACATGGATCGGACGGCGAAAATAAAAATCGATGTTGTTTTTTTACGCCGTGACTGGTACCTTAACCTGCGAGGAAAAAAATGGAAATTTACACGGACGGAGGCTGTTCCGGGAATCCAGGACCCGGCGGATGGGCTTTCATCATCTGCCGGAAGGACGGGCTTCATCAGGATTCAGGCGGAGAGGAGAACACCACGAACAACAGAATGGAGCTTACGGCGGTGATACGAGCTCTAGAACGACTCAAGGACACCGGAACTGAGGAGAAGGCGAGAATATCGACGGATTCCCAATACGTCCAATTGGGAATCTCGAAATGGATCAAGAACTGGCTGAAGAACGGGTGGAAAACCTCCGACGGGAAGCCGGTGAAGAACAAGGATCTCTGGACGAGACTTTCGGAACTGACGGACGAGCTTCGCCCGGAATGGCGCTGGGTCAAAGGACATGCCGGCGATGCCTACAACGAACGGTGCGACGAACTCGTTCAGGGAGAAATACGTAAATACGCGAGGTGAGAAAGAAAGCGACGGAGAATTCCCGGCCGTATCGAGGGTATGGCTTGGTACAGTTTCGCGTCGGTCGGATACGAGGGCCGGGTGGTGACCGTCGAGGTCGACATCAGAAACGGCATCCCTGGGATGGATATCGTAGGGCTTCCCGGTTCGGCCGTGAGGGAATCGCGCGAACGGATCCGGGTGGCGGTGAGGAATTCCGGCCTCCGGTTTCCGAGAGACAGGATACTCGTCAATCTCGCCCCGGCGGATCTTCCGAAATCCGGATCCGTCTACGATCTTCCCATAGCACTCGCCGTACTTGCGAATTCGGGAGAAATCCCCAATCGTCCGGTCAAGGACTTTATGGTGCTGGGCGAACTCCTGCTTTCGGGCGAAGTGAGGCCGGTGGCGGGGATTCTCCCGGCTGTAGCTGCCGCCAGCGAGCACGGAATAAGCATGTTCCTGGTCCCCAAGGAAAATCTTCGAGAGGGAAGGGCATTGGGACGGGGGTTCGTATTCGGCATCGGGTCCCTCAAGGAGGCGGTGCACGTACTTTCCAGGTTGGAGGACGGCGTAATCGAACCCGAGCCCTTGTCCGGGGCTCCGCCGAGTTCGAAGCCTTCGATCGATTTTCGTGATCTCGAAGGACAGAGCCTTCTGAAGCGGGCCGTCGAGGTTTCGGTGGCCGGCAGGCACCATCTCCTGCTCTTCGGTCCCCCGGGCGGCGGCAAGACGATGGCCGCCGCCAGAATCCCCACGATCCTTCCTCCGCTGGACAGGGACGAATCCCTTTCGATCACTCGCATTCATTCGCTGGCGGGGATTCTTCCGGACGGCAGCGACCTGCTCAGGGATCGTCCCTTTCGTGTGCCGCATCACAGCGCCTCCCTGGAAGGAATCATCGGCGGCGGAAGGAACTTGGCGCCCGGGGAGATATCCCTGGCTCATTGCGGCGTCCTCTTCCTCGACGAGGCTCCCGAATTTCAACGGAACATTCTCCAAAGCCTGCGGGAGCCGATGGAAGCCGGCCGCGTCACCGTGGTGCGGGCTGGGTTCCGGTCCTGGTATCCTTCGGATTTCCAGCTCGTCATGACCGCCAATCCCTGTCCCTGCGGAAACCTAGGCAGGGACGACGGAGTATGCCTCTGCGGGAGGGATGAACTTTTTCGTTATTGGAGGCGCCTCGGAGGGGCTCTCCTCGACAGGATGGACATCCGCTTCCCCGTTAAGCCGGTCGAAAGGGGCGGTCCCCTGTGTCGTGAAAACGGGGAGGACAGCGAAAGCATGAAGGCACGGGTCATGAACGCATTCTCCATTCAGGCGAGAAGATACCGCGGCTCCGGATTCGGCTGGAACTCCCGGATACCCCCCTCCCATATCAGGAAATTCTGCGTCCTTTCCGACGACACTTCGGATATTCTCGAACGAGCTGGGAGGAAGTTGAAACTCTCCTTCAGGGCGTTTTCTTCGGTGATCAAGGTGGCGAGGACCGTCGCGGATCTCGAAGGTTCGGAGGCCATATGCAAGCATCACGTCCTCGAGGCCCTTCAGTACCGAAGATACGGGGACGGAGATTATTTCTGGAGTGCGGATTGACGCCTTGGAAAAGTTCAAGGCTGCATGGTTTCCGGCCGACGTATGATGTAGGAGCGTTTCCCCGAACATCGATTCGGGAATTCCGCATCCGAACTCATTCGGAGAGGTTCGATGAAGCCAAGAACCCGGATAGCCGTTCTCGTAATCGTCTTCACGACGAGCATCTGCCTTTTCGGTTCGGAAGTTCCGTCGAAGGATCCCGTATTGATATGGGCTGCACGGAACAATCTCGGTTCCGTCGCGAAGCTGCTTCTCGATCGAGGCGTGGACGTGAACGAACGCGACGTCATGGGGAATACTCCCCTCCATGCCTCGGTCAGGCACCCGGAGATGGTCGAGCTTCTCATATCGAGAGGGGCCGATGTGAACGCCGTCAATCTACTCGGAGAAACCCCCCTCCATCTGGCCGTCAAGTACAGAAGGACCGTTGAAATCCTTCTCGGAAAGGGCGCCGACAGACGCATCGCCAATTTCATCGGCAGGACCGCGGTTGATTATTGCATGGATCGCGGGACGGGAAAGGCGAACCGAGAGATCATGGAGCTCCTGATCGGTAAATAGAACCGCCGAATAGAATGGACAAGTCGGCGGACTTCAGGTATTATAAAACGATTAATTTCATTCATCTCCAGGAGTCACCATATGAAATTTCGAAACAAGTCCATTATAACCGCGCTGCTGTTCACGATTCCTCTGGGTCTCTTCGGACAGCAGTCCCTGAATCCTAACGACGCCATGTATAAGGACCTGCTTCTCTGGGAAGGCAAGGGGATCATCCGCCAACTCCCGGTTCTGAGGCCCTATCCTCCTCAGGTCGTGAAGGAACTCCTTTCGACCGTCGCGGAAAAGGGAGACGGCGCCGATTCCGCCAAGGCGCGGGCGTACTTGAAGGAAGTCAACGCAAAGTTCACCATTCACGCGGAAGCGGGCGGCGAGATTCGGGCCACAAAGGACGACGATTACGAGGCCGCATACGGCATGATCCAGGCCGGCGGTTGGCTCACGGACAAGATTCACATCGAGGGCATGGTGAAGGGTCTCACCATTCACGAACAGGACGGCGACGTCCTTCCTCTGGGGCGGAGGACCGACATCGACGTGTTCGAAACCTGGGCGGACGTGACGGTGAAGGGGAAGAAGATCGACCTCAGGCAGAGTCAGAACGTCATGTTCGCCGCGGGCGACAAAGACCTCTACTTCCAGGCGGGGATTTCCAGAAACTCTTTCGGACCTTTCTGGGGGGACAGCGTCGTGTTGAGCGCCGACGCGACCCATACCGGTCATTATTCCGCCGTATACAGGAACGGCTGGTTCTCCTATTCTACCGTGCTTTTGGAGCTTGCCGCGACGGATTATCTCTGGTCGACTTCCGGCGAAGACGACAAGTTCCCGGACAAGCACCTCATCCTGCAGTCCTTCAACTTCTATCCGACCGATTGGCTCGAACTCGGCTATTTCGAAACGGTGGTCTGGGGCGGCAGGTTCGACCTCACGTATCTTCTTCCCGCCAAAGAGCTTTTCTACGCCCAGTCGATGGCCGGATTCAAGGACAATTCCCTGGTCGGCCTCATGGCCGACGTCAGGCTGGGAAAAAATTGGAAGATTCCCTTCGTTTTCTACCTCGACGACACCAATCTGAACGACATTCTCAAGTTCGACTTCGGGACGAAATTCAAGGTGGCCGCCCAGACCGGCGTCCAATGGACTCCCGATCGGGCGGGCATCCTGAAGCGGATTTCATTCGATTACACGGCGGTAACCCCTTACATGTACACGCACAAGGACCAGCTTTACGCCGAGGACGGTTTCGAGCTCACCGCCGCCAACCGCCTTGCCGCGCTCGCCCAGGCCAACTACAACAACTACACCCATTACGGCACGAACCTCGGCGTCGGCATGGACCCGAACTCCGACCGGGTGACCATCGAAGCGCTTCTGGAGCCGATCGCGAACATGAGGCTCACGTTGACCGGCAGGCTCCAGAGGCACGGGAACGCATCGGTTCACATGATCGATCCCGACGCCAGGAACGACGGATCCATCCTCGACGACGGGTATAACGTCCACGGGGATTCATCGTTCCACTACAAGACGAATTTCCTGAACCAGGCCGTGCTCGAGACCGCGGTACAGGCTGGATTCCAGATCGAGTACAGCATCCCCGTAGGAATCATGACCGCGATCATCAAGGGCGGTTACACCTTCCAGCGTGTTTGGAACGTGGGCACGGTTCAGGACGAAAACGAGACGTTCCATTACGCCAACTTCGGCCTCGGCCTGCGTTACTGAGAGCGGTGACGAAGTAAATTAGAGTCGTATGCGGATCGCCTTTTTTCTTGAGATCTTCTTCCCCGAAATCAACGGGGTGATAACGGCGACTCTCGATCTCGCGCGGAACCTGAGGGCACGGGGACACCATATCCTCATCGTGGTTCCCGGCGACAAGAACTATCAACAGGTGAAGGATGTGGACGGCATGGAAGTCTTCACCGTGCCGTCCGTTTCCACCTTCATCTATCCCGGTGTGAGGTTTTCCAACCCCTGGGACAAGAGCCTTCTCGAAAAACTCGAGACCGAACGCATCGAGATCGTCCACATCACCGGGCCGTGGACGGTTGCCTGGTCGGCGATCAACCATGCTCGCCGGCTAGGTCTTCCCGTTATGCACACCTTCCACACGATGCTCAACGAGGACACCTACATCCTCTATTTCGTGAAGCTGAAAATCCTCGTCCGTCCCGGAAGAAGGGTGATCTGGTGGTTCATGGAGAAATTCCTCCGCGCCTCGGATACGATCACCGCGCCGAGCCGTTTCGCGACGGCCGAGCTCAAGAGGAGGAATCCCGACAAGACCGTGCATCAAGTATGCAACGGCATCGACCGGAGCCGGTTCCAGGGCTATTCAGCCTGGGACGAGCTCGTTTCCCGCTTTCCGTTCTACAACAGGAAGACTTTCATTTTCATCGGACGGCTCGGTCAGGAGAAGTCCCTCGACGTTCTCGTGAAGGCCTTCGCATGGGCCGTCGGACGGGATCCCGAACTCAGGCTCGTCCTCGTGGGGGACGGGCCGTACCGGGAGATACTCGAGAAGGACGTGAAGCAGCGAAACCTCGCGGAGAAGGTGTTCTTTCTCGGGAAGATGAACCACGACGACCTGCTGAAGAGCGGGCTTCTCCAGCATTCCAGAGGCTTCGCGACCGCGTCGGTTACGGAAAACCAGCCCATGACGGTCATCGAGGCCGTCTGCTGCGACATCCCGCTGATCATGGCGGACGTAGAAGGCATGAGGGAGCTGGCGTCGGACAACGCGCTTCTTTTTCCTCCCGGGGATCACGAGGCCATGGGAAAGTACCTGGCGGACCTCGCGAGGGACGACGATCTTTTTCGCAGGCTCAAACGGGGCTCCGAGGCTTTCGCGGAGAAATTCGACGGGGCTGCGGTCGCGGCGGAATTCGAGAGGCTCTATCGTGAACTGCTCGCGAGAAAAGAAGCCGGGAGTCTATAGCGCTCCCGTTTTCCCGCGACGCTCGTTCCTATATTCGAGGATCGACCTTTTGTAGAAATCCGTCAATTTTCGGGTCATGGTTTCGGTGGACCAGTCCAGCACCTTCTCCCTGCCGCTCCTGCTTTTCTCATCGTAGAGATCCCGATCGTTCAGCAGCCTCTCCACGGCGGCTATGAAGTCCCCGAGATCGTTCCTGACCGCGATACCCCCCCTTCCGTCGCGCAGGACGTCCGACGCTCCCATGGCGTCGACCGCCACGACGGGAAGGCCGACGGACATCGCTTCCAGCAGGACGAGCCCCTGGGTTTCGGTCGCCGAGGGAAAGACGAGCAGGTCCGAATACCTGAGCAGATCGAAGACCCGGCCGCGGGGGATGAAGCCGGTCACGGTGACGCGGTCCCCGAGTCCGAAACGGTCGATGATGCCGTCCAGCCGGGGCCTGTCGGGGCCGTCGCCGACGAGAAGGAGGTGGTATCCGGGCGTCTTTTCCCCGAGGACGCGCATCATGGAGAGGAGCATTTCGATGTTCTTCTCGCGGGCGAACCGACCGACGAAGACGAGCCGTCTCTTGTCCTTGGGCAGCCGGTACCGTCCATCCAGGTATTCCCTGCTTTCGAGCGGTTCCCTGCGAACGAGTTCGATGCCGGTGGGAATGACGTCTATGGGAGGCTTGACCCCGTAGGAGGCGAGCTCTTCCCTCACTTCGGGGGAGGGGACTATGACCCTGACGCATCGATTCGCGAAGTTGCGCGATATGAATTTCACCGCCTTGACCGCGAGGCTCCTCCTCATCTTGACGTAATGCGTGTATTGGATGAAGAGCGTGTGATACGTGTGGACGACCGGGATCTTCCACAGTTTCGCCAACATGATTCCGTAGGCGCCGAGATAGTGGGGAACGTGAAAATGGACTATGTCTATCCCGAGTCCGCGGAAACTCAGGAAAGCCCGGCAGAGGGGGAATATGAGCCTTTGATCCTTCATCCTCTCGGTCGGATACGGGATGGAAAAAACGCGGTAAACGTTCTCCTCGGGTTCTTCCCTCCCCCCGTAGGAGGGACAGAACACGTACACTCTGTGGCCTTGGCGTTCGAGTTCTTCCTTGAAGATGCGCAGGGAGGTGACGACACCGTTGATCTGAGGCGAATACGTATCGGTGAAGAACGCGATATTCATCCCGCGGAATCCTAGTCGCTTTTGGGAAAAATGACAAGAGACTTCGTGCATCCGAAGGACGCTCGGCCGGCCATCAGGAGGATCTCGGCGGGAGAGAAGGAGGGAGCTGTTCTTCGAGGTCGACCATTTCCAGGGCGAGTTTCCTGATCCGTTCGCGCAGGATGAATACACAGTCGGTCTCCTGGGCTGTTCCGCGTACGATGTCTTCCGCCAGAGTACGGCACGAGGGAGAACCGCACGAACCGCAGTCCAGTCCCGGAAGGTTCGCGGTGAGCCGGTCGACTTCCTTGAGTTTCTCCAAGGCCGTCTCCAGGTCCCCGTCCAAGTCCATGATCGAACGAGCGGAGAGGCTCTTTTCCCAGGCGAATTCACTCTCGGGAACGTCCTCGTACCGGATCGACGGCGAGGGACGTCCTGCTTCCGTCTCTTCGGCGACAGCGCGAATCCTGGCCCGCGCGGCCGCGGCATTGTCGGGATTGAGGGGCCCTCCCACGCAGCCTCCGGGACAGGCCATGGCTTCGAGCAGGTCGAAATCCTTCAGCCCGCCGTTCTCCATGAGTTCCAGCACGCCGATGACCCGGTGGATGCCGTCGACCGTCAGGGTCCGCGGCAGGCCTATGGAGGCGGCCTCGCCGTCCGATCCAGCCCACCCCAGGCCCGTGGCGGCGGCCGAGGAAAGCTTTTCGGGGACCTTGATGCCGGCGGCGATGTTGCGGAGAAGGACGTAGATGTCTCGGGCGGCGATCGCGCCGTCGACCGAGGACGAGTCGATGCTCAGGGACGATTTGATGCTCGTTCGTTTCGCGGGACACGGCGTTATGAAGAACACCCCGATGTTCCTCTTGTCGGCGTGGATGCGGTTCTTCACGATCCAGCCGGCGATTTCCATGGGGGCCTTAACGCGGACTATGTGTTCGATGAGGCTCGGGAAACGGACCTGGATGAGCCGCACGACGGCCGGGCATGAAGAGGATATGAGAGGCTTCGGCTGCCCGGTCTTCGCGAAATAGTCGCGATAGGCCCTCGCCACGAGATCGGCGGCGATCGCGACCTCGAACACGTCGTCGAAGCCGAGACGTTTCAGGGCGGTGAGGACATGATCGCGCGTGATCGTCCGGGGAAACTGGCCGAACAGACTCGGGGCGGGAACGGCGACCCGGAAGTCGTATTTCTGAACCGCTTCCAGGGCGTCGGTGTCGGCTATCTTCGCGTGGGAAGGGCAGATCCGGATGCATTCGCCGCAGTCGATGCACCGTTCGAGGATTATGCGTGCCTTTCCTTTCCGGACGCGGATCGCCTCGGTGGGGCAGTTGGAAATGCAGTTCGTGCATCCCCTGCATTTGTCTTCCTGCAGGGCCACCGAGTGGTAGTAGCCGTTCATCGCTTCTCCTTCAAATCGATCCTTATTTCGACGAGGGTCCCGGTCTCAGGACCGCTCACGATGGAGAGCCCGTCGGAGTTCCGCTTCATGTTCGGCAGCCCCATTCCTGATCCGAAGCCCATGCTCCGGACTTCGTCGGAGGCCGTCGAGTATCCTTCCTTCATGGCGAGGTCGATGTCGGGGATGCCGGGCCCTTCGTCCTTCATGCGGATGCGGAGACTGTCAGCCGAAATGTCCACGTCCGCCGTGCCTCCGCCGGCGTGGATGATCATGTTGATCTCGGCCTCGTACATCGCGATGATCGCCCTGCGGACGGTCTCGGGCGGAAGGCCGAGAAGTTTCAGCGTGCGCTTCGTTTCCGCCGAAGCCTCGCCGGCCTTGACGTAATCATTCCCGGGGACATCGTAGTGGAGGTTCATCCTGGTGCTCCGGGGTGTTCCCGATGTCCCGGGTGCCCCCTCGTGTGAGTCCGGCCGCGAAGAGTCTGCCGCATGCGAGAAACAAAGGCAGGTTGGTGGATGCGACGGCGAGGCCGTTCTCTTCCGCCAGGGCTATCATTTCCTTGGAAGGCCGCTTGCCCCGTACCATGATGAGCACGACGACGTCCATGATGATGGCGGTCCGTACGGCCTGGATGGTGTTGAGGCCGGTGAGGAGTGCTATCTCGTCCTTCACGAAGGCGATGACGTCGCTCATGAGATCCGAGCCGCACGCGGCGCGGACCTGCTTTTCGAGAAGTTCCTCTCCCGTGAAAAGTTCGGCGTCAAGTATGGTAACAATGTCTTTTACGGTCATGATCGTTTTCCCGTCAACTATATCATTTTACCCGAACGACCACAAGGCGAACCCTCGTTCGATGAATCCGTGAGCTTTTCACACGCCGCAGTTCCGTGTACTATGGCTCCCATGTCGTACCTCGATGATCCGATCAAACTGGAAGAGGTCCGCCGGGATTACCTGAAAAGGCTTCTCAAGCCCCGGCTCACCCACGAACGCGCCCGCCTCGTGACGGAATCCTACCGTGAAACCGAGCAGGATCCGCCGATCCTTAAACGGGCGAAGGCATTCAGAAAGGTTCTCTCCGAGATGACCGCCTATATCGAGCCCTGGGAGCTGCTCGCGGGCAACCTGGGCCCGGAGCCGGTGTCCGCTCCCCTGTTTCCCGAGGGCGGTGTGGATTTCGTGCTGAACGAGCTCGATTCCTACGGCACGAGGGACGGGGATAAATTCGAGGTCCCCGCGGAAACCAAGGCCGAGCTGGAAAGGATCCTTCCTTCCTGGAAGGGAAGGACTCTCAAGGACTACGGGCTCGCTCTCCTGCCCAAGGAAGCGGTCAGGCGGAGGGAGGCGGGCGTCTTTTCCGCGGAGAACATGCTCACCTGCGGGACGGGACATTTCATTCCCGACTACCGTAAGGTTCTCAATTGGGGCTTCGACGCGATCGAGACGATCGCGCGAGACAGACTGAAGGAGCTTTCCCTCACGGACGCCGCCTCTTACGAGCGGCGGCTTTTCTACGAGGCCGCGCTCATCAACACGGAGGCGATGAGGATCTTCGCCGGGCGATACGCGAGGCTCGCGTCCTCCATGGCCGCGGAGGAAAAAGATCCAGGAAGGAAGGCCGAGCTGGAACGGATCGCGAAGGCTGCGGAAAAGGTTCCGATGAAGCCTGCCGGGACATTCTTCGAGGCACTCCAGTCGATCTGGTTCGCACACGTCGCCTGCTACATAGACTCGAACGGCTACGGAGTCACCCTCGGGAGGATTCCTGAATACCTCGAGCCGTACTACCGCGCGAGTCTCGAAAGGGGGGACATTACCCGTGAGGCCGCGGTGACGCTTCTCGTCTCCTTCATGTTCAAGACGAACGACATCCTCAAGCTCTACAACAACAACGCCGCGAAGATCTACGGCGGCTTTCCGGTCGGACAGCCCGTCCTTCTCGGCGGAATCGGGGCCGACGGAGGGGACACGGCGGGCGCCGTAGCCGAGCTTTTCCTGGAAGCCGAACTCAAGGTGAGGCTGTATCAGCCCGACATCGCCGTGTTGTGGAACGAGGCCATGGACGACGATTTCTTCCTGAAGGCTACGAGCCTCGTACCCAGGTCGAGCAAGCCGAAATTCTTCAATTATCACGTGGGGACCGAGATGTTCCTCGAGGCGGGTATTCCTCTCGAGGAAGCGAGGACCAACTGGGGCTTCATCGGATGCGTCGAGTTCGGCGTGCCGGGAAAATCCTGGACCTGGGCGGACGCCGCGATGTTCAACCTTGCGAAATGCCTGGAGCTCACCCTCAACGGCGGGATCGATCCCGAGACCGGCGAGCTTCTCGGCCTTCCCACGGGAGATCCAGCGAGTTTCGGGAACTTCGAGGCCCTGATGGACGCCTTCGAGAAGCAGTTGGCATATCTTTTCGACCTCACGGTCCAGGGCATCACCGCGCTCCAGATCGCGCATCGCGACCTGTGGCCGGAGCCCTACGAGTCCCTGCTCGTCGAAGGCTGTCTCGAGACGGGCAGGGACGTGAACGCGGGCGGCGCGCGCTACTACCAGACCGGAGTCCAGTTCGTGGGGCTCGCGACCGTCTCCGACTCCCTCGCCGCCCTGAAGCGGCTCGTTTTCGATTCGGGAAGGATCCCCTTTGCGGAGGTGCTCGATGCGCTCAGGAAGGACTGGAAGGGTGCCGAGGTCCTGCGCGCGCGCCTCAAGAACGATGCGCCTAAATTCGGGAACGACGACGAGGAGGCAGACAGGATGGCCAAACGGGTCTTCGACCTCTGCTGCGACTCGGTCTCTCCGTACCGGGACATCTGGGGCGGGATCTACACCGCGAGCTTCTACTGCCTCACCGCACACATAGGTTTCGGGAAGCGGGTTGGGGCGACTCCCGACGGGCGGAGCGCGTACGCGCCGCTCTCAGACGCGTCGTCGCCCTCCAGCGGCTCCTCGAAGTCAGGGGCCACCGCGATCATGCGTTCCCAGGCGCGGCTTCCGCACAGGCGAGCGGTGAACGGGACCCTTCTCAACATGAAGTTCAACAGGAGCCTCCTGGAGAGCACGGAGGGGATCAAGAATCTCGCGGCCCTGATCAAAGCCGGCTTCGGACTGGGCTGTTTCCACGCCCAGTTCAACGTACTCGACGCGGAAACCCTCAGGGACGCGCAGAAGCATCCCGAGAAGTACCCGGATTTCCTCGTTCGGGTCGCCGCCTATGTGACGAACTGGAATCAGCTCAGCCGAGACGTCCAGGACGAGATCATCGCCCGCACCGAGCTGGACGGTTTCTGATTTCATGGAGATCGACCTTTTCAGGATAGAGCGGTTCAGCGTGAAGAACGGGCCCGGAATCAGGACAACGGTCTTCTTCAAGGGCTGTCCGCTGCGCTGCGCCTGGTGCGCGAACCCCGAGTCCCAATCATCGGGGCGCGATCTCCTTTTCAACGAGGAGCTCTGCATCGCGGGCTGCGCGGAATGCGCGGCCTCCTGCCCCGCGTCGGCGATCACGATCCGGGGGGAGAAGGCCGGGATCGACCGTTCCCTCTGCTCCCCCTGCGACGCATGTTCCTCGGTCTGCCCGTCCAAGGCCCTTTCGTCAGCCGGTTTCGGCATGCCGCTGGAAGGCCTGATCGAGGAACTGGAGAAGGACCGGGCGTTTCACGATTCCTCGGGGGGCGGGGTCACGCTTTCGGGCGGCGAGCCTCTCTTCCGGCCCGAAGGGACCCTCGCGCTCCTCGAAGCCCTCGGGAGGAAGGGCATGTCCCGGGTCCTCGACACGTCCGGGGAGGCGGAGCCCGCCGTCTTCGCCGCCGCCCTGGATCTTTGCGAAATCGTGCTCTTCGACCTCAAGATCGCGGACGGGAAGAAACACGAGCGCTTCACGGGCGCGGACAACGCGAGGATCCTCGAGAACCTCCGTCGCGCCGCCCGCTCGAGTCCTGAAAAGCTCGTCGTGCGCATTCCGCTCGTGCCCGGAATCAACGACGGCGCGGAAGACGCGGTCCTGTTCGGGAAGGCCCTTTCCGGCCTGAGGTACGAAGCCGTCCACATCCTGCCCTACCATCGCCTCGGAGTCGCCAAGTACGCGATGCTCGGCAGGGACTACTCCCTCGCGGGCACGAAGGCTCCGGCGAAGGAGGACGTCCTCCGTTTCGCCGCACTTCTCCGGGAGAGCGGGGTTCCCGCGTCGGTCCGGGTCTGAAAAAAAAGGAGAAGCCCGGAGGCTTCTCCCGAATCTCGGTCCGATCGCGTCCCCGTCAGCCGTTCAATATTCGTTTCGCCGATTCGTCCTGGACCGAGGTGATCATGGGTATGCCGGTCTCCCGTTCGGTCTCGCGGTTGCCCGAGGCGATGTCGCATCGTTCGAGGGCCGTGACGTCGAATTTCCTGAGGCCCGCGAGGAGCTGCTGGACTCCGGCGGAGAGCTTGTCCGAAAGGGTCCACATGGCGATGGCGCCGTACGGGATGTTCTTCATCTCCTTGTGCCCGACCTTCTTCTGGACGTCGAAATAACCCGCGAAGATCTCTTCGGGGTACACGCCGAAGGCCGTCACGGCGGGCGGAAGCTTGTCCCAGTTCCCGTGGATGGAGTCCCTCCGTTCGGGATTGATGGCCCCTTCGATGTTGGTCCCGAGGAACCCCGGGATCATGAGAGAGCGGCCCATGCACACGAGCTTCGCGTACGGCGCGCCGAGGGCCAGGGCCTTCACGATGTGGTCCTCCCGTGCGAGCCCTCCCGCGAGCGCCATGTCCACGACCTTGATTCCCCGTCCTTCGAGTATCCTCGCGTATTCGTAGGTCTTCGCGTGGAGAAGAATGGAGGGCACTCCCCAGGTCTGCATCATGTTCCAGGGACTCATGCCGGTGCCTCCGCCCGATCCGTCTACGGTGAGGAGGTCGAGTTTCAGCTTGGAGGAGAGCTTGATGGCGAGGGCGAGGGCCTCCATCCCGTACGAACCCGTCTTCAGCGTTATGCGATTGAAGCCGATCTTCCTGAGGTAGGCGACCGCCTGCTCGAAATTCCTCTCCACGTCCTCGGGCCTCGAAAGGTCCGTGTAGCCCAGCCGGGAATGGCGGGCGAACGAGGTGATGGCGTGGGTCTCGAACGCCTTCTGGACTTCGGGAAGAGTCGGATCCGGATCGACGATGTAACCGCGGTTCTTGAGAAAGATCGCGTAATCGAGGTCCTTCACCTGTATTTCACCGCCGATGTCCTTCGCGCCCTGACCCCACTTGAGTTCTATGATTACCTTGTCGCCGTATTTACCGATGACGTATTCCGCGACGCCGTTTCGAGCGTCCTCGACGTTCATCTGGACGATGATCGCCCCGTACCCGTCGTGATAGCGGAGATAGGCGTCGATCCTGCGGTCGAGTTCCGGGGAACTGGTTATCTTGCCGCCGGCGATGGTTCCCTGTCGGTCGATTCCGACGACGTTTTCACCGACTACGATGGGAATGCCGACCAATGCGGCTCCAACGGCGAAGGAATTCCAGTACTTGGCGGCTATGAACGTGCTGCCGAGCGCCCCGGTCATGAAGGGCAGGCGCGAGCGGGTCTTCACCGCGCTCCCGAATTCGGTTTCCAGGTTGACGTTCGGGAAGATGCACTCGTCGGCGCTCGTCGACAGGCCGGGCTTCAGCGCGCTCGCTCCGAAATTGTATCCCATGAGCCGGAGGGAATTGTAGCTAACTCCTATGGGACAGGTGTTCGAGCTTCCGGCCGTCACCGTACCGAAATCGCGCGGATAGAGCAGCTTCCGGCCGGCCATGCTGGAGAGCCACGTTTCGCATTTTCCCTGGCAATCCGCCCGGCAGAGCGTGCAGAGGCCGGACTCGGCCGAGTTGCCTCGATTCACCGTACCGAGGGCATCGTTCGTTTTAGGATATTCGATCATTTTTTCTCCTTTATGGCAATGGATTGCCATAATATTCCTATACAAGCGGAGAATTGTCAATCGAAGTTTTTCGTGGTCCGCCGGTTTCTCGGGCCGTCGATCGGGAAGATGAGATCGGGATGCCGCAGGGCGGCGCCTTCCGAGCAGTTCGGAGGTCAAGCCGGTTTGTAGCGTTTTTCCATTTCTCGATAACAGAAGAGCCGCCTGAAATCCACCAGCCCCGACAGGGCCTTGGACTGGACTCGAAGCCCGTATTCCTCGAGGATCGCGACTGGATTGAGGCCTCCGATGATGATCGCTCCGACGTTCCCCTGATTGACGGGAATTTCACAGAGAGGCTGTCCGGGCATGCCGAGATCCATGATGCACTCGAGTCCCAGTTTTTCTAGCCGGCCGGATATCTCCTGGATTTTGCCGCGGCTCGCCGCCGGGACCTCGCGGAAGCTGGCCCCGATGAGGCCGTTCCCGGTCTCGGTCGCGCCCCGGTAATCGGTCATGCCGCTCTTGATGAAGATTTCCAACGGATCGAGGCTCGTTCCGTCGTAATTGATGATCGCGACGAAGCGCTCGGGCGCGTGATCGCGTATCTCGAGGAGGCCTCCGAATTTCGATTGAACGGGAATGCCGTAGCTGAGGAGAATCCCGTTCAGGGTCACGGAGCAGACGGTCCCGACCCCGATATGGCCTTCCGGGATGAAGAGTTCCCCGATCCGCTCGCCCGCCGGGAAGAGCGTCACGAGACTCCCCATGGAAAGACGGGCTTCGAACACCTTCTTCATCAGTTTCCAGGATGACGGGAAGGATTTTTCGGGAAGAATGCTTATGTTGACGACGATGGTTCCCTCGCCCGCCTCCGGATCGAAGGTCATGTCGTAGGTGAGCTGGTCGATTTTCGCGGAAAGAAAACCCACCCGCTCGAAAATCCTGGCGTTCGACAATTCCTTCCGGCCTTTAGGCGTGATGATCCGCCCGTGCTTCCCGATGTAGTCCGTGAGGCCCTCCTTGTCCATGGCGAGGAGGTGGAAGCGTACGGTCCGCTCGCTGATGTCGAAGCCCGCGCTCACGAGTTTCTCGGTGATCTTCATGCTGCTGAGAGGACCTTCGGAATCGGCCAGAAAGCGGAGGATGGAGAGTCGTTTCTTTTCCGTCTTGTCGTCCATGGGACGATTCTATCAATCGATCGTTGCGCGGGTCAATGTTAGGCGGCGTTTTTCGGCGGCTCGCGGATCGTTATGAATTCGACGCTTCCCTGTTCGTCGCTGTACTGGATGTGATAGGAGGCGTTCTCGCGGTCGTAACGGTCCCACCAGCTCGGATCGGCGGAAAAGAAACTGTGGGAATCCCTACCCGATTCCGCGGGAGTGCCGAAGGCGTCGAGAATGGCCTTTCTCTCCGCGGCGGCGGGGACGCCGGGAAGAATCTCCTCGCGATACGGGGTGAAGCCCTCCCTCCGCACCGAATAGATGAATATCGTGCGGATGATTCCGTTCTCGTCGCAACGTATCTGAATGCCGCGATCCTTCGATGAAAGGAATCGGAAAGAAACCTCGGAATCGGCCGGGACAACCGAGGCCGACATTCCGTAGAACGAGATCATATCCCTTGCTTCGGGAGTTTCGACCGATTTGCCGATGAATGCGGATAGATTTTCCAAATAGCCGTTCATGTTCTTCACGTTTTTACCATTCCTCTAGTAGATTAGACGATTCCGGAGGATTTTTCCAGGTCCCCGGGAGTTGATGCGTCCTTCCGAGCCGACCCGTATCCGTTGCCTCCTGATCGGCTTTTCACGTCGACCGGATATCTTTATATTATTTCTCGTATGAGCGGGTACTTCGGCGTTTCCATGCGCCGCTTTCCGGCAGTTATCATCTTCCTGTCGGCGTGGCGGCTCCTCGCGGGCGAACTCGAGGCGTCGACCGCGCGATACTTCACCCCGAAGTCGAGGACCGAACTTGCGCGTTTGGAAGCTCGTCTCGGCGGACTCGAGAAAGATCTGGAGGCGGAACGAAGAAGCGTCGCGGAAGGCAAGGATCGCGACGCGAGGTCTTCCTTGGAGAGCTCGATCAAGGCGACCGAGGCGTCGATCGGCCAGATGCTTCGGAGCGTAGCGGCGGGGATGGATGCGGCCTCCTGGAAGAGGCTCGAAACCCACCTCGCGGCGAGGTATGCGAAGGCCTTTCTGCCCGAGGGAGGACTCGCCGAGCCCGGCCTTGGCCTTGAGAGGAGCCTCGCCGGTGACTTGAAAGCGGTCAAGGCCGAGGCCTACTTCGACGTCCTGAGATTGACCCGCCCGAAGGACCTGCCGGCGGCCCAGGCCGCGAGGAAGGAGTACATCGCGAAGCACGCGCGGACCCGCTGGAGGGAAACGCTCGCCCTCTATTCCGCGGCCGCGGTTCCGGAAGAGGCGTCGAAGCTGGCCGCGGCACTCGCGGCCGCCGGTTTCGACACCGCCGCTTTCGCGGGGCGGAGCGAGGAACTCCGTCTCAGGCTGGTACGGCTCACTTCGTTCAGCCGCTCGATCCCCGACGCGGCGCGGATCATCGTACCTCGGCGGCTCTACGGGCGGGACCCCTTGAGCAGGGAGGAGGTTTCCCTGCTCAGGACCTTTCTTCTCGCCGCTTCGCGCATCGAAGCCGCGGACAGGAACGTGCTCGCGGAAGGGGACGGGTTGGCCGGTCCTCTCGTCCGCGGCCGCATGTCCGTCCTGCTCGGCCTCGCGGCGGCGAGGAAATCTGGACTTTCCGCGGAGCTCGGTTTGGAACCTGAGGAATTCCACGCGCTCGTCCTCAAGGTCGCGTCCTCGTTCCGCCTCCCCGAACCGCGCGGAAGCGGGACTTCCGGAGGCGCCGCCGAGATACGGTCCGGCGGGGACGGGCCCTTCGAGGGAAAAACGGCCGACGGAAAGGCGGCGGCGGATCGGGCGGCCGGGATGCTTGAACGGGAACCAGGCAACAGGTTCTCGGTTCTCGAACTCCTGAACCAGAGAGTCGCGGGGAGGATCTTCTTCACGGACTCGAAATACGGGCCGGAAAGGGAGAAGGCGAAAGCGCTTCTCGACGTCCTTTTTCGGGAAACCGACGAGCGTTTGAGGTCACTTCTCAAGGAGGAATCGGGTTCGGCCGCGGCCGGCGCTACCGTTGCGGACCTCACCTGGGGCTTCGTGCCCGCGGAACGGTTTCTCGGCCGCGTCGTCTGCGTATACCGCACGGAGGAGGACGGGGAGGGATTCCCGAAGCCCGACGAGATCGATTACCGAAAGGCGATAACCGCGTACAACAAGGCCTTCTGGGAGGCGACCCAGGGAAAGGAGACCGCGGGAACCGAGGAGGAGCGGGCCGACTGGGCATGGAGCCACGGGCAGATCGTCGTTCCCCTGCGGCTCTACCTGAGAGCGAGGAGCGGGAAGGAGGCCTTGAGCCAGCATCTTTCCTCTTATCCCGAAACCGTCCTCAAGGATTATCCCGGGGGAGGCTCCTCGTTCAGGGAGTTGTCCGCGCACCTGGCGGCTCCGTGGTTCTCGAAGGGACCCGCGGCGCCGCCGCTCGTGGACGAATATCGGGCCCGGGGAATGGAAGGGCTGCTTCTCGCCTTCGAACTCGCCCGGCCGGGAAGGAGAGCGGGACATTCGGCGCTGGAACGGACGCTTCGCGAACTGCGCGATCTGCGCATCTCTCCGGCGCGGGCGGAAAAAGCCCTTCCGGCAGCGGGAAAAAACGGGAAACCGTGGGAGGCTGCGGCAGCGGAGCTGGAAGGAGAAGGTCCTCCGATACCCGGGGCTGAGCTGGAAGAGGCTCGCTTCAAGTGGCGAATCGAGTCCATCTCCGAGGAGGAGCCGCTGGAAGGCGCCGCAGCCCTGCTCGTTCATCTCAACGAAGCCCTCGAGACGTCCCGGATCTCCGGGGCAGCCTACGCTGAACTCAGGAAGGACGTCCTCAAACGGACCAGATCGCTTCTCGATAGGATCGCGGCGTCCTCGGTCGGTTCGTCGTGGCTCTCCGCGCTGTTCGATGCAGGCATCGTCAGCGAGAGGGAAAGGAAGGCGGGACTGTGAGGAATCGGTACCCGGTTTTCCTCATCGTCGCGATACCCTTGCTTTTCTCCTCGTGCGACAAACCCGGCGCCCCGTCTTCCGCACCCGAGCCCGTCGTACCCTTTCCGGCAGAAGAACGGGAAACGACGCCGCCTCCCCAGGCGCCCTCTGCCTTTCTCCAGGAACGGGGGGATCCCGAAAGAAAGGGGAGGGGGATCGGCCCGGTTCCGGATTTTCCCCTGCAGCTTCTCTGGTCGTGGGACGGGGATACCGTGCGGACGCCCCCCCTCGTGCAGGACGGATACCTGTACGCCGCAGGATCCTTCGGGAGGGTCGTCTCTCTCGCGACCGGAACCGGCACGGTCCGCTGGTCCTTCGATGCAGGCGCTCCGATCCCGGCCTCCCCGGCGCTGGCCGGAGACCGCCTCGTCTTCTCCGACGCGGAAGGGGTTCTTCACGTCCTGGACAGTGAAAGCGGTAAGGAATACGCCAGGATCGAGACGGGCGTTCTCCTCACTTCCCCGCTTCTCGTCGCCGACATGGCTGTCGTGGGAGGGGCGGACGGTTCGGTCTCCGCCTACGATCTCCGCTCGGGCTCCGCGGCTTGGAAGGTCTCCCTCGAAGGCAAGATTCTCGGTGCGCCCTCGTTCCGTTCCGGGAAGGTGTTCGCGGGGACCTCGACGGGAATCGCGGCCTCGCTTTCGATCGAAGACGGCAAAATCGCATGGAAGCGCAGGATGGGGGGGGCCATCCACGGATCTCTCGCGGCCTCGGGAGACTCCGTCGTCGGTGCGACCCTTTCGGGAGAGTACTTCTGCCTGAACGCGGATTCCGGAGAGGCACGATGGAACGCGAGGATCGGCGAGTCCTTTCTCGTTTCTCCCGCAGTAGGGGAGAAACGCGCGTTTTTTTCGGGGCTCGGAGGTTCGGTCCTCGCCGTGGATCTCGCGAACGGTCTCATCGCCTGGCGGCGGAACCTCCGAGAAACCTCGGCCTTCGCCCCCGTCTTCGTCGATGACGGGATCCTCTTCGCCACCGAGGAGTCCCTGCTTCATCATCTCGAGGCTGCCGACGGCGCCTCGACCGGATGGTTTTCGCTTCCCCTCACACCCGTCTCCGGCCCTCTCTGCTTCAACGGCCTGATTTTCATCGGAAAGGAAGGCGGTCTCGTCGCGTTCCGAGGCGGGACGGCATCGAAGGCTGCGAAGGAAAACAAGACTTACGCCTTCGCGACGCTTCCCCTCCTCCGCACGGACGGCAGGGAGCACGAGGTCTTCCTTCCGCCCGAAGGAAGGAGATTGCGCTTTCTTCCCGGGAAGAGCGGCGTCTATTTCATGGAGATCGCGGGATCCACCCAGAAGCCGGTCACCATGAAGCTACTCGACGAGGAAGGCACGGTGCTCGAGGAGAACATCGAGTATACCGCCCTGGAACGGGGCTTTTCCTACCGGTACACGGGAGGAAAAAAGTATTTCGTGGAGCTCGCCCCCGTCAACCTCGAAGGAGGGCTCGTCCCCGCGCGAATCAGGGCCAAAGAGGTCGGTCGTTGAATCCGCCTCACTTGACAAATTCTCCTGCGGCGGGGAAACTTAGGAAAATATGTCCAGGCATTTTATCGTCCAGCTTTATAAACTTATCAATAGCCCGGTTTTTCTCTCGGCATTCTGCAGCTGGGTCACCGCGCAATTCATAAAGACGCTGATCGACGTCTCGCGGCGTAAAACGAGACAGCCGAAGGATTTCCTGGCATCGCTGATATGGAGAACGGGAGGCATGCCTTCCAGCCATTCGGCGGTGGTGACGGCGCTCGCCACTTCCGTAGGCTTCATGGAAGGGATCGACTCCGCCCTCTTCATCATGGCGTTGTTTTACTGTATTCTGACGATACGCGACGCGCTCGGCGTAAGGAGGTCCGCCGGGACCCAGGCCCAGGCATTGAACCAGCTCGGCGAGGAACTCAAGCATCGGATCGATGTGAGGTTCAAACCGGTGAAGGAAATAAACGGTCATACCGGGGCCGAGGTGTCCGTCGGAATCATCCTCGGCTTTTTCATCGCGCTTGCGTTCTGCTACCTTTAGGAGCATCATGAAGACCTTCGTGTTCCGCAACCGAAAAGTCAGGCTCGGTCTTTTCTTCGGGATTTCCGGAGGGCTCTTCTGTTTTTTCGTTTTCTCGTATTTCCTCATGCCTTCCTTCATCGGTCTCGCCTGGAACGGCTACTACACGGTGCTTCTCGATGCGGAAGTCGATTCGAGGAAGGCCGTTTCGCTGCTCGAAGCGGAGGGGGTCGAGGGCGTTCTGTCGTCGGCGAACGCCACGGTAGAATTTTCCGATTTCGACCGAACGGAAGTCTCCGCTCTCGGCGACCTTCCGAAGCGGCTCGTGCCTGAAGATCCGCGGTACGATTCGTTCCTCAAACGAGCTCCGTCCCTGTTCTCGAGCGCTTCGGGCCGCGAGCACGTACTCTACGTACCCGCCCGCATGAGCCCGTTCTCCCTGTCGGTGAAACTCGGCAAGGCGTTTCGAGGCCTATCTTGGTCATCGGTCGATTGGCAGCTGGGAAGACGGGTCGTCTTCCTCGGCGTTTTCGCGCTCATAGCCGGGCTCATGGCCTTCAGGAGCCGGGGCAAGCGGCTCCTCGCCCCGGTCTTCGCGCTTCCCTGGCTCAATTTTCTCGTTCACGGGAGTCCCACGGGCTTCGCCGCCGCCTGCCTTCTCTATGTGGGCTTCGTCCTGCTCCTCGAGGCGGCCTGGATCGTTTTCGAGCATGTCCTCCACTACGGCGCTCTCCACGAGATAGGAGGTCTCAAGGACAGGGCCGCCTACCTCGCGATCATCGCGGTCGCGGCGGTCTTTCTCGTTCTCTATCCGGAAGGAGAGCTCGCGGCGCTCGTTCCTCTTCTTTTCGGGGCAGGAGGGGTCGTTTCGCTCTTCGGCCTGATCGTTGCCTATTCCGCGCATCGGAAGGATCGCAGAGAGCACCGGCTCTTCATCCCGGTATCCATCCTTCCGCGGAGATGGAGGAATCCGTGGAGAACCGCGGACAGGTACAGGCGTTTCGCCCTCGTCGCCGTTTTCGTTCTCATCCTCGTCGCCCCTTCGGCCGGCCGCCTCACGGACTCGGACGGCATGGAAGTCATACCGAAACCCTCTCCCGTTTCCGGCCTTCATGCGCTTTCGCGGGAAAATCTAAAGGCTCTCTGGATGCTCCGCGGAAACGACACGCCGCCGGATCTCGCCGATTATCTCTGCCATCGCGCCCTGCAGGACGGCTTTCTCTACGGCTCGACCTGGGGTTTCCCCTCCGCGGATTCGAAGATCACCCTTTCGCGATTCTCCGAAAAGGACGGGACGCTGCAGAAAACGCCTGAAGCCGTGGTACTTTACGACGAAGCGTGGTATAAAGAAGTGCTGAAATCATCGAAAAGGACGGGCCTCGGAGACCTCCTTCACAGGCAGGGATGCCGGGACGTGACCATGCAGCCCGCGGGAAAACTGGAATCGGAATCCCCGTTCCTGAACGCGGCCGTCACGGTTTTCGCGTTCTTACCCCTCCTGTTCGCGGGCTTCGGTTTCGCCCCGGTTTTTTCGTCGGATGAGCGGGGCTTCGGATTGAGGAGAAAGCAGCAGGAAGCATGAAGACGGTCAAGACTTTTCCGAAGGGGGGGCTTCATCCGAGGAGCATGAAAGCCGCCACGCGGGATCTTCCGCTCGGCAACGCCAGCGTCCCGGTGGTTTCGGTGGTTCCCCTTCTTCAACATGCAGGCACGCCTGCCGAATGCCTCGTATCCCCGGGCGACACCGTCCGGGAAGGCATGCTCATCGGCAGGACCTCGGGTTTCATCTCGTCGCAGGTCCATTCTCCGGTGCCCGGAAGGGTGAGGGAGGTCCGGTCCGTTTATCTGCCTTCGGGGACGAAGGCTCAGGCCGTCGTGATAGACCTGGGCGGCGAATTCGACCGCCTCGGGAAAAAGGCGAAAGTGTATCCCTGGGAGAATCTGTCCAAGGAGGATCTCCTCGCAACGATCGTGGACAAAGGCGTCGTGGGGATGGGGGGCTCATCGTTCCCCGCCCACATCAAGCTGACCATACCGAAGGGAAGGAAGGCCGAGGTCCTGATCATGAACGGCATGGAGTGCGAGCCCTATCTCACCGCGGACCACAGGATCATGATCGAAAAGCCTGCCGAACTCGTCGAGGGGCTGAAGATAATTGCCAGGATCATATCAGCCGAGACCTGCATGATCGGCCTCGACGAGGGTGATGCGGAGGCCGCCGAGGCCCTCGAGAAGGCGGTCATCGCCTCGGGCTTCAAGGTGGAGGTCGTCGGAATCCAGGCGAAGTTCCCTCAAGGAGACGAGAAGCAGCTCGTGAAGGCTCTTTTGGGAAGGGAAATCCCGTCCGAGGGGATACCGCTGGACGCGGGCGCCGTCGTGATGAACGTGGGGACGGTCTTTTCGCTTTTCGAAGCGGTGGTCCTCCAGAAGCCGGTCATCGAGCGGGCCGTCACCGTTTCAGGCGCCGCGATCAGGAATCCCGCAAACCTCAAGGTGCGGATCGGCACTCCGATCTCCGATCTCGTGGATGAATGCGGCGGGTTCGTCGAAATCCCGGAAAAGATCGTGGTCGGCGGCCCCATGATGGGCTTCGCCGTGTACGATATGGCCACGCCCGTGACGAAGACGACGTCCGGCGTCCTTTTCCTCACCTCCCGGGAAGTCAACGCCTGCAGGAGATCCGACTGTCTCAACTGCGGGAGATGCGTGGAGTCCTGCCCCATGGGGCTCAATCCCACGCGGCTCTTCAAGTGGATCGACCACGGCGAATACGACGCCGCCATGGACGAGGGACTCCTCGACTGCCAGGAATGCGGCTGCTGCGGCTACAGCTGCCCGGCCCGCATTCCTCTCGTTCAGGGCATGAGAATCGGGAAGAAGTTCGGAAGGAAAAGGAAGGCCGGCGAATGAAACAGGACAATCTACTCGTGATAACCGGCTCGCCCCAGTTCTACGACGAGTCCTCCACGGTCAACATAATCTGGTCGGTCGTCTTCTGCCTTCTGCCCGCTGCCGGCTGGGGCGTTTACAGCTTCGGCTATCCCGCCGCCGCCGTCCTCGCCGTTTCCGTCGGAACCTCCCTGGCGGTCGAAGGGCTCGTTGCGGCGGCTTCCCGGCGGTTCACGCTCTGGGACGGGAGCGCCTTTCTCACCGGACTGCTCCTCGGCATGACCATGCCTCCTTCGGTTCCTCTCCACATCCCCGCGGCCGCGGCGCTTTTCGCGGTCGGTGTGGTGAAATGGACCTTCGGCGGCCTCGGCCGCAATTGGATGAACCCGGCGCTCGCCGGCCGTGTTTTCGCCTTCTTTTCCTGGACGGGTCCGATGTCGACCTATACCGCTCCGGTCACGCTCCGCGGAGTCGACGGAGTCTCCGCCGCCACGCCGCTCGGTTTCCTGAAATCGATAATGGTCGATCACTCGGGCTCGGCCCGCACCGCGATGGAGGCCCTCAGTCAGAACGGGTTTCCCCGCAGCCTCGCGGACGGCATGATCACGGATTGGCTCAACGCCAAGGTCCTGGAGCCCATAGGGATAAGCCTGCCGCAGGGATACGTCGATCTTTTCATCGGAAATACGGCGGGTTCCCTAGGGGAAACGTCGGCGCTCCTCCTTCTGGCAGGCACGATTTTCCTGATCGGGCGGAAGGTCGTCACCTGGCACGTACCGGTCTCGTATTTCGGGAGCTTCGGCCTCCTCGTCTTCGTTTTCGGCGGGCTCCGTTTCGACGGAGACTTCTTCACCGGCGACGTGCTTTTCCACCTGTTCTCCGGAGGGCTCATGCTCGGAGTCTTCTACATGGCCACCGACACGGTCACTTCGCCGCTCACGAAGAGCGGCATGCTCATCTACGGGACGGGAGCCGGGCTGCTGACCTTTCTCATCCGCCACTACGGAGCCTTTCCCGAAGGAGTCGCCTTGGCGATCATTTTCATGAACGTTTTCGTTCCGCTCATCAACCGCCATACCGGGCCTTCCCGTTACGGCGTGCGAAAGGGGGCGGAGCGATGAGCAGGCCCGGGCATGTCGGCTTGAAACTCTTCCTCGTTTCGGTCTCCGCCGCGCTGGTGTTGAGCCTGGCCAACGCCCTCATCCTGCCGGTCATCGAGAGGAGGAAGGCCCGCGATCATCGTGACCTCCTGATCGAGGTCGCGAAGGGAGGAATCCCGGCGGAAGAGAAGGCGGTCAAGGATTCCCGGACGGTGAAGTCCCTGGTCCCCGTCAAGGACAAGAGCGGGAAGGTGGCTGCGTATGTCCTGGGATTGTCGGCCCGCGGCCACGGGGGCGAAATGAGCGTCTACGCGGGGTATAAACCGGACGGGGAGGTGCTCGGCGTAAAGCTCGTGGAGCATCAGGAGACGCCGGGGCTCGGAGCGAAGGCCGAGGATGCGGATTACATGAGAAGATTCGTGGGAAAGGGGACCGGAAAACCGATCCCCGTGCGCAAGAACCAGCTTTCCTCCGCCGACGACGTGAGCGGGGCCACCATGACCTTCGCGGGGATAGGCCGGGCCGTGGAATCCGGCTCGGATTTCGTGAAGAACCTGGGGGCCGCGAAATGAGCAGGATATTTTCCAAAGGCATCCTTCGGGAGAATCCCGTCTTCGTGGTGCTTCTCGGACTCTGTCCGGCCCTCGGCGTCACCACGCGCGTGCAGAACGCCGCAGCGCTTGGCCTGGGGGTCGTCTTCGTGCTCGCCGCGTCGAGCTTCGTCGTGTCCCTGCTCCGGTATTTCATCCCCGAGCGGGTTCGTGTGCCGGCGAACCTCGTCGTCGTCGCGACCTTCACGACCCTGCTGGACCTCCTTCTCCAGGCCTATGCTCCGACGGTTTCCAGGAATCTCGGCATCTTCGTTCCGCTCATAGCCGTGAACTGCCTCATTCTCGGCAGGGCGAAAGCCTTCGCCCGGGAACATTTCGCGGTTTTTTCCCTCCTCGACGGGCTCGGCCACGGGCTCGGTTTCGCCCTGGCCCTGATCCTCATCGCCCTCGTCCGGGAAGTCCTGGGCAACGGGACGATAACGCTTTTTCCCTTCGGGAAATTCGACGGAATCGTCGACGTCCCCTGGCTCTCGTCCAGTCCGATCCGCATCTTCGGCCTCTCGGCCGGAGCCTTCATCGTGGTCGGATACCTGAAGGCGCTTTTCGACATCGCCGGGAAGAGGTTGAACCGTTCGGAGAAGAAAGAGGAAACGCAGTGACGTATGTAGGAATCATAATCGCGTTCATGTTCGTCAACAACCTCGTGCTCACCCAGGCTCTGGGCGTCTGCCCCTTCATCAATTCGTCGCGCAACCTCGATTCCGCGGTGGGCATGGGATTCGCGGTGACCTTCGTGAGCACCTTGTCCTCCCTCGTCACCTGGGCCCTGTACCGGGGCGTTCTCGTGCCGCTCGGAATCGCCTATCTCAAGACGGTCGTCTTCGTGCTCGTAGTCGCGGGCCTCGTGAGGATACTCGAACTTACGGTGCAGCGGATTTCCACGACGTTGAACGAGACCCTCGGAGCCTACCTTCCCCTGGTGACGACGAACTGCGCGGTCCTCGGCATCACGTTGATCGCGGTGAAGAACGACTACAACGTCCTGCAGAGCTTCACCGCCGGTTTCGCGGGAGGAGCGGGCTTTCTCCTGGCCTCGATCCTTCTTTCGAGTCTCCGGGACGCCCTGAGGAGGGAACGGGTGCCGAAATCATTTCAGGGGTATCCGATAGCCTTCATCTCCGCCGGGCTCATGGCCTTGGCTTTCATGGCGCTGGACAAGGCACTGCTCAGGAATCTGATCGGTTAGGGGAGGTGGGAACGTGGCCCTGCTCATCAATGCGGCTTTCGCCGTGCTCGTCGTCGGTACCCTTGCCGGTTTAATCGGAGGATTCATAGCCCTGGCCGCGAGAGGCAGGGCCAAGAGGGACCGGATTCTCGTGCAGGCCGAGAACGCCCTCCCGGGCCTCAACTGCGGCGTGTGCGGTTTCCCGACCTGCTCGGCCTACGCAAACGCCCTTCGAAGGAACGCGGCCCGCATCGACCTCTGCGTTCCGGGCGGGGAAAAATTGTCGAAAAACCTGGCAAAGATCATGGGTCTTGAAGTAAGCTATAGGGAGGAGAAATCGGTAGTTCAGGTCCATTGCAGGGGCCGAAAGGCGAATTCGGTATACAGATTCGATTATCGCGGACTGGAGGATTGTACGGCGCTTTTTCTCCAGTTCGGCGGGGACAAGGAGTGCAAATTTTCCTGTCTCGGTCAGGGCAGCTGCATCAAGGTGTGCCCGGCCGGAGCGGTGCATTTCGACGACGAAGGATGCGTCTGGGTCGACAGGAATCTCTGCACCGACTGCGGGAAATGCCTCGAAGTCTGCCCCACCGGAGTGATGAGGCCCGTTCCGAAGACCGCGGATTACATCGTGGCCTGCAATTCGACGGACAAAGCGGAAGCCGTGAGCTCGTACTGCAAGGTCGGTTGCACCGGCTGCCGCGCCTGCGAGCGACGAGCTCCCGAAGGCGGATTCGACGTGGACAATCACCTCGCCCGCATCAATTACCGGAGAAGGGGCGAGCGTTGGCCAGCCGAAAGCGCATGTCCCACGCATTGCATCATCCTCAACGGACGGGAAGATCGAGTCATGGAGAAGGACCAGGCAAAAACGGAAAAAAATGCCTAAGCTCAAACTGATCTTCGGAACTTACAACAGCGTTCCCGTCGGATTGCGGGAAGAGGACGTCGAGGACGTATACCAAAGGGCGTTCAAGCCGTTCTTGAGCGTTCTCTATGCGTCCCCCGACATGCTCTGCACGCTGCACTATTCGGGGATTCTCCTTTCCTGGCTGGACAAGCGGCATTCCGAATTCAACGACGTCCTTTCGGAACTTCTCGCAAGGAAACAGATCGAGCTTCTCGGCGGCACCTTCTACGATCCCGTCCTGACGATGATTCCGAGGTCCGACAGACTGGGACAGATCGAAAGCCTCACGACCTATCTCCGAAAACGTTTCGGGCGGAGACCCAGGGGGGGATGGATACCCGAAACGGAGTGGGAATCCTCCATCGCCTCCACCTTGAACACCTGCGGAATCGACTACACTTTCCTGGGAGCGCGGCATTTCCGTTCGTCGGGCTTGGAAAAGAACGAATTGTACCGGCCGTGCGTGACCGAGGACCAGGGGAAGACGGTCACGGTCTTTCCCCTGGCCGACGAACTCGGAGACCGGTTTTTCGCCGTACCTCCCGAAAAGACCATCGAAGCCCTCAGAATGCTCGATTCCGATAAAGAGGAGATGCTCGCCACCATCATGATCAGCGGCTGCCGCTATCACGGCTGTTCGAACGGAGGGGAGAAAAATCCGGAGGTGAAGCACCTCGAGCGTTTTTTCGACCTCGTCCGACAGTCCGCCGATTGGCTCGAGCCGATCCAACCCGGCCGATTCCTCCGGCAGGCCGTCCCTCTCGCGAAGTCCTACTTTTCATGCGGTTCCCGGGAGGATGTCGCCGTCGCCACCCTCATCCCGGAAAAGCGGAAAAAATGGAAAAATCTCGGTAAGATACTCGAGAACGAAAAGGGTACGGATCTGGTCGTTCTGGGAGGCTCGTTCCGGCAGTTCCTCACCCGATATCCGGAGTGCAACCTCCTCTATTCGAAGATGCAGTACACCCACATCCTCGTGAACCAGATCAAGGGCGACAAGTACCGCAAGTCCTCGGCGCTCGAGGAGCTCTGGAAGGGGCAGTGCGGTTTCGTGTATTGGCCGGAACCTTTTTACGGCGGTCTGTACTGCAACTACCTCAGGAAGATGGCCTACCACTCCCTCATCTCGGCCGAGAAGGTGACTCGGGAAAAGGGAGTTTTCATCCCCTCGATCGTCACGGCGGATTTCGACATGGACAACCGGATCGAGTATCTCTATCAGGGAAACGACATGAACGCTTACATCCATTCCCTGGGCGGGAGGCTTTTCGAACTCGATTTTCTGCCGGTATCCTGGAACTACTTGGACACCATGGCGCGGCACAAGGAGACCGACGACGACACGGAATTCGACCGCTATACCCGCGACTCGTTCATCGACCATTTCTTCGGGGCGGACGATACGTTGGACTCGTTCGACCGGGGAACCTGCAGGGAGGTCGCGTCCTTCCTCGATGTCCCCTACGAGGTCATAAAATGCGACCGGGAGCACAGCGAACTCGTCCTCGAAGGGGTCGGACAGATAGAAAACGAGAACGGCACGTCCACCGTGCGGGTCGTGAAGAAATTCATTTTCAAGCGTTCTTCGATCAATCTATATTATACCTTGAAGAATCTCTCGTTCGCGCCCCTCTCGCTCACTTTCGGTTCCGAGATCAACCTCTCTTTCGTCTCCAAGGAAGTGGAGGGCCTCAGGATCTTCCTCCTCGAGGGAAAGGACAAGCGAATCCTGTCGCCGGAAAAGACGGAGATCCGGAATCTTACGGAACTTCTTTTCGAGGACGCATTCAACGAGGTGGATCTGCATTTTTCGACGCTCGAACCCGCGGATGCCTGGAGCCTGCCCGTGGAAACCAGGGGATTCGACGGAAGGCCGACCTATCAGTCCTCCTGTCTCGTTCCTCGTTGGAAGGTCACCCTGGAAGCGCAGGGTTCCTGGGAGAACAGGCTCAGCCTTCGGATGGACGCGAAGTGATCCTGTTCCGTCTGAGCAGGGTTTCTATCCACGGACGGGTTTCGGCGTAATAGCGGTTCGAGGCGAGCAGGAATTCCATGACGCTCTCACGGATGCGTTCCTGGTAAAAAAGCGCCTGGCCGAGATAGAAGCGGGCGCGGATCCTCATATCGTCGGAGAGGTGGAGGCTCAGGAAGTTTCGGAGCAGCTTTTCCGTGTCCTTCCAGTCCTTCCTCGCGAAGGAGCCGTCCAGGATCGTCTTCAACGTATACTCTTCCTTCGATCCCCCCAATGCCTTGTCGATGTCCAGGATCTCCGGGATTCTTTCCGCCGTCCTGACGGGCTGCGTCTTCTCGACGAGGGCCGCGATCGCCTTGCTCGTCTCTGCGGAAACCTGCTTCGCCTGAGGCAGTCCGACGGAAGCCTTGGTCTCCAGGTCCTTGCCGGTTCCGACCTCGGTCGCGAGGAGGAAGTAGGGGAGCGGCATGGGCCGCTTCACGGAAGGCGGAAGTTCGGGAAGGACGATCGTTTCCTCCTTCTTCGCCGGAAGCGGAATTTCCACGAATGCGACGCTCGCGCTTTCTCCGGATATGAGGGGAACGTTCCCGGTCTCGAGCAGCTTGGAGTCCACGATGGCGTAATAGTAGGGAATTCCGGGCACGGGATAGTCGTAGACGAGGGTGTCCGAGCTTTTCAACCTGCTAACGACGTTGGCGAGGGAGAGCTTGTCCGCGGAAAGAAGCGGAGACGTGCTCCGATAGAGGATGAGGTCCCGGTCCGCGCGCGAGGTCTTGAAGGTTATTTCCACCTTTCCCTGGTCGATGCGGGCCTTTATCCCGGTTATCGTCGCCGCGAGGTCCTTTTCCTCGGCAACCGTCGCGATTTCAATCCCCTTCATCGTTTTGTTCCGGAAGGGGATGAAAACATCGAACATCTTGCCCTCCGGCGTTCTCGCGACGACGGCATAGAAGAATTCCCCCTTCTCCGCGGGGCTGTCGATGAAGTACTCGCTTCCAGATTCCACGCTTCCCACGAAGGTCGCATCCTTGAAGTTGTCGGAGGTGATTTCCTTCGTGGCGCGATAGACGAGATAGGTACCCTTGACGTCGGGAGAATCCTTCCAGCTCAGTTTGATCTGGGGCCCCCGGACCGCGGCCTTGAGCCGGGAGACGAAGGGCGCGTAGATCTCGGTCTCTTCGGCGATTGCGAGGCCCCCGATCGCGGAGAAAAGCAGAATTCCGGCGATTAGTTTCTTCATCATTGACATTATAATCGGCCGAAAAGCTTAAAGTCCATAGCGGAGCAGGGCGCGAGCATACGTATACCCTTAGCAGGCTCCGGCTTGCTGCCCCTGAAAGCTGTTTTTCGCCGCTCCATTGTTTTTTACGGGATTTTCCGATACACTGAACGAAAAGACCGAGATAGGAGCGAAGGCGTGGCTGAAGAATTGGCGGATCGAATCGCGAAGGCGGACGAGCGAATCCTCGAGACCTGGAGGCATCTTTGACTCCGAGAAGATCCGCCTCGACATCCAGGACCTCGAACGGGAGTCCGGCGATCCGGCGTTCTGGAACAACAGAGAGAAAGCCGAAAAGACCCTGACACAGCTGAAACGCCTCAAGGACAAGATCGATCCTTGGGAGAAGCTCGTGGCGGCGATGAAGGAAACGAAGGAGCTCTATTCCCTCGCCGTCGACGAGAACGACTCCGGCCTGATGACGGAAATCGAGGCGAACCTCGCCGAATACGAACGGACCTACGACAGGCTCCGCATCCTCGAACTCCTCTCCGACGAAACCGACCAGAACGACGCGTTCTTCACGATCCATTCGGGGGCCGGAGGAACGGAGGCCTGCGACTGGGCCGGCATGCTCCTCAGGATGTATACCCGCTGGGCGGAGCGCAGGGGCTTCAAAACCGAGCTCGTCGACCTTCAGGAGGCTGAGGGGGGGGTCAAGTCCGCGACCCTGCAGATCGCGGGGCAGTATGCCTACGGCTACCTCAAGGGCGAGACCGGCATCCACAGGCTCGTGCGCATTTCTCCCTTCGACGCCAACGCCCGCCGCCACACGTCTTTCGCGTCGGTCTACGCTTCGCCTGTCATCGACGACAGCATCGAAGTGGACATCAAGCCCGAAGACCTCAGGGTCGACACGTACCGGTCTTCCGGAGCCGGCGGGCAGCACGTGAACAAGACCGACTCCGCGGTCCGGCTCACGCACTTCCCGACGGGAATCGTGGTGCAGTGCCAGAACGAACGGAGCCAGATCAAGAACCGCGCCACCGCCATGAAGATCCTGAAGTCCAGGCTCTACGAGTATTACAAGGAGGAGTGGGACAAGGAACAGGCGGAGAAGGCGGCCGAGAAGAAGGACATCTCCTGGGGAAACCAGATACGGTCCTACGTGTTCCATCCCTACAATATGGTCAAGGACCATCGGACCAAGCACGAGACGAGCAACGTACAGGCGGTCATGGACGGAGCCATCGACGGCTTCATAGAAGAATATCTCCGGTTCAACTGGAGCAGGACGAACAAGGCGTGAGGTGAGGCGTGGGTTCGGCGAAGGTTCTCATCGTGGACGATCTTCCCTTCATGCGGAAAGCCATCCGTGACGTCGTGCTCGGCGCGGGCTTCGACGTCGCGGGCGAGGCCGAGAACGGACGCGACGGCATCATCCTGTACTTCGAAAAGAGGCCCGACGTCGTTCTCCTGGACATCGCGATGCCCGTAATGGACGGTATAACCGCACTCGCGAAGCTCATGCGGTACGATCCGGCGGCCCGAGTAGTCATGTGCAGCGCCCTCGGCGAGCAGGAGATGATCGTCAGGGCGATCCAGCTCGGGGCGAGGGATTTCATCGTCAAGCCTTTCCTCCCGGAACGGATCGTTTCCGCCGTGGAAAAGACCCTCCGGCGCTTCGACTGAGAGGGCTCGCATGGGCCTTCGCGGTACGTTCGGATTCAGGATCGTGGCCCTTCTCCTGATCTTCTTCCTATCGCTCCCCCCCTGCTTCGGACAATCCGCCGGAACGGCACCCGCGACTTCGGGATCCCAGTCTACGACCCAGACGAAGCAGACCCAGACCGCCGCGCAGGGGAAGGAGGAATTCCCTCCCAGGGACACGAAGACTCAGGCGGTCCTCGGCGTCGCGGAATTCCATGTGCTGAGGAGCCAGGCCCAGGGAGAATTCCTCGGCAGGAGCGTCGCCGGGCTCTTTCTCGAACGGCTTTCGGAGATCAAGACTCATACCGTGGATCCGACCGAGCGGAAGGCGGCGGCACTGGGGATCATAGGCTCGTCGCGGAGAAAGCTGCTCAAGGAGATCGACGACTATTACGCGAAACGCGACCTGATCCTCTTCTCGGGTCTCGCGCAGGCCAGGAGCGACAAGGTGGTCGAGTATTCCTCCGCCATGGAGGCGGGCAGGGAAAAACTCAGGAAACTCAATTTCCTCTCGTGGGAGGACGTCGAGATCGTGCGGGAAAAGAAGCTCGCCTTGGCCAAGGCCAACGTCGAAGGCAAATTCCTCGACCCCGTGAAGGGAGACCCCGCGCTCGCGGCCGCCGCGGCCCAGGCCGATTACCTCGTATACGGGACGGTCGAGGAGGAGCTCGCCGGATATTATTCGGTGACCGTAAACTTGTACGGTGTCCTCGCGGAGAAGGTTCTTTACTCCGGATACGCCTCCGGCGAGCTCGACGAGATGGACCGGGTCGTCGACGAGCTTTTCCTCGAATTCGCGACGGCGGTCTCGGGGAGGGACTGGGCCGTTCTGGATGTCGCCGCGGAACCCAAGGACGCGGGGATCTTCATCAACGGAAACCTCGCGGGCATCGGCAAAGCCCGTCTCGCCTATACTTCTCCCGGCATCTACCGCGTCGAGGTGAAAGCCGCAGGATACGAAGGCGCCGTCGAGGAAGCAGTACTGATCCCCTTCGCCCGCGAAAAGAAGACGTTTTCGCTCGTTCCCTTGGATGCGAGGAAGATCATCCTCAACTCGATTCCGCCGGGTGCGAGCTTCTATCGCGGCGCGCTCCGTGAAGGCAACCTCCCGCTCGAGATCGCCGAGTCGGGAAAGCCGGAAATATCCCGGCTGGAGCTGGAAGGCCACAAGGGCGAGATTTTCGTATTCCCGTCGGACAACGACCGGCGGATCCATCTCCTGCCGCGCGACATCTTCACATGGGAGGAGAGGATAGAGAAGAAGCGGGAAGACTTCTACTCGGCTTTGGGCTGGTTCGTTCTCTCGGTCCCCTTCCCCGTTCTCTTCTACGGTCTTTTCGAGAGCGAAGCCTTCGGCTACCTTCAATATACGCGCGGAAGCTACGACCGCTCTACGGCTCGGGGGATGGCGGAAAAAAAGGATATTCTGTATTATTCCTTCCTCGGCAGCCTGTTCCTGAGCGGATCGTTCCTGCTCGATGCGGTGATTAAGCTCATCGACTACATCAACGTCGGCGAGGCTGCCCAGAAGTATCCGGATAGAAAACGAAAGGACTAGATATGTTTCGCAGTCTCGGAGACAAGCTGAAGGAACTCTTCAATCTCGGAACGGGCGCCCCGGAATTCTACGATGAACTCGAGGATGCGCTCATCGAGGGCGACGTCGGCGCCGCGACCGCGTCCGAAATAGTCCGCTCCCTCAGGGAGGAGGCGAAGAAGACAGGGCTCAAGGCGCGCGAGGACCTCGTCATCGCCCTCCGGAGGCGTCTCGGCGGACTCGTGAGGACCGAACCCCTCGATGTGTCCGACGGGCTCAACGTGTTCCTCGTGCTCGGCGTCAACGGCGTGGGGAAGACTACGACCATAGCCAAGCTCGCGGATTATTACCGCCGAGAGAAGAAGATAGAAGGCATAGTCCTGAGCGCAGGCGACACCTTCAGGGCGGGCGCCATCGAGCAGCTCAGCCTCCACGGAAGCCGGCTCGGATTCCGGGTGGTGAGCCAGGCCGCCGGCGCGGATCCCGGGGCGGTCGTCTACGACAGCATCGAAAGCGCGAAGGCTCGCGGCGAGCGCCTCGTGCTCGCGGACACCGCCGGAAGGATGCACAACAAGACCAACCTCGTCCGCGAGCTGCAGAAGATCGACAAGATCGTGCAGTCGAAGATAGAAGGCGGCACGTACCGGAAGGTCCTCGTGATCGACGCGGTCACGGGCCAGAACGGCCTGCGCCAGGCGGAAATATTCGACGAAGCCGTGAAGGTCGATTCCATAGTGCTCACGAAATTCGACGGCACGGCCAAGGGGGGGATAGCTGTCGCCATCTCCCGCGATCTCGGGATACCGATCTCCTTCGTCGGCGTGGGCGAGAAGATCACCGACCTCCGGCCTTTCGACAAGGAAGTCTACCTGGACGGACTCCTCGGCGCGGTATGAAGGCTCGGTCTCTCCTCGCGTTGTTCTTCGCCTCCATCTGCCCTCTGAGCGGGGAGAGCTGGTTCTCCTCCAATCCGATAGGGATGCCGAAGGCCGCGATCGCGCGGGAGGACAGGGCGAAGCACGAATACACGCTCTCGATCGAGGGCACGGCGACGGGGGAGGTCAGGCGGCTCTTTTCCCGAGACGAGGAGGCCGAGGTCAAGCGCTGGGAGCGAGTCCTCGCGCCGGGCTCCGGGCTGGTCAAGGAGAAGGAATTCCGGAACGGAGAGATCTTTTCCGAAAAGGAGTATCTTGCCGGCGGGATTCCCAAGCTCGAAATCCTGTACAAGGAGGGGAAGGAGGACCTCCGTATCCGTTTCGAATACAGGGAGGGGAAGCCTGTCCGTCTCGTCTTCGAGCGCCCTGAGGGCTCGGGATCCTACAAGGACGAATATCTGTACCTCCCTTCGGGGGAATTCAGGGGAGTCACGCGGACCTACGAGGACGGCACGACGTACCGGTCGGTCTTCTCGATGCGGAACGGCTCGCCGCTCGAGGAATGGCATTCCTTCGGCGGCATGGACATCCTCTTCCGCTACGACGGACACGGGAACGTCCTCGGCCAGGAGGAACGCCGCGATGGAGCATTGACGGAATCGGTCGATTATTTCTACGAGGACAAGCCCCCCTTCCGGATCCGGGAGCGGAAGAGCAGGGACCTCCTCCGCGACCGCGAAACCGTCGTCCAGTACGGAGAAGACGGCCACCCGAAGCTCGAGACGACGTCCGAACGCGGCATGAGGCTTTTCGCCGTGAGGTACTCCTACCGGGACGACCGTCTCGTGAAGAAGGAGAAACGGAGCAAGGACACCCGTGAATACTGGGAATACGAGTACGACGACAGGGGGGAACTCCGGGAGGAGTCCTACAGCGTGAACGGGGTATTGAAGAGGAAGACTGCGTATCCGGCAAAAGACGCCGAGGGAGGCTACTCTTCCGTGGAAGAATACTACAAGGAAGGCGAAGTGTTCCTGAGAATCCATTACCGGGACGGCAAGGAGGCGAAGAGCGAGGTGCTGAAGGAAGGGCAGGTGGTCAGGACGAAGGAGGCGGAGGACAAACGATGAACCGCTCCTGGATCTTTCTCGTAGCCCGGCGCTACTTCAGGACCCGGCGCCGCGAGCGCGGAAACACCGCTTCCCTGCTGTCGGTCGTCGGCATAGCCGTGGGGGTCACGACCCTCATCGCCGTGCTCGCGGTCATGAACGGTTTCCAGCTTTCGACCATCGAAGCCATCCTGGAATTCAATTCCTACCACCTCCGGGTTTCCTCGGCGGAAAAACCGAACGAGAAGACCATCGAAGCCGTACGGTCCGTCCCCGGGGTGAAATCGGCGTTTCCTTTCGCGGAGATCCAGACTCTCGTTCGCGGCCGTTTCTCCGATCCGCGCGCCTGCATGCTCAGGGCCCTGCCCGAGGACATCGCCGGGATGGATCCGTCGCTCTTCGAGCGTCTCGCCGTCGTGGAGGGCAGGTTCGACCTCTCCGGGACAGGCAACCTGATCGTCGGCTCGGAACTCGCGAAATTCCTCGGCGTGAAGCTCGGGGACCCGGTCAGCCTGCTCAATCTCGCGGGAAGCGATTTCGGCGATCTCGAACCCGAGAACCTCACCTTCAGGGTCGTCGGCATCTTCAAGAGCGGATACTACGAATACGATCTCGCCTGGGGCTTCGTTTCGCTCGAGGCGGCCGCCGCCTTTCTTTCGCCCAAGGACGTTCATCTCACGGGGATAAAGCTCGATGACCGTTTCGAGGACAAGCGGGTCGAATCGAGGATAGCCGGAATGCTCGGGAGCGGTTCTACCGTCGTGTCCTGGAGGGACTACAACCGCGCCATCTTCGGAGCGCTCCGGATCGAGAAGATCATGATGATGATCCTCATCGGACTCATCTTCGTCGTCGTGGCCGTGAACATCTTCCAGTCCCTCAGGCGGTCCGTGTACGAAAGGACCGAGGAGATCGGCGTGCTCAAGGCCCTCGGCGCTTCGCCTCGGTCGATAAGGCTCATCTTCGTCCTGGAAGGAACCTTCATCGGGGGAGCCGGAGCCTTCCTCGGACATCTCGTCGGCTTCCTCGTCGCCGGGAGGATCAACGAAATCTTCAGGCTCGCGGAGCGGGTCATCAACTTCTTCATTTCGCTCGCGAACGCGCTCCTCAGTCCTTATTTCAAGGGGAGGATGGGGCAGGAGGTCTCGCTTTTTTCTCCCGCCTATTTCTACCTTCAGGAAGTACCCTCGCGCGTCCTCTTCGGCGAGGCCCTGTTCATTTGGTGCTTCGCCCTGCTTTCGACGACCCTGGCCGCCTATTTCGCCTCCGCCAGGGTCGCTTCCATCAAACCCGCGGAGGTTCTGCGCTATGAGTGAACCACTCCTCGTTCTCGAAGGCGTCAACAAGGTGTATCCGAGCGGCTCGGAGGAACTCAGGGTCCTCAAGGACCTCACGGTTTCGGTCGAAGCTTCCGCCATCACCGTCGTGACGGGGGAAAGCGGCTCGGGTAAGAGTACGCTGCTCAATCTCCTCGGAGGGCTCGATGCGCCCACATCCGGGACCGTCCGGGTCGGGCCCTACATGGTGAGCCACATGGACGAGGAGGAACTCACGGTCTACCGCCGCGAAGTCCTCGGGTTCATCTTCCAGTTCCACTACCTGCTCCGCGAATTTTCAGCTCTGGAAAACATCATGATGCCGGCTCTCATCGCCGGCATCCCGAAGGAAGAGGCGCGCGAGCGGGCCGGAAGGCTCCTCGACGAAATAGGGCTTTCGGCCCGGAGCCACCACTATCCTCCCCAGCTCTCGGGCGGCGAGCGACAGCGGATCGCCGTCGCTCGTTCGCTCGTCAACGATCCTCTCCTCGTCCTCGCGGACGAACCCACCGGCAACCTGGACGAAGGCAACTCGAGGATGGTGGAGGACCTTCTGTTCTCCCTGGTACGGAGCAGGGGCAAGACTCTCGTGCTCGTGACGCACGACTTGAACCTTGCCAGGCGGGGAGACAGGCGGTTCCATCTCTTTCAGGGGAGCCTGTCGCCGACATGAACCTGAACGCGACCCTCCTCGTCATACGCCGATATCTCTTTTCGCCGCTTTCCGGGACGAGCCGGAGATTCAAGGGAGCGGTTCTGGCGGTTTCCCTGAGCCTCGTGCCGCTCGTCGTCGTCATGGAGATCTCGGACGGCATGATCCAGGGCATCACCGCCAGATACCTCGAACTCGGCACCTATCATCTCCAAGCCCTTTCCTTCGACGAGCCCGAGGCTCGGGACTACCGGGAACTGGTCGAGAGGATAGAACGGGAGCCCGGCGTCGTTCTCGCGGTGCCCGAGCGCCAGGGCCTGGGGCTGGCCTATTCGAAGGAAGGAAGGGCCGGGGCGACGATACGCGCGGTTCCCGCGGACCTCTGGGAACGGGACAAGGGCCTCAGATCCTATATGACGGTCGTACGAGGCCGCTTCGACCTTTCCGCCCAGGATTCCGCTGTACTGGGAACGGAACTCGCCGGCAAGCTCGGCGTCGGGGTCGGAGACAGAATCAAACTGCTCACGACCAGGAGTTTCGGCGAGGAGGGCTTCATTCCCCGGGTGACCACGTTCACCGTGAAGGGGATCGTGTCGACGGGATATCAGGAACTCGACAAACTCTGGCTCTACATCCCCATCGAGCGCGGAGACCGCATCCTCAGCAGGGAAACCTCTCGGCGGATCATCGGCATCAAGGTCGCCGACCCCTTCGGGGACGTGTCGGGAATCGTGGAACGACTCTATCGCGGGCTCGCCCCCGGTTTCAGGATTTATTCCTGGTACGAACTGGAGCGCGCCCAATACATGTCCTTCACCACTACGCGATACCTGCTCATGTTCATCATGACCTTGATCCTCTGCGTGGCTTCGGTGAACATATCCTCGACCTTGGTGATGCTCCAAATCGAGAAGCGGGAGGAGATCGCGATCCTCAAGAGCCTCGGCATGAGCCCCGGCGACGTATCGCGTGTCTTTCTCGGCCTCGGTTTCGTGATCGGATGCATCGGGACCTTCCTGGGAATGTCTGCGGGCCTCGCGGTCTCGGTATCCATAAACGAGATCATCTCATTCATCGAGTACGCCCTCAACCTCTTCGCATCCGCGGGAAGAGCCCTCTTTTCGTCCGCCTCGGGGCCGGCTTCGGAGCCGATCAGACTTTTCAATCCCCAGTTCTATCTCGAGTACATCCCCATCCGGATCGATTTCACGGAGACCGTTCTGACGGCCTGCTTCTCCCTCTTCGTGACCATGATCGCGTCCTACATTCCCTCGCGGAGTGCCGGCTGTACGAAACCGCTCGAAGTGCTCCGGAAGCACTGAAAAACGGGGCCCGTCGCTGATCATCCATGTGCGCTCATCCAAGGAGTCGCCGAAGGCGATCTCCGAGTCGCCGAAGGCGATCTCCGAGTCGCCGAAGGCGATCTCCGAGGTTCTTGCCTATTGGAGAAATTTACTATATCTTCTTTAGAAGTACCTTCATCACGAAGATGTCCCGAAGGAATTTCAATGATCTGTGAACTGTGCGGAAAGGAAAAAGCCGTAGTGCGGATACGACAGATAATAGGCAACGAGTCCAAGGAGATGCGTCTCTGCGAGACCTGCGCGCGCGAGAAAGGCATTCTCGGCAACGAGGGAGGCGTGGGCGAGGGCGTCGCCTGGCTGCTCCAGGGGCTTTTCGAGAAGATCCCGTCGAAAAGCACCCATGCCGTGACGTGTCCGGCCTGCGGAACGCGGTTCCGTGACGTGCGGGAGAGCGGCAGGGTCGGATGCAGTCAATGCTATATGACGTTCACGAAGGACCTGCGGCGCTTCTTCAAGAGCGGAGGAACGGCGAAGCTCCACAAGGGAAAACTGCCCAACCGGGTTCTTTCCTACAAGATCTTCTTCATAGACAGGGAGAATCTCAAGATCAGCCTCAAGGCCGCCATCGAAAACGAGGACTACGAGAAGGCGGCCGTCCTCCGGGACAAAATACGGCAGATCGATCGAATTTCCGGAACCGAAGCATGACGGATTTCCTTTCTTCTCACAAGACCCCGGTCTGGTTCGACGAGCCGGGCCCGGAAAACGATGTCGTCATATCGAGCCGGATCCGCATTTCCCGGAACCTCTCGAGTGTCCTGTATCCTCACCTCCTCAAGGAAGAGGGAGTGAAGACCGTGAGGGAGAAAATCGATTCGGCGCTCGAAGGAGCCGGCTGCCGGGACCGGTTCGCCCGTTATGATTTCGAGGAACTCACGGAGACCGAAGCCGGCTTTCTCGCGGAGGAGGGGAGGGGAGGTCGCGGGGGCCCGGGATCGCGGATTTCCGTCTATTGCCGGGACGACGGACGATTGAACCTTCTCGTCAACGACGAGGATCACCTCAGGATCACGACGATCCGGGGAGGTCTCCGTCCGGCCGACGCATGGGCGGAGGCGGATGAACTGGACACCCGCTTCGAGGCCTTTCTCGATTACGCCGTTTCCCTCGAGTGGGGCTACCTTTCCGCGGATCTCGCGGAACTGGGCACGGGCCTCTCGGCCTCGACGCTCCTGCATCTGCCAGGGATCGTGCTCGGCAACCAGCTCGAAAAAATCGAGAAGATTGCGCAGGTGGCGGGGCATTCCTTGCAGCCGTTCTTCCCGGTCGCGGAGGGCAAGGACAGGGAAGCGCTCGGAGACCTCTTCATCGTCCGGGGAAAGCCGGAACTCGGCGTTCCCGAGCGAGAATATCTCGAAAAGCTTGAAGAAATCTCCGCTTCGTTGTTAAATTATGAAAGAGAGATGAGAGACCTGATTTTCGAGAAGAAAAAGGATTTTCTCGAGGATCAGATCTACCGCGCCTTCGGTATCCTGGAACGGGCGCGGACCTTGTATTTCGAGGAGGCGGTGAAACTGCTGTCGCTGCTGAGGATGGGTTGTTCTTTGGGTTACGTCGACGAAGTCGACAGGGGCCTGGTTACGTCCCTTATCTTCCTTTCTCTTCCCGCTCACGTGCGGATGCGGCTCAAGGAAAAGGAACCGGACGGAAACGAGGACGGAGAGAATCGGGAAAGGGCCGAGCTGATCGGCTCCATGCTCGGGAATGCGGGCATCTAGGGAGGCGGAACGTGTTTAAAGGACTTACGCAACGGGCACAGAGGATCCTTACCATTCTCGCCCAGGACGAGGCGAAGCGTTTTCATGCCGACCAGCTTCTCCCGGAGCACATCATGCTCGCCCTTCTGAAGGAAGGCTCGGGCCTCGGCTACAAGGTGCTGCAGAAGGCGATGATCGACCCCGTGAGGCTCCAGATCGAGATCGAGAACAGCCTGCCCAAGAAAAAGGGCGGTTTCATCCTCGGCGACGTTCCTCCTTCCCCCAGGGGAAAGAAGATCCTCGAGGACTCGGCCGAGGAGGCGAGAACCCTCGGGCACGAGTACATAGGCACCGAGCACCTTCTTCTCGCATGCAGCAGGGAGGAGGGAAGCGTCATCCTCCGGTTCCTCAACGATTTCAACGTCAACACGGAGACGCTCAGGGACATCGTGCTCGAGCTTTCGGGGAGCACGCTCCACGCCCAGGCGAAGACCGCGCCCTTCGATCCCGGAGTGAAGAAGAAAACGGTCTCCCCGCCGCCATCCAAGAAATCGACGCCTACGCTCGACGAATTCTCGCGGGACCTCACGGTCATGGCTACCGAGAACAAGCTCGATCCTGTCGTGGGCCGTTCCCGGGAGATCCAGCGCGTCATCCAGATTCTCGCGAGGCGCACGAAGAACAATCCGGTCCTCATCGGGGAACCGGGCGTCGGCAAGACGGCGATCGTGGAAGGACTCGCGGAGAGGATCGTGAGCGGGATCGCTCCTGAAGTGCTCATCGGCAAGCGCGTCCTCACCCTGGACCTCGCATCCATCATCGCGGGAACCAAGTACCGCGGGGAATTCGAGGAACGCCTCAAGAGGATCATGAAGGAGATCGTCGCTGCCGGCAACGTGATCCTCTTCATCGACGAACTCCACACGATCATCGGCGCGGGCGGGGCTGAGGGCGCGATCGACGCCTCCAACATGCTCAAACCCGCCCTTTCCAGGGGCGAGATCCAGTGCATCGGCGCCACGACGCTGAACGAATACAAGAAGTACGTGGAGCGCGATGCGGCCCTGGAACGGCGGTTCCAGACCATCTACGTGAACGAGCCCACCGTGGAGGAGACCATCGAGATCCTGAGAGGGATCAAGGAACGGTACGAGGAACACCACAACGTTTCCTATACGAGCGGCTCGCTCGAAGTCGCCGCCCTGCTTTCCCGGCGTTACATCTCGGATCGCTACCTTCCGGACAAGGCCATAGACCTCATCGACGAGGCGGGTTCGCGCAAGCGCATCAGGAACAACATCCGGCCCTCCGAGGTGTCCGAGCTCGAGAAGGAGATCGAGCGCCTCAACGGCGAGAAGATGTCCCTCGTGAGCGCGCAGAACTACGAGAAGGCGGCCGCGGTACGGGATATGGTCCGCCAGCTCAAGATGCGGGTCGAGGAACTCAAGAACGAGTGGAGGGTGTCCCTCAAGTCGGAGCACAACGTCGTCGATTCCGAGGACATCCAGCAGGTGATAGCGGACATAACGGGAATCCCCCTCGTCCGCCTCGCCGTCGACGAGTCCGAAAAGCTCATGCGCGTGGAGGAGGAGCTCCACAAGCGGGTCATCGGCCAGGACGACGCCATCAAGGCGGTCTCATCTGCGATCCGCAGGTCCAGGACGGGCCTGAGCTCTCCGACCCGGCCCATGGGTTCCTTCATCTTCCTCGGGCCCACGGGCGTAGGCAAGACCCTTCTCGCCAAGACGCTCGCGGAGTACCTCTTCGGAAACGAGGAAGCCCTCATCAGGATCGACATGTCCGACTACATGGAGAAGCACAACGTTTCCCGCCTCGTCGGAGCCCCTCCGGGGTACATCGGCTACGAGGAAGGCGGGCTCCTCACGGAGAAGATCAGGAGGCGACCCTACAGCGTCGTCCTCCTGGACGAGATAGAGAAGGCCCATCCCGACGTATTCAACCTCCTGCTCCAGGTGCTCGAGGAAGGCCAGCTCCAGGACAATCTGGGTCATACCGTGTCCTTCAGGAACACGGTGCTCATCATGACCTCCAACGCGGGAGCGAGGGAGATCTCCAGGGAGGCCGCTCTCGGATTCCAATCCCAGGAGGGCATCCTCGATTACAAGGAGATCAAGTCCTCCGCCATGAACGAGCTCAGGCGGGTGTTCCGGCCCGAGTTCATCAACCGAGTGGACGAAATAGTCGTTTTTCACAGCCTCGCGAAAGACCAGATCGGCCGCATCCTCGACATCCTGCTCAAGGAGGTGGAAGTCCGCCTCGCCGACAGGAACATCGGCTTCGAGGTCACGCGCCGGGCCAAGGACTATCTCGTCGAGAAAGGCTATGACGTCAAATTCGGGGCGCGCCCCTTGAGAAGGATCATCCAGCAGGAGATCGAGGATCCTCTCGCCATGGACATTCTCCGCCACCGGTTCGAGAGCGACAGCAAGGTCGTTGTCTCGGTGAGGAACGGAAAGATCGTTTTTTCGGAAGGCAGCGAGAAGAACCAGGAAGTCAAGGAAGAGGTGGGAGCCGCGAACGGTTAGCCGGAATTCGAAATAGGAACCATGGCTACCAAGTCACTCGTTTTTCGGCGGCGAAAAAAGGGAAACGCCTCGTTGTTCCTTGCCAAGGATTTGGCTCGTGAGAAGCGTTTAGCTCAATGACCAGGTTCTGGTTGCCATGCCGGATCGGCTACCGGCGTTCAATCGACCGTATTTCGAATTCCTGACTACCATATTGGAATTTGTCATGATTAGTCGGTCGGGAGGAGGCCCCCTCCCGACGCTTTCATCAGCCTGTTCCTGAGGGCGTGGCCGATTCCCCCCGGCGCAGGAAGCTCTGCGAGTATCCTATCACAGCCCAGCCTGTCGAACATGAAGAACTCGGAATACAGTCTGCGCGCGTAGTCGTCGAGGTCCGCCATGAGCCTGACCGAGGCCGCGCCGGCGGGGATCGGCCGGAGGGCCAATACGCCGTATTTCGACTCCGGATGCCTTTCCATCTCCCTCGCCGCGGAAGCCGGGTCCGTGAAGAGGACGACCTCGGCCCTGGGCTTGTAGTGGACGTATTTCATGCCGGGGGCCCGCGGCCGTTCCCCTTCCTTCGCCTCCGCGGAACTCAGCACCGGCACGGTGCGCAGGGCCTCCCGGATATCCTCCTCGGCCGTCTTTCCCGGCCTGAGAACGACGATCCTGCCGTCTTCCACCCTGACGATCGTGGATTCGATACCGACGTCGCAGTCATCGCCTCGTATGACGGCGTCGGCCCGGCCGTTCATGGCCTCCCATGCCATCTCGAAGGTGGTAGGGCTGGGCCTTCCGGAGATGTTGGCCGACGGGGCGGCCACCGGAACGCCCGCCAGCGCGATGAGATTTCTGGCCGTTTCGCTTTCCGGTATCCTGATTCCGACCGTCGGGAGTCCCGCCGTCACCTCGTCGGGGATGAGCGGTTTCTTCGGGAGGACCAGGGTGAGGGGGCCGGGGAGGAATCGCTCGACGAGGACGGCGGCCTCCGGAGAATCCACCTCAGCCACCGACCTGATCTCGTGCGGCGAGGCGAGATGGACGATGAGCGGATTGTCCTGGGGCCGTCCCTTGGCCCGGAATATCCCTGCGCAGGCCCCGGCGTCCAGGGCGTTGGCCCCGAGGCCGTACACCGTCTCCGTGGGGAACACCACGAGCCCGCCGGCCTTGATGATGGCCGCCGCGCGTGCGAGATCTTCGGGATCGGTTTGCAGAACGAGCGTCTTTTTTTTCATGCGAATCGGACGGTGCCTCTCCGGGCGGCGGGTCCCAGCATAGGTCTACGGACGGTTCTTAGTCAATGCCGCGCTTCGGCCGTGCATCACCAGTACTGCGCACCGCTTGTGCGGGTTCGGTCTTCTTTCCTGGTGGCAAAATCCGAAAAAAATAGTATTCTTGAATCATGTCGGAAATGGTTTCGGTCGTTTCTCTGAGGAAAGTCCTGGAAAGGGACCCGAGATTCGCGAACGGCCTGCTCGTGCGGGGCGAGGTCGTCGTCTGCAGGAACAAGATCACGGGCAAGATCAGAAAGATGCAGTTCAAGGCCCTCTACGATAACGACGAGAGATTCTATCTCAATCCCGGCTCGAACTGGGAATACTTCATAGACAGGAAGGTCTACGAGACGCTCAATACGGTTTTCACGGGCGAAGGCGAGAATCCTCGGGCGGCGACGTCGGTGCCGCCCGCCGCCGGGACGGAGGACGACGGGAAGGCCCTGTCAGAGCCCCGTGAACCCGAAGAAGCCGGACGGGTCGAAGTCGCCGCGGAAGGGGCCAACTTCGGCCCGGAGTACGAACGCTTCGAGAGCATGGCCATCGAAACCCGGGTGGCTCACGTCAGGCAGGCCAAAGACCGGCTCGGCGGGCTCCTATCCCAAAAGACCGCTCAGTTCGACGTCGTAGCGGAAACCCTGGTCGAGGCTTCCAGGGACGCTGCGCTCATCAACAAGGCGACTCTGCTCGAAGCCCTCAGGCTCGGCGACGAGGAGGCGAAGAAACTCACGCAGGACCTCGTGGATTCCACCCAGGACATGGTGAAGGTCACCGCGCACCTCGTGACCGAGGAGATATTCAACGACGAACTCGTCAAGACCCTCGTGAGCAAGTCGAACGGCACGGTCGTCCAGCACATGACGAGAGTTTTCCTGAACGGCGTTTCGTTCCTGGCCTATTACAACAACCTCGTCCTGCACTCGAGCGTCGCGAACAGGCTGAGGATCGCGTTCGACAGAAAATACAAGAAATATTACCGCAAGCTCCTCCCCCAGCTCCACGAGGACGACGTTACCCTGGAGAGGGTGTTCTACAAGGGGATGAGATCGATTCCCGAGGTCGAATTCCACAACTGGGCCACGGGCTTCCTCGTTCACGACATTGGAAAGGCCCAGGCGATCGAATACCACGAGGGAGAGGCCGCTTACGATCGGGACATAGTCGTGGATCACGTGAAGATCGGCTATACCGCGGTCATGAACAAGACGAATTATCCTCGGCAGGCGGGCCTCATAACCGGCTATCATCACGAATACTACGGGGACCCGAACGGTTACGGCTACTTCAGGGCCTACCTCGCGAAATACAAGCAGGCCAATCCCAAGGCATCCCAGGATTATTGCATAACCTTCGAGCTCGAGCCCATGATCGACTTCGAAGCCCTCGCGTATTTTCCGGCCAAGGTGTTGGAAATAGTGGACGTTTTCGACTCCCTCACCGACCCGAACAGAAAATACCGCAAGCCGCTGTCCGCGAAAGAGGCTCTTTCGATGATGCGCGATGAATTCGTCGAAAAGCACCTGAAACTCGATCCCGTACTCTTCGATCTGTTCGAGGAGTTCATCGAAATGAAGACGAAGCCATGACCGAAATTCATCATGTGGAAAAACTGGTCCGGGGCGGAAAGGCGTTCTACACCGTCAACTGGTCTCCGATGAGGAAGGCGGACAAATACGACATCCAGAAGGTCGTTCCCGCTCGGGCCGGCCTCTTCGAACTCTACTACAAGGACGGGCGGGGAAAACTCCGGCTTTTCCACTTCGGCAAAGTCTGGCTGGGCGGTCTCCGGGCGGTCATAAGGGAGATGACGGATCCGATCCTGATGAAGGACCGCCCCGATTTCCAGAAGCTCCTTTCGACGAGGGAGTGTTTCTACCGCTACTGCCTCTGCGATTCCCTCCCGGACCTCGAGGACGTGCTCCACTTCTTCTCCAAGGAGGAGAAGGAGGTTTCCGAAGCCTCGGGAAGGTACTCGGAGATAAGGCTCAAGGAAGCGAGCGACTGAGTCCCCGGCCGCTGGCCCTCAGTCGTAGCTCTTCCTGACCTCGACTCCGGGCAGCGTCGGCTCGATGAGCCTGGCCCATTTCGGAGCCTTCCAGGTCCCGAGTTTCTGGTGGGTCAGGAAGTATTTCTCCGGTATCGGGTGCGTTCCGACGACGACCGGGATCGAATACTTTTCTTCTATGAAGGCCTTGAATTCCTCTATGCGGGGACAGGGCGGATAACCCACGAGGAGACCGGTGGCGAGGTGTATGACCTCCGCTCCGTTCTTCTTCATCTCCTCGGGAGCGTATTCGACGTTGCCGCCGGGGCAGCCTCCGCAGGAAGTGAACCCGACGATTTCGAGTTCCTCGTCCTTCGGGTACACGCTGAACGCTCCCTCGCGGTTTCTGGCTGAGCGGAAACATTTTCCTCCGGAACAGCTCTTGTAGCGGTCGCAGATGATGATTCCGATCTTCATAGCACTCTCCTTTCCCTTCGGGCGTCACCGAACATTCACGTTTATTCGGGCTTCCAAACACCGAGGCTGACGAGGGTTCGCTCGACCGCGGCCTCCCATCCCCGATTCGCGAGGGGGCTGGCGGGGCTCGGATGGAGGATCGAGGCGACGCCGAATACGGGAGCCTCGCCGTCCGGCGTAAAGTGTTTCTCCCTCACCGCCAGCGCCCGTCTTTCCGCGAATTTCCCCACGCCGACGACCCAGGCGGGTTTCAGGATCCGGACGGTCTCCGCGAGGGCGCGGTCGCAGGCGGCGAAGAGGAGATCGGCCTCCTCGCGGCGGAGCTTGTCCGGCGTGACGTTTCCGCCTCCCTCGGCCATGAACGCGAGGGGACAGTAATTCGCCACGAAATGGTCCCGGAAGAAGGTTTCGGCGGTGCCGAAGCGTTTCGCGAAAAGGGCCCAGAGCCTTCGGCCGCTCACCTCGGAGCGCGGGCAGGAGAAGCCCGTGATCGGCCGCTTCGGATGCTCGACGGCCGGTTTTCTCACCGCGGCATCGATGCCGAGCCAGTCCCTCACCGCGGACACCTCGCCGAAGGGGACCCCGGTCTGGGCCATTCCGAAGGGGCCGGGGTTCATGCCGAGGAAGACGACCCGTTTGCCGGGACGGCCGTACCGCTCGAGATAGGCGCGGTGGGGGGCCCAAGCGTAGTCCAGCGTGTTGTACACGACGGAGGCGGGCGAGGAGAAGGCGAGCCCGCCGACCTCCTCGGAAAGCCGTCTCGAGACCCGCTCGAGGGCAGGAGGCATCACCGCATTCCCCCTTCCCGCTCGGCGATGAGCCTGATGCCGTCCAAGGTTATCCAGGGATCGACGACGTCGAAGCAGGGGACGAGGTCGGCCATGACCGTGGCCTGGCCGCCCGTGGCGATCACGGTGACTGGGGGAGGAAGCTCCTTCTTCATGCGCGATATCATGCTTTCCGTGAGCCCGGCGTATCCGAGGACGATCCCCGATTGGATGGAGGCGACCGTGTCGGTCCCGATGGCCTTGACGGGAGCCTCTATGGGCACCCGGGGAAGCTTCGCCGTGCTGGAAGAAAGCGCCTTGACCGCGCTTCCGATCCCCGGGGCGATGGCGGCGCCTCGAACGATCCCGCCCTTTTCCACGGCGGTGAAGGTGAGCGCCGTGCCGAAGTCGACGATGATGCAGCTTCCTCCGCAGCGATCGTATCCCGCGACGGCGTCGGCGAGGAGGTCGGTGCCGAGTTCCTCGGGGTTGTCGATCGCCACCTCGAGGCCCGCCCTGTGCCGGGGCCTCACGACGAAGGGGGGCTTCCCGAGCAAGCGCAGCCCGAAGTCCTCGAAGGTCTTCTCGAGCTCCGGCACCACGGTGCTGACCGCGACCCGGTCCGAGGAGGCCAGTGCCTTCTCCCCGAAGGAGGCCCGGAAGAGCACGAGGTACTCGTCCGCCGTCTTCCTCTCGTCGGTGGAATACCTTCGGTGTTCCGTCCACCCGCCGATGCCGTGGAGGCCCGCCGAGATGCTCGAATTCCCGATGTTTATCACGAGGATCATGGTCTTCTCCGTCCGAAGCGTAGCGGGATCGGCATCCCGTGTAAAGGCCGGTTTCGCCCGCCCGGGCGTCTTTACGAGGTGTGCGTCAGTTCGCGATGACGGTCAGCGTGAGGACGTCGGAATAGGTTCCTTCCGTGGCCATGCCGAAGTCGCCTATCGTGAAGGAGAGCCTGAACCTCGTCCCCTCGAAACCAGTAGGAGCCATCCCCGAGGCGATCGAGGCCGCGGTTCCCGCCGGAAGAGTCCTTGCGGTCCCGTTCACGTCGAAGGTGTAGGGGACGGTGCTCGAGTCCGCCGGGTCGTTGATTTTCATGATGCCCCCGTTCCGGGACGTGACGGTGACTCCGTAGGGAGCGTTCGAGCGGACGACGAGGTCGGCGCTCCTCGTGCTTCCCGCGGACAGGAGTCCGAAATCCATCGTGAGCGCGACGCTGTTGAGGTCGAAGAAGGAATTCGCCGCCACGAGGGAAAGGTCCATCAGTTTCGGGACCTTGATCGTGAGGGAAAACGAGGACTGATCCGCCGAGGTCCCGTGGGACGTGACGGTTCCCGGATACAGGGTCATGATCAAGGTGTCGGTGTAGGTGCCGGCGACCGGGAAGGTCCCGGCCGGTATCGCAACGGCGAAGTTCCGGGTCTGGGTCTGGAACTTCGAGGAATCCGGAAAGCTTCCGCTGAGGACTTCGGCGGGCGAGGGGGAGACCGAGAGGTCCTTGAGGATGTTGCGCTGCGCGACGTCGTCGTAGACGTAGTAGGCGAGGCTGTTTCCCGCCCCGTCGGACGCGAGCCGGGGCGCGAAGGTCCCACCCTGTCCCGGGGAGAAGGTCGTGAAGTAGGGCGTGCCGGTCCCCTTGTGACGGACGTCGAAGCTCTCCTGGATCACTACTTCCTGATCCACGACGAAGGAGCCCCGGACGTTCTTCGGCGCCTGCTGGAACGACATCGTCTGGGTCGAGGCGGGGATCGCCATTCCCGATAATACGAGTCCGAGAACCGAGATGCGCAGCGCCGTGTTTTTCGTCATAACGTCACTCCCTTTTCAGGATCGGCAGTTTGAGATTCCCGAGATCGGTGAACGCTTCGCCGCTTTCCGGAATCGTGAAATCGATCCTGGCCATTTCGTGGACGAAGAGCCGCAGCTCGTACGTGCCGGGAACGAAGCCGAAATATTCGAACGATCCCTCCTCGTCCGTGTAGAAGGGGAAGCTCGGCCTTCCCGGATCGTCACGGGATACGATCTCGCCTCCCTGGAGCGCGATCGGCTTGCCGTCGAGGAAGGTCAGGGCGCCCTTGCCGTAACGGGTGCTCGTTATCCCCACACGGAGAGTATAGCCGCTTTTGTAGGAAGGCAGAAGCAGCCTGTTCCGGGGGCCGGCCTCCTTTCCCGGCGGCAGTTCGGGTATGTCCGCAATCAGCGCCCTCGGCTGGTAGGAGCGGATGTCCGGCACGGTCGCGACTTCCCCTTCCTTAGCGGTGAGGACCGAATCACCGCCCGAGGAGACTCGTACCCGACGCCCCTCGATTCCTTCGGGGACGACGATAGCGAAGGAGTCGGATATCGGCCTTGTGACTGCCCATGTTCCGTCCGAGAACGCCAGCGCGCTCGCGGCCGAGAGGTTGATCTTCTCGAGGAAGGGCGGCTTTCCGTCCGGCCCCCGCTGGACGGTGTTGTAGGCCGAAGTCTCGAAGAGCTCGTGGGCGTAGGTCGCGCCTATGCGCGCGGAAGAGGCCGTCTCGTTTCCGAAGGGGATTCCCTCGAGGGACGCCGAATACCCCGGGGAACCCAGGTTTTTCTTCGGGCGGACCTGGTAGTCGACGTATGCGGGGCCGTTGACGATGTCGTGGCTCACGTTGACCGTGGTCCGTTCTCCCGGCGGGGAGATCGTCAGCGTCACGCCTCCCTTCCAGACCGGGTCGGCGGTCCTGCCCGTCTCGGCGGCGAGGAAGAAGGAGAGCGTCGTTCCGCCGCCGAAATTCTTCATGATCGAAAAGGAACCGGTCGTCGTGCCGGCCGAATCGCCCCAGCCCGTCTGATATCCAGCGCCGAAATTGAGACCTATCCCTCCGGGAACGGCCTGGCTCGCTACCGCCGAAAAATTCCACGCGTAATCGTTCGCCGCGGCCTCGGATCCGGGCGCGAGGAACCGTTTCCCCGTGTATCTCGCCGAGACTCCTATCACGGGAAGGTCGGGCCGCGAAGCGACCGCGAGTCTGTACTGGAGCTGCCCGCCGAAGTCCGGGGCTCCGGTGCGGTCGCTGCTCACGCCGAGTTCGGTCTTGAAATTCCCCGCGGGGCTCGCCCAGATCGCCTCCGCTCCGAAAAGGCCTCTGTCGAGCCCTGCTTGGCCGTTGAGGCCCACCGTCAGGTAGTCCAGCAATCCGTATCTGCCGTAGGCCGTGACCACGGGATTCCGTGAGGTCCATTCCTTGGTGCCGACCGCGGCCGAATAGGAGTAGTCCCGCCTCATGAGGAGTCCGGACTCGAACGGCACCGAAAGGAGGATGGTCCTGGGCGGAGATCCCTCCTCGTGGATTTCGATCCTGAGGGTGTTGAGACCGTTCAGGAAGGGGAAATCCCCGATCCGGTGGCGCCCGGGCGGAAGCCGTAGGACCTTGACCACTCGGTCGTTCACGTAGATGCTCACGTCCGCTGCCGAGCGGAGAACGATCTCCTGCTGCGCCTCGAGCCTCTCGGCGGTACGGAACGAGTAGGCCGAATCCCTGGCCGCTCCGATGCCTGTCAGGTTGCCCTGGGATTTCAAACCCGCGGCCGGAAGGATGAGATTGCCCGCATTGAGGCGCAGGGAGAGCTCGGGATAATCCTTGACGAGTCGTGCGTAATCCAGGTCGAAGGACGGCGAGGGGGCGCCGGTGAAATACGTCTCGCTTTCCGCGACCCAGGTCCGTATGTTCGCGACCTGCTGGACGGTGAGACTCGACGGGGAATCGAAGACCGTCTCGTTTCCGGCGGATTTCCACGAGACCTCGCTCCTGCCGTAGAAATTGAGATAGCCGGCGTAGTCGGCCGGACGCTCGGCCTTGTCCGTCTGCGGGACGCCGCGATCGAGGATGCGCTGGATGGACCAGGGCCTGAGTTCGAAGGGGATGCCTATCCTCACTTCCAGGAGGGAGGGGTCGAATTCGGCGGCGAGTCCGGTCTTCGCTATCTCGTCCAGCGTGAGGTCGATCGGAGAATCCTCCCCCTGCGGCTCCCGGGGAGTCCTGAGGGCGTCCGCCACCTCCTTCTCCACGAGGGGCTCGATCTGTCTGAGAAATTCGGAGCGGCTCATGCGCGGCGGAACCGCCTCGGGATCGCCCGGAATGTTTCCGCGAAAGGTCCCTTCGACGTAGAGGCCGAGGGGGATGGGCGCGTTCGGTAGGGCTTGGGCGACCGGCCCGGTTCCTGCGGCGAGCAGGAGCAACGCGGCGAAGAGTCGGATCGGCTGCAGACGTTTCTCCGGGTTCTTACCGGATCGGATCGAATCTGAAGGAGACGCGCGTGTCGTCATGGGAGAACGGTTCCGGTACGGCGAGAAAGAAACGTCTTCGTTTTTCCGGCAGGACATTCTCGCCCGTGATTCCCTTCAGCATACGGTCCGGGACGGTCAAGGTTACCGCCTCGCTCGGATTCCCGGCCGACAGGATGACGGATAGGTTGCCGAGAATCGCGTGAGCCCTGCCCTTGTTCAGAAAGACGAGTTCGAGTCCTTTCTCGCCGGATGGGCCGGTCGCAGGTCGGTTGGATTCCAGGACTATGTCGGGTTCCGCTCCCTTCGGAAGGACGTAGATCGCTCCCAAATAGCGGAAAAGGATCTGTATCCTGCTTCCCGACGCGGTGTCGTCCGCGAAATTGACCGGCACCTGTTCCGCCAGAATTCTGAAACAGGCCTCCCTTTCCGGCTCGGCTTCGCCCTTCCATTGGACCTTGACGGATTGAACCGCCTTCGGTTTCAGGACGACCTGCGAGGGGTAGACGAGGAATTTGCCGTCAGCGGGACCGTAGGTCTCCTTGCCGTACTCGTCCATGTCGCGGGTCAGGATCCTGAGCCTGATCGCGATGTTCTTGTCGCCCTCGTTCTCCAGACGGAAGGTCTGGACGGATTCCGGTCCGCTCGGTTCGAAGTCCCGGCTGATCGGCTCGAAGCCGAATGCGAACAAGGCCCCGCTCCGGAGGAGCAGGGCCATGACCACGAATAATGCTGGCACGACCTTTACCGACTGCTACTTCGCTATGATGGTGAACGTGAGGGTGTCCAGGTAGGTGTCCTCGTACAGAAGGACTCCCGATGCCCCGGTGTAGCTGATGGTGAGGTTCTTCGAGGCGCCGGTGCCGGTGGTCTTGGTCGAGCTGTCCGTGATGGTGGCGATTCCGTTGGTGAAGGTCACCGATGACCCGCCGTATTTCAGGGAGTAGTCGAGGTAATCACCGTTCGCTACGTCGGCGCTCTTGAATCTGCCCGTGCTCAGGCTGGAAGTGACGCCGTTGGCGGATTGGAGGGTGACCGTATAGCCCGCCTTCTTGTTGCTCCGTTCCACGACCGTGGCCACGACGAGATCCGCGACGTCCGTCGTCAGGTCGAGCGTGTTCGCCGCCGCGGTCGCCGTGACGGTTATGTCGAGCACCGCCGGAACCGTTCCTTGAACCGTCAACGAGCCGGTCGTAGCCGCGAAAACCGATCCGCCCAAGAGAACCATGCCGATCATCAGAAAAACCGTTTTTTTACTCATGTACTTTTTCTCCATGTCTATAATATAGCGCTGTTTTTATAATCGTCTATATTTCTTAGAGATTAATAATCATCTTCGCATCGTCGCGAACGGCCCGTCTCAGCCCGCGGAACGGGAAAGCGCGTCGAGGACTTCGCCGGGAAGCCGGTCAACGCCCGTGAAATGATGGGCCTTCATGCCGAAGGCCCGTGCGGCGTCGACGTTCCTCACGGTGTCGTCGAAGAACAGTATTTCCTCGGGTCGGCATTTCGCGAGATCGCAGGCGTAGCGGAAGATGGACGGATCGGGCTTTATGAGACCGATCTCGCCGGATATGACCAGAAAGTCGAAAATGCCGAGCCACGGCGCAGGCCTGAGCACCATCTCGAAGAACCGCTTGGGCATGTTGGAAAGCACCCCGATCGAGATCCCTTTCCTGCGGACGGACTCCGCGAAGTCGAGCGTCGCCCGGTCGACGGCGGACCAGCTCCGGTCGTCAATCTCGATGAGCCGCGCAATGGTTTCAGGATCGAGCTTCGTTCCGAGATCTTCGCCGATCTGTTCCCAATATTCTTCGACGGAGACCTCGTCGGCGTCGTAGAGGTGGCGGAGTCCGAAGTAGGTTTTCCAGAATTCCTCCTCCGATCTTCCGCAGGCTTTCACGATGTTCCAGATTTCCTTCTTCAGCGAGGGATCCTGAGGAGTGGTGATGACTCCTCCGAAATCGAAGTAAACGGTCTTCAAGGGGGTTGGCATGAGGAAACTCCTGAATTCATTCTTTGGAGCGACAGGTGACGACCCGTAAGGCTTTATATACCGCGGAAGCTCCGCGATGCAATACGGTCGAAACGGTCCGCGGAGGCCCGCATCCCGTTCCCCCCTATCCTTGACCTCCCCCCCGGAAAGCCCGTACCCTACCGATCGGGAGCGGCCACGGCGTACGAGGATCTTCAGGATCGTGCGGGACTCGTTCGACGCCCATGCGTTCCGGGAGATCATTCGATGAAAGCACTTGCAGCGTTCCTCCTCCTCCTTTCCTCGCTCTGCTTCGCCCTTTCCACGGTGTTCGCGAAGTTCGCCCATATCGCCTGGCCCGGTCTCTCGGGCTTCCAGGTATCCTTCTTCCGCTTCGTGGTCGGCTTCGCCTTCATGGCGGTGTTCGTCCGTTTAAGAGGAAAGTCGGTAAGGCCGAACAAGGTCGGCCTCGTCGTCTGGCGCGGGATACTCAACACGGCGGCCGTGCTCACGCTCTATGTCAGCCTCCGGTACACGACCGTGACGAAGGCGAACATGCTGAATTGGAGTTCTCCGGTCTTCATCTTTCTCATGAGCCCCTTCATCAACCGGGAGAGGCCGAGCCTCCTGAAATACTTCCACCTCCTGATCGCCATGATCGGCCTGTACTTCGTGGTGGCGCCCGACTTCTCGTCCGTCAACGCGGGCGACGTGTCGGCGTTCGCGTCCGCGATTCTCGGCGCCGCCGCAGTCTGCGTGCTCCGCGAGTCCCGCAAATACGACGATTCGTACGTGATTCTCTTCTACCTCATGGCGATCGGTTTCGTGCTGAACGGACTCGTCGCGCTCCCGGTCTTCGTCTTCCCGCCGCCGAGGGTCTGGATCTTCATTCTCGCCTCCGCGGTTTCGGGCTTTCTCGCCCAGATCGCGATCACCGTCGGAACGAAGCACTTCGAGGCCGCTCCGGGTTCGCTCATCATGGAGAGCGGCATCCTCTTCTCGACCGCGCTCGGCGTCTTCATCTTCGACGATCCCCTGACGGCCGGACTCGTCTTCGGAGGCGCGCTCATCGTCGTCTCGCTCGTGGGCGTGAGCGGGATCTTCGACCGGAAGGTGCCCGAGGCGCGCCCGGAACGGTAGGAGCCGGCAGCCGGACCGGCCGGTTTTCCGCTCGGCACGAGGTCGTACCGGCCGGGGACTATGCGAGAAAGCGCCGGTACGGCGCCGGATTCCCGAGGGTGAGGGCCAGGACGCAGCCCGCGAGGGTCGCCGCGGGCCTGTCCGCGAGCAGCGAAAAGGAAGGTGTTCCGCCCGAGTCGATGAGCAGGAGGACGAGAAGCGTCATGACCGCGGAATACGCGGCGTAATTCGAGTCTTTGAGGAGAACCCTGGCGGCGGCGAAGCCCCGCTGCACCAGGATGCCCGCGGTGAACACCGCCCAGCGACCGTGCCGGCCCGGCATCGCGAGAGCGTAGACCTCCGCCGCAGCGAGGGCCCGGGATGCGGCCGAGTGCATTTCCGAGGGAGGGTAAGGGTCATCCGATGTTTCGTTCTTCGTCATCGGGACAAGATACCGCGAAACGACCGTTTGCTCCATGAAAGCGCCGAATCAAAGAATCGAAAACGGGGCGGCGCGCCCTTTGACAGGTCCGGTGAGGGCTTTTATTATTGGAGAATGCGCGTTCTCCTCGTCGAAGACGAAAAATCTCTGGCCCGAGTCATCGAGGTCGAGCTTCTCCTCCAGGGAATGGAGGTAGAGATCCGCGGAGACGGCAAGTCCGGCCTCGCAGCCGCCCTCGAGGGTGGCTGGGACCTTCTCGTCCTCGACTGGATGCTTCCCGACGTCGAGGGGATCGATGTCTGCCGCCTGCTCAGGAGTCGGGGGGCCGATCTTCCCATCATCATGATCACGGCGAAGCAGGGCGTCTCGCACGAGGTCCGGGGCCTGCGGGAGGGGGCCGACGACTACATCGTGAAACCCTTCGACATGGAGCAGCTTCTCGCCCGCATCCGCGCCGTGACCCGGAGACGGAAGGCATCCGGCAGGGACGAGCCGGTAAGGCTTTCCTACGGCGGGCTCGTGGTGAACAAGGACGAGCACGCGGTCTACGAGAACGGGGTCCGCGTCCACCTGACGAAGAAGGAATACGAAATCCTCGTCATCCTTCTCGCCAACCGGGGCAAGGTCATGACGAAGGAGGCCATCTTTTCCGCCGTGTGGGGGGAAAGGGTCCACCTCGAGGAGGGCGTCCTCGCGGTCCACGTGAAGGCCATCAGGAACAAACTCGAGGGCCGGTACATCGAGAACGTCAGGGGCATCGGATACCTCGTCCCGAGGGAATCCTCTCCGTGAAGAAACGGTTTCTCCTCGCGCTCGCCTTCGTCATCGCGTCCGCCGCGGTCGCCTCGATATCGTTCTCGGAATACGCAGTGGGCCGCTCCGTGGAAAGGCTCATCATCGAGCGCGCGAAGGACAGGCTCTCGCTCATCGCCTGGGGCTTTGCGGCCACTTCGACGGACGTCGACGTCTATGCAACCGTCGATTTCGACGAGGAAGTCCTCGCGGTCAGGAAGGGTAAGAGCCTCATCTTCCAGTACGGTACCGCGAGGCTCGACCTCGGTTCGCCGAACACCAGGCACATCGAGCAGAAATCCGGCTCCTACGATTTCACCCTGTACATAGATTTGCTCGCCGCGACCTCGAAATACCTCGACCCCGTTCGGACCACCATCAAGATCACGACCATCGTCTTCGCGCTCCTCTTCGGGATCTTCGGCTGGGCTCTCGTGAGCATGGCGGTGGATCCCATCACCCGGCTGGCCTCGTCGATGGTCGCCATCACGTCCAGGAACCTGCAGGTCCGCGTTCCCGTCCCGAGGCGCAAGGACGAGATGCGTCAGCTCATCCTCACCTTCAATTCCATGCTCGACGAGATCGAGACGGCCTACCGCAAGCAGGCCCAATTCGTTGAGGACATGACGCACGACATCGTGACGCCGGTTCAGATCCTCGAGGGCTTCCGCCAGCTCATCGAGCGTCACGGAAGGAAGGAGGCCCTCGTTGACGAGTTCCTCGAAGTCTCGAAGACCGAACTCGCCCGACTGCGCGACATGACCGTGGAACTCAAGGCGCTCACCGCGGCGGCGAAGCTCCGGAGCGTGGAAGCCCAGGACGCCTCGGGAATGACCGAGCGCATCGTGAAGTACTACCGCGAGCTGTTCCCGGACATCTCGTTCGAGGCTTCGATCGATCCGGGGGTCGTCCTCAGGATCGCTTCGGCCGATCTCGAGCGGATGGAGAACATCCTGATCGACAACGCGGTGAAGTACGGCGGGTCCGGGGGGATCGTGGAGATCCGGCTCACGAAGGGGGAGTTCTCGGTGAGGGACAGGGGGCCCGGCATAGAACCCGAAGAGCGCGAGGCGATCTTCGAGCGTTACCGCCGGGGGCGGAACGCCGCGGGAAAGGGCACGGGCTTGGGGCTCGCGATCCTCAAGAAATTCTCCGAGGAATACGGCTTCGACATCCTGGTCGAGAGCGCCCCCGGCGGAGGCGCCGTGTTCAGGCTCGTTTTCCCTTCCCGCTGAGCTTGCCGACGAGATCGGAGGCTGTGGAGTAGCGTTCGCCCCTGGTCGCGGCCTTGAATTCCTTCGCCGCCTTCTTCAGGGCGTCGGGCCGGGTCATGAGGTCGCGGACCGAGGCCCCGAGGACCTTGGCCGCGTAGATCATCCCCTTTTCGGCGATCGTCGAGCCGGAGGCGGCGGTAGCCTGCCAGCTGTGGGCCCCGACTCCGACCGGCCAGGTGGCGGTGTTGATCTGGGCCGTCGGGGCGATGTGGGAGACGTCGCCCACGTCGGTGGAGGCGGGCATGCTCCATCCGATCCCCCAGTAGCCCGTTTCTCCGTGGAGGGGAGACTTCAGGATCCTCTCCGCCGACGAACCGTCGATGCCGAGGCCCGCCAGGGTGTTGCGCTTCTGATCGGCCGTCCAGTAAGATGCGAGCTTTTCGGCGAAGCGGATTTCCCCGGCGGTCCACGACGGCACCGGGATCGCGCTCATGTTCTCGTGGAGGATGTCCGAGATCGTCCTGTTCGGAAGCACGTCCCAGCAACCGTACTTCATCTCCCATTCGACCTCGGTGCCGGTCATGAGCGCGGCGCCCCGCGCCACGTCGAGGACCCTCGCGACGAGGCCCTCCGCCTCCTTCATCCGCGGCGAGCGGATCTGGAAGGCGCCCGAGGCGAATTTGGGCACTATGTTCGGCCGCTCGCCCCCGGAGAGGACGATGTAGTGGATCCTCGCCTTGGTCGGCATGTGCTCCCTGAGGAACTCGACGCCTATGTTCATGAGGGTGAGGGCGTCCAGGGCCGACCTCCCGAGGTGGGGGACCTGGGCCGCGTGCGCCGGCGCTCCGCGGAATTCGAAGACGAGCTCGATGCTCGCGTTGCTGCCGTACGCCGCCACGGTGTTCACGTCCGAGGGATGCCAGGAGAGTACCGCGTCGAGGCCCGCGAATACGCCCGCCTTGGCGAGCACGGGCTTGCCGAGCTGCTCCTCGGCCGGGCAGCCGAAGTACTTGACGGTCCCCGCGAGCCCGCCCGCGTCGATCGCTGCCTTGACTCCCTCGGCGGCGGCGAGGCACGCGGTCCCGAGAAGGTTGTGGCCGCAGCCGTGGCCGGGGCCGCCCTCGACCGCTGGTTCCTGGACGGCTGACACTTTCTGGGAGAGGCCCGGAAGCGCGTCGAATTCGCCGAGGAGCCCGACGACGGGCCTTCCCGAACCGTATTCCGCGACGAAGGCGTAGTTCTGGACATGGTCGAGCTCGACGATGCGGAAGCCCGCGTCCCCGAGGTACTTCTTCTGCAGGGCGGAGGCCTTCTTCTCCCGATAGGAGAGCTCCGGCTCCTCCCAGAGTTTCTTCGCGAGGCGGATGTAGGAAGCCTTCTTTCTTTCGACGGTTTCGAGGACGAGATCTCTGCTCATGGCGATTCCTCCTCCTACTTTATACTCCCGCCGGGGATTCACCGAAAGCGTTCGAGCCTTTTCTTAAGAAACAATTAAGCATATCTTCCGCAAGACTTAAGCCATTCTTCATTGTACGCGGAGCTTCTTCGATCTTAAAATACGTTGAGCATTCCCGATGCAAAGGAGGAGAAAATGCGCAAGATTCTGCTGCCGCTTCTCGCGGCTCTTCTGCTCGCCGCGTGCGGCGGGACGAAGGGACCGGCGCCCATAATCATAACCGTGGGACAGGGGACCGATCCGGTGATCCTCGACCCGCCCATGTATTCGGACACACCCACCCACAACCTCAACCTCGTCATCTACAACCGGCTCTACGATCTCACCAAGGACGGGAGAATCGTTCCCGACCTCGCGGTCGACCTGCCGAAGATCGAGGAGAACGGCACGAAGTACACGATCAAGATCAAGGAAGGGATCAAATTCCACAACGGGAATCCCCTCACCATCGACGACGTGATCTTCTCGTTCAACCGGGGGGCTTTCCACGAGAAGTCCCAGATGAAGTCGATCTACGCCATGATGTTCGACCTCAAGAAGATCGACGAATTCACGATGAGTTTCAGGACCGGCAAATTCGACGCATCCAAGGCCCCCGCCGGTACGAACGACGCGGACCTCAAGAGCTTCGACGCGAGGACCCCGGCCTACAAACCGGCGGCCTTCGGCTCCCAGCTCAACCAGCTCAGCTGGCTCGGAGCCTCGGTCGTCGACAAGGAGACCATGGAGAAGGCCCAGGGAGACGGTACGATCAAGGATTACGGAGTCACCTGGGCGGTGGGAACCGGCCCCTTCAAGTTCGAGTCCTGGACCCAGGGCGACAACGTAGTCCTCGTTCGCAACAAGGAGTACTACGACAAGAACATCAAGAGCAATGCGGACAAGATCGTCTACAAGACCATCAAGGACCCCTCGGCCCTCAAGACCGCGTTCCTCAACAAGGAAGTCGACCTCATCATGAACGTCGTGCCGCTCGACGCCCGCGAGATCGAGAAGCAGGGAGGGAAGATCCTCACCACCGACGGTTATTTCGGCTATCACTACCTCGCCTTCAACATGAAATCCCCGAAGGTCGGCCAGGTCAACAAGGACGGCTCGCCCGACCTCGACGGCGTGTACGATCTCGCGTCCGACTCGACGAAGCTCAGGATGGCGATCATCCACTCGGTGAATCCCCAGGACATCGTGAACTCACCCGACATCATGGACAAGCGAGGCATCGTCTCCCTCCAGTTCGTCGAGACCCTGCCCTTCGGTCACATCGACGATCCCGCGGGAACCCGCATCGCGGAAGGCAACAAGGACACGGGTTACCACAATCCGCAGAAGGCGAAGGAACTTTTCGCTTCGCTGCCCGAGTCCTACAAGAAGCCCGGCTCCGTCAAGTGCACCGCACTTTCAGGCAGCGTGTACGTGAAGGAGGCCCTCGTCGTGAAGGACCAGGTGAAGAAGACCCTGGGCGTCGATCTCATCGAGATCGAACAGGTCGCGCTCTCCGAGCTCGCCACCAGGCGGCGGTCAGCCGACCCCAAGGTCTGGGACCTGATCGTGAACTGGACCCAGACGGACGACTCCTACTACATCTTCGTGGCCTTCGACGGCTTCAACACCTCGCTGCTCCACGACACGAAGTACTACACCAAGGCCGCCCAGGAATGGATCGACAAGGGGAACTCGCTCCCGAACGGTCCCGACCGGAACACGGCGTATCAGAACGCTTCGAAGGAGATCCTGAAGTCCATGCCCAGGCTGCCGCTGGTCGCGATGCTCGGGATTTCCGCGAGCCAGACCAACATCGAAGGCGTGGAGATCTCCCCGTCCGGCTCCTTCAGGCTGCCGAACGCGGTGAAGGTCCTCCCGAAGAAATGACGCAGAGGCCGGGGGGCGGGGGATTCGCCTCCCGGCGTTCGATTCTCGCGAGGCTTTCATGACCAGATACGTCGTCCGGAGGCTCCTGCAGCTCGTTCCGGTCCTCATCGGGGTGACCTTCATCGTGTTCACCCTCACGTACATCTCGCCGGGCGATCCGGCCCGCATCCTCCTGCCGCAGGACGCGTCCGACGCGGACGTCGCGAACCTGAAGCAGGCCATGGGGCTCGACCGCTCCTTCGTCGTGCAGTACCTGCACTTTCTCTTCGGCTACGACGGCCCCGGGGACTCCTTCGACTACAAGGGGCTCTGGGCCCTGGACCTCGGCCGCTCCTATATCTCGAACCGGCCGGTCTTTCAGACGATACTCGAACGGTTCCCGAACACCATCCTCATCACGCTCATGGCGCTCTCGCTATCGGTCGCGGTTTCGATCCCCTTCGGCATCATCTCCGCGACGCGCCAGTACACGAAGACCGACATGATCGTGACGGTGCTCGCCCTGGTCGGGATTTCCCTCCCGGCCTTCTGGCTCGGCATGATGCTCATCTACGTGTTCTCGGTGAAGCTCGGCATCTTTCCCTCGCTGGCCACGCCGGGCAATCCTCTATCCCTCGTGCTCCCGTCCCTGGCCCTGGCGGCCATCAACACGGCGGTGCAGACGAGGATGACGAGGTCCTCCATGCTGGAGGTCATCCGCCAGGACTACATCAGGACGGCGAGGGCCAAGGGCCTGGACGAGAAGATCGTCGTGCGCAGGCACGCCCTGAGGAACGCCCTCATCCCCGTGGTGACGGTCATCGGCCTCCAGGTGGGCCAGCTCCTCGAGGGAGCGGTACTCACCGAGACGGTCTTCTCCTATCCGGGGATCGGCACCATCATGGTGGACGCGATCCAGAGGAAGGACACCCCGCAGATCCTCGCCTCGGTCGTGTTCGTCACCCTGGTCTTCGCCCTGGTCAACCTCATGGTGGACATCCTCTACGCCTTCATCGATCCCCGCATCAAGGCCCAATACGAAGGAAGGGCCGGGAAAGCGAAAGGAGGTTTCTTCCGTGTCTTCTGTTTCCAACGACGCCGGTAACGCCGCGGAAGGAAGAAAACACCGGGGTCCCTTCATGGAATTCTGGGTCCGCTTCAGGCGGAACAGGCTGGCGGTCGCCGGCCTGTTCGTGATCTTCCTCTACATCTCCATGGCGCTCTTCGCCGATTTCTTCTTCACCTACGACTTCATCACCGGCAACCAGATCCCGAACGCCTTCGCCGGCGTCGGCTCTTCGGCGAAGGTCGAGGTCGACGGCAGGCAGATCCGGCACCTCTACGTCTTCGGCGCCGACAACTTCGGCAGGGACGTCCTCGGACGCATCGTCCACGGCGCCCGGGTCTCGATGATCATAGGCTTCGTGACCGTCTTCTTCGCGGCGGTCGCGGGGGGAAGCCTCGGGGCCGCGGCCGGATTCTACGGCGGCCGTCTCGAGACGGTCATCATGCGCGGGGCGGACATCCTCCTCGCGATCCCGAACATCCTCTTCGCCCTCGCGATCGTGGCGGCCCTGGGTCCGAGCTTCAAGAACCTCCTCCTCGCGATCGGCATCACCTCGCTCCCGGTCTACGTTCGCCTCGTGCGGGCGTCGGTGCTCACGGTGAAGGACCAGGAATTCGTTGAGGCGGCCAGGGCCCTGGGCGCCACCGACTTCAGGATAATCGTCCGCCACGTGCTCCCGAACTGCATGGCGCCGGTCATCGTGCAGGCGACGCTCGGAATCGCCCAGTCCATCCTGTCGGCGACCTCTCTCTCCTTCCTCGGTCTCGGCATCCAGCCCCCGGCGCCGGAGTGGGGGAACATGCTCTCGGAGGCGAGGCCCTATCTCATCAGCGCTCCGCACACGCTCGTGTTCCCCGGCCTCGCGATCATGACCGTGATCCTGGCCTACAATCTCATCGGCGACGGCCTCCGGGACGCGCTCGACCCGAAGTTGAAGCGGTAGGAGGCCGACGTGACGGACAAGCAGCTCCGCATAAGGGACCTCAGGGTCCGGTACGTCACCGAGGACGAGACCGTGCACGCGGTGAACGGAATCTCCCTCGACCTCGCGGAGGGGGAGAGCCTCGGCCTCGTCGGCGAAACCGGCGCGGGCAAGACGACGACGGCCCTTTCGATTCTCGGCCTCCTCCCGAAGCCGACCGGCAGGGTGGTCGGCGGAAGCATCGAATTCGGGGGAAGGAACCTCCTCGAGATCGGCGAGGAGGAGATGAAGAAGATCCGAGGCAACGAGATCTCCATGATCTTCCAGGACCCCATGACTTCGCTCAATCCCATCTACACGGTCGGCAGGCAGATAGCCGAGGTGATCGAGGCCCACGGCGAGGCGAGTCCCGAGGCGGCGACGGAAAAGGCGGGGGACATGCTCGAGCTCGTGGGAATACCGCGGGCGAGGATGAACGAATTCCCCCATCAGTTCTCCGGCGGCATGAAGCAGCGCGTAGTGATCGCCATCGCCCTCGCCTGCAACCCGAGACTCCTCCTCGCGGACGAGCCGACCACGGCCCTCGACGTGACCATCCAGGCCCAGGTGCTCAGGATGATCCGAGGGCTCAAGACGAGGCTCAACACGTCGCTCGTGCTCATCAGCCACGACCTCGGCGTCGTCGCCCGGATCTGCGACAAGGTCGCCATCATGTACGCGGGCGAGATCGTGGAATCCGGAACGCTGAAGGAAGTCTTCGACGGGCCCCTCCACCCGTACACGGAGGGGCTCTTCAACTCGATTCCCCGGCTCGACGGGAAGCGGGACCGGCTCAAGCCCGTCGCGGGCCTCATGCCGGACCCGGCGCACCTTCCCTCGGGCTGCGTCTTCCATCCCCGCTGCCCCTACGCGAAGGGCCTCTGCCGGGAACTGGAGCCGACGGTCACGGAGAAGGGCGGCAGGACGGTGAGGTGTCTCATGCACGAGGGGAAGCTGCCGAACGAAATGGGAAAGCGCCATGGATAGAAACGAAGGAAAGCGGGCCCTGCTCGAGGTCAGGAACCTCAAGAAGTACTTCGACACGCCGCGGGGCCTCCTCCACGCGGTGGACGACGTGTCCTTCGACATCGAGGAGGGGAGGACCCTCGGGATGGTGGGCGAGTCCGGCTGCGGGAAGACCACCGCCGGGAGGTCCATCCTCAGGCTCGTGGAGCCCACCTCCGGGAGCGTCTTCTTCCAGGGAACGGACGTGCTCGGCGCCGGCCGGAAGGAGCTCAGGCTCCTCAGGGAGAGGATGCAGATCATCTTCCAGGACCCCTACGCGTCGCTCAACCCGAGGATGAACGTGACGCAGATCATCGCGGAGCCCCTCGTCATCCACAAGCGGGTCTCGGGACGCAGGGAACTCGAGAGCCGCGTGAGAAGGCTCATGGAGACGGTCGAACTCGCGGACCGGCTCTACAACGCCTATCCCCACGAGCTCGACGGGGGGAGGAGGCAGAGGATCGGCATAGCCCGGGCCCTCGCCCTCGAGCCCAAGTTCCTGGTCTGCGACGAGCCGGTCTCCGCCCTCGACGTGTCGGTCCAGGCCCAGATACTCAACCTCATGCAGGACCTCCAGAGGAAGCTCGGCCTCACGTACCTGTTCGTGACCCACGACATGTCCGTGGTGAGGCACATCTCCGACGACATCACGGTCATGTACCTCGGCCAGATGGTGGAGAAGGCCCCGAGCGAGGAGCTCTTTCTGAAGCAGCTCCACCCCTACACCAAGGCGCTCATCGCCGCGATTCCGTCCCTCTCACCGGGTGAATGGAACGACGAGGCGGTCCTGAAGGGCGAGATCAACTCGCCGATCGATCCTAGGCCGGGGTGCAGGTTCGTCCCGCGCTGTCCCTATGCCCGGGACCGGTGCTCGGAGGGCGACCCGCCGCTCAGGGAACTCGAGCCCAGGCGCTTCGTCGCCTGCTTCCGGGCCGAGGAGATCTGACCGACGGTTCCGCGGGCCGCCTGCTTGAGGAGAGGTGCGTTTCGAGGAAGCTGAATCGGGGCCGAACGGCGTCGGACCGGGGCCCCGCGAAGCGGATACTGAGGCAGGGAGTATTCCCGGCCGGAAAGACTTCAAGGAGGATATTCATGGCAGAAATGACGAGGGACGATGACTGGAAGCCGGAAATTCCGGACAAGCATCCGTCCTTGTGGGAGCCGATCGTCCTTATCCCGGGAGTGATCGTGGGAGTTCTCGGCGTAATCATCGGAGCGGAACTCATCACCCGCGTGGGGATCACTCCGAATACCTCCGTGATCGGGGCCATCCTCGCCATCGCGATCGCGCGCGTTCCGATCCTCGCGTTCAAGAAGCTCAGGAGCGTCCACAGGCAGAACCTGATCCAGACGACGATCTCCGGGGCGACCTTCGGAGGAGCGAACGCGCTTCTCCTTCCGATCGGCATCCTCTGGCTCATGGGCAATCCCGACCTGGTGGTCCCGATGTTCATCGGAGCGATCATCGGACTCGTCGTCGACATGACGATCCTCTACATGGTGTTCGATTCCCGCTCGTTCCCCGCGACGGGAAGCTGGCCGCCCGGAATCGCGACCGCCGAGACCATCATCGCGGGAGACGTGGGAGGCAAGCGGGCCCTGACCCTCGTGGGCGGCGGCATCGTCGGCGGCGTCGGCTCGTACTTCGGCATTCCCATGGACATCTTCGGCGTCTGCTGGATCGGTAACATCTGGGCTCTCGCGATGTTCGGCGTCGGTCTCCTCGTCCGGGCCTACGCGAAGACCCTGTTCGGCATCGACATCAACGCCATCTACCTGCCCCACGGCATCATGATCGGCGCAGGGCTCATCGCCCTCGTGCAGATCATCGTGGGCATGTCGGGCAAGGGAAAGCTCTACAAGAAGCACGAGAACCACGTGTACAGCCGGACCGCCAAGGACATGAAACTCGGCTTCGGGGGCGGGTTCGTCGTGTATCTCGCGGGAGCCGTCCTGATCGCCGTGATCGGGGGCTTCGCCTCCGACATGTCGATCCTCCAGCTCGTCGCCTTCGTCCTCTTCGCCGCCGTGGCGGCCGAGGTCTCGGAGATCATCGTGGGACTGGCGGCCATGCACGCCGGATGGTTCCCGGCCTTCGCAACCGCGCTCATCTTCCTCATCCTCGGCATGATCATGGGCTTTCCGCCCCTGGCCCTCGCCTTCCTCGTCGGCTACACCGCGTCCACCGGACCCGCCTTCGCGGACATGGGCTACGATCTCAAGACCGGGTGGATGCTGCGCGGAATGGGCGAGCATCCCGAATTCGAGATGGCGGGAAGGCTCCAGCAGTACAAGGCCGAACTCCTGGGCTTCGCCTGCGCGATCGTGTTCCTCTTCATCTTCTACAAGGCTTACTTCACCGCGAACCTGTTCCCGCCGGTGGACAAGGTCTTCGTGGCGACCATCAAGGCCGGAAGCTCCATGGAGGTCTTCAAGTGGCTCGCGATCTGGGCCGTACCCGGAGCCATCATCCAGTTCATAGGCGGGCCGGAGAGGCAGATCGGCATCCTCCTCGCCACCGGTCTCCTCATCCTGAACCCGATCGCGGGATGGACCGCGCTCGTATCTCTCCTCGTCCGGGTGATCATCCTCAAGGTCTACGGACAGAAGGCGGAGAACACCATGTACGTGCTCGCGGGAGGATTCATCGCTGGATCCGCCCTGGTCTCGTTCGGAACGGGAACCATGAAGGCGCTGGCGACGACCGCGAAGAAGTGAACGTCATGAAGAGGATAGGGCTCATTCGGGTCGTGACGCTCAAGGACGACGACGAGGCCGGCCTTCACGGCCGGCTTCTCGAAAGGCTGCATCCTGGATTCCGGGTCGTGTCCCGGTGCATCCCGGACCAGCCCAAGGGGATCTACGACGACGAGACCGAGAGGATCGCGGTGCCCAAGATCGTAGAGCTCGGGATCGGCATGTTCCGCGGCGAGAGGCTCGACGCGCTCTTCGTGAGCTGCGCCGCCGATCCCGGCGTGGCCGATCTGCGCTCGGAACTGCCGGTTCCGGTCATCGGCGCGGGCAGTTCCGCGGCGGCCCTGGCCCTGGCTTATTCCGGCAGGGTCGGGACCATGGGAATCACCGAGGGCACGCCCGAGGCGATGAGGCGGATCCTCGGCCCGGCCCTCGCGGGCGAGATCAGGCCCGAGGGCGTGCGGAACACCCTGGACCTTCTCGGCGAAGCGGGCAGGAAGAGCGCGTTCGAGGCCTGCCGGAGGCTGCTCGAGACGTCGGGCGCGGGGGTGATCGCGCTCGCCTGCACGGGATTCGCGACCATAGGACTCGCGTCGGAGCTGGAGAAGAGATTCAAGGTGCCCGTACTCGATCCCGTCGTCGCCGCGGGGACCGTCCTCGCCCATTACCTGGAGAGAAACGCATGAGACGAATCGAAAAAGACGATGTGGAAGCCGCCGTCGTCGGCGGCTGCCTCCTCGGAGGAGGCGGAGGAGGGGATCCCGAGAAAGGCAGGAAAATCGGAGCACTCGCCGTCGAAGCGGGATCCCCGAGGCTCGCCTCCATCGACGAGCTTCCCGGCGACGCCGTCGTGGTGACGGTCTCCGCGGTCGGTGCGCCCGCGGCCGCGGGGCAGTACTGTACGCCCATGCATTACGTCCGGGCCGTGGAAATCCTCCGGGCAGGGGGCGTCAGGGTGGACGGCCTCGTTTCGAGCGAGAACGGAGGCCTGGCGTCGGTGAACGGATGGTTCCAGGCGGCCGTCCTCGGCGTCCCGGTCGTGGACGCGCCCTGCAACGGGAGGGCGCATCCCATGGGGACCATGGGGTCGATCGGCCTTCACCTGAAGCCCGACTACGTGTCCCGTCAGGCCGCGGCCGGCGGCAGCCCGGACGCCGGAAAGTACGTGGAGCTCTCGGTCGCCGCGGGGATCGCGGAGGCCTCGCGTCTCGTGCGCCAGGCCGCGGTCTCCGCCGACGGTCTCGTCGCGGTGGCTCGCAATCCGGTTCCGGCCTCCTACGCGAAGGACCACGCGGCGCCGGGCGCCCTCGGCCAGGCAATCAGCCTCGGACGGACCATGATCGAGGCCTCGGCGAATCGACCGGCCGCCGCCGCGGTCGCCGCCGCCGCGTTCCTTGGAGGCGACGTCGCGGCCGAGGGCAGGGTGTCCGGCGTCTTGCTCGAGACGAAGGGAGGCTTCGACGTGGGAAAGGTCACGGTGGACGCCGGACGGAGGGAGTACTCCATGACCTTCTGGAACGAGTACATGACCCTCGAACGCGACGGGGAACGGCTCGCCACCTTTCCGGACCTCATCGCTACGGTCGATCTCGCGACCGGCATGGCCGTGCCCACCGCCGGCATACGGGAGGGCATGGAAATCGCGGTCGTCAGGGCGGGCAAGGACAGGCTCAGGCTCGGGGCGGGCATGAGGGATCCCGGACTCTTCGTCGAAGCCGAAAGGATCCTCGGCCTGCCGATAGTAAGGTACGCATTTTAAGGAAGGAGACGCTTCATGCTGAAACAAGTTCTCGAAATGTACGAACTCATGGACGATTCCCGGGCGTCGGGAGCCTCGGCCGCCGAGCTTCTCGAGAGCAGGGGGCTCTCCCGTATCCGCGTGGAACGCATCGAAGGGAGCAGGGGGGCCACTGACTTCATCCAGATCAAGGTGCCGGGGACCTCGGGGAAGACCGCCGGAGGCAAGGCGCCGACCCTCGGGATCATCGGGAGGCTCGGCGGCCTCGGAGCGAGGCCCGAGCGGATCGGCCTCGTGTCCGACGCTGACGGGGCCGTGGCCGCCCTCTCGTGCGCGCTCAAGCTCGCGGACATGCAGGCGAGGGGCGACCGGCTTCCGGGCGACGTCATCGTGGCCACCCACATCTGCCCCGACGCTCCGACCCAGCCCCACGAGCCGGTGGCCTTCATGGGCTCGCCCGTGGACATGAAGACGATGAACGAGCAGGAGGTGGACCCCGAGATGGACGCGATCCTCTCGATCGACACCACCAAGGGGAACCGCATCATGAACCATCGCGGCTTCGCGATCTCGCCGACCGTCAAGGAAGGCTGGATCCTCAAGGTGAGCGACGACCTTCTCGACGTCTTCGAGTGGTCGACGGCCCTCGATCCCCGCGTCCTGCCGATCACCATGCAGGACATCACGCCCTACGGCAACGACGTGTTCCACGTGAACAGCATCCTCCAGCCCTGCATCGCGACGAGCTCTCCGGTCGTGGGCGTCGCCGTCACGGGCGTCCGGCCGGTTCCCGGCTGCGGCACCGGAGCGAGCCGCGAGACCGACATCGAGGAGACCTGCCGCTTCTGCCTGGAGGTGGCCAAGGCCTTCGGGGCGGGCAAGTGCAGGTTCTACGATCCCGAGGAGTTCGCGAGGCTTAAGAAGCTCTACGGGCCCATGACGCATCTTTCCACCCTCGGAAAGTCGTAGTAGACTCCGGGTATGAACATCCAGGTGACGCTCACGCCGAGCGAATCGAAGCGGCTCATCGCGAAGGCGATAGCCTCGCTTCCGAAGGTGAAGTCCGCCCTGAAGAGCGGCAGCATCCTCCTCAAGGGCGGGACCACGGTCTCGGCCCTGGCGGAGGAACTCGTAGGAGTCCCCTTGCGGATCAGCGGGCGCATCTCCGCTCGGGGCACCCTCGCCGCGGGAGGGGCCGACCGGAGCCCGCCCCACTCGATGCTCGTGGAGAGGGGGAAGGGCAGGAACGTCGACGACCGCCTCCTCGAGGCGGCACGGGGCCTGGGTCCGGGCGACGTCGTAGTGATCGGCGCGAACGCGATCGACGCGGAAGGGAACGCCGCCATGATGGCCGGCAGCGCCGGGGGGCTGGGGCCGGGCGAGGCGATGGTCGCGTTCTCCACCGAAGGCGCCGAGGTTATCGTCGCCGCGGGCCTGGAGAAGCTCGTGCCGGGGAAGATCCGGGACGCGATCGCCGCGGCGGGCAGGAAGACGGCCGGTCTGTCCCTCGGCATGGCCGTGGGCCTCATGCCGGTGACGGGAAGGCTCTTCACCGAGCTCGAAGCCTTCGCAGCGCTCGCGGACGTGAAGGCCGCGGTGATCGGGAAGGGCGGCATCCTGGGGGGCGAGGGCTCGACGGTCTTCGCGATCGAGGGACCGGCGCTGGAGACCGAACGGGTCTTCGACCTCGTCCTCGCGCTGAAGGGCGCGCCGGTGAGCGGAGTCCCCGGAAGCCTGGAGGAATGCACGGGGCCGAATCCCTGGTGCGCCAATCACCTCGCCTGCTGGTACAAGGCGGGCGGAAAGAAGAAAGCGAGGAAGACGAAGAAATGAAGCTGGGTGCCGTCACCATAGGCCAGGCCCCGAGAGCGGACGTCGCGGGCGAGTTCATGCAGGCGCTCGGCCTTGAAGCCGAGCTGCTCCAGCGGGGCGCCCTGGACGGGCTCACGCGCACGGAGATCGACGCGATGGCCCCCGCGAGCGGGGACTACATCCTCGTCACCCGGCTCCTCGACGGGTCCGAGGTGAGGATAGCTGAGCGCTGCATCGAGGAGAGGATGAAGGCCTGCGTGCGAAAGCTCGAGGAGGACGGGGCGGAGCTCGTCGTTCAGTTCTGCACCGGGGAATTCCCCTCGCTCGTGTCGCGGAAGCTCATGCTCAAGCCGGACGTGCTCATGGAGCATCTCGTGCCCGGCATCCTCCTCGGCAGGGGCAGGCTCGGTGCCGTGGTCCCCCACCCCTCGCAGATCCCGGCGATGGAGAGGAAGTGGGCGAAGACCGGCTGCGAATGCGTTTGCGTCGCCGCCTCTCCCTATTCCGGGACCGGGGAGGAGTACGAACGGGCGGCCCGGGAACTCGCGGGCAAAGGCGCCGACCTCATCGTGCTGGACTGCATCGGGTTCACCGCCGCCATGAAGGGGATTTTTCGGAAAGTCTCGGGAAAGCCGGTGCTGCTGCCCAGGACCCTGCTGGGAAGGGTCGCGGGCGAAATGCTGGGAGGAAAATGATGGACTTGAAACGCGGAGCGAGGATCGTCCTCGCGGACTGCATGGGGGCGAAGGAAGGGGAACGGCTCCTCGTCGTGACCGACCCCGAGAAGCGGGCGATAGGGGAGGCCCTTCTGCAATGCGGCGCGGAGCTCGGGCTCAGGGCCCATCTCCTCGTGATGCCGCTCACGGAGACGAGCGGTGCCGAACCCGAGGACATCGTCGCCGAGGCCATGAAGGCCGCCGACGTCGTGGTCTGTCCCACGACGCGATCCCTCACCCACACCAGGGCGAGAAAGGCCGCCTGCGAGGCGGGCGCCAGGATCGCCACCATGCCGAACATCGCCGAGGAGATGTTCTCGGCCGGGGCGATGACCGCTGACTACGGGGAAGTCGCCGCCTTGAGCGACCGGGTCACCGAAATCCTGAGCGAAGGCCGGAACGTCCGCCTGGAGAAGGACGGCCGGGTGCTCGAGCTTTCCATCGAGGGTAGGAAGGGGATCTCCAGCAACGGGCGATACCTGGTCCGCGGCTCCTCGGGGAACCTCCCGACGGGCGAGGCCTACATAGCGCCGGTGGAGGGGACCGCCGAAGGGAAAATCCTCATCGACGGCTCGCTCGCCGAGCTCGGCGTGGTGAGGGGGCCGCTCGAGATCGTCATCGAAAAGGGTTTCGCCGTGAAGTTCGCGGGACCGGACGCCGCCTGGCTCGAGGAGAAGCTCTCCGTCAAGCCCGAAGCGCGCTCGGTGGCCGAGCTCGGCATCGGGACGAACGCGAAGGCGAGGCTCATCGGCAACCTCCTCGAGGACGAGAAAGTCTACGGCACGGTCCACGTCGCCTTCGGCAGCAACGCGACCTTCGGCGGCACCGTATCCGCGGGGATCCACATCGACGGGATCATGCTGAACCCGATCCTCTCCGTGGACGGCAAGGTGATCGTCCGCGACGGGAAGGTGATCGTATAGTCGGGCGGAGGAAACGAATCGCCGCTTTTTCGCTTCGGTCATATTCGCGGTCGCGGCAGTAGCCGCGAAACCCTCTCGGAAATAAAAAATCTACGATTCCCCGAACCGTTTCAATGCGGAGGATAAAGAATCGCAGATTTTTTATCGGTATTAACTTCACGGCTCCTGCTAGGCATGGATTTTTTCCTCGATATCCGGTATATTGGTACGAAACCGGAGTAACGCGTGAACTGGCTTGTCAACCTGGAAATCGTACGGGATATCGTCCTGCCCGCCCTGGACATCATCATCCTGGCCTTCCTCATGTACCGGAGCTATCAGATCTTGGTGCAGACCAAGGCCATCCAACTCGTCAAGGGCGCGGTGTTCGTGGCGTTCATCTACGCGGCCGCGTTCTTTCTCAAACTCGGGACCCTGCAGTGGATCCTCAACCTCATGGTCCCCGGCCTGGTCATCGGCATCGCCATCATCTTCCAGCCCGAGCTCAGGAGGATCTTCACCCGAATCGGCCAGGGCGAATGGTTCAAGTTCTCCCAATCGGTCCAGACCCTCAAGCTCGAGGCGGTCATGAACGCGGCCGAAGTCCTTTCGGGAAAGAAGCGAGGCGGGCTCTTCGTCCTCGCGCGACACGTCGGACTCAAGAACTACATCGACACCGGGACGAGACTCGACGCCGACATCTCGTCGAGCCTTCTCATCACGATTTTCGGACACGACACGCCGCTCCACGACGGCGCCGTCATCATCGAGGGCGGCAAGATCGTGGCGGCGGGCTGCTTTCTCCCCCTCTCCGAGCAGCCGGACATCCGGCAGAGCTTCGGCACCCGGCACCGGGCGGCGCTCGGCGTGGCCGAGGAGACCGACGCGGCGGTCGTCATCGTCTCGGAGGAGACAGGGGCCGTCTCCCTCGCCTTCGAAGGGAACCTGCTCTACGACCTTTCCTCCAAGGAACTGTCGCGCAGGCTGAAGGAACTCTTCGTCTTCCCCTCCGAGGGCGGGGAGCAGGCGGAAAAGGAGTCGGCCTTTGAAGAATAGAAGCATCGTCGACAGGCTCGTATCGAACTGGCCGGTCAAGGCCCTCTCCCTCGCCGCCGCCATAATCCTCTTCCTCTTCCACAACTACACGACCCTGTCGGAAAAATTCGTCACCGTACCGCTCACGGTCCGGTTCGCGGACGGGTACACGGCGGGCCAGTCTTATCCGCGGAAGGTCAGGGTAGTACTCCGCGGCCAGGAAAAGACCCTGGTGGGCGTTCAGGAGGAGGACATCGAAGCCCGAGTGGACTTTTCCCGGAGGGCATCCGAAGGTACGTTCAAGGCGCCCATCGTGGTCCGGAAAAAGGGGACCTTGGACACGGCCGACACCCTGGAAATAAGCGTCGAGCCCCTCGAGATCACGATGAAGATCGAAAGGAAGGCGAGGAAGAGCGTCGAGGTCGTGCCGGGCCTCAGAGGCTTTCCGGCCGGGGGATTCGGCATCGAGCAGTACTTCGTCAATCCGCCGAAGATCGAGATCGAGGGGCCGAAGAGCAGGCTGGACAAGATATCCTCGATCCCGACGGACGAGATCGACCTTTCCGGGAAGAAGGAGAGCTTCGCGACGCGGGTCAAGCTCATGCACGACGACGTCCTGGTTTCGTTTCCGACAGGCGACGTCGTCGAGTTCCGCGCCGTCATCGAGGAAGCGGTGGTCATGAAGACCTTCGATCCCGTGCAGCTCGAGCCCTCGTCCCTCGCGCCGGAGCTCGTTTCGGCGGAGCCCCTCCCGGCCGGGACCTTGAGGGTGCAGGGCGGGCAGATCTTCATCGAGAACCTCAAGCCCGAGCTCATCAAGCTCGTCGTCGACTTCTCGGGCATCTCGGCCCCCGGCGCCTATTCCCTTCCCGTGAAGAGCGTGGTCCCGCCGGGCCTCCTCGTGGTGAAGTACGAACCGACTCAGGTCGTCGTGAACCTCGTCCGGGCCGGAGGCGAGAGATGATCCTCGGGATCGGGATCGACGTGGTCCGGGTCGAGCGGATCAGGCGTTGGGAGGAGATCCCGGGCCTCTGCGAGCGCTACTTCCATACGCGGGAGATCGAGACCGCGAGGAGGAACGGGAAGGGCGGGGCGCTTTCCCTGGCGGCCCGCTTCGCCGCGAAGGAGGCTTTCGGGAAGGCGGTTGGCACCGGTGTCGGGAGCTTCGGCCTCAAGGAGATCGAAGTCGCGAACGATCCCAGGGGGAAGCCGGAACTCAGGCTGTACGGGAAGGCGCTCGAGGCGTTCGATCGCTGCGGCGGGAGGCGGGTGCACGTCTCGCTCACGCACGAGGAGGACAACGCCGTCGCCGTGGTGGTGGTCGAGGGGTAGCACATGGCCGAAGATGCTAAGAAACTCACGTTTTTCCAGAAGAACCCGATCGAATGTCCGGTGTGCGGCGCGAAATTCTACCGAGAGGAACTCCTCACGGGCGGCGGGAGGATGATCGCGGGCGACCTCACGAAGGACCTAAGGCGGCTCTACGAGCCCTCGAAGAAGGTGGGCGAGGTCTTTCCTCTCGTTTATACGGTGACGGTCTGTCCTTCGTGCCTGTACGCGGCGATCGCCTCCGACTTCACCGAGATGCCGGAGAAGATCAAGCACAAGCTCGCGGAACAGACCGAAAGGCGGAACAAGAGCATCCTCCCGATCTTCGACGATCTCGATTTCACGCAGCCGCGGAACCTGAAGGAAGGAGTCGCCTCGTACTACTTCGCGGTCATGTGCTACGACCATTTCCCGAAGGAATTCACGCCGACCATCAAGCAGGGCTACTGCTGCCTCCGGGCGGCCTGGATCTGCAGCGACCTGCACAGGAAGGCTTCGAACGAGAACTACGATTTCCTCTCCCTCAACTTCTACCGGAAGGCGCGCTTCTTCTACAACCTCGCCATCGAGAAGGAGCAGACGGGCAAGGAGAGCATGAGCATGGCGAAGAACCTCGGGCCGGACCTGGACAAGAACTACGGTTACGACGGGGTCCTCTACCTCGCCGGGCTCTTCGAGTACCTCTACGGGCCCAGGGAGGACGCGGCGAAACGCATCGAGGCGCTCACGAAGTCGAAGCGGGCGGTGGCGAGAATCTTCGGCATGGGAAGGGCGTCGAAGAACAAACCCGCGGCCCTGCTCGACAAGGCGAGGGACCTCTACGCGGAGATGACGAAGGAACTCGAAGTCCAGGGCATAAAGGCGACGACCCCGGAGGAAGACGCGAAGAATGGCTAGCAGAAACATCCGGGTCACGCTCGCCTACGACGGGACCGACTTCCTCGGCTGGCAGACGCAGAAGACCGGGAGGACGGTGCAGTCGGTCGTGGAGGCCGCCCTCGCGAAGATGCACAAGCACTCGGTGAGGACGAACGCCGCGGGCAGGACCGATTCCGGTGTCCACGCGGCCGGGCAGGTCTTCAACTTCTACACCGACATCGATTCCATGGGACCGGAGAAGTTCACCCCGGCGCTCAACTCGCTCCTTCCGTTCGACGTCCGGGCCCTCGACAGCGTCGAGGCCCCGGAGGATTTCCACGCCCGTTACCGGGCCCGTTTCCGCGAGTACCGTTACTACCTCTATCCGCACGCCATCGTGCCCCCCCACTGCCGCCGTTACTGCCACTGGTTCTCCTTCAGACCCGACCTCCGGCTCCTCAACGACATGGCTTCCCTGATCGTCGGCACCCGGGACTTCACGAGCTTTTCGGCGCTGGGAGATCCCAACCCCTCGAAGGTGAGGGACATAGCCTCGGCCCAGTTCTTTCCCGAGGGGCCTTTCATCGTGTTCCGCATCGTCGGGAGTTCGTTCCTCTGGAAGATGGTGAGGAACCTCGTCGGGACCTTTCTCCAGCTCGCCTCGGAGGGCGCTCCGGCCGAGCGTTTCCGGGAGATCCTCGAGGCCGAGGACCGAGACCGCGCCGGCGAGACCGCGCCGGCCCAGGGGCTCTTCCTCCACAGGGTGGTGTATGAAGGAGACTGAGAAGACCGTATTCGACGTCTATGCCGAGATTCTCGGCGACTACGAGGATCTCCTCGCAGGGAACCATCGTCGTCCGCGGCCCAGGGAAACGCCGAGGATCACGGCGATGCGGCCCGGACCCGCTCCCGGACCGGAGGCGCACGGAGGGACGGGCGAGGAAGCTAAGGTCGCCGGAGCCGCCGGAACGTCTTCGGCGGCCGCGCCGACCGGCGGCACGCCGGACGAGAGGCGGAGGCTCCTCGAGGCCCTCGCGGGCGAGGTCGGCACGTGCAGGAAGTGCGGCCTCGCCTCCGGGAGGAACAGGGCGGTTCCCGGAACGGGCGTCCTCGATCCCCTCGTCATGGTGATCGGCGAGGGTCCGGGCGCGGACGAGGACAGGAGCGGGCTTCCCTTCGTGGGCGCCGCGGGCCAGTTCCTGGACAAGTGGCTCCAGGCCGTGGGCCTTTCCAGGAAGGAGAACGCCTACATCGCGAACATCGTGAAGTGCAGGCCTCCGGGGAACCGCGATCCCGAACCCGAGGAGATGACCGCCTGTCTTCCGTATCTCGACCGGCAGGTCGCGCTCGTCCGGCCCAAGGCCATCCTCGCCGTGGGAAGGGTGGCGGCAAAGGCCCTTCTCGGCTCCGCCCAGGGCATCGGAGCGCTCCGCGGGAAACGCTTCGACTTCCGGGGCATTCCCCTCGTCGCCACCTACCATCCGAGCGCGGTGCTCCGCGACATGAATCTGAAGCGGCCGGTCTGGGAGGACCTCAAGCTTCTCAAGGACGTGTTCGAGGCGGCGGTCCGGGACGAGCATGCCTGAGCTCTTCGTCGAAGTGGCTTTCAACCTGCCCGTGGACAGGACCTTCACCTACCGGTGCGGGAAACCCGTGACGCTCGGCTGCAGGGTGGTCGCTTCCTTCAGGAACCGGAGCCTCGCGGGCTTCGTCGTCTCGACCTCCGAATCGAGGCCCGCCGCCGGCTACGAGATCAAGGACGTGACCCGCGTCCTGGACGAGGAGCCCCTCTTCGACGCCGACTACCTCCGCCTCGCGGAATGGCTCGCGGGCATGTACTTCTCCTCCCTGGGCGAGGCCCTCGCCGCCATGATCCCCGGCGCGAGGCGCGAGACCGAGGTCCCCTCGCTCGCCCTCGACGAGGACGAGATCACGGGCGAGCCGCTCGAACTCTCCGAGGAGCAGGAACGGGCAGTGGCCGACATCCTCGGAAGGCCCGACGGGCTCACCTATCTCTTCGGCGTCACCGGATCGGGCAAGACCGAGGTCTTCCTCCGCGCCGCCGAGGGCACGCTGGCCGAAGGGAGGGGAGTCATCTACCTCGTCCCTGAGATCGCGCTCACGGGACAGGTTGCCGAGGCGGTCCGGGCCAGGTTCGGGGGCAGGGCGGCGGTGCTCCATTCCCGGCTCACGCCCTCGCAGCGTCTCGCGGAGTGGCGGCGCATCCTCCGAGGAGAGGTCTCCCTCGTTGTCGGGGCCCGGAGCGCCGTGTTCGCGCCCCTTCCGAATCTCGGCCTCGTCATCCTCGACGAGGAGCACGAGGGCTCCTACAAGTCCGGCGCCTCGCCGCGCTACCACGCCCGGCAGGTCGCCATGCGGAGGTGCGGCCTCGCCAAGGCCCGCCTCGTCATGGGGAGCGCCACCCCCTCGGTCGAGGCCTGGCACCTCATGAGGTCGGGCGGCATCCGCGAGATCAGGCTCTCGCGGAGGCTCGCGGGAGGAGGAATGCCCGAGGTGGAGGTCGTGGACCTCTCGGGAACCGAGGGCGTCTTCTCCAAGCGGCTCGAGGAGGAGATCCTCGCCACGCACCGCGCGGGCAGGCAGACCATCCTCTTCCTGAATCGGAGGGGCTTCTCCCACTTCTTTCACTGCAACTCCTGCGGCTACGAGATGAAATGCCGCCACTGCTCGGTCGGCCTCACCTACCACAAGCAACGGGGAAGGATGGTCTGCCATTACTGCGGCTTCACGGCCAGACCCGTCGAGGTCTGCCCGGACTGCGGCTCCCTCGACGTGGGCTTTTTCGGCTTCGGCACGGAGATGATCGAGGAAGAGACCGCCCGCAGGTTTCCGGAGCTGAAGATTGCCCGCCTCGACACCGACGCGGTGCGCGGAAAGGGCAGTCTCGAGAAGACCCTGGAGGACTTCCGGGAGGGAAGGATAGACCTCCTCCTCGGCACCCAGATGGTGGCCAAGGGGCTCAATTTCCGCGGAGTCCGCCTCGTCGGCATCGTGCTCGCGGATACGGGCCTCCATCTTCCGGACTTCCGCGCCGCGGAGAGGACCTTCTCGCTCGTCGTCCAGGTTTCGGGCAGGGCGGGGCGCTTCGCCCCGGACGGGAAGGTGATCGTGCAGACCTACATGCCGGGAAGCGAGGCCATAGCCCTCGCGGCTCGAGGCGACCTCGAGACCTTCTATGCCCGCGAGCTCGAGGTGAGGAAGGCCCTCGCCTTCCCGCCCTTCATGAGGATCTTCCGCCTCGTGTTCCGCGGGCGCGACGCGGAGGAGGTCGCGGCCTCGGCGGCCGGCACCGCCCGCGTCCTCGGCGGGAAGCTCGGCGGCCTCGCGGAGATCCTCGGCCCCTCGGAATGCCCCATCGGCGTCATTTCCGGGAACCACCGGCACCAGGTCCTCCTCCGCACCGGCAGCTTCGGCCGCGTCCACGACGCGCTCGGCCGCGTGCTCGCCTCGCTCAAGCTGCCGCCGAGCCTCTACCTCGAGGTCGACGCCGACCCGGTGAACCTGCTGTGACCGCGCGAAAATCCGGACGGACGGCGAAGAAGCGGCTCCTCCTCGCGTCGGTGTCGCTCGAGCGTTCCGTGATGTCCCTTCCCCTCGCGGCGGGCATCCTCAAGGCCGAGCTCGACGCCTCTCCGCTCGCCCGCGGGCTCGAAACCGAGATCGTTTTCCTCACCGCGGACGAATTACCGGCGGAGGTCGCCCGCGGGATCGCCTCCCGGCCCGAGCCCCCGGACTATGTCGGCGTCTCGGCCTACCTCTGGAACGAGGCCTGGCTCCTCGCCTTCGCCGCCTCCCTGCGTTCCGCGCTGCCGGGGACGGTGCTCTTCGCCGGGGGGCCCGAGGCGCAGGCCGCGCCCGGCCGCTTCCTCGAGGGAGGCTTCGCCTTCGTCGCCGCGGGCGACGGGGAGGCGCTCATAGTCGCGGTCATGGAGAGGCTCCTCGCGGGCGCCTCCCCCGATGGCCTTCCGGGCGTGCTTTCTCCGACCGCACCGCGGACCGCGGCCCGCCCTGCCTACATCGAGAGCTTCGCGGAAAGGCCCTCGCCCTTCCTCTCGGGCGCGCTGGATCCGCTCTCCCAGCCAGGCGTCCTCTGGGAGACCACCCGGGGCTGCCCGTATTCCTGCGCCTTCTGCTACGAGTCGCGGGGAAGACGGAAGGTCCGCTCTCGGCCCCTTCGCGTGCTCGAGGCCGAGCTCGAACTCTTCGCCCGGCTCGGGGTCGCCAGAGTCTTCGTCCTCGACCCCTCGTTCAACGCCGACCGGAAGCGCGCCCTCGAAATCCTCCGCCTGATCGCGCAGACGGCTCCGGGAATTTCCTACACCTTCGAGATCCGGGCCGAGGGGATCGACGCCGACCTCGCGGAGGCCTTCGCCTCGATCGATTCCTGCCTCCAGATCGGACTCCAGAGTTCCGACCCCGCGGTGCTCGCGAAGGTCGGCAGATCCTTCGATCCGGAACGCTTCGCCGCGGGCTGCCGCTTCCTCGCGGAGACGGGCGCGGTCTACGGCTTCGACCTCGTCTACGGCCTCCCCGGCGACACCTGCGACGGCTTCGTGCGGAGCCTCGACTTCGCTGTCTCCCTCCGTCCCGCGAACCTGGACATCTTTCCCCTGGCCGTGCTCCCCGGCACCGCCCTCGCAGACGAGGCCGACTCCTTCGGCCTCGTCCGGGACGAAGCCGCGCCCTTCCTCGTTCGGGGAAACCCGACCTTCCCCCCAACCGACCTCGAGAGGGCCCGCAGACTCAAGTCCGCCTGCGACGAACTCTATACCCGACGCAAGGCGGCTCCCTGGTTCCTCCCCCTCACGGAGCCCCTGGGCCTCGGGCCCTCGGAGGTCTTCGATAGGTTCAACCTCGCCTTCGATCCGGGCGCCTCGGCCGCCTGCGACTTCTCAGACGGAGTTACCCGCTCGCCCGGCTGGCCCTCTACGGAGGACTTCCTCGCGGCGCTCTACCGGGAACGGGGGCGGGAAGGGCTCTTCCCGGCGGCACGGAGCTGGCTCCGCGTCTCAGATGCCCTCGCGGCGATCGCGGGCGGAAGCGAAAACGAACCCCTTCCTGCCGACACCCGCGAGTTCGGCCCGGAAACCCGGCTCGTCCTTTCTCCGGGGCTCGCGCTCGTCCGCCTCGACTACCGACCCGAGGACCTCGAGGAACTCCCCGAACTCGGTCTCGATGCCTTCGCAGCCGCGTACGCGACGGCCTCGGACTCATGGCTCGTCTACTCAGGCGATGCCGGCCCGGTCTTCGAACCTCTCGATGAGGAGGAATCAGCCTTCCTCGCGGCCTGCGACGGGAAGACGGCGCTCCGCGATTTCCCCGATTACGGCGGCGAAGGCTTCTCCCTCATACTGGAGCGGATCGCCGCTTCCGGCGCCATGAGGGCGAAAGAATAAAAAAGGAGGATGAAATGGATTGCCGACTGATGCTCGCGATCCTGTTCGTCGTGGTGCTCGTGATCGTTTGGAAGAAAACCGGCGCCGAACGGACTGGGCCTGGGGAGAAAACCGAGCGGGATGAAAAGGACGTCGCGGAAAGCGACCCGGAAGGATTGGAAGATGCGTTCTTTTCCGAAATCGGCAAGGGCAAGAAAGCCTATCGGATTGCGAGCGTATTCAATCAGTTCGACATCCTCCTCCTTAAATCGCTGCTCCAATCCGCGAATATTCCGGCCTACTTCCAATCCGAGACTTCCATAAGGATACGGGTCGCCGGCATCGGAAAAAGACGAATAGCCGCGTTTCTCAACGTCGTGGAGGAGGACTACGACGATGCGGTTTCCGTATTGGAAGAATTCAGGGAGAATAAAAGAAAGATCAATCGCCGGAACGAAAACGGGGATCGAGACGCTGTACGGGAAATCCTCGAAGAATCGATCGTTCCGTCCTCGAGCGAGGACTCCCTCATCATTCATTACAGGAACGGAAGAGACGGATAGCTTAGAAAATCATCGGAAAAGCATCATTTTTCAAGCGGAAACATTCAAAAGGAATTCACGCCATGAAATAGGCCGCGTTGCTTCGAGGAATAAACGTGGGGAAATCAGTGCAGGTTCCGATGAAGAACCTGAAATCGATCTTTGATGGAATCGGACTCGCCATTGGCGGAAATGTTCGTCGACTAGGCGGTCATCGTGAAAGAAAAAGGAGGTGAATTCCTTTCGTCCTTTTGTCGTCATCTCGGCATCGATGCCGAGCGATCGATCGGTCCCGTTCCTCCACTTCCGAAATGCTCTCTTCGGCCGCGGCCTGGGGTAGAGTGAAACGTTGAGCGGAACTCGTTTACTTGGTGGAGGTGAAGCATGGGTATCGAAGAGCAACTTTTAAAGATCTTCTAAAGAAGATACCAATACCGTGACGAACAATTGGAATTGTTCAGAGCGAATGAAAGAAACGAGGAAATCCTGAAAGCAATGAGCGACATCGATCGGGATGATCTCCGACCGGCTCAAATAAAAATAATAGTGATTGACAAATGTAGATAATAATATATCAATACTTATATATTAAAAAGATTTAGGAGAAAAAAATGCAGGTAAATACCGTAGTCGACAATGAATTTGCGAAAGTAACGTATTACCCGGAAAAGGGAATAATCCATCACGAATGGAAGAAATTCTGTTTTGGCGAGAATTTTCAAAAATTGATGCTCACATCAACCAATTACTTGAAGTCGCATAAAGGAAACAAATGGCTTTCGGACGACAGGAATTTTGCCGTGATGACCCCGGAAGACGCCAAGTGGGGACGAGAAATATGGTGGCCGGAAACCAAAAAGGCGGGTTGGAAATACTGGGCGATTGTTTTGCCGGAAAAAACGGTAGGAAAGATGAACATCCAGTCGTTGATCAAAGAGTATTCCGCAGGCGGCATCACTGCACAAGTTTTTGAAGATACCGAAAAAGCGATGAGATGGCTTGAATCACAAAAATAACGAAACCGATGCTGAAGACACAGAGTGCTTTTCCGTAATCGTGACATCACGGTATGGAGCCCGCGGAAAAGAGCAATGATTTCGGGATTCGGGCGGCCATGCGTGCCGGCATTGACCGATCGACGGACTTGCGGTACGGTGCATACGAGATAGAGAAGCATCCTCATCGCAACGGTGGTGGATATGGGTACGCCGCGAACCGCAGGTCGAAGCGATAACGCAGGAGAAGAAAATCCTCATCTCGAGGTGAAGAACCTCACGAAAACGTTCCGCATCGATAAGGACCGCTCCATGTTCGCGGTCGACGACGTTTCGTTCTCCGTCGCCCGGGGCGAGTTCGTGACGATCATCGGTCCCTCGGGCTGCGGGAAGACCACGACCCTGCGTTTGATCGCGGGCTTTCTGGAGCCGACCGCCGGGGAAATCATCTGCGACGGCCGTTCCATCACGCGATTGGATCCGGAAGAAAGAAACATTCCCATGGTTTTCCAGAATTACGCCCTGTTTCCCCACAAGACCGTGTACGACAATATCGCCTACGGTCTCAGGGCCCGCAAGAAACCGCCCGACGCGATAACCCACGACGTCGCCATGATCTGTCAGATGCTGAACCTCGTCGGAACGGAAAACCGCCATCCCGCGGAGCTCTCCGACGGCCAGCAGCAGCGGGTCGCACTCGCTCGAGCCCTGGTGCTGAAGCCTCCGATCATCCTGTTCGACGAGCCTCTTTCGAACCTCGACGCCAGGCTGAGAATCCAGACGCGGGCTGAGATCCAGAGGATGCAGCAGATCCTGGGAATCACCGTCCTCTACGTCACCCACGACCAGGGAGAGGCCTTGAGCCTTCCCGATCGTGTGGTCGTCATGAACAAGGGCAGGATCGCTCAGGTCGGTAAGCCGACGGAGGTGTACAACCGCCCTGCTTCGCCCTTCGTCGCGGACTTCATCGGAAACGCCAATTTCTTCGACGCGCGAATCCTGTCGGCGGAAGGCGGCTTCGTCCGAATCGATTTCAATTCCATGGAAATCCAGGTTCCCTTGGGCAACTGCGACTACCGGCCGACGAAGGACGAGCAGGTCCTGGTGGCAGTCAATCCCGCGGCAGTCCGGTTGGAGCGCGTCGACGGCATACTGCGGAGCGGGCAGATACTCGGTATGATCGAGCAGAGCTCGTTCAACGGGCCTGCCGTCGAATACCGGATTTCCTTCGGAAGCACCTACATCCGAGTGGTCCAGCCCAACAATCCAACGGACCCGTGCATGTTCGAAGAGGGCAGCGCGGTGGTCCTTACCTTCGATCCTCGCACTTTCCGCGTCTACGGGGCGGGGGCGGCATGAAGGTCCTCCTTTCCGACGCCGCAATCCTGGCTACGGCCGTCTTGTGCTGGGCCTTCGATCCCGTTCCTCCGTCCCCGCTCACGCTTGCGAGCGCCGCCGCTGCGGCCTCCGGTATCATCGTCCTCGCCTTCGTTCGGCGGCGGGAGACCGGATCGGGGGGAGGCGGCGCATTGAAGAACCGCACCATGTGGATCAGTACGGCGGAGGCGGTTTCGGAGGGGTTCTCGGTCGGTCTCGTCGTTTCGGGCTTCGCCGGAATGGACCAATGGAACGCCTTGGTCCTGGCCGCCGCGTCGGTGTACCTCTGGCATCGCTCCACGAACTCGGCGGCGGAGGTGCTTCCCTATCTTGCCTTCCGTTCCCTCTGCGGTTCGGCGGCCTACCTGGCGGTCCTCGGCCGAGGAGAGTTCCTGACCGCATCAGCGGCATTGCTTTTCATTCCGCCTTTGAGCGCCGCGATCAGGAACTCAAGGCGGCTCGGAAGCCTGCTGCGCCGTTCCTCGAACGAGCCTTCCGAGTTATCGAAGAAGGCGTACGATCATATGCTCGCCACGCTCGCGCATGAGATACGCACGCCCCTCACGATCATGCAGACGACCGAAAACGTGCTGCTGGAACAGATTCCCGGCCCCTTGAACGAACGCCAGAAGCAATTCCTCGAGTCAGTTTATATGAACACGCAGCGGCTCATCGCCTTCTCAGAGAACATGCTGACTCTGATCAAGATCGAGGACGACTGGAAACCGGACCTTTCCAAGAACGTGGATCTGCGCGTCCTCACCAAGCAGGTAGTGGATACGGTGCGGCCAATGCTGGATATGCGCCGCCAACACATCAAGTACTCGTTCCCCTCCCTGCTGGCGAAGCCGAAGGCGGACGAGGCGTGGATCCGGCAGGTCTTGATCAATCTCGTCCACAACGCGTCCAAGCATACGGAGGAAAACGGCGTCATCATCATTTCCTGCACCCAGGACGACAAGCAGGTCGTCGTCACTGTCACCGACAACGGGCTGGGAGTCGTAGGGGAGGGCAGGGAGCTGCTGTTCAAGGAGTTCTACCAGGAACGAAGCCGAGTGGAGACCTATCAGGACGGATTCGGCCTCGGATTGTCCATCGTCAGGTCCATCATTCAGAAGCATCGAGGCGACGTGTACATCACCAGCTCCAAGGATCTGGGGACCATGGTGTCCTTCAACCTGCCGGCGGAGGCGATCGAATGAACGGAAAGGTGCTGGTCGTCGACGACGAACGGGACATCTGCGATGTCCTCAGTTACATCCTGGAGGACGCGGGGTACAGGACCAAGTCCGTGGGCAGAGGCGACAGGGCCTTGGAGATCTGCGCGGAATGGTCTCCGGACATCGTGATCCTCGACATCGGACTTCCCGGCATGAGCGGCCTCGACGTGTGTCCCAAGCTCGTCGACATGGGAATACCCGTCCTGGTCCTGAGTTCCCACGACAGCGACGACCAGATCGTGGAAGGTCTGGAGGTCGGGGCGGAGGACTATGTAGCCAAACCATTCAACTATAAGGAATTGCTGCTGAGGATCGAGAAGATCTTGAGGCGTACCCGGAGTAATTCCGGCAGACAGACTATCACGATCGGCGAACTCACCGTAGATCTGCGTCAGAGAAACCTCGAGATCGGGAACGAAATCGTAAACCTCACGCCCACGGAATACAAGATCATCGAAATCCTGGCCACGCAGGCCAACACTCCGGTCTCCACGGACACCCTGCTGAAAGAGGTCTGGCATGCGGACGAATGGGTCAACGGCGAGGAGATGGTCAAGGTCAACATCAGCCGCCTGCGGAAGAAGATCGAGAAGGATCCGTCCAATCCCCGGTATCTCCTGAACCGGTGGGGATACGGATACCTTTTGACGGATACCGGAGCCTCCTCCCGGAATCAATTGTAACGAAATTGTAACTTGCGTTCCCGCTCGAAGCCGAACACACTTGTATCGGCGATTCGACGGTCCTGCGAGCAGCGTCGTCGGATCCCTCGTATCCCGTGTGGAGGCAGCATCGAACGTGAAAGAGAAAATTACGATCAGTCACGCGAAAAAAACCTTCGGGGACGCCGTCGTCATTCCCGATCTGAACGCGGAGATCGAAGAAGGGGAATTCTTCACCCTCCTGGGGCCTTCGGGGTGCGGAAAGACGACACTGCTGCGGATGATCGCCGGCTTCAACTCCATCGAAGGGGGTGATTTCTTCTTCAACGGGAACCGGATCAACGACATGGATCCCGCGAAGCGGAACATCGGCATGGTGTTCCAGAACTACGCCATCTTCCCGCACCTCTCGGTGCGCAAGAACGTCGAATTCGGATTGAAGAACCGCGGCCTGCCGAAACGGGAAATTACGGAACGCGCCGAAAAATATCTCAACCTCATGCAGATCGGGCATTTGTCGGATCGCATGCCTGCGCAATTGTCCGGAGGCCAACAGCAGCGTGTGGCTCTCGCGCGGGCGCTGTGCATCGAGCCTCGTGTCCTGCTCATGGACGAGCCGCTCTCCAATCTCGACGCCAAGCTCCGGGTGGAAACGCGTACGGTCATCAAGAGCATCCAGCACAGGGTCGGCATCACGACCGTCTACGTCACCCATGACCAGGAAGAGGCCATGGCGATTTCGGACAGGATAGCGGTGATGAAGGACGGCGTCATCCAGCACATAGGAACGCCCCGCGAGATCTACCAGCGTCCCGCGAACATCTTCGTTTCCACGTTCATAGGGCGCTCGAACGTCTTCGAAGGGGATCTGGTCGCGGAAGGACCGGTCCCCCAAATACGCATGGAGAATTACGCCTTTCCCGTGAAGAACATAAAGACTGAGTATCGAACAGAGGGAAGAGTGCTGATATCGGTGCGCCCCGACGAAATATCGATGAGCCGCGGGAACGGAGAAGGCCTGATGGCCGTCGTCGACGATTGCGTGTTCTTGGGTCCCTATACCCACTATTTCATGCATCTCGACAGCGGCAAATCGGTCGAAGCGATCGAGGAGTCCTCGTTCGACGGAACCATAAGTACCGGCACCGAGGTCCGCCTGACCGTGGATGCGGACAAGATCAACGTGTTCAGTGCCGACGGGTCGAAGAACCTCGTGGAGGGCGTCCGCAACGCCCTCTCCGGCCGGGGATAGGGAGGTCGCACGAATGGCACGAAGGCATCGACGCTTCGAAATCTGGTCCGGCATGACCGTCGTGTTCCTCGTCCTGTTCGCGGTATTCCTCCTCTATCCCCTCCTGGGGATACTGAGGCAATCGGTAGTCAATCCCGAAGGCCGATTCACGGGCGAGCAGTTCGTGAAGTTCTTTTCGCAGCCCTACTACAGCAATACGATCCTCAACAGTTTCAAGGTGACCTTCGCCATCACCCTGTGCACCCTGCTGATCGGGATTCCGTTCTCCTATTTCTATTCCTTCTACCGGCTGAAAGGGGCCAAGATTCTGTTCATCGTCAGCATTCTCTGCTGCATGTCCGCCCCGTTCATAGGCGCCTATTCCTGGATACTTCTTCTCGGGCGTTCGGGAGTCATCATGCAATTCTTCAAGGACGCCTTCGGCATACGGCTCGGAAGCATCTACGGGTTCGGCGGAATCCTGGTCGTCCAATCGCTGAAGCTCTTCCCCCTGGTGTTCATCTACATGAACGGCGCGTTCAAGAACATCGACCGTTCCCTGATGGAAGCCTCGGCAAACCTGGGATGCACGGGCGTACGGCGCTTCTTCGACATCGTGCTGAGCCTTTCCATGCCGACGGCCCTCGCCGCGAGCCTCCTGGTGTTCATGCGGGCCTTCGCGGATTTCGGCACGCCCCTCCTCATCGGAGAAGGCTACAGGACCTTCCCCGTCGAGATCTACAACCAATATCTCGGGGAGCACGGAACGGACTACAACTTCGCGGCGGCGATCAGTCTAATCGCTATCGTCTTCACGGCGCTCATCTTCTTCGTCCAGAAGTGGGCCACGAGCAGATACAAGTTCTCCATCAACGCCATGAATCCCATCGAAAAAAAAAGGCCGAAGGGATTGAAGGGCCTCTTCATGTACGGGTATTGCTACCTGCTGGCGGCTGTCGCATTCCTGCCCCAGATGTACGTGATCTATCTCTCGTTTAGGAACTGCGATCAGGCGGTCTTCAAGGAGGGCTATTCGCTCGCCAACTACCGGATGACGCTGGACAAACTCCTGGGAAGATCGATCGAGAATACCTTGGTTCTCGGGGTGGGGTCGCTTTCGATCATCATCGTGCTGTCCATCCTGGTAGCCTACCTCGTGGTGCGCAGGTCCAGCGTGCTGAACAACGCAGTCGACACCATGTCCATGCTGCCGTACATCCTGCCCGGATCCGTCATCGGCATAGCCATGATCATCGCATTCGGGAAGCCGCCGCTCGTTCTCACCGGCACCATGGCCATCATGATAGCGTCCTTCGTCATCAGGAGAATGCCCTATTCCATACGATCCGCGAACGCGACGCTCATGCAGATACCGATCAGCGTCGAGGAGGCGTCCATAAGCCTCGGTGCCTCGAAACTGAAGACCTTCGTCCAGATCACGGTACCCATGATGTCCAGCGGTATCGTATCGGGCGCCATCCTGAGCTGGGTGTCCATAGTCACGGAACTCTCCAGCTCCATAATCCTCTACAACAACAGGACGATCACCTTGACGATGTCCACCTACGTGGCGATCTCGCGCGGCAATTACGGACTTGCCTGCGCCTTTTCGACCGTGCTCACCGTGCTTACAAGTCTTTCGCTTTTGCTCTATCTCCACATAAGCAAATCCGAGGACATCAAATTGTGAATTCGATTCCGTCGACCGATTCCGGGTCGATCGATCATAAAGAGGAGGAAACAGCATGAAGAACCGTATCGAATGGAAGATCGGCATCGTTCTTGCCGGCCTGTTGATCGTCGCGGCATTGCCCCTCGCCGCGGGCGGCGCCAAGGAGACGAAGGGAAGCAAGCCCCTGGTGCTCTATTCTACAATGACGGAGAACGATCTCACAAATCTGCTGAAGGGCTTCAAGGAAGTGCATCCGGAGTACGAGGTGGAGGTGGTGAACGGTTCCGCCGGCGAAATCACGGCCCGGATCACCGCGGAGAAGAACAAGCCGCAAGGGGACCTCATGTGGGGAGGCCTGAGCAACAGCGACGGGGATAGATACAAGGACATCTTCGAACCTTGGCTCACCAAGTACGAAGATCAAATCTATCCCGATTACCGGTCGAACAACGGCTTCTACAGCCTGGACCATCTTTCCACCATCGTGTTCTGCGTGAACACCCAACTGGAAAAGGAACTCGGCATGGACATCAAGGGCTACTCCGACCTCCTGGACCCGAAGTTGAAGGGTCGGATCGTCCTGCCCGATCCCAACTCCTCCTCTTCCGGATGGAACCACGTGTGCAACATGATGGCCGTCTTCGGCAACGACAGCCCCGAGGCGTGGAAGTTCATCGAAGCCTTCCTGAAGAACGGCGTCGTCATCTCTACCTCATCTTCAGTCGCCTTCAAGAGCGTGCAGACCGGCGAATACGTCGTTGGCCTGAGCTATGAAGACGGCGCCTCCACCCTCATGAAATCCGGCGCGACCAACATCAAGATGGTCTATCCGAAAGAAGGTGCATCCGCGTCCGCCTTCGGCTGCGCGCTCATAAAGGGTGCTCCGAATCCCGAAGGCGCGAAGGCCATGATCAATTACCTCATGAGCCCGGAAGGCCAATCCCATCTCGGCAACGCGCTGGGCACCCTGCGGTTCACTAACTCCCGCGCCGTCTACAAGACCCCCTTTCTCCCGCCGACTGAGGACATCAAATGGGTCAAGAGGGACATCCCCTGGCTCATCAAGAACAAGAAACAGGTCCTCGAGCATTGGAACAAGATCTATACATCGATCAAGAAATAATTTTCCCGTTAAGCCTTTCCGGCCTCCCTCCTGTGAGAGGCCGGATTCATTCCGAAACGACTAAAGATCGTAGGGCTTCGACACCTCCCGGAGGCAGGTCGTGAAATGGTGCGCGACGGGCGTCAGCTGGACGTCCTTTCGCGTGAAGATACTCATCCGGATCGGTCCGTCGGGCAGCCATACGATGGGTCCGCGTTTCGCGGCCGACTACGTGGCGAAGGGCATGTCGGCTGCCGCGGTCCGGGCTCCCATTGCGCGGCATACGCGCTTCTTTCCGACGGGGATCACAGGGTGTCGTTCGACGAGGTCGTGCGGACCATGGGTGAGACCGGCCGGGACCTGCGTCCCGACCGCCGCGAGACGGCGATAAGCGTTTCGGCCTGTCGCGTCAGCTTCAGGACGACGTGACAGGCTTCCCGTCGCTTCCGTGCCGCTGCCCGTTCGGGTATACTGGCATACGGGAGGCCGTCATGACCGGATACGTGAATCCGCCCGGAAGAATTCCGTTCCTGCTCCGCTTGGCGATCTGGATCGCGGAAAAGGTGACGCGCGCGACTCTTCTTCCCGCGAGGATCCTTTCGTGGTATCCGAAGGCCGCGGTCGGAGCTGGGGTGATGGAGGGGCTGGTCGCGCACGAGGCGGGCGCTGCGACCGCGAGGCTCCTGAAGCTCGTCAGGATGCAGGTCTCCTTCAAGGCCTCGTGCCCGTTCTGCATCGACATGAACGCGTTCCGATTCGAGAGCCTGAACATTACCGCCGAGGAGATAGAGGCCCTTCAGGACACGAGGAGGCTCGAGGAGGTCGCGACTTTCGACGAGAAGGAGAGGGCGGCGTTGAGATACGCCCGAGCCTTGACGGAAACGCCGATCGAAATCGGGGAGGCCCTTCTGCGGGAGATGCTCCGGAATTTCACGGAGCGCGAGTTCGTGGTGATCGTGAGCACGATTGCCCAGGTGAATTTCTGGACGCGGACGATCCAAGGCCTCGGCGTTCCTCCTGCGGGTTTCATGCCGCAGTGCACGGTTCTCCGTCTGGAAAAGTACCGAACCTTGAAACGCGAGGAGTAAGGACCCGGCGATCCGGTTCGGGCGCCGCCGAAGGCGATCGAGAACGCGAAATCTCCGTGTCCGAGGGGATGCGGTTTGCCCAGCCCGTCCGATTGCTATTTATCCCCACATCTGAAAAAAGAGATGGGTTTCCCTGTTGTAGAACAACGTGAGGCCGAGGAGTTTTTTGTTTTTCAAGGTCAGCTTCACGATGACGACGGTGGTCTTGTCGTCGCCCTTGAGTTCGTCAAGCTGGGCGCTCGCGATCTCTTGGAGGCTTTTCACGTTGTCCAGGAAGCCGACGCGCAGGAACATGTCTTCCGCGGTGTCGGGATCGATGCTTCCGCCGGCGGAGAAGGGATCCGCCGCCTTTATGCCCATGAGCCCGTACAGGTTCCCCTGATCGAAGTACTGCACCAGGCGGACGGCGTTCTTCCTCCCCAGATCGTAGAGGAAGTAGGCGATCCTCGTCCTGGTCCACCCGTCCAGCTTGACGGCGGGATCGATTTTCGCCTGCTCGAAATACTTCCCCACGTCGATTTTTTCCTGCGCCGTGAGGACCGCGGCCGCCAGCGCCAGAAAAAGGACAGTCAAGGAAAGCCGGCTTTTCATTCTCATACTTTTCTCTCCTTTTCATCATTCCCTCAGAAGGGGAAAACTCACTTTTTGGTACAGATTGTCCCGGTCCACGACGGGATTCTGCCGGCCCCGGCTCAGCTCCGACACCTTTCCGCCTACGTAGGCGCGCAGTTCGTCCGTGGTGACCGCCTCGTCCCCGTCGACGTCCGCCTCGGCGTCCCGAAGGCATTCCAGGATCTTCGCGGTGAAGAAGCCGTTCTTCACGGGTCCCCCTTCGTAAGACACCTCTCCTCCTCGGGAGGAGGAGAACACGATGGCCCCGCTTCGGCGATTCAGGTCGTTGTAGAGGTAGCGGTCGCGGAAAATGGCCGCCTGCGTCCGCGCCCGGCGGTCTTCCCCGGTCCCGGTCACCGTCACCCCTCGTACCGTACGGGCCGAGGAGCCGGGGATGGCCTGGGCTCCTAAGGAAGCCGCCGTGTCGGGATCGAGGTCGCCGGACTCGCAGGTGTCCATGAGGAAGAGTTTCTTCCGCTGAGGAATCCCCTGGAGGAGGTCCTCGAAGGCGGCGAAATCGATGCAGGTGCCTTTCAGGTCCTTCAGGTCCGCCCCGTGGCTCAGGTAGTAGTAGGTGAGGTCCTTGTCCGAATCGTGCATTCCGTGGCCGGCGATGAAGAGCACCACCGTGTCCTCCGTCCTTCCCGACGCCAGCTTCTCCTTCGCCTGCTTCACCGAAGCCCGGGTTACCGCTTCGTTCACCCAGGTGGAGGCCTTCACTTCCCGATACTCGTTCCCCCGCATCCGCAAAAAAAGCTCTTTCAGATCCTGCGCGTCCTTGTCGGCGTACTCCAGGTTCAGCCTGGAGTCCTTGTACTTGGAAACGCCGAAGCCGAGGAAATACAGGTCACCCTGCCTCTCCTCGTCCAAGGTTTCATACCGGACCGCCCGATAGGATTCCACCCCCTGTTCGTTCACCGCCGAAATCTCGATCTTGTTCCTGCCCGGGATCAGGGGGACCGTTTCGGCGATCAGCGCTTTTCTTCCTTTTATCGATTTTCCGTAGGCCCCCAGGAGGGGAACGTCGTTCGCGAACACCTGATACCGCTTGAGCTCGAAGCGGCTGTCGGAAAGCTCCGCCTTCACCGAGACGTCCGCTCCTATTCTCGAAAACTCGCTTATCTTCGCCTCCGGCAGGTGGAAGTCCCGGCCCAGACGTTCCTCTTCCAGTCCCGCCTTCCGCAGACGCCTGCGGTACTGGGCGTACAACTCTTCGATGATTTTCGGGTCTCCCGTCCCCAGCCTCCCGAGGATCACGTCGGGCCGGTTGTTTCTATAGGAGAACTGGTCGATGTTCCACGCGGACATGCCCTTCACCATCTTTATGACCTCTCCCGCGTTCTGGGAACTGTCGAAGAGGCCGTCGTCGGTATAGGCGATCCACTCGGGACCGTAGGAAATCAAGGTGAGCTTCCGGTTCTTGTCCGTTTCCAGGATTTGGACCGCCCCGGCGTATGCCGTGAACAGGAGTCTGCCGTCGGCGCTGCCGGCTGCGTCGCTTATGAAGGCGGAGTTGAAGAAGGGGATGACGACTTTCCGGCTCGGCTTCTCTTTGTCCAGCAGAATCATCCTATGATGCGAGATGGTTGTGTTCCCGATGATCCAAGGACAGGACGACCCGAAACCGCCCTGGAATATTTTGTCCGTCCCGCTTTCGAGAAGCAGCTTTTTCTCCAGTCTCTTCGTTTTCCGGTTGAAGAGGGCGAGTTCATTGCTGTACTGGCCAGGTTCCCGGTAGAGGTAGGATACCGTCTTTCCCGAGGGATCGAAGGAGGCCGGAAAACTCGATCGATAGCGGTTGGGCAGGGGCGTTTTTATTCCGCTGTCGGTTTCGAAGAGGATCTTATCGTCCAGGATCAGACAGGTCCCGCCGGAACTCAGGGCCGTGACCTCGTCGCCGTCCTGCTTCTGATCCAGTTCCAGTCTCCTTGAAAGGCTCAGTTGGGGAAGTTCGAAGATTTCCGCTTTCCGTTTCACTTTTCCGGGGCCGGCCTTCATGATTTTCGCAAGGGCGGAACAGTCTTCCGCGAGCAGCATCGCGTACAGGGGTCCCGAGTAGGCTGCTTTGGGATCTTCCGGGGGGACTTTGTCCATTAAAAGGCATTGGCCGCTCCGGGTATCGTAGGCGCTGAGTGACCAGGGCGTGAGGATCCAGAGCTTTTTTCCTTCTTCGGTGAACTTGAGCTTTTCCACCATCGAGAAACCCGGCGGAGCGAAGGTACGGACCCTCCGCAGTTCCTTGAGATCCCACAGGGCGACGCCTTCGTCGTTTGCCGCCGCCAGGAGTCTCGCGGACTCGTCCCAGCCGAGCGCGTCGGTGGTGATCTTTCGCACCGGCTTGAAATCGAGCAGCTTCTTTCCTTCCTGAACGGACCAGATTCCCAGGGTCGATCCTTCCCGGGTGGGATCGTGCCCCGCGATCAGGCGTTTTCCGTCCGGGGTGAAAGCCAGGGCGAGGCTGTACAGGGTGCTGAAATCCCTGAGACGGGCCTTCTCCTTTCCCGTCGCCGTATCGAATATATATATCATCCGCTGGCCTGTACCGACGGCCGCGTACTTTCCGTCCGGGCTCACTACGGGAGTCCGTAAGGGAAGGGCGAAGGGGACGGCGAAGCGTTTGGAACCGTCGACGAGGGAGAGGCCGAGGAGGGAAGCGTCCGACCGGCCGATGACGAGGTCTTTCCCCGCCGCGCCGAACCGATCGATTCCCGTTCCGGAAAATGTCTTCAGACATCGGCCGTCGGAAGGGTCCCACAGCTTCAGCGCCTTTTGGGAGGAGGCGACCAGCCTGCCGTCCTCCGTCCAATCGAGCCACAGGACTTTGTCTTCGTGGGCTTTGGGAATTTCCCGGACGAGCTCTCCCTTGACCGTATCGTAGAGATAGATCCCGCCCTTATCGGAACCCAGGGCAGCAAGGGTTCCCTGCCGGTTCAACGCAGCCGCGGAGGGAAGACCGTTGTCCAGGGTCTTGGCTCTTATCTCCCGCAGAAGGGAGCCGTCGGCGGTTTTCCTGATTTGGAAGGTCGTGACCGTTCCGGTTCCCGTCGCCGTGAAGGTCTTTCCCGTCCAGAGAAAGACGGACGCGCCGTCGGGAAGGAACCAGGCGGAGCGGGGATCGCAGGCGACGGTTCGGAGCAGGACTCCGTCCTCGGTCCGCCAGATCTTGTACTCCGATCCGTCGGCGGTGACGAAGAAGGCTCCGTCTGCGCTCAAGCGAAGGGAAAGAATTTCTTCATGCCGGGTCTGGAGAGACATCTCGAGGGGGGCCTCCGCCTCCATCGAAGCCCAGTCCGGGGTTTTTTCTCTGGCGGCCAAGTTGGCTGCGGCGGGAAGGAAAGAATGAAGACCCAAGAAAACGATTAAGAATTTTACATGGGCATACATTGTCCATTTTACTATGAACCATGCCGGAATGCAAATTATACGCGGTCGATTGCATACGGCCGAGCCCCGGTCTCCGCAAGGGTCCTATTACTTTCTCACGGCGATGGGAAAGTCCGGCACGGTTCGGGGCTTCGTGGTCGTCGGCGTCTGCCGGCCTCCGGTCAGCTCCTTGACCCGCTCCGACAGGTAGAGGTCCAGCATGTTCACGCTTATCCTGCCGGAGCCGGCGTAGTCCGCCTTCCCGGATAGTCCCTCCACGAGGGCCTTGGTGAACGCTCCGTTGCCCCAGGCCCGGTCCTCCAGGGAGTACTGGTTGCCGGTGGAGGAGGCGAAGACCACGGCGCCGTTCTCGGTGCTGGCGAGCTCGTTGACCACCGCGGCGATGTCCGCGACGCCGCGCCGCGTTCCCATGACGTTCCCGGAATGGCAGGTGTCCACGAAGAAGAGGGTCTTGCCCGCGAGGGAGGCGACGGTGTTCCGAATGTCGGAGAACGCGACTCCGGTGCGCATGAGCTTCTCCGGGTTCGCGTTGACGGGCAGGTAATAATAGATGCCGCTCTGGTCGTTCACGCCGTGGCCGGCGAAGAACACCATCGCCACGTCCTTGCTCGTCGTCTCCTTGCGGATCCAGTCCAGCCCGTCGAGGATCTCGTCCTTGGTGGCGCTCTCGTCGGTGAGCACCTTCGCGGACACGTCCCGGTAGAGCCCGCCCTTCTGCGAAGCGAGTGATGCCGCGAAATCCTTCGCGTCCTTCGCCGCGAGGCCGAGCACGAGGGCCGGATCCCGGTATTTGCTCACGCCCACGGCGAGGACGTAGAGCTTCGGCTTGATGACGAACTCGTCCTGCCGTTTCGTCCCGGCCCACCTGATCCTCACCGTGGCCGGCTCGCTCGAAGCCCAACGGTTCTCCGCGATGACGGAGATTTCGCAGTCCCGTTCGGGAATGCCCACGCGGAGTTCCCGCTCGCCGCCGGTCCTGCCGGCGACCACGGACAATCCCCGCTCGGAGGAGGCTGGCCTCCCGTCGACGAGGGCCCGAACCGCGGTGACCGCCTCGCCCGAAGGCGTCCGCAGGCTGTAGCGCACCGTGACCTCGGGTTTCGATGCCGCGAAGTCGTCCGCCGGGGAGACTATGTTCACGACGGGCGGAATCATCTTGTCGAGCGCGAGCTCCCGGCTCTTCTTTCCCGCCTCGTCGTCCGCGAGCCGCAGGGCCTCCTTTTCGTCGCGGGTGCGCAGAATCCGTTCGACGACGTCGGGCCGGTAGTACGAGGCCTTGAACTTCGATACCGGAAAGAAGTCGGCCGCTTCGTCCGGACCGTTGTTCATGTGCCAACCGACGAGGTCGTCCGCTCCGGGAGAAGAGGCGTAGTATCCCGACGGAGTCCAGAGCACCCATCGCTTCCGGTCGTTGTGCGGGAAGAAGGCGAGGAGCTCCTTGCCGTCCGAAACGCGGAACCAGTGGATGGTTCCGTCTCCGAAGGCGGCGACGGCTGTCCCGCCGTCGCCCGAAATGTTCAGGCTCCAGGTAGAACCCGGAGCGGGGACCTTCCAGAGCTCCTTCCCCTTGTCGTCGAAGTGCCTGAGATACCATTCCGAACCGAGGAGGAAGGACTTGGCTCCCGGAAGGACGGCCACGCTTCTCGATCTCTCGAACTTGTCCAGTTTCAGCGGGATCCCGTTCAGCTTGGGCTCGTATTCTCCGTCCCAGTTCGTCAGGGCGAGGCCTGCGGCCGAAGTGACCGGCGCGGCCAACTCGGAGGAGTCGGCATTCTCCGTCTTCAGGATCCTCTCCGTGACCGAGAAGACCGCCGGATTCTTGCCGTAGATTTCGTATGCGAAGCGGATCGTCGAACCGTCTCGGGAAACGAGGAAGCCGGCTTTATTGTTCCGGAAATCCCCGATCGTCGGTTTCTTGAAGAAGGTCTTCGCTCCCGAGCCGTCGTACGCGCCGAAGGACGCGTCCCCTGAGCAGAATACGATGCCTCCGGCGAGGGGCAGGATCTGCATGATCGTGTCGCCGGAGGCGGGCAGGTCGGTGTAGGGGCCCCGACCACCGTCCTTCCACATGCGAATCGGCTCGAACCATACGCCGTTGAATCGCTTAAGGTATCCGCCGCCCGCGTACAGAGTCCTTCCGTCGGAGGACCAGGCTACCGCTCCCAGATTGCCGTTGTCGACGCCCGAGCAGTCCGGCGAATGAAGGAGGGAAAGATCCGCTCCCGACAGCACGTCCACCTTGGTCGTGTCGTTGAAGCCCACCGCCAGCCTGGAGCCGTCCGGGGAAAAGGCCACCGAGAACGGCCGGACTCCTCCCGGGGCCGTTTTCTTGGCCACGAGAGCGAAGGAAGCGTCGTAGAGCCTGACGAAGCCGTCGTAGGATGCAGTGGCGAGCCTTCCTGATGAATCGAAGTCGGCCCCGTAGGTCGCTCCCTTGTACGAGGTGTCCGAGAAGGCGAGGGACCAGTTCGTCGTCCTGTAGATCAATAAGCCGTTCTCCCCTTGCAGGTTCACGGCGAGGTATTTGCCGTTCTCCGAGAAGGCGAGCTGGTTGACCCCGCTCTTGAGGCCGGAAAGCCTTTTTACGAGGGTGCCGCTCTCCCGGTCGAATATGAAGGCGTTGTAACCGACGGATCCTCCGAGTCCCATCCATCCTCCGCACGCCACGGTCCTGCCGTCCGGAGAAATGGCGACGGAAAACAGCTTTCCCTCGTTGCCTTCGCCGATCGGCGGTCGGAGGATACGGAGCAGGCGCGGATTGCCGCCGCCATCGGAGAGTTCCCATATTCTCGCGGTCTTGTCGTCCGATGCCGTGACGAGATAGCGGCCCTTCGCGTCCACGCCGATCCTTCTGACGATCGTCGTATGCGTGCCGGTCTCGATCCGGAGCATCGGCGCCGTCGGAGGCTCCGCGGCGAAGGCCGAGCCCGCGCCTGCGAGCAGGAGGCCGAGAATCGCGGTCAGGCGAAGTCCGCGTAAGAACCGGTCCGTGAATGACGAAGTACGGAACATGATCTGCCTCCTGGCATGCGGCGGTTTCGCGGGCTCGAGTCTAGGATGGAGCATCGATTCATGATAAGGGCAAGTGAAAATAATTGTCAATCGAATCACTGTCGGGACGGCTCCGGATGCGCGCCCGATCGTCCGCCAAAAAAACGAGTTTGAGGTGTATACTGGAACGAGGACTGCGGTTTCACGTTCGAAAGGGAGGAAAAAGATGCTGTTCGGCCTTGATCGGGCGCGGGCCAGGTATCCCGGCCTCAAAATGGGGGTCCTGCTGCTGAAGAACATCGACAACGGATTCAGGAACGGCGCCATGGAAGCCGACAGGATCGGCCTGGAGAACGGACTCCGGGCCAGGTTCGGAGCCTCGACGCGCAAGGACCTCCTCGATATCGGTCCGATGAAGGCCTACGACGAATACTACCGGGCCTTCGGAAAGACCTGTCAGCTCCTTCTCCAGCTCGAATCGATCGTCCTCAAGGGCAGGAGCATGCCTCCCGTTTCCCCCCTCGTCCTCGCGATGTTCATGGCGGAGATGAAGAACCTCTATCTCACCGCCGGCCACGACTATTCGAGGATGGAGGGCGGAATCGAGCTCGATGTCGCGGACGGTACCGAGACCTACAACCTGCTCGCGGGGCAGGAGAAGCGGACGCTTCCGGGAGACCTCATGATGAGAGACGCGAAAGGCGTCGTTTCCAGCGTCGTGTACGGGCCGGACGACCGCACGAAGATGACGGAATCCACTACCGAGGCGCTCTTCGTCGTCTACGTGCCGTCGGCCGGCGACGAAGAGCGGATTCTATCCCACCTCGACGACATCGCGGGGGAGGTGAAGAAGAACCAGGACGACGTGCTCGTCGAAGAACGGGCCGTCTATTCGTGAAGGAGATGACTCATGACGGAACTTCAGATTCATTTGGACGTGGCGCCCGGAAAGGAGAAGGAACTCGAGGAGACCTTCCTCGACGCCTTCGTTCCCGCGATTTCCATCCAGGAAGGCTTCCAGCGGGTGGAGCTTCTGCAGGCGAGGGACGCCCTGAGCTCCTACCGCATCAATCTCACCTTCGACTCCGAGGACCTCAGGCTCAAGTGGGTGGCCTCCAAGGAGCACAGGGCCGTGTTCCCGAAGATTTCCGCCCTCTGCCTCCGTGTCTCCTGGCGGGGGTTCGAGGTGGTCTGGGCGCGCAAGGGCGGCCTGCAGGGCTGATTCCCGAGTCGTGAATTTGAATTGCGCGGAGGAAAGCATTAGGATTGAAACGATCGCACTTCCGGCGGAACGAGTGCGAGAGGAAGAAAAAAAGTGGGATATGAAGCGCCTCCCGGCCTGGAAAAACACGTAGTTCAGCCCGGCGGCCGATATTCTTCGAAGAATCCGGTCGTCATTCAGACGCTTCTCGGCTCGTGCGTGGCGGCATGCCTGTACGATCCGGGAACGGGAGTTGCCGGCCTCAACCATTTCCTCCTGGCGGCCCCGAGGTATTCGCGAACCCTGCCTCACACCCATACCGACGCGGGCCGTTACGGCATCGCGGCCATGGAGCTTCTCATCAACGACATGGTGCATCTCGGCGCCGACAGGAGAAGGCTCAAGGCGAAGGTTTTCGGGGGAGCGACCGTCGTTCTCAAATCCGGGCCGTCGAAGGACAATTTCTTCTGCATCCACGAAATCAACCAACGCTTCATCCGCGAGTATCTCAAGACGGAGAACATCCCCATCGTCTCCGAGGACCTGGGCGGCGAACGGGGAAGGGTCGTCTATTTCGAGACCGACACATTCAAGGTCCTCCGGCGCTACATCAAATCCAGCGTGCTCGACAAGATCGAGGAAAAGGAGCATCGCTACTGGAAGAGGAGCGTCGAGAAGCCGGAAATCAGGGAAGGGGAGATCACCCTGTTCTGAGACGAAGCCGTGAAAAGAAGATTTATAGGAGAAAAAAAATCTTTCTAGTTTTGCGCCGGCCCTGATACCCCCTACAATTCGTTGAACGAAAGCCGTTTTCTCTTCGGAAAACAAGGAGGAGATCCGATGCGCCGGATGATTTCATCGCTTTTCATCGCCTTGTCGATATGGGTGAGCGCGCCTGCCTTCCCGCAGCAAAAGGCTGAAAGTCTCGCGGAGAAATTCGCCCGACCAGACCAAACCGTCGAATACCACTTCATGATCGAAGTACCGGGTTTGAAGGAAGGTGATTTGGCGAAGACATTCAAGTCTTCGATCGTCGAACGTCTCGCAAAATTCGCCAAGATAGGAGAATTGAAAAAACCGAAGCCGGGCATCTACGTGGATTCCCGGGAGTCGGGGCTGGAAAAAAGCAACCTCATCATACGCGTGCGAAGCGGACAGATAACGGTAAAGGCACGGGCGGCTTCTCCCGAAGGACTGCTCGACCTCGAGAAAGCGTCTTCGAAGAAATACGAGATGGATTATTTCGGCATCCCGGAATATTCGATATCCTCGGACATAAAATTCAAGGACGAGGAATTCGACGTCAGGCCTTCGGCTTGGACCATCGAGACGCTTTGGGCCTTCATCGGAAAGAAAAGCCCGAGGCTGTACGGGCAGATCGAGCCGGTGATAAAAAAGGCCGGAAAAGTCGAGATTCCCGGCACGGCCTCCATGTATTCCGTCGACGCCGAACTCATGCATCCTGCGGCCTCGAGGCTCAAGGGCGCGATCGTCGAGTCTGGACTTGCGGTCTGGTTCTTCCCGCCGACGGGGAAATACCTCGTCGAACTCGCGTTCACGGGGCTCGTCAAATACCGCAGCGAGACAGACAAAATATTCGAGGATCTTCGCTCCGGGCTGAGCGGAGCCGGACTCCTGAAGGCGGACCAATCCTCCAAGACCCGGCAGTACTTCAATGCGTATTTCGGAGAAAAGCGGTAAACGAGTCCTCGGCGTTATTCCATTCCCTGTCGCACTTCCGCGCTCTCGAACTCCGTGGCCGAGAGGGCGAGCGCGTCGTAGTATTTCTTCTTTCCTCGGGTTTCGCCCCGTTTCGCGAGGATGTCGAAGCCGCTCCACACGAAGAACCAGGAAGGGATGAGGAGAAAATCATTGAAGAGCGAGGACGCCGTGAATCGCTTCACGAGGAGGTCCGCCGCGGCCATGAGCAGGAGACCGATCGAGACATAGACGACCGCCCTCATCCTGGCGATTCGGCTTTCGCGCTCGTAATGGGTTCTCCGCTCGATGTAGAATCCCCGAAGCCGCTCGATGATGAGCCGCTCGGATTCCCGGTCCCGGCGCGTGGCCGGAATCTGGAACACGATTTTCAGTTCCGTCTTCGCCCCGATCCTACGAAGCCTGACATGAAGCTCTTCGAGAAAATCTTTGGACAGCGCCCGGACCTTGAAGTCTCTGTTGTCGAAGTCCGAGAATATGTCGCTGTATGTTTCGATTGCTATGTTGATTTCCATGCAGGTTTCCCGACCTGTCTTCCCGCAATCATACCAGATTTCCCTTGAAACGAATATCGACCGGAGAGCGGCCGGCATATTCAGAAGCGAAGGGTGCCCGGGACCGGCGAAAGGCCGTCGGGTTCCCATTTTCGATTTATTTTCTCGGATTGTTCTTATATGGTACAATGATCCTGTCGAAATGATAAGGGAGGTTCTTTCGGAATTGTCATCTTGAACCAAGGCTATTTAAAAACTCCCGACCGTACATGGATAGAAATTTCTGCTTGGTTCAGAATGATGATTTTCGAGGACGCCTCGATGAGTTCTCCCGTTTGTGCAGGTGCGGTGTGGAAATCAAAGTCGAAACTGTGGAAACGAACCTTCCGGAAACGATGATCGAGGAAGGAAGACGGATAAAGCGAAAGGATCTCGTCAATCTCCTGAATTTCCTCAATTTCCGGGAAGGTACGATTTTCGTCAGTTTTCGGCACAGGAAATACGGGAACCTCCTCACCTTCAAAGCCGTGCCCCAACCCTGCGATGATGACAAGGTCGAATGCCGATGGTCGCCTCCCGGGATCTCGACGACAGCCCTCAAGCCCTACGCGCTCGATCATTTCTTCCTGAGCGACGGCAGGAATCTCGTCGTCGTGAATCCCGAAGTCGTGCGGCTCGACTCGGCGGGCGCAGTGTTCCGCATCCCCGACTTCGGCTACGAGAAGAAATGCAGAAACGTGAGACGGAACGCCTGCGAGGGCGTCGACGTCGAATTCCTGCAGAACGGGCTGTCCTATACCGGCACGCTCGTCGATTTCAGCGCCGCCGCCTTCCGGGTTGAGCTCTCGAACTCCGGCGGCCTTCCCTTCAGGCTCATCAATCCGGATCTTCCCGCACTCATCATCTTCAGGAGAGACGGCGGCATCGTCTATTCGGGCGAATGCGTGGTGGTGCGTCAGGGCATTTCCGAGGCGCGGCGCAGCTTCGTGCTCGCCCCGAACTCGGGCAACCTGAGGAGGTTCAAGGCCAGGGAATTCCGGTGCCTTCGCCACCGGCTCACGCCCACGCCGAACGTGAATTTCCTCCATCCGCTCACGGGCAGGAGGGTCAATCTCCAGCTCGTCGACCTTTCGAGCTCGGGTTTCTCGGTCGAGGAATTCTACGACAATTCGGTCCTCCTCCCGGGCCTCATCGTGGCCGAAGCATCGCTCGAGATAGCCAACCATTTCATCATCAGGTTTTCGGCTCAGGTCCTCTACCGGAACATCATAAGGACCGAAAACGGCGAAAGCGTGGTGAAGTGCGGGTTCGTCTTCCTCGATCTCGAACTGGAGGACCAGACCAGGCTCTCGGCTCTCCTCCACCAGTCGATGAACCGCAATTCCTACGTCTGCAATCAGGTGGACGTCGACGAGCTCTGGAAATTCTTCTTCGAAAGCGGCTTCATCTATCCGTCCAAATACGCGGCCATGAAGACGAACAAGGAGGAATTCAAGAGAACCTACGAGAAGCTCTACCTTCGGAATCCTTCGATCGCGCGGCACTTCGTGTTTCAGGACAAGGGGACGCTTTTCGGCCACATGTCGATGATCCGCTATTACTCGAACGCATGGCTCATACATCATCACGCGGCGTCACGGGACGGCCACGGCATGGCGGGGGTCTCCGTACTCGATCAGGTCGGATACTACGTGAACGAGTTCTCTTCCCATCATTCCACCCACATGGATTACGTCATGTGCTACTACCGGCCCGACAACCGTTTCCCGAGCAGGGTCTTCGGCGGCGTGGCGAGGGAGATCGCGACGCCGAAGGGTTCCTCGCTCGACACCTTCGCTTATTTCCACCTGGGAGAGGACGACGCGGCCTCCGTTGAGCAGCCGTTCCAGTTGTACCCCGTCCATGAAAAGGACCTGGAGGAACTCGAGCGCTGCTACGAGAGCGTGTCCTCGGGGCTCATGCTCGACGCGCTCGACCTCAAGGCGGACTCCGACGCCGGGGAGGACCTTTCGAGGGAATTCTCCCTGCTCGGCTTCAGGCGGGAGCGGCACGTGTTCTCGCTCCAGAAGGACGATTCGCTGAAGGCCGTCATCATGGTGACGGTATCCGACATGGGGCTGAACCTCTCGAATCTGACGAACTGCATCCACGTCATCGTCGTCGACGGGGAAGGCCTGCCGCCCGCGCTTCTGCGTTCCTGCCTGAGCCATCTGCGCCGGCGCTTCCGGCAGACGGATTTCCCAGTTCTCGTTTATCCTGTAGACTACATGGAGGAAAACGAAATGCCCTACGAGAAAAAATACACCCTATGGGTCCTGAATATGCGTCATCTCGATGGCTACTTCAGAGCGATGGACACGATTTTCAAACGGGTGAAGCATGACTCCTGAAAGCCGCGAAACAGTACTTCAAGTCGAACCCGCCCTCTACAACAGCATCATCATCCATACCTACGTGAAAATGATTAAGAGCCGTTACTCCTACGTCAACCTCATGGAGCTGCTCCAATACGCGGGAATGGAGCTCTATCAGGTGGACGACGAGGAGCATTGGTTCACCCAGTCCCAGGTCGATCGCTTCTACGAGAAGCTCGTCAAGATGACGAGGAATCCCCACATCGCCAGAGAGGCGGGCCTCTATACCGCCTCGCCCGAGGCCCTCGGGACGATGAAACGCTACGTCCTCGGCTTCCTGGGGCCCGCGAAGGTCTTCGAGATCGTGGAACGGATCGCCGGCGGATTCACGAGGTCGTCGAAATACGAATCGAAGAAGCTGCGCAACAATTCGATCATGATCACGGTGACGCCGAACGAGGGCGTAAGGGAGAAGCCGTACCAGTGCGAGAACCGGATCGGCTATTTCGAGGCCATCGTCCGGATGTTCAATTACCGAAGAGTGAAGATAGAGCATCCCCAGTGCATCTTCCGCGGGGACTCCGCATGCAGGTACGACGTATCCTGGGAGGAGTCGCGGGCGATCCGGTTCAAGAAGATCCGCAACGTCGCGGCCGCGGTCGGAGTCGTCGTCTTCGCCTTCGGCTATTTCGCCTTCCCGGCCCAGCCCCACGGATACATGGCCACGGCCCTCCTGCTCCTCATCCTCGGGTTCACGGTGTACGGCGAACACCTCGGCAAGAAGGAGTTGGTCGCGGCATTGGACAACCTCCGGTCGTCCTCCGACCGGCTCTTCGAGAACGTCACCTACAATTACAACCACGCTCTGATCGTGAACGAGATAGGTCAGGCGATCAGCAAGCACATCCAGGTCGATACGATACTCGCCGGCGTCATCGACGTCATGAAGAAGCATCTCGACTTCGACCGGGGTCTCATCCTCCTCGCGAACCGGGACAAGAGCCGGCTCGAGTTCAGGATCGGATACGGCTACGAAGGGGATCTTTTCGAGGTCGTCAAGAACGCCAGCTTCCATCTCGACAAGCCCGATTCTCGGGGGACCTTCGTTGTCTGTTACCGCGAGCGGAAGCCCTTCCTCGTGAACGACGTGGAGAGGATCGCGGACAGTTTTTCGGAGCACAGCATGGAGTTCGTCCGTCGCATGGGCTCGAAATCCTTCATCTGCTGCCCCATCCTCTACGAGGACTCGTGCCTCGGCGTCCTCGCGGTAGACAACGTCATGACGAAGCGTCCCCTCCTGCAGAGGGACATCAACCTGCTCATGGGAATAACGCCGGAAGTCGGCATCAGCATCAACAACGCCCTGCTCATCGAGGAGCAGGAACGGCAGTTCCGCTCGGTTCTCAAGACCCTCGCCGCGAGCATCGACGCCAGGGACTTCCTCACCGCCGGTCATTCGGAGAAGGTGACGGAGTACGCGCTCGGGATCTGCAGGGAACTCAACCTCCCGCGAGAGTACACGGAGATGATCCGCGTCGCCTCCCAGCTCCACGACTACGGGAAGATAGGCATAAGGGATTCGATCCTCAAGAAGGAAGGACCGCTCTCGGAATCCGAACGCGAGGAGATCAAGACCCACGCGGCCAAGACCGAGAACATCCTGAATCAGGTCAATTTCGAGGGCATCTACCGCGAAGTCCCGCTCATCGCGGGTTCCCACCACGAGCGCGTGGACGGGTCCGGGTATCCGCGGGGGCTTCGCGGCGACGACATTCCGCTCGGTGCCCGCATCATCGCCGTGGCGGACTTCTTCGAGGCCATTACCGCGAAGCGTCATTACCGCGATCCGATGGAATTCAAGGACGCGGTCGCGGTCCTCAGGCAGGAAAGCGGAAAGCACCTCGATCCCGTCGTCGTGAACGCCTTCATCGTCTACCAGGAAAGGAACAACGGGTTGTCATTCTCCTGAAGACCGAGCACCGCGGGTCCTAGGCCTCGGGCCTTCGGCCCCAGCAGGCGATCACGGGAGTGTAGGTGAACCGACCCGGATCGGAGAAGAATTTCCTGAAATCCTCCTTGAATTCCTCGGCCGACCCGTAGCCCGGGATTTCGATCTCCAGCCTTTTCGAAAGCACTTCGATCTTCTTGATCCAGTTGAAGGCGTCCGTGTCGCGAAGCTTCCCGTAGATGAGGTGATGGGCGCCCGCGTCCGCGCCGATGTCCCGGTAACCGAGCTCGAACAGGTGGGAATAGAGCTTTCTTCCTGCATAAGGATCGAAATTCCCCTTCGATTCGAGCTGACCGATCGACGAGACCAGGGCTTTCTCCAGTCTGGGCGGAAGCTTCCAGTGATTCAGGCAGTTGTGGTCGAGGTCGATGAGACAGAGGACGCCGCCGGGTTTCACGATCCTCCCGAGGCCGCGTACCACGTCCCGCGCCTCCTGCCTGAAGTACTCAAGTATGAACCTGACCCAGACGAAATCGAAGGTTCCGAGGTCGCCGAGGTCCGATCTGATGTCCCTCCGGACGAAGACCGTACTCGCGTTCCCGTAGGTCTTCTGCGCGTGAGCTATCCGCTCGGCGGATCCGTCGATGCCGACGGCCGAGCCTCCTTCGCCGACGGCTTCGCGAAGAATCGAAGTCGTCTTTCCCGAGCCGCAGCAGACGTCGGCCACCCTCATGCCAGGCGCGAGCCCCGCCTTCCTCGCCTGGATCCTTACCGTGTTTTCCTCTGTCTTCCTGTCGAGTCGGAGGATCTCTTCGTCGCTTTCCATGATGTAGTCGATGCTCATGCTTTTTCCTCGCCTTCGTTCCGATCCGCAGGAGCCGCCCCGAAGGTAGCGGCGGGAGCCGCCCCGAGGGTAGCGGCAGGAGCCGCCCCGAAGTCGTCGCGGTAGAGTTTCCTGTAGTGGGAGTTCCTCCAGCTTCTCTTCAAGGCTTCGTTCAGCTTGTAGACGATGTATGCGGTGCCCGGATTCCTGAGGCTCACGAGCGACTTGAGCAGGCGGTAGGGGTAATAGGGGAAGGAGTAGAGCCGTTTCTTGATGGAATTGTCCCCGGTGTAGACCGCGGAGGGATCGATCCCCTCGGGTTCATGGGTGAGGTAGGAGAATCGGAATTTTTCCCAGTCCGCGGGGAAGTCTCGGAAAAGGAGCCTGTCTTCTTTTACGACCTTTTCCATGAGGGCGGTTCCCGGCAGGGGTGTCAGGATGCTGATCTGGACGATGTCGACGCCGGCCCGGATGATGAAGTCGGCGAGTTCTCGGTAATACTCGGGGCTCTCACCGTCGTTCCCCACGATGAAGGCCCCGAGCACGGCGATTCCGTACCGGTGGAGCCTTTCCACGACCGCGGCGTAGTTCTCCACGCCTGTCTTGAGATTCACGCCCTTGCGCATCTCCCGGAGGGAGTCCGGATGCGTCGTCTCGAACCCGATGAAGACGTAGGCGCAGCCCGCTTCAGCGGCGGCTCGGAGAACGGCCTCGTCGTCGGCCACGTTGATGGAAGCCTGCATCCACCACTTCTTCCGCATGCCTCGTTTCTTCATGCCTTCGAAAATATCGAGAGCCCGCCTTCTGCTCGCCTCGGAATACCCTACGAGGTTGTCGTCGAGAAAAAAGATGTAGTCGCTCTCGATGGTTTCCAGCTCCCGCAGAACCGCTTCAGCCGGTCTCTGGCGGTAGACCCTCCCGAGGTAGCGCGAAACCGAACAAAAACTGCATTCGAAGGGGCATCCGCGGGAGGTCTGGATCGAGTTCCAGAGGTAGCCGGGATGGAGAAGATCCCTGCGGGGGAGAACGTCGAAGGTCGAGAGGTCCACGATGGGGCCCCGATAGATTCCCTTCATGTTTCCGCGCTCGAAATCCTCGATTACCTTGGCCCATATCCCCTCGACCTCGCCCGCGACGACCGCGTCCGCGTGAAGGAGTACTTCCTCGGGCAGCATGGACGCGTGGATGCCGCCCATGACCACGGGGATCCTTCTGCGACGGTAGTCGGCGGCGATCTCGTAGGCCCTGCCGATGCTGCTCGTGAAGGCGGTGATGCCGACGAGGTCGGCGTCGACGAGTTCCGCCGGGCCGAAATTCTCGTCGAGTATCCTGACGTCCCAGCCTTTCGGAGTGACCGCCGCCGCGTAGGCGAGACCGAGGGGGGGGAAGCGCGAGAACCTGCTCAGCATGTAACCGCTTCTACGGCCGACGGGATTGATCAGCACGAGGTGTTTCATAGATGGTGCTATTATAAAGTGAAAACCACCCCTGGTAAAGCGAAAATGCGCGCTTTTCGTTCCGATGATGCCTGATGCGATCGCGGGGCAGGGGGCGACGCCGGCTGGAGCCGGACCTCAGCGGTCGCCGAATCTCTCGATTTTTCTGGTCTTTATCGCCCCGTCCTTCTCGTACAGCACAACCACGTGCCTTATCCTTTTCGAGTTGACGGGCGAATCCACGTACCAGAGATCTCGCCGCGATATCCGGCCTTCGTCCATCGAGAGGTTCTCCTTGAAGAGACCTTCGTTCTCTCGGATGAACGCGATGTTGAAGAACCGCTCCACCCTGGCCACGGTCCCTTCCTCCCCGTATTCGAAAAGAGCGAGCGTGCAGGGCTCTTCCTTCGTCGCCGATGCGGAGTATTGCTCGATTTTCTTGCGCAGCCTGCCGGTTCCGTCGAAGAGCGAGTCTTCCCGCGTCACATAATTGCCGTCGGGGTTCGTGATCCTGACGGTTTTTCCGCCGAATTCGTTTCCTTCGACGATAGTCCTCTGCGACTGGGCGGGCGCAGCCTCCGCGGCGATGAGGAGGAGGACTGCCGCCGCCCGAGACATCCCGCGCGTCAAGGCCTTCCTCCCGCCGGGAGCTTCGCGCTCCTCAGGTCCGCCGCGCGGTAATAGACGAAGGTCACGTCCTCGGCCTGGTCCTTCTTCATCATCCTGATCCTGAGCTCCCTGTCGTCGAGAAGCGAAAGAAAGCAGGACGCCTGAATGTCGGGATAGAACACGCGGAGCTCCTTCCCGGTCCTGACGGCGGTGCCCTTCCTCGCGGATTTCGGGTTCTTCAGGTCGACGACGAGGACGAGGTACTCGTCTCCCGTCCTTTCGACGGCGCAGTACGTCTCGGTCCCCGTCGTCGCGTTGGACCAGAAACTCCAGATGCCCTCGAAGGGGTCGCGTCCGTTCCGGGGTTCCGCGCAGGCGAGGAACACGATGCAGAGCGCCGCGATGACCGATGGCGGAACGAGGAGCCGCGCCGGGCTCCTCCCGAGATTTCCGTGCAGCATATTTTCGCAAGCATAGCCGTCAAGACCGCCGGTATGCAAGGGCCTCCCCTCGAAGTGCCGTACACCCCGACCTGCGTCCGGCCGGCCCCGCAGGGCTTTGACTAAAGGAGATTCTCGTCGATTCTTAACGACGAGATTTGTGACGAGTCTTGGTCAACCGCCCGAGGAGGACGGACGGGTGCAGGTCGATGATGAAAGCGCAATTCGTAGAGGGCATGCCCTTGTCTTAATTCTTCCTTTTGGTTAGTTTTATTCCATGATGAACATAGTTACCCTCGGGAACGACATCCTCCGCGCGAAGGCGGAGCCGGTCAGGAACATCGACGGCAGAACCGCCAAGCTGGCCGTGGACATGCTGGAAACCCTGCTGGCGGCCAAGGGGCTCGGACTCGCGGGACCGCAGGTCGGGGTGGGGGAAAGGATCTTCGTCGTCCACCTCAGCGACGACATCCCCAGAATTTTCATCAATCCCGAGATCGTGGAGGCCTCCCCCGACCTCACCAAGTACGAGGAGGGTTGTCTCAGCGTGCCCGGAATCTGGGCGAACGTGATGAGGCCGGGAATGGTGAAGGTCCGAGCCTGGAACGAGAAGGGGAAGCAGTTCACCATGGAGGCGGACGACCTCCTCGCACGCGTTATCCAGCACGAGTTCGACCACCTGAACGGCGTGTTGTTCATCGATCACCTGAGTGAATTGAAGCGTAAACGCGTGCTCAAGGCCTGGGAAGAAAAGTTTCGGGCATGAGCTTCAGGATACTGTTCGCAGGAACTCCGGAAATCGCGGTTCCTTCGCTGGAAAGGCTCCACGAATCGCACGAGATCGTGGGGGTGCTCACGAATCCCGACAGGGAGGCGGGGAGGGGGCGAAGGATCTCGTTCTCCCCGGTCAAGGAAAAGGCCCTCGAGCTGGGCCTGCCGGTCTTCCAACCGGACAAGCTCGACGCCGAATTCCGCGGCGAGGTGACCGCCCTCGATCCCGACATCCTCGTGGCGGTCGCCTACGGAAAGATCTTCGGCCCCAAATTTCTCGCCCTTTTCCCCTCGGGCGGAGTGAATCTCCATCCCTCGCTCCTGCCCAAATACCGCGGGCCGTCGCCTATCAACGCCGCGATTCTCGCCGGCGACCAGGAGACGGGAATCACGGTCCAGAGGCTCGCCCTCGAGATGGACGCCGGCGACATCCTGCTCCAGGAGCGCGTCCCGCTCACGGGCGCCGAGACCGCCGGCACGCTCACGGCTTTCGCCGCGGAGCGGGGCGCCGCGCTTCTCGACGAAGCCCTCCGTCTGCTCGAGGACGGAAGGGCGGTCCCGAGACCGCAGGACGGGGCTTCGGCGACGTTCTGCGGCCTTCTCACCCGGGAGATGGGACGGATTGACTGGGGGAGGAGCGCAGTCGATATCGACCGCCTGATTCGAGCGTTCACGCCTGCTCCGGGAGCCTGGACGACCTTCAGGGGCGAGACGCTCAGAATCCTGTCGGCTTCGCCGGCGGGATCCGACTCCGAAACCGTTCGCGCGGGATCGGTAGGAGAGGGGCGCCGGCCGAAACCGGGAAAAATCCTGGGTGTAGACAAAAAGCGGGGAATTCTGGTACAAACAGGTCAAGGCATCCTCGCTGTCACGGAACTTCAACTCCAGTCGAAAAAAGCCATGGATCACCGGTCCTTCGCGAACGGAATCCGCGATTTCGACGGCGCCTTCCTGGGGGAATAACAGGTGTTTTTCTTTTGGTATTCGATCCGCGAAAAGTTCGCCCTCGTCCTTGAATGGATCATGGAACGTCTCCCCGGCCGATCCGATTCGCCGGAGGGGAGGTCCTTCAACATACTCGTTTTTTCCGGGCTCGGGCTCGTCGTCCTGATGATCGTCGTGGGCTTCCTCGCCTTTTCCCTGGCGATCGAGGGGGCGGAGCAGACCATGATCCCCGACGTCCGCAACGTCGAGCTCGTCGACGCCCTGATTCAGCTCCAGGAGAAGGAACTCTACCCCAGGATACAGGTCCGCTTTTCCTCGGACCCCAACCTGAAGGGAAAGGTGATCGACCAGCGCCCGTCCCCCGGCACCATGGTGAAGGCCGGAAAGCGCATCACCCTTGTCGTAAGCAAAGGGGCGGTGGTCGACAAGGTAGAGAACTACGTGGGAAAGAGCCTTGACGAGGTCAGGATGCATCTCGCGACCATGTTCACCGCGTACAAGCCCCTGCTCAAGATCAAGGAGCCCGTGACCTACGTCTACAGCTCGGCGGCCCCCGGCACCATCATCCAACAGAAGCCGGAGCCAGGAATCGAACTCACCGGTCTCACGGACCTCGTGCTCGTCGTGAGCCGGGGCCAAGAGGCGAAGAAGGTCAAACTGCCGAAGTTCGTCGGCCAGGACTTCCAGCAGGCGCTCGCTCTTCTCGTAACGGAGAACACCCCCTTCGTCTTCTCCATCGCCGAGGACGCCAAGGGCATGCAGAGGGGAAGGGTCGTGGAGCAGATGCCCGAGCCAGGTACGGAAGTGGATTCCGACACGCGGGTCGAGCTCAAGATCGCGGCGCCTGCCAAGATGAAGGACAAGCTCGCGTTCGGCATCTTCGAGTTCACCCTCCCGACCTATCCGGTGGCGGTCGACCTGAAGCTCGAAAGCCTGTCCCCGGCCGGGGAGAGGAAAGTCCTCTTCCTCATGAAGCATCCCGGCGGACCCATCGCCGTGCCGTATTACCAGGAAGAGAACACCGTCCTCATCCTGTCGGTATTCAACCGCGAGATCATCCGTCAGACGGTGGAAAAGCCAAAGAACTGAAGGCCGCTCATTCCTTCAGTCCCGATTCTCGTCGTTTCCATCGAACGGGAGATTTTACCCCTTCTTGGTCATTCCATAGAGCCCGAACGGGTCTTTTTCGAGGGCGTCTTTGTACAACCCGATGACCTCGTTCACCTTGAGAAACATGCACTTGGCTCTCCCTATGAAGATGTCGGACCCATATCCGCGTTTGTACGCTTCTTCCTGTATCTTGTACCATGCCTTTGCCGGAGGACGTCCCGTCTCGATATACCACTCGTCTTCGGGATGGAACCTGAGAATTTCCCCGGATGCTTTAAAGGTTTTTACTGTAAAGGAAAGCCGTCGTCTTTGACGGTGGTCCGCCGGGAACCGGCGGGGTTTTCGGGCTTTGCCCGTACCTCTTCTTTCATTGCCCGAAAACCTTCTTTTCGATTGACGGGGGCTCTCGGTATGCACGGGTCCGGCACGGCCGACGATGTCGAATCCGGCCCAAGATCCTGGGGCCTTTCCCGGATTTCCGTTCCGCGCCGGCGGGGCCTCAGGCCGGGAGCGACAGTTCCGAGGCTCCTTCCTTCCTGATCCCGAGCCGCGTTACGCAGGCCGGGCCGAAGAAGGGGGCGAGGTACGACTCATAGGCTTCGACCGAGTCCTCGGGCAGGTAGACCTGGATCGTGCCGGCGAAGCCTCCGCCGTGGACGCGGCATGCTCCCTCGCCGCCGAGGAATTTCTCCGTAAGCGCGAGGGCGAGCGCCAGACCCTGCTCGTTCGGCCGCTCGACCGACTGGCAGTTCTGGAGGAGGGTCCAGGAGGACCTGCCCGACTCCCTGACGAGCGAGAGATACCGTCCCAAGTCTCCCATGCAGAGCGCCTCGGTCTGCTCGACGACTCGGCGGTTCTCCTCGAAGAAATGGAGGGCACGGAGGACGGCGCGGTCGCCCAGCCGTTTTCGGATTTCGTGGGCCTCCGCGAGGAAGTCCTCGGCGTCCACGTCCCGGAGCGCCGTGCCGCCGAACCAGGCAGCGACCGCCTTCATCTCGGCCGGTATCGAGGCGTAGTCCGAGGTCAGGTCCGCGTGGCTGCCGCCCGTGTCCACGACCGCGAGCGCGAGTCCGTATCTGCCGAAATCGAAGTCAAGATTCCGGACGGAGGGGCGTTCCTCATCCGCGAAGTCCACGGCGACGACGCCGCCCGAGGCGCAGGCGAGTTGGTCCATGAGGCCCGAGGGTTTCCCGAAGAACCGGTTTTCCGCCTCCATGCCGACGAAGGCGATTTCGACGGGAGGGACCGTTCCGTCGTTGTAGAGCGAGTTCAGGATTTCGCCGATGAGGACTTCGACCGCGGCAGAGGAGCTGAGCCCGGAGCCTGGGAGCACCCTGCTGTCCAGCGCCGCGCGGAATCCGCCGAAGCGGTGACCTCGATTCGCGAACCCGGCCGCCACGCCGCGGATGAGCGCCTCGGTGGTCCCGATCTCCTCCTTCCTCGGCTCGAGCGAGGAAAGGTCTGCCCGATAGGTCTTTCCGAAATTTCGGGAGACGACCTCGACGGTCCCGTCGGCCCTCTCCTCGACCGCGGCGAGGATGTCGAGATCCACCGCCGCCGCGAGGACGCGGCCCCGGTTGTGGTCCGTATGGTTTCCGGAAAGTTCGGTCCTTCCGGGGCTGGAAAAGAACCTGAGGCCTTTCCCCTCCGGTCGTTCTCCGAAAGCGGAGGCGATCGCCTTCATGCGTTTCGAGTCCGGGATCGTACGCTCCATGTCAGGCCTTTCGGAGTTCGCCGCTGACCGGCGCGTCCTTGATCTTGAGGTAGCGTTCCACTTCCTGTTCGATGAAGAGCGCCTGGACGTCCTCGGTGAGGCCCGACAGGAGCTTCACGTCGCGCCCGTCCGCGAGAAGCGCTCTCACTTCGTAGGAGTAGGACCGGGACCTGGAACCGCTCCGGACGGACTTGCAGTAGAGCTGGGTCACATCCGAGGAGGCCAGGGTCTTCGTCCCCGGCCAGGGCAGGGGAGCGTGATAGATGATGAGGTTTTCGCGGTTCACCGCGACGAGCGTGGTGTTGAGATAGCCGGCAAGGACGAAATAGGTGATGCCGAGTCCGACGAGCGCGTGCAGGCTTCCCGCCGCCGCCATGCCGTATTCTCCTCCGTTCAGGGCTATGAGGAACCACGCGATGATGAAGGTGTCCCAGAACACGGCGAAGCCCGTGAGGATGACCGTCAGCGCGGAAAACCATCGTCTGCGGATGCGGAGCTCGTGCTCCGTGTTCTCCATGGAAAGGCCCTTCGGCAACCCGATGTCGTGGTATCTCCTTCCCGATCTGGGAGCGACGATGTCGTCGAGGAAGCTGAAGACGGTGTTGCAGTACGAGCATTTCGCGATCGCCAGCTGGATGTTGACGTTTTCCGCCGGAAGTTCGGCCTGGCACTTTTTGCATCTCATGGCTTCATTATACATGGAAACCACCGGAGACGCAAAACTCGGATTGAACTTCGCCGGTCCTTCGTTCTACTATGAGGCGGAATGATATACCGACTCAAAAATCCCGTGAAAAGATACGCATGGGGCTCTCCCACGCTCCTTCCGGAATTCCTCGGCCTCCGGAATCCCGGAGGAGGGCCGTGGGCCGAGCTCTGGATGGGGGCCCATCCGTCGGATCCCTCCCTGGTCGAGACGCCCGACGGCCCGGTCCCGCTCGGTGACTTCGTGGCCGGGGATCCCGCGGCCGTGCTCGGCAAGGCGCCCTCGGAGAAATTCTCTGGCGGACTGCCTTTCCTCTTCAAGGTGCTCGCCGCGGATTCTCCGCTTTCCATCCAGTGCCATCCGGACCTCGCCCGCGCGAAGGCCGGCTTCGCGAAGGAGAACGAGCGCGGTCTCGCTCCGTACGCGCCCGAAAGGAATTACCGCGACGGAAACCACAAGCCCGAAATTCTCGCGGCCCTCACCCCCTTCGACGCCCTCCGCGGCTTCCGGGGCGAGGAGGAGATACTTCGCTTCTTCTCTTCTTTTCCGCCCGCGTTGAGGAGTCTCGCCGAATCCGCGATCGCGCCGGGCTCGGCCGGTCTTCGGCCGTTTTTCGCACGCCTGCTCGGCCTTCCCCGGCGTGAGGCCGGAGACCTCATCGAGGCGGCCCTCGATGCGAGAAGGGATTCGGTCCTTCCCGAGGACGCTTGGTTCCGCAGGCTCGCCGCGCTGCATCCCGGCGATCCCGGGTGTTTCGCGCCCTTTTACCTCAATCTCGTCCGTCTCGCCCCGGGGGAGGCTCTCTTCCTCGGCCCCGGAGAGCTCCATGCCTATCTCGGCGGCCTGGCCGTCGAACTCATGGCCAACTCCGACAACGTGCTCCGCGGCGGGCTCACGTCGAAACGGGTCGACCTCGGGGAGCTGCTCGAAGTCGCGGTCTTTTCGCCCGCGCCGCCTGAAATTCTCACGGCAGGGACGATGCCTCTCGGGAAGGGCTGCGGAGAGCGCTCCTATCCGGTCCGCGCCGCCGAGTTCCGGCTCTCGGCGGTCGTGTGCGAGGGGAATTCCTCCGCCGCGCTCGAGACGGAGTCCGCCGAGATCCTCCTCGCCGTCGAAGGATGCGCGGCGCTCAGGACCGATCGCTGCGGGCTCGAGCTGAAGAAGGGCGAGTCGGTCTTCGTGCCGGCCTCGGTAGGCAGGATCGAGATGGAGGGGACTTTCACCCTGTTCCGGGCGGGGATACCCGTATGACCATCTGGGTCGACGCGGACTCCTGCCCGGTCAGGATAAGGGAGATCGTATCGCGCGCCGCGGAGAAACGGGGCGTCGTCGCGAAGTTCGTGGCGAACCGGCCCATACCGCTGCCGGAGACGGACTCCGTGGAACTCGAGATCGTTCCCCCGGAGGAGGACGGCGCGGACTCGCGCATCGTCGAATGCGCGAAGCCGGGCGACCTCATCATCACCAGGGACATCCCCCTCGCGGCGAAGCTCGTCGAGGGCGGGCTCCGGGTCCTGAACGACCGGGGCGAGACTTTCACGGAGGAGAACGTGAGGGAACGGCTCTCCATAAGGAATTTCATGAAGGACCTCCGCGCCTCGGGCATGTACGAGAGCCCGACCGGGGGCTTCGGCGACCGGGAAGTGAAGGCGTTCTCGGCCGCCTTCGACCGCGAGCTCACGAGACTGCTGAAGACCGCAAGGAGGACCTCATGACGCATCCGCTCTTCCGGCTCGTTCGGGAACGAATCCTTCTCCTCGACGGAGCCATGGGGACCATGATCCAGGGCCGCGGACTCGACGAGGCCGATTACCGCGGCGAGCGCTTCCGGGACTTCGAACCCGGACGGCAGCTCAAGGGGAACAACGATCTCCTCAACCTCACCAGGCCCGGAACGATCGGCGAGATCCACGAAGCCTACCTCGCGGCGGGAGCGGACGTCGTCGAGACCAACACCTTCAACTCGACCTCGGTCTCCCAGGCCGATTACGGCCTCTCCAGTCTCGCCTACGAGCTTTCCCGGGCCGGGGCGGAGATCGCGAGGCGGGCGGTGGACGGCTTCGACGCGAAGGGACGGCCGCGTTTCGTCGCGGGCGTGCTCGGCCCGACGAACAAGACCCTGTCCATCTCGCCGGACGTACAGAATCCCGGTTACCGGGACCTTTCGTTTCATGAGCTCGCTGCCGCGTACAGGGAATCGGCCCGGGGTCTCGTCGACGGAGGGGCCGACCTCTTCCTCGTCGAGACCGTATTCGACACGCTGAACGCCAAGGCGGCGATCTTCGCGCTCTCCGGGCTCTTCGCGGAAATCGGAAGAACCCTCCCCGTCATGATCTCGGGCACCGTGGCAGACGCGTCCGGCAGAACCCTGTCGGGCCAGACGGTGAACGCCTTCCGGATTTCGGTTTCGCACGCCGAACCGCTTCTCTCGGTCGGCCTCAACTGCTCCCTTGGGGCGGACCGCCTCAGGCCCTACGTGGAGGAACTCGCCGCTTCGGCCGAGACCGCCGTGAGCGTCCATCCCAACGCCGGACTGCCGAACGAGTTCGGAGCCTACGACCATTCGCCGGAATTCATGGCGAAGATCGTCGGCGGTTTCGCCGAGGACGGGCTCGTCAACATCGTGGGGGGATGCTGCGGCAGCACGCCCGCCCACATCGAGGCCATAGCCGAGGCGGTGGCAGGCCTCGAGCCGAGGAAGATCCCGGAACCGAGGCGCTTCACCTCGCTGTCCGGACTCGAACCCCTCGTCATCGGGCCCGGAAGCCTCTTCGTGAACGTCGGTGAGAGGACGAACGTTGCGGGTTCCGTCAGGTTCCGAAGGCTCATATCCGAAGGCCGGCACGAGGAGGCCCTCGAGGTGGCCCGGGAGCAGGTGGAGAACGGAGCCCAGATGATCGACGTGAACATGGACGATGCGATGCTCGACGCCGCGAAGGAGATGAAGCGCTTTCTCCTCCTCCTCGCGGCCGAGCCGGACATCTCCCGCGTGCCGGTGATGATCGATTCCTCGCGCTGGGACGCGATCGAGGAGGGGCTCTCCTGCATCCAAGGCAAAGGCGTCGTGAACTCGCTGAGCCTCAAGGAAGGCGAGGAGGAATTCCTCCGCAGGGCAGCCCTCGTCAGAAGGTACGGGGCGGCGGCGATCGTCATGGCCTTCGACGAGAAAGGTCAGGCCGATACGGTGGAGAGGAGGGTGGCGGTCTGCACCCGGGCCTATCGCCTCCTCACCGAACGGCTCGACTTCCCCCCCGAAGACGTCATCTTCGACCCGAACGTCTTCGCCGTCGGCACGGGCATGGAGGAGCACCGGGCCTACGCCAAGGACTTCCTCGAAGCGGTCGGGCGCATCAAGGCGGAGCTTCCCCATGCCAAGGTTTCCGGCGGGGTGAGCAACCTGTCCTTCTCGTTCCGCGGCAACGAGCCCGTGCGTCGGGCCATGCACTCCTCCTTCCTCTACCACGCGATCAGGGCCGGGATGGACATGGGGATCGTGAATGCTGGGCAGCTCGACGTGTACGACGAGATTCCCGCCGACCTCCTCGAGAGGGTGGAGGACGTCATCCTCGACCGGAGGCCCGACGCCACCGAACGGCTTTTGGACGCCGCCTCGGGTCTTGCGGGATCGGACGCGAACGGCAGGCAGGCGGAGGACCCCGCCTGGAGGTCGGCCCCGGTACGGGAGAGACTCAAGCATTCGCTCGTGAAGGGCATAACGGCCCACGTCGAGGAGGACGCAGAAGAGATCAGGAGGGAGCTCGGGAGCGCCATCTCGGTCATCGAAGGTCCCCTCATGGACGGAATGAACGTCGTGGGAGACCTCTTCGGATCCGGAAAGATGTTCCTGCCGCAGGTGGTGAAGAGCGCCCGCGTCATGAAGCAGGCCGTCGCCTACCTCCAGCCCTTCATCGAGGAGGAGAGGATTTCGGGCGGGAGGACGGGCGTCGCCTCGAAGGGAAAGTTCCTCATAGCCACGGTGAAGGGCGACGTCCACGACATCGGGAAGAACATCGTCAAGGTCGTGCTGCAGTGCAACGGCTGGGAGGTGATCGACCTCGGCGTCATGGTTCCTTGCCGTGACATTCTGGAAGCCGCCCGAAAACACGGAGTCGACATCGTCGGCCTTTCCGGCCTCATCACGCCCTCGCTCGAGGAGATGTCGCACGTCGCCTCGGAGATGAAGCGCGAGGGCTTCGACGTGCCGCTCCTCGTGGGCGGGGCGACGACCAGCGAGGTCCACACCGCATTCAAGATCGAACCGGCCTATCCGGGCCGCGTCGTCCACGTGAAGGACGCCTCCCTCGCGGTGGGCGTCGCCTCCAAGGCCGCGGATCCGGGAAGGCGAGAATCGTTCTTCGAGGAGATCGGCCGGCGGTACCGCGAGGTCAGGGAGCGAAAGGCGGCCGCTTCGTCCGCCGCCGACTTCGTAAGTCTCGCGGAGGCGCGTGCCAGGCGCTTCGACCCGGGCTGGAAGGGGTACGTTCCGCCAGTTCCCGCCGAGCTCGGGATCGGCGTCGCGGACGACGTGCCCGTGGAGGTCCTCGCCGGTTACATCGATTGGCGTTTCTTCTTCTACGCCTGGGAGATGGACGGCAAGTTCCCGGATATCCTCGACGATCCCGCGAAGGGCGCGGAGGCGAGGAAGCTCCACCGCGACGCGAAGGCCATGCTCGATCTCATAGGAAAGGAGAGTCTCCTCACGGCCCGCGGCGTGTACGGCATTTTCCCGGCGGCCGCGTCGGAGGACGACACCCTCCTCGTCTACGCGGACGAAGGGAGACGGGAGATCGCCGCCCGTTTTCCCTTCCTGCGCCAGCAGAGGAGGAAGACCGAGACTCCCTATTATCTCTCACTCGCGGACTACGTCGCTCCGGAGAACTCCGGAATCGCGGACTACGCCGGCTTCTTCGCGGTCACCGCGGGGATAGGCCTGGACCGGATCGTGAAGCGGTTCGAGGACGAGCGGGACGACTATTCGGCGCTGCTCGCGAAGTCGCTCGCGGACCGTCTCGCCGAGGCGTTCGCTGAATATCTCCATCTCCTGGTGCGGAGGGACTTCTGGGGTTACGCTCCGGACGAGGCTCTCGGCATCGACGATCTCCTCAAGGTGAGGTACCGCGGGATCAGGCCGGCTCCGGGGTATCCGCCGTGCCCCGATCATACGGAGAAGCGCGAAATCTGGAAGCTCCTCCGGCCCGGTGATAAAGCGGGCATCAGCCTCACCGAAAGCTGCATGATGGTACCCGAAGCCTCGGTCTCCGGCTACTACTTCTCGCATCCCGAGGCGAAGTATTTCAGCGTGGACAAGCTCGCGCGCGACCAGGTGGAGGATTATGCGAGAAGAAAGGGCATGAGTATAGCCGAGGCCGAGAAATGGCTTTCGCCCATGCTGGGATACTGAGGGAATTCGGAAACCCCGGAGCCTCGAAGAGGCTCCGAACGGATTTCCCGACGCCGGCCGCGGCGGAGACGGCCCTCCGGCCTTTCAGCCGCAGGCCTTCGCCGTGTAGGAGAAGCCCTCCTCGTCGCGAGCGAAGATGAGCTTTCCCTTCGTCTTCCATCTGCCGGGGTCGTCCTTGCCGAGCCTGTACGCGGAATCGTCTATCGCGGCGCCGAAGGGCCTGCCGTCGTCGAAGCGTATCGTGAAGCCGAGCTTCTCGAAGATGGGGACGCCCCCGGCGAGGTCCCAGACCTTGAGGTCGGCCACGTAGGAGATGTAACCGCCGAGGATGATGTGGACGAGCGAGAAGACGCAGCTTCCCGCCATGTGGACGTAATTCGGGATCTTGAGCTCGCTGTCGCGCGCGAAATTCTGCGACAGGCTGATGATGCCGCCGGTGTCCGTCTTGCCGGAAGGCGGAACGTAGAGGGAGAGCTGGGATGCCGGATCCGGATGGTCCTTGAAGACCCTGGCGAAGTAGACGTCCTTGCCGTCGCTCACGAGCAGTTCTCCGCCGAGGGGCAGGTAGAGCGCCCCCTCCCTGATGACTCCGTTCCTGGCGAACCCGATCGAAACGCCCCACATCGGGAAGTGATAGGCGTAGGACGAGGTTCCGTCGATCGGGTCGATGATCCACGCGGTCTCCCCGAGGGCCTTGCGGACGTAGGCCTCGTCCTTCGTCTCGACCGTTTCCTCGCCGATGACGTAGACCTCGTTGTTCGTGTCCTCGCAGTTGGCCGTGACGAACGCCTCGACCGCGCGATCGGCCTGCGTGACGATCGACTTGTCCCGTTTGATCTCGCGGACCGGGATGTCGAAGTAGGTGAGCGCCAGGGCTCCCGCCTTCACGATGAGCTGGGCGACTTGGTTTCGGTTCCAGGTATTCATGGCCGGGAGTATACCATAGACCGGAGGAACGACGAAGAGGGGGGCCGCGGGATTCCCGCGGAGGCTCAGTTCCGGGTTCCCTTGGGAGGGGCGGCGGAATTCCCGGGCTGGAGCGTCGATTCGAAGATGACTTCCCGGTTCGCCGCCGTATGGTCCTTGATCCTCGCGAGGATGAGTTCCGCGGCCTTCGATCCGGTGGTCCGCGGATTCTGGGTGACGTGGGTCGGTTGAACGTACATGAGTTCGATGTCGTCGATGTCTCCGTAGCAAGCGACCGACACGTCCTCCGGAACTCGGATCCCGTGGGTCCTGAGATACTTGAGCGCCCCCAAGGTCATGGCGTTGTTCATGGCGACGATCACGCTCGGAGGGACGTCGAGACCCATGAGGGCCTCAGCGCCCTTGTAGCCGGATTCCTGCGTAAAATCTCCGTTCCGGACGTACTCGGGCTCGACGGAGAGCCCGTGTTCGTTGAGTGCCTTCAGGCATCCTTCGAAGCGCTCTTCGCTCGTAGACAAGCCGGGGAAGCCGTTGATGATCCCCATGCGGACGTGACCGAGCCCGATCAGGTGTTTCGCGAGGTCGTAGGCGCCCTTGAGGCTGTTCGAGTTCACGATGTCGCCGCGGAAGCGGCCGTTCCTTATCCTGCGGTAGATGAGAGTCACCGGAACGGTTTCGCTCACCTTGGCGATGAAATCGTCGTTCTTTCCCGTAGTGTTCAGGACTATCCCCGAGATCTTCTTCGAGATGAGGGCTTGGATGTAATCCTTTTCAAGTTTCGCTTCGTTCTCCGTGCTGCACACGATGAGATTGTAGTTTTCCTGGCTGATCACGTCCTCTATCGCCCTCGCCATGGCCATGAAGTGCTGGTTGGATATGTCCGAGACGATGAACCCGATGAGGAAGGTGGTGTTGCTCTTCATGCTCCGGGCTATGGAATCCGGGTAGTAACCGGTCTTTTCCACGGCTTTTCTCACCCGTTCCTCGACGTCGGGGCTCACGTAGTAGTTCTTGTTCATGACGCGGGAAACCGTAGCAATGGAGACTCCCGCTTCTCTCGCCACTTCCCTTATCGTCGTCTTTTTCCCCGTTCCTGTCATGCGTCCTTCCATTGGATGAGAAAACGTTTACCGCCATGGTAGTGAGAAAATCATTTTTTGTCAAATCTTGTCCGTTTTTATCGAAAAACAGCGAAAAAGCAGGGATCGTTGACGAAAAAACTTTTGACAGAATGGTTTGTATGGGGATACAATACAGTCAATTCAAGAAAACGTTTTCTTGGTGAGGAGGAATCATGAAAAGAATCGTCATTCTCGTATGCTGTGCGGCGTTCACCGTTCTGCCGTTGTTTGCGGGAGGCGCGAAAGAGGAAGCCGCGGCCGCCAAGCCCATCGTCCTGAAGTACGCGCACGTCGGCGTGGCGACCGAACTCCAGACGAAATATGCGGCCGAACTCGCGGAATCCGTCAAGCAGAAGACGAACGGCAGGCTCACGCTTCAGGTATTCCCGAATTCCCAGCTCGGCGGCGTCAGCGAAATGGTGGACGGAGTGAAATCGGGCGCGATAGACATGGGCCATCACGATTTCGCGTCCCTCGGCAAGCTTCTCACCGACATGTCGGTCTTCAACGCGCCCTACATCTACCGCGACGAAGTGCACGCGATAAAGGCGACGAACCCGAAGACGTCTCCCGTCCTTCAGGAATTGAACGAACAGCTCGTCAAAGCCGCGGGGATGCGGGTCATCGGAAGCCATTACCGGGGCGCCCGACAGCTTTCGGCGACCACCGCGATTTACTCCCCGGCGGACATGAAGGGAAAGAAGATCCGCGGCGTTCCCGTCCAGCTCTGGATGACCATGCTCCAAGGCATGGGGGCGATTCCGACTCCGGTCGAAATCGCCGAGCTCCACACCGCCCTCATGACCGGCGTCGTCGTCGGCCAGGAAAATCCGCTCACCAACATCTACGCCCAGAAATTCTACGAAGTTCAGGGCTACATCATGATGACCAGCCACATGCATTCGGTCCTGTGCACCTTCATCAACGAGAAGTCCTGGCAGAAGATACCGGCCCCGGACAGGGCGCTGTTCGAGGAGAGTCTCCAGGAACTGGCGCAGGCGTCGCTCAAGTGGACCGCCGACGCGGACAAGGACATCAAGGCGAAACTCATGGAGAAGGGGATGAAGTTCATCGACGAGTCCAACGGCCTCAAGAACGAAGAATTCAGGGCCGCGGTACTCGCAAAACTCAATCAGGACTTTCCGACCTGGGCCGGTTACGTTGAAAAGATCAAGGCCATAAAATAATCCTTTTTACGGAGTAGTGTCCCGGCGGCCCGCCCGCGGCGGGCCGCTCATCGAGGAGTCGATCATGCGCAAGCATTTGAGAAATTTGGATCGTACCCTGGCCACGTCGTGCCTCGCCCTGCTTACGATCATCGTTCTCGTCCAAGTAATCATGCGTGAACTTTTCTACGCCCCTCTCGTCGGCGCCGAAGAGCTGGTCCGCTATCTGCTCATCTGCGTGATTTTTTTCGGATCGCCCTATGCGGCCAGGATCGGCGGTCACATAGCCATGGTGGAATTTCTGCTCAAATTTCCGAAAATCCTGCGAGATCCGATACGGTTTCTGACGCTTGCAAGCTCGTTCGCGGTTTTCGCGATCATCTTCGTGTCGGCCTTCTTCACGCTCACGGCGAACATGAACAACAAAACCGCAACCCTGTCGATTCCCTTCTGGATTTTCATAGCGCCGGCGATCATAGGCTTTTTCCTGCTCGCGGTCGAATACGCGATACTCCTGAAAAGGTTCGTTTCGGATCGGGGCGGCAGGTGATGAATCCTGTTTCCCGAAATCGACGCAAAGTCGGCTGTTCGGAGGTTTTTTACCTATGGGTTTATTCATCATACTGACGTTTTTCGGGCTGTTCATGACCGGATTTCCCGTCGTGGTCGCCATCATGATACCGGCCCTTGTCTATATTTTCGCCAACGGAGTTCCCATCCAGATGATAGTGCAACGCATGCAGTATTCCCTGGACTCCTATCCGCTCATAGCGGTTCCGGTCTTCATATTCGTGGGCAACCTGATGAATTCCACCGGGATCACCACGCGAATCTTCAGATTCGCGGACACGCTCGTGGGCAGGCTGCCGGGAGGGCTCGCTCAGGTCAACGTCTTCGGGAGTCTCATCTTCGCCGGAATGTCGGGGGCGGCCTTGGCCGATGTCGGCGGGCTCGGTCTCGTCGAGATTCAAGCCATGAAGGAAAAGGGATTTTCCGTGCCTTTCTCCTGCGCGGTGACCGTTGCCTCGGCGACGGTCGGCCCCATCTTCCCGCCGAGCATCCCGCTCGTCATTTACGGCTCCGTTGCGAGCGTGTCCGTGGTGAAGCTGCTCGTGGGCGGCATCATTCCGGCCCTCATCTCGGTCGCCGCCATGATGACCATGACCGGAATCCTGGCGGTCATGAGGAACTATCCCAGGGCTTCGAGATGGCCCTCGCTGAACGAGCTGGTGTCCACCCTGATCCCTGCGCTTCCGGCGCTCTTCACTCCGGTACTCCTCATCATAGGAATGCTCGCCGGAATCTTCACTCCGACCGAAGCCGCAAGCATCACCGTCCTTTACGTCTTCATCATCGGGATTTTCGTGCACAGGGAGCTCACCTTCGAACACGTGAAGAACGCCCTCTACGAGACCGTCAAATCGACCTCGACCATCCTCATCATCGTGTCGGCCGCATCCATTTTCGGATGGATACTGGCGGTCGAGCAGATACCGCAGATTTTTTCCGCGTTTCTCCTGTCGATAAGTCGGAATCCCATCGTCCTGCTCCTGATACTGAATCTCATTCTTTTCCTTGCCGGCATGTTCCTCGACAGCACTACGGCGACGCTTCTCCTCGTTCCCATAGTGGCTCCGCCCCTCGTCAGCGCAGGTGTAGATCCCATACACCTGGGTCTCGTCTTCATTTTCAACATCATGATAGGCATCGTGACGCCGCCCATGGGGTTGGCTCTCTTTCTCGTGAGCGATATAGCGAAATGTCCGATCAAGGACGTCGTGCGGGAGACGATCCCCTATCTGATTCCGCTCATCGCGACGCTCGTCATCATCACCTATGTGCCGCAGACCGTGCTTCTCATACCGAATCTCATGAAGTGAAAATCGAACGGAGGATAGAAAATGATAGCCATTCCAGCATCCAAGGGAGTCTCCACCTACATGGTTTCTTTCAGACGCGGAGACCTCGTCATCGAGGAACTCACGAAGTTTCTCGAGAAGAACAAGATAGACGCGGCTCTCATCACGTCGGGCATAGGGTCCTTCGACGTTTGCAACCTGCACACGATCACGACGACCGGACTTCCTCCCGTCGACCGCCGGATGAGCGTCGAGGGGCCGGTGGAAATCGGCTCCCTGCAGGGCTCGATCGCCGGAGGATCTCCGCACATCCACGTCGTCGTCCAGAACTCGGCCACCGGAACGGTGTACGTGGGGCATCTCGAACCGGGCTCTCGGTGCTGTTACCGGGTGGAACTCGGGCTCATCGTGCTCGACGGGGTGAAGACGAAAAGGCTCACCGACGAAAAAACCGGACTCATCGACATCGTGGAGGCGTAAATTGACCGAACTCGAAAAACTTCTGGAAAAAGCCAAGACGGTTCCCGGCCGTTTCCGGCTGGCAGGAAAGCGGGCCCTCGTGGTCGGGGGGAACAAGGGCCTCGGACAGGCGATGAGCCTGGCGCTCGCGTCGGCCGGCGCCGACGTGTGCATCATGGGTCGCGGTCCGGACGGGCTCGCTGACACGGCGGAGGCCGCCTCGAAGCTCGGCGTAAAAGGCAGGTCTTTCGCCGCCGACGCGACCGACGAGAGGAAGGTCGAGGAGGCGATGACCTTCATGATGGACGCCTTCGGCGGGATCGACGTCCTCGTGAACAGCCAGGGCATCGTCCACCTTCAGGCTTCGACCGATTTCGACATCGACTCCTGGCAGAGGGTAATGGACGTGAACCTCAAGTCGCTCGTCCTCACCTGCAAGCACGCGGGACGCATCATGCTCAAGCAGAAGAAGGGAAAGATCATCAACATTTCTTCGGTCCGCGCGTTCCAGGGCAGGGCTCAGGACCTCGCCTACGCTCCGAGCAAGGGCGCCGTGAACCAGCTCACGCGATCCCTCGCCATCGAATGGGGCCCGCTCGGAATCAACGTCAACGGAATCGCCCCGGTGTTCACGATCACCGCGATCAACGCCGTCATGATGCAGGATCCGGCGAAGCGCGATTGGGTGCTGGGCCGCATCCCCATGAAGAGGCTCGGCGAGTTGGAAGACGTCTTCGGACCGGTCGTCTTCCTGGCTTCGGAGGCTTCGAATTTCGTGAACGGACACATCCTTCCCGTGGACGGAGGATGGCTCGGAGCCTGATCCCGCCTGCCGGAGGTTCGCTGCCTGCTGCTTTTCGGCCGTTCCGACTCCGGAACGGCTTTTTTTCCTGGACCGCGGTGACACGCGTTGACGAGAGGAGTTGACAGAACGGTCAGGCTCGCATAGGTTTAAGGAAAATCGTCGGTTCTTCGGGGAAAAATAGAGTTTACATTATGATACATGCGGATTTGCTGCTCCTTGACGTGAGATCCGTGGCGGTTCTGCTTTTTTTCGGCAATCTGCTCAGTTCGATCCTGGGACTCATGTATCTGACGCACTACCGGAAGGACCCCGCGAACGTCCGATTCCTGATTTCCAAGGGGCTTCAAGCCGTCTCCTGGGCTTTTTTCACCGCGAGAGGCGTCATTCCCGATTTCGTCTCCATACTCCTGGCGAACCTGCTCCTTTTTCTGAGCCTCTACCTCGAAAGCAGCGCCTTCCTCCTGCTCAGGGGTCTCTACCAGAAATGGATACCTGCGGCATACATCGCCTATCTGTTCGTATTCTCCGGAGTATTCCTGATCATCACGTCACTCGGGATCGCCGGCAATCTGCGCATCGCCTATGTCTCGATCGGAACGATCGGATTCTATATTCTCACCGCCATACTCCTCTTCCGAGAACCGGATCGCACGCTATTGCAGAAGTCCATCTGCTACCTCTACTTTTTCGCCTTCGCCGTGATGACGCTCCGGGCCTTCGTGAGCTTTTCGCGGGTGAATTTCGATTTCGTCTCCTCCAATCCCGTTCAGTCCCTGAGTTACCTCACCTTCTACATCGTCATGTTCCTCGGAACCTTCGGGTACATCCTTCTCGCGAAAGAGAAGGTCGACCGGGAACTCTTCAGGGCGGCGACCCTCGATCCGCTCACGGGGCTGTACAATCGCCGGGCCTTCATGGATCTGGCGCAGAAGGCTCTCTCCCTGGCGGGACGACAAAAGGAACCGATCTCCCTGCTCACCGCCGACCTTGATCATTTCAAGCAGATAAACGACATGTTCGGTCACTATGCGGGCGACGCGGCTCTCAAGGAATTCGCGTGCGTGCTCCGGAGTCAGCTCCGCGCCTACGACCTGTACGCCCGTTTCGGAGGAGAAGAATTCGTCGTCCTCCTTCCGAACACCGACCGGGGAGGCGCCTTCGGCATCGCCGAAAGGATCAGGCTCCTGACCGAGGCCTGCAGGGTGCCGTCGATTCCCGATCTCAAGTTCACGGTGAGCATCGGCGTGAAGTGCCGGGGCCCGGAGGAAGGGCTCGGGCTCGAAGAGCTCATCAAGCGGAGCGACGAGGCTCTCTACATGGCGAAGACCGGAGGCAGGAACCGCGTATTCATGAGGGATTGAAGGAACCCTCATGACTGCGGGACGGTTCCCGTTCGGCTATCCCGGCCTCCTCCGCGCGGTCGAGTTGCTCCTCGAGGAAGACTACGACAGGAAATACGTCGAGATGACGGAGAAGCTCGCCGAACTCGTGAGCCTGTTCGCGAACTCCGCCGTCTTCGACCGAACCTACCTCCTTCCTTCCGGCAGGCAGGGGCAGCTTTATCCCAGGGCCGTTTTTTCCGTCCGGAATCAGCATGGCGCGAGCAGGGACTTTTTCCTGAAACGACTCCTCGAAGGCGATCCGCCGGTCCTCGCGGGCCCCCTCGAGGAGGACGACAGGGCCTTTTGCGTGAATCCTTTCGGCTTCCAGGGAGACGAGGACTACGAGATCGTGGGGAAACGGATACGGGAAATCGCCCTGCAGTTCCACCTTCCTTTTTAAGGCGCGACGCCTGCCGGAGGCCTCGCGCTGCGTTTCGATATCCGAAGATCTTGACATCGATGGAGGGTCTTGTATACTGGATATTGGATCCAATAAAAGGAAGGACCTATGCGGAAAGACCTGTTCGTCTATGTCGGAACGTATACCGAACCCATAAGATTCGGAACCGGAGCGATCCTCCAGGGAAAGGGTGAGGGGATCTATTTTTACCGGATGGATCCGAAATCCGGCGCCTTGGAGCTTGCACATACGACCGTCGGAGTCGTGAATCCCTCCTACCTCGCGATTCATCCCGGAAAGCGGTTCCTTTTCTCCGTCAACGAACTCAAGACCTTCGAAGGCAGGCCCACGGGGACGGTCAGCGCCTTCGCGCTCGATCCCCGGAACGGACGACTCGATTTCCTCGACAGGAAACCGACGGGGGGAACCGACCCCTGCCACGTATGCACCAATGCGGAAGGAACGCACGCCTTCGTCTCGAACTTCATGAGCGGGAGCGTCGCTGTGTTTCCGATCCTCGACGACGGAGGGCTCGGCGACGCCTCTCACTTCATCCAACACGAAGGCTCCAGTGTCGATCCAAGGCGGCAGGCCGGACCCCACGCCCATTCCCTCGTATTCGATCCGGCCGGCCGGTTCGCCTTCGTCCCCGACCTCGGGCTGGACAGACTGATGATCTATGAATTCGATCGCGGGACCGGAAGGCTCGAACCCGGACCCGAGCCGTTTCTGCCCGTGAAACCGGGCGCCGGGCCCAGGCACTGTGCGTTCCATCCTTCGGGCAGATTCATGATCCTCATCAACGAGCTCGATTCTACGATGACTTCGTACGCATACGACGCCGTGAGAGGACGCTTCTCGGTGATCGACACGGTACCGACCGTCCCGGAGGGGGCGCCCGAGGGGAACACCTGTGCGGACGTGCACTTGGCCCCGTCCGGACTCTTCGTCTACGGGTCGAACCGCGGGCACGACAGCATCGTGATCTACCGGATGGACCGCGAGACGGGCAGGCTCGAATACGTCGGCATCGAATCGTCCGGAGGCAAGACTCCGCGAAATTTCGCCGTCGATCCTTCGGGAGAGTATCTCCTCGCCTGCAACCAGGACAGCGACACCATCGTGAGCTTCCGCCTGAATCCGAAGACCGGCGGCATGACCAGGACGGCAGTCACCGAGGTCCCGACTCCGGTCTGCGCGATGCCCGTCTATCTCGACTGATGCGCCGTCAGTGAGAACGCGGAGCCCCGGCGGACGGGGCTCTTTTCTTTCATTTGCGCTTGATGTATTTCTGTGAGTCGATCGCAACCGCGAGGACGATGATCATGCCCTTGACGATGTATTGGACGTAGGGATTCACCTCTATGAAGATGAGTCCGTAGTTGATGATCTGGAACATGATGACGCCGGTCACCACTCCGGCCACTGAACCCACGCCCCCCCGCATGGAAACGCCGCCCACGACGCAGGCTGCTATGGCGTCGAGTTCGTATCCCTGGCCGAGCATGTTCGTCGCGCTTCCGGTCCTCGCGCCTTCGAGGGCGCCCGCGAAGCCGTAGAGCATGCCCGCGATGATGTAGACTGCGAGCATGTTCGCTACGATGTTGACGCCGGAAACCGTCGCGGCCTCTATGTTGCCTCCGATCGCGAACATGTTCTTTCCGAGCTTCGTCTTGTTCCAGAGAAACCATACGAGCGCAGTGACCCCCAGGGCGTAGAGGATGAGGTAGGGGATCCTGAAGGTTTCGAATTCGATGGCCCCCTGGGCGAAACGAGAGAAGACCGGATCCAGCCCGCCGATCGGGCTGGAATCGTTGATCTCGTCGATGTAGAGCGACTGTGCCCCGTAGAGGATGAGCTGGAATCCCAGCGAAGCGATGAAGGGCGCTACCTTGAGCTTCGCCACGATGAGTCCCTGGAAGACCATGAAGACCGTGCAGAGAATCATGACCAGGAGGATGGGCAGGTAAATCGGGAGCCTCGGCAGATCGGGATAGATCCGCTGCGAGTAATTCGTGGCCTGGAGGAGCGAGCAGGCTACGATGGCCGCCATTCCGACGTTCCTGCCGAGCGAAAGATCGGTGCAGCCCAGCACGATGAGGCCCGCGACGCCGAGCGCCATGATGACGCGGGTGGCCGACTGGGTGATGATGAAGGTGAAATTTTGAAAGGACAGGAAATTCGTGTCGATGATCACGATGATGAAAAGGAGCGCGATCAGGACAAGATACAGTGCGTTGGTAAGCAGAAAAGCTCCGGTCTTCTTTTTCAATAGTTCCGTCGTGTCTCGCGAAAGCGCTGTCATGCTCGTTCCTCTTCCACTATAGATACCGTGCCGCGAGCTCCAGGATATCCTCCTGGCTGGTCTCCGAGGCCCGTACGATTCCCGCCACTCTTCCGTTGCTCATGACGAGGATACGGTCCGCCACGCCGAGGAGCTCCGGCATCTCCGAGGAGATGAAAATCACGCTCTTTCCCTGCTTCGCGAGTTCGATCATGAGCTGGTAGATCTCGTACTTCGCGCCCACGTCGATGCCGCGGGTGGGTTCGTCCAGAAGCAGGATGTTCGGGGATGTGAGCAGCCACCTACCTATGATGACCTTCTGCTGGTTGCCGCCCGACAGGTTGCCGATGAGCGTTTTCTGGGACGGCGTCTTCACGTTGAGCCTCTCGATCACCCATTTCGTGTCCTTGGCCGCGGTCTTGAAGTTCATCACTCCCAGCCTGTTGCAGTAGGAGGAGATGTTTGCGATCACTGAATTGAACTGGATGTTGAGCAGGGCGAAGATGCCGGTCGCCCTGCGTTCTTCGGTCAAGAGCCCGAAGCCGTTCGCTTTCGATTCCCGGGGGTTCCGGTTGAGGATGCGTTTCTCGCCGAGGAGGAGCTCGCCCCTCTCCTTCTTCCGGATGCCGAAGATGGTCTCGACGAGCTCGGTCCTCCGGGAACCGACGAGACCCGCGATTCCGAGGATCTCCCCCTCGTAGAGGTCGAAGGAAACGTCCTTGATCGAAGGTTGGTAGGTCGCCGTGAGATTCCGTACGCTCAAGGCGATCTTGCCGGCCGGTTCGTTCGTTTTCGGGGGGAAGAGGTTGGTGAGGTCCCTGCCCACCATGAGGGAAACGATCCTGTCCCTGGTGAGATCGGAGGCCTTTTCCGTCGCCACCCACTTCCCGTCGCGCATCACCGTGACCTCGTCCGAAATGGCGAGGATCTCCTCCATCTTGTGGGAGATGTAGATGAGCGCCACTCCCTTCTGCTTCAGTGCCCGGATGATGCGGAAGAGATGGTCGACTTCGCTCTCCGTGAGGGATGAAGTCGGTTCGTCGAGGACGATGATCTTCGCATCGCAAGAGACCGCCTTGGCGATTTCGACCATCTGCCGCTCCGACACGGAGAGCATTCCGATCTTTTTCCTCGGATTGATGTCGATCCCGAGATTTTTGAAGATCTCCGTCGTGGTTTCGAACATCGTCCGTTCGTCCACGACGATACCCTTCATGGGAAACCTGCCGAGCCAGATGTTGTCGATGACGTTCCTGTCGAGAACCTGGTTGAGTTCCTGGTGGACCATGGAAACGCCCCGGTCGAGGGCCTGCCTAGGATTTTCGAAATTCACCGGACTCCCCTCGAGAACGATGTCCCCGGAGTCCTTGCGGTAGATCCCGAAGAGGCATTTCATGAGGGTGGATTTACCGGCTCCGTTTTCGCCCATGAGAGCGTGGACCGTCCCGGGACGGAGCAGGAGCCGGGCGTCGTCGAGGGCCTTGACGCCCGGGAATTCCTTGCAGATCCCCCGCATTTCGAGGATGTAGGCGCCGTCGGTCATGATCCGATCCGCCCCGCCTTCATGCGTCGGAGAGGGCGGGTCGGGCCGCGCCCCTCCTCGTGTTCTTCGATGCGATCATTTCACTCCCGTCGTCGAATAGGCGTCCTCGGCGATCTTGATGTTGGACTTGGTGATCTCCACATAGGGCATTCGCACGTCCCGGAAGTCCCCGACCTTGCCGTTCTTGACTCCGGTGAGGGTGTCGGTTCCCTTGACGAGGTTCGTCGCCATGGTGAGGATCGCTCTCGCTTCGTTGTTCGGATCGGAGAGGACCGAGCCGAGCATGATGTCGTCCTTGATGAGCGGCACTACGGTGGAGAGAGCGTTGATCCCGACGACGCCCATGTATTTCTTTCCCGTGAAATAGCCCGCGGATTTCAGAGCCTCGACGGCCCCGAGGGCCATGGCGTCGTTGTTGCAGATGATGATCTCGATCTTGTCGCCGTACTTGCCGAGCCAGGTCTCCGTGATGTTTTTCGCGTCGTCGGTCTTGAAGTTCGCGGGCTGGAGGGCCAATTCCTGGATCTTGAAATTCGCGTTCTTCATGGTCTCGACGACCAGTTTCGTGCGGGCCTCGGCGTCGGGATGACCGGGCGTCCCCTTGAGGATGGCGTATTGCAGGACGCCGTCCTTGTTCTTGTCGAGCGCGGGTCTTTCCTTCCAGGCGTTCATGATGAGGTTGGCCTGGATGACGCCGGATTCCTCGGGAGTCGTGCCGACGTACCATGCCTTGTCGTAGGAGAGGATGTCCTCCTTGGCAGGGCAGCGGTTGAAGAAGACGACGGGAATCCCCTTCGCCTTCACCTTGTTGATGATGGTGGACGCGGCTTTCGGGTCGACGGGGTTGACGCAGAGGACGTTGATGCCCTTGGCTATCAGGGTGTCGATCTGATCGTTTTGGGTCGGCTGATCGTTCTTGGCGTCGATGTATTCCACGTTCACGTCGGGACCGAGAGTCGATTCGAAGGCCTTCATGCCGCCCCTCATGTAGGAAAGGTAGGTGTTGGCGAAATCGAAGAAGGATACGGCGACTTTGATTTTCGCCGCGGGAGCGGCGGTCTTGCCGGCCTCGGCTGCTTTCGCCGGTTCGGATTTCTTGCAGGCGGTTACGACGGTAAGCAGCAGAGCCGCGGCTGTCAGAAGGGTGACGATCTTTTTCATGGATTCCTCCTTGCGGTGATTCGACGATCTTCGGCCCTTTTACGGTCGGGAACGCCGATTCTTTATCATTAACCTCTCGGGTTAATACCCTCGGGCGACTCCGGGGCGTGCGAAGGTGCCGGCTCCGACGTCCCGGCCATCGGAAAACACATCGAGCGCGTCCGCTCATCGCGTTCCCCGATCGTGTTTCCTCTCGGGATGCACATGTTCGACTTCGGTTGCATCATCCGATGTTCCTATTGATTGGATCCAATATCCAGTATACAGTAGAAAGATGAGTTGTCAAGGAAATATTTCCGGAGGGAATTGCTTATTCGGTTATGTGAGATCCTTTCAAAATTGTCGTATCATGGTTTTAGGACCTGTTCAATGCGTCGATTTTCGAAAACTTCTCAGGTAACTTTTTCCGCGAACTATGATATCCTGAATCTTAAGGTCGCAGACCAGCGGAAAGGAGATAGCCCACGTGAATGGTGAGAATATACGCAGGATCGAAGAAGATATTTCCGACGGATCCCCGATTCGGCAGGCCTACCGGAGTATGCAGGATATCGTCTTCGAAGCAATACGGGATGAAATCCTTTCCGGTAAACTCAAACCGGGGGATTCCCTCAACACGCTGTCACTTTCGAAGCGGCTCGACGTGAGCCGTACGCCCATTCGCGAGGCCTTGAATAGGCTCATTTCCGTCGGACTCGTCGAGAGTTTCCCCTATCGGGGCTGTTTCGTCCGCAAGCTCTCCGTGGATGAGATCATAGAGATCTATTACATCCGGGCGGCCCTCTCGGGCGTCTGCGCCAGACTCGCGACCCGGAAGGTGACGGAGGAGCAGAAAGCCGATCTCGTCAGGCTCTGCGAAGAGATGGAGAACGTCCAATCCGAGGAGAATCACGCGTTCATGCTCGCGAAGAATTTCGAGTACCACAACATCATCATAAGCGCGGCCCATTCGAGGCAGCTCGAAAGCCTGATTCTCCAGTACTACCGGCAGAGCGAACAGTATCGGGCCCTTGGTCTGGAGCTCCCCGGAAGGTTCCATGAAGTTTGCAGAGAGCACCGCCAGATCCTGGAGGCCATCCTCGCCGTCGATCCCGAGAAGGCGGAGTTCTATTCTCGGGAGCATCAGCTCAACACCGCCCGATGCATCGCAAAATCCCTCGGAATCAACGATCCGATCTGACGCTCGATCCAGATGCGGTTTCCGCGCCCGACGTTTCTCCGCGATCATCAGGTTATGAGGGCGCGGCCGGATCGTGCAGGTCTTGCCGGGCATCGCCGTATTTTTCTCACGATTTCCGTATAGTGCTTGACAGATGCCGAAAGGCTTGTATACTGGATGTTGGATCCAATAACCAGCTGACTGGCATTTCGTTGTCCGGTCGAAAGCGGATATCCGGCGAAAATCGGGGGAAAGACACTATGACGAACTCGATACCGAACACGATGAAGGCTTTGGTCCTTACGGCTCCCGGAAAATACGAAATTCGTGAAATCGCGAGACCTGTGCCGGGACCGGGAGAGGTGCTCTGCAGGATCAGGGCCGTTGCCATCTGCGGCAGCGATCCCGAAATCATACGGGGCGACCTCGCAGGAATTTGGCCTCCTTCCTATCCCTTCACCCCTGGCCACGAATGGTCCGGCGAGGTCGTGGCGCTCGGACCCGAAACCACGGGATTCTCCGTCGGCGACCGGGTTGCGGGCGAGGCCCACAAGGGCTGCGGCATTTGCCGCAATTGTCTCGCCGGCCGCTACACCATCTGCATGAACTACGGAAAACCGGAAACCGGCCATCGGCATTACGGGTTCATCACGCCCGGGGCCTTCGCCGAATACAACTGCTATTCGCTGAAGAGCGTCAAGAAGCTGCCGGACAAAGTGAGCTTCAGGGAAGGGGCCCTCGTCGACACGGCGGGCGTCACTCTGCACGGCATGGAGCTCTCGGGAGTGACCGCGGGCGGCACGGTCGTCGTCATCGGTCCGGGTCCGATCGGCCTCATCGCAATGCGTTTCGCCAAGGTGCTCGGCGCGGCCAAGGTGATCATGGTAGGAAGGGGTGCGCGCCTGCAGGCGGCCGCCAAGCTCGGGGCGGACGTCACGGTGAATTTCGAGGAAACCGACCCCGTGGAGGCGGTGCGCCGGGCTTCGGGCGGCGACGGAGTGGACGAAGCCTTCGAATGCTCGGGCGCCGAGGGAACGTTCGCTCAGGCGGTCCGCATGGTGAGGAAGGGCGGCAGGGTGGCCCTCCTCGGTGTCCCGAGCGACAAGGTCCTCGAGAAGCTCCCCTACAAGCACATCGTACACAACGAAGTCGCGATTTTCGGCTCCAGGGCGAATCCCAACGTCTCCTGGAAGATCATCGAGGCGATCGCTTCGGGGCGCCTCGTCGTCCGGGACCTCGTGACCCACGTCTTTCCGCTGGACGATTTCAGGACCGCGCTCGAAACCTTCACGTCGAGGAAGGACGGCGCGATAAAGGTCGTCGTGGAGCCGAACGGACCGGAGGGCCGGAACTCCTGAGATCGGGCGGCCCGCCGCAACCTCCTTATCGATCGAGCGCCTACCGGTCCAAAGGGAATCGGAACGTGTAGGCGAGGCCGTTGCTGCTCTCCGTCTTCATCTCGCCGCCGAGCTGGATCGTCATGGCTTCGACGAGCTTCAGGCCGAGGGATCCTTCCCTGTGTCCGGCTCCGCCGAGGCCGATTCCGTCGTCCCGATACGTCAGAATGATTCCGCCGTCCTCGGCTTTTTCAGTACCGACGAAGATCCTTCCTTTACGGCCGTCCGGGAAAGCGTATTTCAGGCTGTTGGTGATGAGCTCGTTGAGGATGAGTCCGCACGGGACCGCCTTGGAGAGCTTGATCTCGATGCCCGGGGGAATGTCGACCTCGAGGGCGACGGTCTCGTTCTCCAGCGATAGGATCTTCAGAAGCGAAGCGGCGAGCGATTCGATATAGCCGCGTAATTCCACCGAAGAAAGGGAGCTGGTTTTATAGATTTCCTCGTGAACGAGGGCAATGGACCTGACCCTGTTCTGGGCTTTTTCGAGAGCCGAGACCGCCTTCGAATCCGTGCAATCGAGTCCCTGGAGAGCCAGGAGGCTGGTTATGATCTGAAGGTTGTTCTTGATCCTGTGATGGACCTCCTTGAGGAGGATTTCCTTCTCCGCGAGGGATGCCCGCATGTCGTCGTCGGCCTTCTTTTCCACGAGGAGACGCATGAGGAAGGCGCTGATCCTCCGGAGAGGAACGGAGAAGCCTTCGGGAACTTCCCTCGGTCTTTTCGACCGGAAAACCGCTATGCCTGCCGCCTCTCCCGCTTCTCCGATACCGAAGGGAAGGACCGTTTCCATGCCGAGCCGACCTGGTTCCGCATGATTTGTCCGGAGCGGATCATTCGGGCCCTGACCCTTGTTCCAGGCGGAAAGGAAACCGCCGAGGATTTCCGCCGGCATCTCCGGTATCCCGGCTTCTTCGGGCAGGCAGCCCCGATATTCCGAGGCGAGGCCGAGACGCCGGTCCGGCGGAACGAGGAAGCAGCAACTGTCCCATTCGAGGAAGCCGAGAATGCGGAGCAGGCAGGATCGGAGCAGTTCGCGGGGACCGGAAGCGTTCTTGGCGTCCTGCTGCATTTCCTGGAGCAACCTGTAGATCGAGGATTCCTGTTCCGCCTTCTGCTTCTCCTTCTGTACGGCCATGCGACGTCTCACCTGATGGATGGCGAGAAAGACGAAGAGCCCGAACACCGACGAAAGCCCGATGCCGATCGTTTCCGTTCTCGTCCGCCGCGAGTTCCACTCCCCGAGAAACCGGGAAAGGTCGTAGGAAACGGCGATACCGTAGGAGAAATCCCGGAGCTTGGAGCTCGTCGTGACGGAGTTCGAATCGACGAAGATGCCGGTCCCTCCGCGACCGATCAAATCGTCGGCATGGGCCATGAAGAGAGGATGGCTCCGCAGGTTCCGCCTCCCGTAGTCATCGAGTGCGTTTTCACCGAAGGTTTTTCGATAGAGAACGGCCCCCTCGGTGTCGTAGATGACGCATTCCGACATGGAAAGCTGGTTCTCGTCCTGCATCGAAGGAAAAATGTCGTCCGCGAACACGAGAATGAAGGCTCCCGAGAAGGAACCGTCCTTCGCGTCGATCCTCTTCGAGATGTACCAGGCCGTTTCATCCCGCTCCGCGGAAACGTTTCCCGACACGGTTTGCCGGAGGAGTTCCCGGTGCAGGCCGAGAAGCTGACCTCCCTCCAGGGCGGCTGACAGGGTCGGATCTGAGTCGCCGAGCACGTGGATCCTTCCTCCTGCATCCATGAACAAGGCGTTTTTCACGCCTTGCATGAGCTCCGTACTTCCCCTGCGGAGCCGATCGAAGAGACGTCGCGGGTCAGCAGGGGATGCGGTCCCCTCGGAGATCGCGGAAAGGAAATCGACCAGCTGGAAGGCCTGGCTCATGAGGCTGTTCACCTGTTCCGCGAAGCGCGATGTTTGGAAGCGGTAGGTCTCCTGCTGCCGCCGGAGCTCCGTCCTGAGATCGTTCCTCGATGCAGTCTCCATGATGATGAACACGGAACCGACGCTCAGGACCTGGATGAGCAGGAAGATGGAAAAGGTTCTCGGGAGGTAACGTGCGTTCATCGCCGTCCTTCGACTTCGGCAGCCGCCGCGCGAAGAATTCCGGCGTCGATTCCGAGGCGCTTGGCCATGTCGCCCTGGTGGTCGAGGAGCAGGCTCCTGGCCCGAGCGAGGTCTTCCCGCCCGGGAATCGTCACGTGTCCTCCCGCCTCGATGAAGAGCGATTTTCCGGTTTCCTGGGCCTCGGACGCGCTTTTTCTCGAAGGTTCGAGGATTTCTTTCCAGGCTTCGCGGAGCGCGTTCCGCTGGCTTTCCTTCAACCTGTTCCAGAACGCGCGGCTCACCAGTGGAAGGTACATCGGGAAATACTCGCGATCCTCGAACGCGTTCCTGAGACCGAATTTCCAGAGTTGCGCGCTCGCGACCGTTTCGTAGGTGGTGAGCAGACCGTCGATACTCCCCGAGCGGAGGTTCGCGACAAGATCCGTCCAGGGGATGCTCGCGCTCCGGGCTCCGAGCCGGAGGAGCCTGAGTTCGTTGGCTTTTCCTCCGGCAACTCGGATCGTGAGCCCTTTGAGATCCTCATAGGAGGAGATTCTTCTGTTCAAGGTGAAAATATGGGCGCTTCCGAGGTCGAGCCATCCGCCCAGGACTTCGACGTCGTTTCGATCTTTCAGTCGTTTTTCGATTTCCCGTCCGACTTTTCCGTCCGACAGAAGATGGTTGTCTTCGGCTCCGCGGCCGTACATGAAGGGAAGGAAAAATACGCCGACGTTCGGCTCCTGATGTTCGAGATTCCAGAGTCCCGGCACCGCCATCTCGACCTTGCCGGTGTGAAGGGCGCTCAGAACGTCGCGGTCCCGGAAAAGCCTTCCGTCGGTGTAGATCTCGACATCGAGTCCGGCGCCCGATTTCGCGTGAATCCTCTCCCGAAAAAGCGCGAGCGATTTCGCCTGTACGTGGTCCTTCGTGTTTTCGATGGAGATTCGGAGCAGGGGACGCGCCTGTGCAGGGGCGAGACACGGCAGAAGGAAGGATATCATCAGCGCCGGGATGAACAGGCGTTTCGTTCGTTTCATACTTGTATTAAAGAGAATAGAGAAAGGAAAGGCAAGCGGCGAGATACGGAAACGAGCTTCCCCTTTCGCATCACGGTGAGCCGTGGTATGATGGCGACATGACCAATGAAGAAAGTACGAAAGGGAGGAAGCCCTACTTCCTCACCATTCCCGAGGATGCTTACGCCAAGATCGTCAAATTCGCGAAGGAGAAGAAGTATCTCCCCGGCGACGTGATAGTCCGCGAGAAGGCCCTCACCGACACGTTCTGCATCATCCGGAGCGGCAAGGTCGAGGTGACCAAGAAGTTCCAGGACGGCGACGAGATGGTCCTCACGCTCATGGGCGAGGGGGATTTCTTCGGTGAGATGGCGCTGCTCGACCAGGGCCCGAGGTCCGCTACGGTGAGGGCCCTTCAGGAGACCTCCATACTCGAGCTTTCCCGCGGGGATTTCGAGCGTCTCCTCTTCGACGCGCCGGACCTGGCCTACGGCATCATGCGGGAATTGGGGAAGCGGCTCCGGGAAACCGGTTCCCTCCTCGTCGCCCACCTCGAGAAGAAGAACAAGCAACTCTCGAACGCCTACCTGGAAACGGTCCACGCGCTCGTGAACGCCCTCGAGGCGAGGGATCCGTATACGCGCGGTCATACCACGAGAGTGACGCTGATCGCGAAGGCGATCGCGCACAGGCTCGAACTCGTGGAGGAGGACCTTTTCGCCCTGGAGATCGGCGCCCTTCTCCACGATCTCGGGAAGATCGGCGTGCCTGACGCGGTTCTCCGCAAGCCGGGCCCCTTGAACAAGGACGAGTACCATCTCATCATGGAGCATCCCATGCTCGGCGAAACGATCCTGAAGAACATAGGCTACCTCGAGCGGTCGCTTCCCTCCATCCTCTATCATCACGAGCGTTTCGACGGGAAGGGCTACCCGGCGGGAATGGCGGGAGAGGACATACCGCTCTTCGGCCGCATCATCGCGGTCGCGGACAGCTTCGACGCCATGATCAGCGAGCGCCCCTACCGGAGCCCGCTCACGGTGGAAGGGGCCCTCGAACAGCTCCGCAAGGAGGCCGGCAAGCAATTCGACCACCGCGTCGTCGACGCCTTCGTCGTGTCATTCGAAGACGGCGAATTCAACGAGATGTTCTCCCTGCTCTACGGTTGACCGAGCCCTGAAGCGGACGCGGTATCGTCCCCGAAATAAAAAAACCGGCCCGTTTCCGAGCCGGTTTTTTTCTCGTTCGTGCGGCGAGGGAGACTTGAACTCCCACAGCGAAACCGCCAACAGCCCCTCAAACTGTCGTGTCTACCAATTCCACCACCGCCGCCTGACGATAATGTGCCCGCATTTTAGCGGGACGCCGATTTTTTGTCAAGCGAAGACAGCATTTTTTGCGGTGTAAATCCATGGGTCTGCCGCTCACAACCGATAGCCGAGCTGGACGAAAATTTCACGGTGCAGCGTATAGTCGATCCTTTCGGTACGCGAAAAAAAAAAGCCGAGGAGAATCGTTGAAAATCCATGAATACATAGGGTTGTCCCCACGAATATGTGAACCGTTTCGCGATGTTGACGTTCATGAAGAAGTTCAGGTCCCCGGAAGAATAGGAAGGTCACTCGAACGCGGTCAGGGAAAGGAAGGTGTTCAACTCCTCGGGATCTTTTAGGGATTCCTCGATGGAAGCCTTCGGCACATAGAGTGAATTTCTCTGCAGGTGAGCGTCTCGGTATCCCACGCTCGTACAGGACAATAAAAGCGGAAAAATGCCGCCGAAGAGTAGGATTCGTTTCATGCCTCTCCTTTTTATCGAAAGACGGAACACTATTCATGATAGCGCTTTCTGCCGGTGAATTCCACCGGCTAAAAATAAAGATTCATCCTGATCCCGAACTCGTTCCATGCTTCGCCGTAATCGCCGTTCCGGGTGTAGCGTCCGCTCAACGAGAAGTACCGCGCGATTTCGATCCTCTCCTCGACGCCAACCGCCCAGCGCGTGTGGACCGGCGTGAACGGCGCCCGGTACATCGAAGCGTATACATGGCTTTTCCATCGGCCGGCGAAGGCGTAGAGTCCGGTTTCGCCGCCAAAAAGCAGGTCCGTGCCGTTTTCGTAGTCCGGCGAGAAATACGAATCGAGGCCGAAGAACGCGTAGACCTGTCCGTGGGTGAGGAGGATGGTACTCAGCCCGGTCGCGACCTTCAGGCGGTAGGAGAGGAGTTCCGTTTCGTCGCCGGTTTCGTTCATGAGGAAACCGGTCTTGAGCTGGTAGCAGGCGCCGAATACGTACCTGTCGGAGGGCGGCAGGGAGACGAGGTCGATGAGGTCTGCTCCGCGCAGGGTGAATTTCCTTTCGTCCCAGCGCCAGCGGCCCGTGAGCCTGCCGAAGACGATCTGCGAGTTCGGATTGTAGCCTTCGTCCGAGTCCATGGCTTCATGGGCCGTGAGCCGGAAGGAGAGGTCGGAATAGGGGCCGCGCGGGTCGCTGCCGGTTTCCAGGGCGAGCTTGCGCGAGGCGTGGGCCGCGTGCGGGGGAGGAGGCTCGGGAAGGTTCTTGAAGGCGTCGAATTTACCCAGTTTTTTCCGCTCGGAAAGGATGGCCAGGAAGCGCTTCCGGTATTCCGTTTCGGAGAGGTCGCCCCTTATCGCGAGGAATTTGAGGTAGTCCGCGGCAAGGTCCCACATCACGATCCTCTCCTCATCGGAGAGGTCCGCCGCGGCCGCGCCTGAAGCGTCCTTTCTGCCGAGACAGACGTCGCGGACGGCCGAGCCGGCGTCGTCGGGCAGGAGGGACGCCAGGTATCCTATCCTGGCATAGAGCGAAGGGCGGTATATTCGCTTTTTCACGAGGCCCAGGCCCTCGACGATTTTCAGGGTTTCGATGGGTTCGACGGTGAGGCCGAACGCGTCGGTGATCTTGGTTTCGGGCCGCGCGGCCTCCACGAGGAAGAGCAGGTTGTAGGAGCAGTTCTCGCCGACGAAGTAGTAATCCGAATAAATCTCCTCCATCTCGACGACGTGACGCAGGAGCCTGTCGAGTTCTTCCTCCGAGAGATCGAGTTCGTATTCCCAGATATCCCTCATTTCGATGTCGCCGTATTCGCGGAGCTTCTGGTAGTAGGGGAGGAAGGAGTAATAGCCCTTGTACATGCCGAAGAGCCCCTTGAATGCGAACACGGGGCCGAAGGTTTCGGTCGTGATGGCAGCGTAATTGACGGAATGGGCGAGCAGCCTGCTTCCTCCCGCGGCCTCGACGAGGAGAAAGGTATGGCCGAACATGGACGCGGGACTGCTCATGTAGCCCGCGGGAAAGACGATCGAGGCGCTTCCCGGCTTGATTTCCCGCTTGAATTTCTGGTACTCGACGTCTCCGTCGTGAGGAAGGCTTGCCGGATCGAGTTCGAGCCGTTTCCTAAGCCAGCCGTAACGGCCGGGGAACTTGACGGTAGGATGCCGTTTTCCCTCCTGCACCGGTGAGAAGAAGGCTTCGATCGTAGCCCGAAGCTCGGCCGCTGGGTTCGTCTTGCCGTCCGGCGCGAAGAAAAATTGCGGATCGTCGACGAGGCTCTCGACGCCGCCGAACAAGGAAGGCTTGTAGTGGAGGAGCGTGTGCCAGTAGGGATCGTCCGCCAGACGGAGTTCTCCGGCCCGGCCGAGGGCCGCGGCGAGGCTTTCTGCGGGCTCCGCGCAGGGAGAATACGCTATGAAGCAGGTAAAAAAAAGCAAAAAGGGTACGGCCCTGAGGCCATACCCTGAAATCGCGTGAAAAATGCCGGCTTCAGCCGACGAGGCTCTTGATGGATTCACTGACTTCGATCGAGGTGACATTTTCGGAAGTGTAGATCTTGTCGAAGTTCTGGTGTACGAGGCTCTTGAAAGCCTCTTTGTCGGAGACCTTCATGATGTGGGCGAGGGTTTCGAGGTATTCGCCTTCACCCTTGGCGATGTCCGCAGCCAGAGCGTCCATGTTCTCGGCGATGTACGCGTCTACCGCGGTCATGCCGATTTTCGCGCCTTCCTTGTAGCCCGAGGTGCCGGACGTGATGGCGAAGGTGCTGGTGTAGGACGTCGCGTTCGTGGTGACCGCGAGGACTTCCCAGACCTTTCCGGTCTTGCCTTCGAGAAGCATGGTTCCGAGGCCGACCCCTACGTTGTTCGCGAAGAGTTCGCCCGCGAAGCACAGGCTGAGAAGTGCAAGCGCGACGATCAGAACAGTTCTTTTCATAGATACCTCCCTATCGTATCGATACTTTTCATAGCCTATCGCAATCTTTGACGTTTTTCCACATTTTTTCGCGAGTATCGCGGGATTCCCTCACATCAACCTCTCTTTTCTATCATTCTCATCTTGAGACCGCGGAGTTCGGCGGATACGGAGACCTTGTAGACGTGGGGGTTGAGGAGCCTGGTGAAGGTCGGGTCGAGCGTCTCGAGCTGCTTCAGGGTTCTCGCGCGGATTTCCGGGAGGCTCGGGGAGCCGGATATCGACTTCCCGTCCTTCATCTTCAGGGCGAGAAGGGGGCGCACCTCTCCTTCGGGAGTCATGGAGAACCGGAGATAATCGATGTACGGATGGTGGAAGGCGACGGGGCGTCCGGGTTCGAAGACGCTTCCTTCCAGGGCTATGAGGTCGGCGAGAGGACCGCCTCCCTCGTCGTGGAAACGGTAGACCTGCTTTATGCCGGGATTCGTGGATTTCTCGGGATTGTCCGAGACCTTCATGGTGGGGACGAAGGTCCCGTCCTTTTCCCTGGCCGCGAGCTTGTACACGCCGGTGAGCGCGGGATCGTTGCCCCCGGTAACGAGGTGGGTTCCGACTCCCCAGAGGTCGATGGGGCATTTCGCGGCGACGAGGCTGTGGATGATTTCCTCGTCGAGTTCGTTCGAAACCGCGATCTTGGCATCGTCGAGGCCGGCCTCGTCGAGGGCCTGCCTCACCTTCTGGCTGAGGTATTGGATGTCGCCGGAGTCCAGGCGGACGCCGAAGTTCCTGCCGAGCGCCTTGAGCTTCCTGCCGGCCTTTACGGCGTTGCCGATGCCGCTTCCCATGGTGTCGTAGGTGTCGATGAGGAGAACGGTCTTGTCCGGAAAGAGCTCGGCGTACTTCTCGAAGGCCTCCTCTTCCGAATCGAAGGACATGACCCAGGAATGGGCCATGGTCCCGCTCACCGGGATGCCGTAGACCTTGCCCGCGAGCGTGTTCGAGGTGGCGGCCGCGCCTCCGATGTAGGCGGCCCTGCTCGCGGACATCGCCCCGTCCGGCCCCTGGGCCCTGCGGAGACCGAACTCCAGGATGGTCCCCCCGCCCGAGGCGAGGTAGATCCTCGCGGCCTTCGTCGCGATGAGGGTCTGGAAGTTGACGATGTCGAGGAGCATGCTTTCGACGAGCTGGGTCTCGATGAGGTTGCCGTGGACGCGGATGAGCGGCTCCTGGGGAAACACCGCGGTCCCCTCGTCCACGGCGTAGACGTCGCCTGAGAAGCGGAAGGTCTCAAGGTAACGAAGGAACTCGTCGTCGAACTGTCCGAGCCCCTCGAGGTAGGCCAGGTCGTCCCGCCCGAAGGTGAAGGCCTCCAGGGCCGCGAGCAGGTCTTCGAGTCCGGCGAACACTGAAAAGCCGCCCCCCCAGGGCTGGCGCCGGAAGAACATGTCGAAGACGGCCCTGCCGTTCATTCCGTAGCGGTGATAGCCCTGGGCCATGGTGAGTTCGTAGAAGTCCGTGAGCAGGGCGGAAAAGGGCGTCATATCCGAAGCTCCCCGGACGAGACGACGCGGACGCCCGCGCTCGCGAGGTTTTCCACCGACCTGCGGACCGAGCCTGGAGGCAGGTCCACTCCCCGGGACGCGTCCTCGATCAGGTAGACGGCGTAGCCGAGTCCGACCGCGTCCATGGCGGAGAAGAAGACGCAGACGTCGGTCGCGAGGCCGCAGAGGAAGACGGTCCCGAAACCGAGCCCGCGGAGCAGGTAATCGAGGCCGGTCGGGGTCCTGCGGTCGTTCTCGAAGAACGCGGAGTAGGAATCCAGCGAGGTTTTCGTCCCTTTGTGGATGACGCAGGAAAAGGGCCTCGTGTCGAGACCGGGATGGAATTCGGCGCCGGCCGTCCCTCTGACGCAGTGGTCCGGCCAGAGGGTCTGGACGACGCCTCCCGCGTCCGCGGTTTCGAAGGGCTTTCCGCCCGGGTGATTCGACGCGAACGAGACGTGGTCCGCCGGGTGCCAGTCCTTGGTCGCCACGACATAGGCGAAGGAGGGGGAAACGCGGTTGATCGTCTCCGCGATCTCGTCGCCTCCCCGTACAGGAAGGCTCCCTCCGGGGCAAAAATCGTTCTGGACGTCCACGACTACGAGCACCGACTTTCGGATGACTTCGACGGCTACCATGGCGGCCTCCCTGCCGGAGAGTGTAGTGCTTTTCATTCCAGGCCGCAAGGGAAGGAGGCGCGGGAGCGCCGGGAGACACGACGCGGTGCCCCTGCCGCCGTCCGGGGTTCGGAGATCAATTCCTCAGGCCCGCGCCCGTGAGCGGAACGAAGCGTACCGGGAGCAGGACCTTCCTCGTCGTCGATCTCCCGTCCCCGGATTTGGTCACGAGCACGAGGGCCTGGACCTCGAAGATCCCGCCGATGGGGATTACGATCCTTCCGCCGTTCGCGAGCTGCTCGACGAGGGCCGGAGGCACGTGCTCGGCGGCGGCAGTCACGATGATCGCGTCGAACGGCGCCTTCTCCTTCCAGCCGTAGTAGCCGTCGCCCGCCCTCACCGTGACCGATCGGCAGCCGAGTCCTGCGAGCCGCCGGGCTGCGGCGTCCGCGAGGTCCTTCACGATTTCGACGGTATAGACCTCCCCGGCGAGTTCCGCGAGGACGGCCGCCTGGTACCCGCTTCCCGTGCCGATCTCCAGGATCCTCATGTTCCGCGAAGGTTTGAGGACCTCGGTCATGAAGGCGACGATGTAGGGTTGGGAGATGGTCTGGCCGTGGCCGATGGGGAGGGGCCGGTCCTCGTAGGCGGAGTTCCTGATCGCCTCCGGAACGAACTCGTGCCTGGGCACCTTGCGCATAGCGCCGAGGACCGCTGGATCCGAGATACCCCTGCCCGCGATCTGCTCGTCGACCATGCGGTTCCGGAGTACGGCTTCGGGATCCCGGCCCCGCGGTTCGCCTTCGCCTTCGGCATCCGCCGGAAACGGGATCGAGGAGAGGAGGCATGCGACGATGAACGAAACGACCTTCTTCATCGAACCCTCTCGCCTTCAAGTGTAAGCCGGGAGCGCGGGCGCGGCAAGCCGCCCTGCCGGAAAAAGAACTTGAACTTTCCCGTTTCAGCCGCTACATTTGAAGGAGAAATCCTATTTTCCTGAAAGGAATAACGCATGAAAGCCAGTCAAATCGCCCCGGGCATCCATCGCATCGGAGCGAACATCACGAACGGTGACCTTTTCGAAGGTCTTTGGCCCACTCCCGACGGAGTGTCGCTCAATTCCTACGTCGTCAAGGGCGAGAAGACCGCCATCATCGATCTCGTCCGGGACTGGGACGAAGCTCCGACGAAGATCCGCGAGCAGCTCGCCTCCATACCCGTCGATCTCAAGTCGGTGGACTACATCGTCCTCAACCACATGGAGCCCGATCATACCGGCTGGCTCGGTACCTTCAGGGAGATCTGCCCTAAGGCGGAGATCGTGGCGACCCAGAAGGCCCTCACCCTCGTGAAGGAATTCTACGGGATCGAGAACGGGCTCCGGGCGGTGAAGTCCGGCGACTCGATCGACCTCGGCGGAGGGAAGAAGCTCGTGTTCGAGGAGATCCCCAACGTGCATTGGCCGGAGACCATGGTCACCTACGAACCGTCCGCCGGAGTGCTCTTCTCCTGCGACGCCTTCGGGTCCTTCGGCAGCGTGGGAGCCGAGGTCTTCGACGACGAACTCACCCCGAAACAGCACGAGTTCTACGAGAAGGAGACAGTCAGATACTACGCGAACATCGTGGCGAGCTTCTCCGTATTCGTGGAACGCGCGATAGCGAAGCTCGGCGGCCTCAAGCTGAACGTCGTGGCGCCTTCTCACGGCATCGTCTGGAGAAAGAACCCCGGCGCCATCGTGGAACGCTACAAGCGCTACGCCGCCTTCTCGAACGGCCCCGCAGAGGCCGAGGTCGCGTTCGTATGGGGGAGCATGTACGGCAATACGGAAAGACTCGTCGACACGGTGAGGACGGCGCTCCGGCAATCCGGCGTGATCGTGAACGAGCACCGCGTGCCCGGAGACGACATGTCGTACATCCTCGCCTCCGCCTTCAAGTCCACCGGACTCGTCCTCGGGATGCCGACCTACGAATACCGCATGTTTCCGCCCATGGCCCACGTCCTCGACGATCTCGGCCGGAAGAAGGTCTTCGGCAAGAAGGTGTTCCGCTTCGGGTCCTTCGGCTGGTCCGGCGGAGCCGCGAAGGAACTCGCGGAGATCACGGAGAAGTACAAGTGGGATTTCCTCGAGCCGGTGGAATTCCAGGGTGCACCCAAGCCCGCTGACTACGAAGCGGTCGCGGCCCGGGTGAAGGAACTCGCCGAGATCGTGAAGAGGACGGCCCTTCCGAAGTGAGGGCCGGGTCCCGCGCGAGCGGTCTTCGGCCCGCGGACCCGGAATCCGCCGATGAAAAAAGCCGTCTCGTCGCGAGGCGGCTTTTTTTTCGCGTGAGCGTCGGGATCAGAAATCGGCGGTCTTGACCGCCCTGGGGAAGGGGATGACGTCGCGGATGTTCTGCATGCCGGTCACGTACTGGATGAGGCGCTCGAAGCCGAGGCCGAAGCCGGAATGCGGTACCGTCCCGTATTTCCGGAGATCGAGGTACCACCAGTAATCCTCCCTCCTGAGCCCGAGCTCGGCGATCCGTTTCTCGAGCTTCTCCAGCCTGTTCTCGCGCTCGCTTCCTCCGATGATCTCGCCCAGCCTAGGGACGAGGACGTCCATGGCACGCACGGTCTTTTCGTCGTCGTTGAGCTTCATGTAGAAGGCCTTGATTTCCTTCGGGTAGCCGGTCACGATCACGGGGCCGCCGTAGATCTTCTCGGTGAGGTGTTTCTCGTGCTCCGACTGGAGGTCGATCCCCCATTTCACCGGGTACTCGAACGCGGCGCCCGACTTCAGAAGCTCGTCCACCGCCTCCGTGTAGGTGACGCGCCTGAAGGGCTTGTCCACGACTTCCTTCAGTCCAGATAGGACTCCGGGCTGGATCCGCTCGTCGAAGAAGGCCATGTCCTCTCCGCAGGTCTCGAGCACCTGGGCGAAGATGAACTTGAGGAATTCTTCGGCGATGTCCATGTTGCCGTGGATGTCGCGGAACGCCATCTCCGGCTCGATCATCCAGAACTCGGCGAGGTGCCTCGTGGTGTTCGAATTCTCGGCCCGGAAGGTCGGTCCGAAGGTGTAGACGTCGGAGAGTGCGGTCGCGTAGATTTCGGCCTCGAGCTGGCCGCTCACGGTGAGGTGGGCCTCCTTGCCGAAGAAGTCCTTCTCGTAGTCCACCCTGCCGTCCGCCATGGGCACCTTGTCCAGGGGGAGCGTGGTTACCTGGAACATCTCTCCGGCTCCCTCGGCGTCGCTCGCCGTTATGACCGGAGTGTGCACGTAGACGAAGCCTCTCTCCTGGAAGAAGCGATGGATCGCGAAGGCCATGGCGTTCCTCACCCTGGCCACAGCGCCGAAGGTGTTCGTCCTCGGGCGCAGGTGGGCGATTTCGCGGAGGAATTCGAAGGAATGCCTCTTTTTCTGCAGGGGATAGGAATCGGACGGAGCCTCGCCGATCACCCTGAGCGAAACGGCCTGCAGCTCGGATTTTTGGTTCGATCCCGGCGACGCGACGAGAGATCCCTCGGCTTCGACGCTCGCTCCCGTCGTCATTCTGTCGATTTCGGCCTGGAGCCCGGGGTGTTTTTCCTTGTCGACGATGACCTGGATGTTCTTCAGGCAGCTTCCGTCGTTGACTTCGAAGAAGCAGACGGTCTTGGTGTCTCGTTTCGTTCGCACCCAGCCCCGCACGGTCGCGGGCTGTCCCGCCGGTTCCTGGGCGAGGATAGCTTTGATTCGCATGAAAAGTCCTCCACGGATGATGACCCGCGGCCTCCGTTGCCGGGCCGCCCGCGGGCCCATCATGCTATCACGATTCGGATCGATTCTCAAGAACGGATGAGACCGAGGGCGGACCTCGGCTCGGGGGCGGCCTCGGGCCTCAGTTCCCCGAAGACGCGTCGGATTTCAGGATCCCCCCGGAAAGCGCGATCTTGAGGCCCTGTTCCGCGGTGAGGGAGGTCTCCACGAAGTCCTCCTTCCCCGCCAGGATGAAGAATCCCGCGGTGGGATTGGGTGTGCCGGGGATGAAGATCTTGTGGAGTCCGTCTCCTCCCTCCGAGTCTCCGAATCTGCGTACGGCCTTGCCGGTGGAGAAGCCTATGACCCGGACGCCCTTGAAGGGGAAGTCCGCGAGAACGACCCTGGCGTCGGTCCGGGCCCTGTGCTTCATGATCGCCTTCACGAGCTGCCTCAGGGTCGTGTAGATGCTGTCCACGGGCGGAATTTTCCGGAGCGCCCCGTGGAAGATCCTCCGCGCCTGCTTGCCCAGGAAGGACCGCACGAGGATGCCCACGAGCCAGATGAAGAGGATCGTGGCCAGGAAGGTGGCCGCGACGACGACGGGACCGAAGATGGAAAGGCTCTCCGGGGGTATGAAAGAGCTCCCGATGTCGAAGAAATCGTAGAGCGTGACGAAGATCTGCAGGGTTATGTACACGGTGACGAAGAGGGGTAGGAGGACGAGGAGTCCCTTGAAGACGGTGCTCCCGACCTTCCCCAGGGGATTCTTTTTCTTCTCCTCCACGAGCGTTCCCGAGGCGATCCCTCCTTCCATGATCCCGCCGGAAAGGATCGTCGTGAGGGCCTCCTCGCGGGTGAGGCCGCAGTTCTCCACCATGGCCGAAGGATAGAGGATGAGGAATCCCGCGGTGGGAATGGGGGTCGTCGGTACGAAGACCTTCGTCACCGGGCCGTCGAAATAGACCGCGAGATCGGCCTCGGCGGCGCCGGTCGCGAAGCCGATCGTCCTCGTTCCGGGATGGGGAAAGGGTACGAGGACGGGCGAGGAGAAGGCGTCGGATTTCGCGAATACGGCGTTCGCGAGCTGCTGGAACACGTCGTAGATCGACGAGACGAAGGGAATTCTCCGAACGAGCGAGTCGAGGGCCCTGCGGAACATCTTGCCCAGGAAGGTCTCGAAGAGAAGACCGACGAGGAGTACGAGCGCCAGGGTGAGGACCACGCCGAGAAGGTTGGCGGGGACGCGGAATGACAGGGGCAGGTCGATCATCGAAAGGAGGAATTCGATGACCGTGGAGACCAGTCCGTAGAGGACCGCGAGGATCTGGTAGAAGATCCAGACCGTGATCACCGCGGGGACGCAGTAGGCGAGACCCTCGAGGAAGGCTGATTTGAAACGGTTCGGCGTCGTCAGCTTCAGGCTCCTTTTGAGCGGCAGGCCTCCGCGAAGGCCTCGAAGAGCGGCAGCATGGGCCGGTCGCCGTCCATCATGAGTTCGGGATGCCACTGTACCGAAAGCCCGAAGGGATGGTCCCGGAGTTCCAGGGCTTCGACGTGACCGTCACCGCTTCTCGCGGTCGCGACGAGCCCGTCACCGAGCCTGTCCGCGCTCTGATGGTGGAGGCTGTTCACCATGATCTCGCGGGCGGGGAAGATCGAAGCGAGGCGCGATCCCGGCTCGATGAGGATGGCGTGGGCCGCGTCCGAACGGTCCCCTCCGGCCTGGAAGTGCTTCAACGTCCGGCCTTCCTTCTCCGTGACGTCCTGGAAGAGGCTTCCGCCCACGGCGACGTTCAGGATCTGGAGCCCCCTGCATATTCCGAGGAACGGGATCTTTCCCGCGACGGCCCGTCGGCAAACCGCGATCTGGAACCTGTCCAGCTTGGCCATGGTCGATTCCATCTTTTCCCTCATGTCCTGGCCGTAGAACGAGGGATGGACATCGAACCCTCCGGTGAGTACGAGGCCGTCGCAGGTCCCGAGCAGGACGTCAGCGTCGGCCTCGTTCCTGAGCAGGGGGAAGAGCAGGGGGATCGTTCCGACGGATTCCAGGGCGTCGATGTAGGCCTGGTTGACGTAAGGACGCTCCGTTCCCGGGAAAATGTAATCCTTCATCGTCATGATGTTGGTCGTGAGACCGATGACAGGTTTGCGCGTAGGTTCCTCCCTTGAGTCTCTATTTCGTCTTGGGGTCCAAGGCGGCCCGAAGCCCGTCCCCGAAGAGATTGAAAAACAGGACCGTCAGGAAGATCGCGATTCCGGGAAAGAGGATCATGTGGTCCGCCACGCCGATGTAATCGCGGCTCTCGGACAGCATCGCTCCCCATTCCGGCGTCGGCGGCTGGGCACCGAGGCCCAGGAAGCTGAGGCTCGCCGCGGTGATGATCGAGGTCCCGATCCGAAGGGTAAAATAAACGATGATGTTGCTCAAGGTCCCCGGAAGGATGTGAACGAACATGAGGCGCTTCCGTGAGGCGCCGGTGCTCCTCGCCGCCTTGATGTAGAGCATCTCCTTGATGCCGAGCGTGTTGCCGCGCACGATGCGCGCGAACGTCGGCATGCTGAAGACGGACACCGCGATGACCACGTTGGCCAGTCCCGGCCCGAGGATCGCGACGATGGCGATGGCCAGGAGTATGCCGGGGAAGGCGAAGAGGATGTCGCAACTCCTCATGATGAGGTTGTCGAGGAAGCCTCCGAAGAAGCCGCTCACGAGACCCAGACTCACGCCTACGATCGCGCCTGCGAGGACCGAGGTGAAGCCGACCCAGAGCGAGATCCTCGCGCCGTAGATGATGCGGCTCAGGATGTCCCTGCCGAAGACGTCCGTACCCGCGATATGCTCCTTGCATGGAGGCTCCATCGAGGCGGCGTAATCGATCTCCTGGGGGTCGTAGGGCGCGATCTGGGGAGCGAATACCGCCACGAGCACGAGGAGGAGGATGAAGAAGCCGGATACGAGGGCGGTCCTGCGGCGCTTGAACTTGTGCCAGAAAATTTCCGCCGGCGAGAGATGGACATCCGGTTTCGTTTCGACGTCATTCATAGCGGATCTCCGGGTTGATCAACGCGTAGACAAGGTCGATCACGAGGTTCAGGAACACGAAATGGAACGAATAGAGCAGGAGCAGGGCCTGAAGGACCGGGTAGTCCCTGACCGAAACCGCCTCGATCATGAAGCGGCCGAGTCCCGGCCATGCGAAAATCGACTCCACGACGACCGAGCCGCCCAGAAGGAATCCGAACTGGAGGCCGATCATGGTAACGACGGGGATGAGGGCGTTGCGGAACGCGTGCTTCCAGACGACGAGCCGCTCGGCGACCCCCTTGGCCCTCGCCGTGCTTATGTATTCCTCGTCCAGGACGTCGAGGAAGGCCGAGAGCGTGAATCTCGCCATGATCGCGGCCACGACCGCGCCCAAGGTTATCGACGGCAGGATGAGCTCGCTGAACTTCCCGGAGAATCCCGATACTGGAAGCCAGCCCAGATAGACCGCGAAGAACTGGATCAGAAGGAGGCCGAGCCATATCTGCGGCATCGAAATGCCGGAAACCGAGAGGATCATCGCGAGATAATCCTGCCATTTTCCGTTGTAGATCGCGGCGACGGCCCCCGCCAGGATGCCGAAGATCGAAGACCAGAGCAGCCCCGCGAGGGCGAGATACATCGTGGGCTTGTAGCGCAGGGCGATCTCGCCCGCGACAGGCTGCTTGTTCCGGAGGCTCGTCCCGAGGTCTCCCCGCAGGACCTTGCCCATGTAGCTCAAGTACTGCACGGGCAGGGGCTCGTCGAGCCCCATGGTCTTGCGGAGCATGGCCACGGTGTCGGGATCCGCGTCCTGTCCGGCCATCATCCGCGCCGGGTCTCCGGGCAGGAGATGCACGAAGGAGAAGGCCAGCACGGAGACGACCAGCAGGACCGGAACGATGGATACAAGGCGCCGCAGGAAATATTTCGCCATTCCGGACCTATTTCGCGAGGTTCGCTTCTTCCACGGAGAACCCGCCGTCCGCGAGCGGATAGATGCCGGTGCATTTCTTCGATTTCGCGGCGAGCATGGTATCCACGAAGAGATAGCCCCAGGGCGCCTTGTCCCAGACGTAGTCCTGGAGCCTGCCGTAGGCGTTTGCCCTCACCTTGGGATCCGCGGATTGGAGACCGGCGTTGATGAGCCTGTCGACTTCGGGATCGGAGAAGAAGCCGAAGTTGGACATCGCGGGCGGGAACCCGGATGTGGAGATGAGCGGTCTCGTTCCCCAGTCCGCATCTCCGGTGGAGGCCGACCAGCCCGCGAACGCGATGAAGGGCACCGGGTTCGGGTCGTCGGCGCGGTGGGATTCCAGCTTGTTGTAGAAGCTCGCCGCGTCCATGGACTGGATGTCGCCGGTTATGCCGATCTTGGCGAGCTGCTGCTGGACCATTTCCGTGGCCCTCATGCGAGGCGTCGCGTTCGGGGTGAGGTAGACCACCTTGAATCCGTTCGGGTACCCGGCTTCCTTGAGGAGGGCCTTCGCCTTGTCGAGATCGAACGGCCATATGTTCTGTTTCTTATAGAAGGAAAGGTTCGGGGGAATGACGGAGTCCGCCTCGATCCCGGCGCCGCCCCAGGCGATGCGGATGATGGACTTCCTGTCGAGCGCGTAATTGATCGCCTGACGGACGCGTACATCGGAAAGCGGTTTGTACTTGGTGTTGAGGACCATGTAACGTTCGATGATGGAAGGCATCTCGATGAGGTCGATCTTGGGATCCTTTTCCACCGTCTTCCTGAGTTCGGCGGGCATGGGATAGATGTAGTGAGCCTGGCCTGCCCTGAGCATCGCGAGCCTGGTTCCGTTCTCCGGGACGGGTTTGAAGGTGATGCTGTCGGCCTCGACCTTGGCGCGCCAATAGTTCGGATTCTTCTTGATCCTGACGTAGTCTCCGGACACCCATACGTCGAAGACGTACGGACCCGTCCCCACGGGATGCTGGGAGATGTTGTCGCCGTATTTCTTGAGGGCGGCGGGGCTCAGCATCAGGGCGCCGGGGTGGGCGACCGCATTGACGAAGGCTCCGAAAGGTTCGTTCAGGATGAACTGGACCGTGTAGTCGTCGATGATCCGGAGTTCCTTCACCGGCTTCATGAGGCTGCTTCTCTTGTACTTGCCGCTCATGAGGCGGTCTATGTTGACCTTGACCGCCTGTGCGTTGAAGGGTTCTCCGTCGTGGAATTTGATTCCCTTCCGCAGCTTGAAGGTGAACTCGGTCGCCTTGTCGTTGTAGGTGTAGCTCTCGGCGAGCAGGGGGACCACCTTCAGGTCCTTGTCGAATCCCATAAGCCCCTGGCAGATCGCCTTCTCTATGCAGCCCGAGTAGGTGTCAGAGGTGTCGTGGGGATCCAGCGATTTCGCCGTGCTGTCCGATGCATAGACGATGTCCTTGTCGGCCGCGGCGGCGAAACCGCAGACCAGGAACAGCGCCAGAAAGAGCATCGCCAATCGTTTCTTCGTCATATTCCGTCTCCTTATTCTCGAGAATTCATGCAGGGTTCAAACCCTGATTCGATTCGCTCTCGTCCCGGACCGTGAATTCCGTGCCCGCGGCCACCCGAGCCGCGAAATGGCCCGGAGAAACCTCGTCGTACACCGGTTTCGACGGAGGATCGCCGACCTTCCGGATAGGACTCGGGACCTCTCCCTTCAGCATGCCGAAATTGCGCCGCGATCCGGGATCCCCTCCCGGCACCGCGGCGAGGAGCTTCTTCGTATAGGGATGCACGGGATTTTCGAACACGTCCATGCGCGAGCCTATCTCTACGATCTGTCCGAGATACATGACCGCGACCCGGTGGCTGACCCGCTCGATCACGGCCATGTCGTGGCTGATGAAGAGGAAGGAGAGGTTCATCTCCTTCTGGAGCTCCATGAGCAGGTTGAGGACCGTGGCGCGGATTGAGACGTCCAGGGAGGAGACCGCCTCGTCCGCCACGATGACCTTGGGATTCGTCGCCAGGGCCCTGGCTATGGCTATCCTCTGCCTCTGGCCTCCGGAGAACTCGTGAGGGTAACGGGACGCGTGGGCCGGCGGAATCCCGACCCGCTTAAGAAGGTAGGCCACGCGTTCCGCGCGCTCGGCCTTCGACCCGATTTTGTTGATGACGAGGGGTTCCTCGATGGAGGCGCCGATGGTACGCCGGGGATTCAGGGACGCATAGGGATCCTGGAAGATGAACTGGATGTTCCTTCGGATCTTCCTCATGTCCTGCTGTCCGAGGGAGAGGACTCTTTCTCCCTGGAATACGACGTTCCCGAGCGCGGGGACCAGCCTGACGACGGAATAGCCCGTCGTGGATTTGCCGCACCCCGATTCGCCGACCATTCCCAGGGTCTCTCCCGGATACAGCTCGAAGCTGACGTCCTCGACCGCGTGCACGAGGTGGGTGGGCCGTCCGAAAAGCGTTTTCCGGCTCACGAAACGCGTCCTCAGGTTCTCGACCCGCAGGATGGGACCCGCTTCGTAATCCGCGGTGTCGATCTCCACGGTCTCGGGAGGGGCTTCCTCGCCGCTTCGCGCGAGCTCCGCTTCCATCTCCAGCACCGGGAAGGTCCTCGGATTGGATCTTCCCCTCATGCTTCCGAGCCGGGGGACGGCCCGGAGGAGGGCTCGCGTGTAGGGGTGTTCGGGTCTCGAGAACAGAGAAAACACGTCGTTCTCCTCCACCACGCGTCCCTTGTACATGACCACGACGCGATCCGCGAGCTCCGCGACGACTCCCATGTCGTGGGTGATGAAGACCACGGACATGCCGAGTTCCTTCTGCAGAGACCGGATGAGGGCGAGAATCTGCGCCTGGATCGTGACGTCGAGCGCCGTCGTGGGTTCGTCGGTGATGAGGAGCTGCGGATTGCAGGCGAGGGCCATGGCGGTCATCACCCGCTGGCGCATGCCGCCGGACATCTGGTAGGGATGCTCCGAGGCCCTTCGCGCCGCGTCGGGTATGCGGACCAGCTCGAGCAGATCCAGGGCCCTTCGGGACGCCTCTTTCCTCGAAACCTTCTGATGGATGAGGATGGCCTCTTCCAGCTGATTGCCGATCGTGAAAACCGGGTTCAGGGAGGTCATGGGCTCCTGGAACACCATGGACATCTCGCTTCCTCGGTATTCCCTGGCTTCGCGCGGGCTGCAGTCGGTTATGTCCATGGGCTTCCCGTCGCGCTTCCTGAGGTGGATCCGTCCCGAGTCGGTCCTGACCCGGGGCAGGAGCTGCATGACGCGCCGCATGGTCACGGTTTTTCCCGAACCCGATTCCCCGACGATGGCCAGGGTTTCCTTCTTCTTGACGGAGAAGCTCACCCCGTGGAGCACCCGGATGTGTTCGTTATAAGTAGGAAAGCTCAGCGAAAGGTCTTCGATGGAGAGGATTTCGTCGTCATTCATCGCGGTTCCATGGGTAATGCCAGTCGATTCGACACGATGTAATTGTAAGCACGTGTTTTCCGAGATTGTCAAGTTTATTCCGGGGTGAAACCTAAGAACTTTTCGCCGGTTCCCGAGGCAAACCGGCGGTTGTCCATGAATTGTACGATTATGTAGGATTGCGGGCAGGAAGGAAAAGAAGGGCCGCCGTGTTCAAAGGCTCGCGAGCAGGGCCTTTTCCATGGCGTCGAGGGGAGCGTCCTTTCCCGTGAAGAGCTTGAACTGGAAGGCACCCTGGAGAAGGGTCATCCTGGCGCCGTTCACCGTCGCGAGGCCCGCCCGTTCGGCCTCCGCGAGGAGGGGAGTGATCCGGGGAACCACGATGGCGTCGAGCACGACGCCCTTTCGGCCTTTTCCTTCGAAAAAGCCGCGGGGAAGGGGAGATTTCCCCTCTTCGCCGGCGCCCTTCATCCCGACGGAGGTCGTGTTCACGAGGATGTCCCAGTCCGAGACGATGTCGTCCATCGTGCCGGCACCCTCGAGTCCGAATTCCTTCGCGAGGGAGGCGGCCTTCTCGGCGGTCCGGTTGTAGACGCGGACGAGGCCTCCCGCCTTCCTGAGGCCGTAGGCCACGGCCCTGCCGGCCCCGCCCGCCCCGAGGAGGGCGACCTTCTTCCCCGCGATCGGCGAGGCCTCTTCCAGGGCGGAGACCGCTCCCACCCAGTCCGAATTGTAGCCGACGAGCCTGCCTCCGTCGTTCAGGACCGTGTTGACCGCCCCGATCGCCCGAGCCACGGGATCGAGATCGTCGAGGAAGGGAATCACCGCCTCCTTGTAGGGCTTGGTGACGCTGAAGCCGCGGATGCCGAGGCCGCGCATGCCGCGGAACGCGTCGGCGAGCCCTTCCGGTTTCGGTTCGAACGCGAGGTAGACGAAGGGAAGCCCGAGATGCTCGAAGCCGGCGTTGTGCATGATCGGGGCGCGGGACCCGCGGTTCGGAAGCCCCAAAGTGGCGCAGAGATGGTAGGTCGCGTCCACCTTCATTTCTTCTTCTCCCTGCTCGCGAAGAAGGCCTTGAGCCTCTCAGCCGTGTCGCCCGAGGCGAGGCAGACGCCGGATACGGCGGCCTCTTCGGCGACCGCCCGGTTCCTGTTCTCGGTCATGGACGCGTTCACGAGCTTCTTGATGAGGCGTACGGAGAGCGAAGAATTCTTTTTCATGGCCTCGAGCGATCCGGCGAGGCGCGTCTCGAGTTCATCGGAAGTGCCGACGAAGTTGACGAGTCCGATATCGAAGGCTTCGCGGGCGTCGATCGTCCTTCCGGTGTAGAAGAGCTCCTTGGCCCTCTGGGAGCCGATCCTTTCCGGAAGGCGGAAGCAGCCTCCCCAGCCGGGAATGAAGCCGAGCCCCGCCTCCGGCTGTCCGAATTTCGCCGTATCCGCGGCGAGGATGTAGTCCGCGGCCATGGCGAGTTCGAGTCCGCCGCCCAGGGCGAAGCCGGTGACGACCGCCACGACCGGGACGGGGAGGTTCTCCAGCTTGTTGAACACCTCGTGGCCCCGCTCGATCCAGCGGAAGATGGTGTCCTTGTTCACGGTCTTGAGCGCCTCGAGGTTCGCCCCGACGACGAAGTACTTCGGCGACGCGCTCCGGAGGACGACCGCGGTCGTCTCGTCCGCGCGCGCGGCTATGGATCCGATGTGGCCTTCGAGCTCGTCGAGGAGCTCGTAGTCCACCGTCGGGGGCTTCCCCGGCTCCTCGGGGGAGAAGAGGATCGTCGCGACGCCGTCGGACGACGTAAGTACTGCGTGGGTTTTCATGATGCCTCCTATGAGAATATGGCCGGATCCATCGTCCGGAGGTCTCCCGGGACGACGGGCTTGAAGTCCATGTGCGCGAGGATGTCCCGTTCGAGATCGATCCCCGGCGCTATTTCCAGGAGATGCACCCCGTCGTCCCGGAGGGCGAATACGGCGCGCTCCGTGACGTAGAGGACGGGCTGCTTCACCTTCCGGGCGTATTTCCCGCTGAAGGTGATCTGGTGCACCTCGTTCACGAATTTCCTCACCTTCCCCTCGGAAAGGATCCTGAGCCGCCCTCCGCCGACCTCGCAGGCGAAGTCCTTCGCCGTGAAGGTGCCGCAGAAAACTACCTTCTTCGCATTCTGGGTGATGTCGATGAATCCGCCGCAGCCGGCGAGCATGGATCCGACCTTGCTCGAGTTCACGTTCCCCGACCGGTCGGACTCCGCCATCCCGAGGAAGGCCACGTCGAGACCGCCGCCGTCGTAGAACCGGAACTGGGCGTCCATGGGCATGATCGCCTCGGGGTTGTAGGCCATGCCGAAGGTCACGCCTCCCACGGGCGTGCCGCCGACGGCGCCCTGCTCCACGGTGAGCGTTATGTCGCCGATGTAGCCTTCCTCGGTGGCGACCGCGGCAATTCCGCTGGGCTGGCCCACGCCGAGGTTCACGACCGCCCCCTCGAAGAGTTCCTTCGCCGCGCGGCGGGCTATCACCTTCCGCTCGTCGAGGGGGATGGGCGGGATGCTTTCGAGCGGGACCTTGACCTTACCGCAGTAGGACGGATTGTACCAGTCGATGCAGGTCTGCTTCTGCTCCGGGTCGACGACGATGTGATCGACGTAGATCCCCGGAATCTTGACCTCCTGTGGGTCGAGGGTTCCGGCCTGGGCGAGGTACTTGGCCTGGGCGATGACGATGCCTCCCGAGTTTTTCGCGGCCTGGGCGATCGCCGTGGCCTCGACGAAGGAGCCTTCCTCCTCCGAGGTGATGTTGCCCTTGACGTCCACGGTGGTGCCCCGGACGAACGCCACGTCGAATTTGAACCGGGGCCAGTAGAGCCATTCCTCGCCGTCGATCGTTATGACCTTGACGAGGTCCTCCTTGGTCATGGAGTTCATCTTTCCGCCCTCGATCCGGGGATCGATGTAGGTGTTGAGCCCCACCTTGGTGATGACTCCCGGCGTCCTGGCCGCTACCGCGCTGTACATGTGGGAAAGCACGCCCTGGGGGAAGTTGTAGGCTTCCACCTTGTTCTCCATGATGAGCTTTCCCATCGACGGAGCCATTCCCAGGTGTCCGGCTATGTCCCGCTTCACCATACCGGGCTGAGCGAGAAGGTCGAGCCCAATCTCCTTTTTGTCGCCGAGTCCGGTGGAATGAACCACGGTGAGATTCCCGGGGGATCCCTCGTTCCGGTACCGGTCGCCCAGGGCACGGATCAGTCTGGTCGGCTCGCCGACGCCTCCGCCCGAACCCTGGATGGCTATCCAGTCGCCGTCCTTCACGAAGCGGACCGCTTCCTCCGCGGTTATGAGTTTGTTCTTCAAAAGCCTACCTCCGTTTAGATCGATCTAAAAATGCCGTAAAACCGAGGGAACAACCCCGAACGGGGTTGTTCCGATCATTCCCACGATGAGCGCATCGAATCAGGAAACCGAGAGCCTCAGAAGGCGCTCGGTATCATTAATTTCGGGAGTCCGAGCGTGACCATCGGGAAGAAGATGATGATGAGGAGAACGAGGAGCATGGCCCCGAGGAAGGCTCCGACCTCCTTGAGAGGCGTCGTACAGTTGATCTTCGCTATGTCGCAGCTGATGAGGAGGCATAGCCCGTAGGGAGGAGTGATGAGCCCGTAGGCGAGCGCTATGCAGCCGACGATCGCGAAGTGCATGGGATGGATCCCGACGCTTTCCGCCACGGGCTTGAGGAGGGGCGCGAAGATGATGATCGCGGGAACCGCGTCGATGAAGCATCCGACCGCGAGAAACACGAGGACGATGAGTATGAGCATGATCGTCGGATTCGAGGTAAGGCCTCCGAGAAGGCTGACGAGGAACATGGGTATCTTGTAATAAGCCATGACCCAGGCGTAGATGGCCGCTGTTCCGACGCAGAAGAGCACGGTGGTGGATATCTCGAGCGTTTCCTTGAGCACCGCCATGAAAGTTTTCGGATTGAGCGTTTTGTACACGAAAAATCCCAGGATGGAAGCGTAGAACACCGCCACGAGGGAGGCTTCGGTAGGCGTCACGAGGCCGAAGACGATGCCGCCTATTATGATGAGGGGCGTGAAGATGGCGAGGATCGACTCCTTCATCGCGAGGAATAGTTCCTTGAGCGAAAATTTGGACGTGGTTGGGTAATGTCTTTTCGTTGCATAGATGTGGACGAGGATCATCTGGAAGATGCCGATCATGAGTCCCGGCACGACTCCCGCGAGGAAGAGCCCGGAAACCGACACGTTCATGACGCCTCCCCAGACGACCATGATGATGCTCGGGGGTATGATGACGCCCATGACCGCGGAGCAGGCCGTCACTGCCACCGTGAAGTTGACGTCGTAGCCTTCCTTGATCATCGCCGGGATGATGATCTTGCCTTCGCCCGCGGCATCGGCGTTCGACGAGCCGGAGATGCCGGCGAAGATCATCGAGGTCACGACGTTGACATGGGCGAGTCCTCCGGGAAGATGGCCGACCATCGACCGTGCGAGCCTGAGGAGCTGGTTCGTGATGCCCGCCGTGTTCATGATGGTGGCGGCGAGGACGAACATGGGGATCGCGATCGTGATGAAGGAGCCGTATTGGATCATCATTCGCTGAAGGAGCATGATGGGCGTCACTTCCGGCGTGAGGAAGAGGATCGGAATGACGGCGAAAGCGAGGGAGAAGGCCACCGGAACCCGAAGCAGGATGAGCACGATCAGGAGAGCGAACATCGTTATGAATACGGTTGAAGCTGTCATGTTTATCTACCCTCTGCTTTCCGGCGGTTCGACGTGATGTCCTTGTAGATGTTCTCCGCAAGGAAGAGGGCCCAGGAGATTCCCGCAACGGGAACCGATGCATAGAGAAAACCCATGCTCATACCGGTGATTTCCGATTGCTGTATGAGACCCCAGCCAATGAGATACTTGTATCCGAAGACCACGAATACGTAGGTGACGACTCCGACGGTGAAATAATACACGACTTTCAGGAAGATGCTGAAATGCGGCGAGATCTTTTTTCCGATGAAAAGGTCGACGTTGAAATGCCGTTTTTCACGGAGCGCGAGGATGGAACCTATGAACACGATCCAGATGAGGTCGAAGGTGGCGAGTTCCAGCGGCCAGAGCCAACGAGGAACGAAGGGGATATAACGCCCCGCGACCTGGAGCGCGACGGCGAAAATGAGGAAGAGTCCGAGATAGAGAATGAGCTTGTCCAGGATTTTCGCGTATACATCGCAGATTCGTACAAGTACCATAGATTAAACCTTATTAATGTAGATTGTTCGTGTGTTTCAACGAAACGGAGGAGGTCGCCCTCCTCCGTTCATAGTATACACCGGAATTCATCAGTTGATCGAGTCGATTTTCTTCATGATTTCGTAAGCGCCGATTTCCTTCGCGTACGCCTCGATGCTGGGCATGGCCCTCTTCCGCATCTCGGTGTTGTCGAAGGGGATGACCTTGAGACCGTTCTTCTCCTGCAGCTTCTTGATGATGGTGGCTCCGAGGGCGACTTCGGTCTTCCTGTGGAAGGCGGCCGCGTCCTGTCCGGCCTTGACGATCGCCTCCTGCAGGTCCTTCGGGAAGGTCTGGAACCGTTTCTCGCTCATGGCGAGGATGCGGGTCACGATCTGATGGTCGGTGAGAACGTAGTAGGGAGCGACTTCGTAGAACTTCATGCTCTCGAGGCCCGCAGGCTCGTTCTCGAGGCCGTCGAGAACGCCGGTCTTGATGGCGTTGTAGACTTCCATGTAATCCATCGGGGTGGCCTTGATTCCGGTCGCGGAGAAGGCTTTCTGATGGAGGGGGGAACCCTGGACGCGCATCTGAAAGCTGGGGAAGTCCGCCACGGAGTTGAGGGGCTTCTTGCTGATGATGCTCCGGGAGCCGCCGCCGCCGTATCCGATGAAGCGGATGCCCTTGGTGATCATGTTGTCTTCGATCGGCTGGAAGACCTTGGCTTCGAGGCATTTCTCCCAATGGGGGACGCTCTTGAAGAGGAAGGGAGCGTCGATGATGGGGGCGGTCTTGTCCCAGGTGGCGATCCACGCCGGGGAAATGACGTAGAAGTCGATAGCGGTCCCCTGAATCATGTATTCGACCGCATCTTTTTCGCTGCCGATCGAACCGGAATGGTGGAGGCTGACCTCTACCGGCGTCGAGCCCTTGTAATAGGACGCGAGCTGTTCCTTGAATTTCACGACGGTCTGCCAGAACACGTGACCTTCGGGAAGCATGGTGCCGCCGACCAGCTTGATCGGTTTCGCCGCTTCTTTTGCCGGAGCCTCTTTCGAGCCGCCCGCGAAGGCGGTTCCGGCCATCACGACGCTCAGGGCGAGCAGGACTAGAACAAAACGCTTCATGTGGTTCGTTCTCCTTTTACCTGATATTTTTGGGATTCATGATCGTCCCTTGGATCGATCCAGTTGAAAAATGTTAACATACCCCCCGTTAACTTGTCAAACAATTTCGCCGAGCAAGCGAACGCAGGTCCCGAATCTCGGAATCACCTCATGCGGAATACTTTCGGAGCACGGTCTCGTCGACCGTGATCCCGAGTCCGGGACCCTGCGGCGCTTCCAGCTTCCCGTCCTTGAGCAGGAACGGCGTCGAGGCGAGTTCGTCGCGGAGGGCGTTCGGATTCCTGTCGAATTCCACTACCGGTTCGTTCTGCAGCGGCACCGGATTGGCTGTGTGGGGGAAGGGCGGGAGCGTGGCGATGAACTGAAGCGCTGCTGCGAGAGCCACGGCGGAACCCCAGGTATGGGGAATCACGGGAATCCCGAAGGCCGAGGCGAGCGCCTGGATGTTCCTGAGCTCCGTGAAGCCTCCGCAGGCGCAGATGTCGGGCTGGGCGATGTCTACGCAGCCTCGAGTGAAGAGTTCCCTGAATCCGAAGCGGGTGAATTCGCATTCGCCGCCGGCGATGGGGACGGAGGACCCTTTACGGAGCATGGCGTAGCCCTCGTAATCCTCCGGAGGAACGGGCTCCTCGAGCCAGAGGATGTTGCCGATCTTCTCGAGCTCCGCGCAGAGCCTGAAGGCCGTCCCGGAATTGTAGGCGTGGTTCGCGTCGATGAGGAGCTTCACGTCAGGTCCCACGGCTTTGCGGATGGCGGCGAGCCGCTCGATGTCCTGCTCGATGGGAAGGAGGCCGATTTTTCCCTTCACGATTCCGAAGCCCGCACGGGCGTAGGATTCGGCTTCCTTGGCCAGTGCCGGAAGATTTTTCCGGTAATCGAGATAGTCCTCGCCGCGGTAGTAGCATCCCGTGGCGTAGGCGTGGATCCCCGTCCTGAAGGCTCCGCCCAGGAGTCCGGCGACGGATCGGCCCTGGGCCTTCCCGGCGATGTCCCAGAGCGCGATGTCGACCGCGCTTATGGCGTCGATGTATGCTCCTTTCTGCCCGAAATCCCGGGTCATGGAATACATCCTCTCCCAGAGGACGCCCGTTTTCATGGGATCCTCTCCCATGAGCATAGGGGCGAATACCTTCCTGATGCAGGCCTCGGGCGGTTCAGGCGGCCCGTACTGGCCTCCTTCGCCCCAACCGTGGATGCCCTCGTCGGTGTCGATCCGGACGAGGAGGCTGTTCCGCTCGGGGAAGGCGCATTGGGACGAGTAGAATCGCTCCTTTCCAAGGGGAACGCGAAGAATGAAGGTCTCGATTTTCGTGATTTTCATGGTGAGTCTCCGAAAAAAGGGCCGGGAAGCCCCGCAGGGCTTCCCGGCCTCGTGCGATGAAGGTGATGACTTACTGGATCGCCTGAATGCTGTTCATGATCTCCTCTGCGCCGAGTTCCTTGGCGTAGGCTGCGAGAACCGGCTTCGCGAGGCGCTGCATTTCGGTGGTGTCGAAGGGAATGAGCTTGATCTTGCCTTCGGCTTCCATCTTCTTGAGGGCCTCGGCGTCGTCCTTGCTTTCGGTGTCACGATGGAATTTCGTAGCTTCTTTTCCCGCCTTGAGGATGGCGTCCTGGAGATCCTTGGGATACTTCTGGAAGCTCTTTTCGCTCATCCAGAGGGGCCGGACTGTTATGGCGTGGCGGGTCTGGATGATGTTCGGAGCGACTTCGTAGAACTTCATGGACATGAGGGAGGCAGATTCGTTCTCGAGGCCGTCGACGACGCCGGTCTTGATGGCGTTGTAGACTTCGAGATAGTCCATCGGAGTGGGCTTCATGCCTGCTGCGCCGAAGATTTTCGACTGGATCGGGGAGGACATGACGCGGAGGACTACCGTGGAGGCTTCCTTCATGTTGGTTACCGGCCTGCGGAGAATCAGGTTCCTGGTGCCGCCGCCGCCGTAACCGAGGATGCGGAGACCCTTCTTCAGAAGGTCGTCCTGGATGGGCTTGAAAGCCGCGCCGGTTTCGAGGACCTTGTCCCAATGCGCGAGGTCGCGATAGAGGAAGGGCGGATCCAGGAAGGAAACGCGCTTGTCGAAGGTCGCGGCCCAGGAGGGCGCGCTGATGGCGAAGTCGATCGAGATCCCCTGGATCATGTATTCGATGTAGTCCTTTTCGTTCCCGACGTCCCCGGAATGGTGGAGATCGATCTCGAGCGGTCCCTTGTAGTATTCCTTCAGCTTGTCCTTGAAGAACACGAGGGTCTTGTAGAAGACGTAGGTATCGGGGAGCTGGGTCGCGCCGATCATCTTGATGGGCTTGGCCGCGGGAGAAGCTGATTGCTCTTTTCCTCCGCCGGCGTACAGCGTCGTCGACATGGCGAAACAGAAAAGAAGTACGAGAAGAGCACTGAGCGGTTTTTTCATGTGACATTCCTCCTGTTAGAAAGTCCCATTACATTAGCGTGGTTGTTTTCAATTGTCAATTTTTTTGTATTTCCGGCGGAAGACCGCAACGACGGCCGGCAAGCGGCACGGCGGCGCAACCGAAGGGAAAAGCGAAAGACAGGATTCCTATTCGATTGAAATTGACAAATCCCGACCCTGGGAGTAGGCTCCTTTGAGGCTTCGAACGAGCATGAAATTAGAGAAACGCGTTACGTTGAGCGATGTCGCAAAGGACGCAGGCGTATCCAGGGCGACTGTATCCCTCGTTCTCAGGAACAGTCCCGCTCCGGCGAAGGAGACGGTGAGCCGCGTCCTCGGCTCCATCAGGCGGCTCGGCTACGTTTACAACCGGGCCGCTGCTGCGCTGCGGAGCAACCGGACCCATTCCGTCGGCCTCATCGAGACGAACATCAACAACACCTTTTTCGCCGCCATGTCCGTTGGCGCGGAGCGGGAATTGGAAAAGGCCGGGAGGGGAGTTCTCTTCGCGAACACCCAGGAGCAGCTCGACAAGCAGCGCCGGGCGATCAACCTCATGCTCGAATACAACGTCGAAGGCCTTCTCATCTGTCCGGCCAAGGGAACGACCTGGAAGGACCTCGAAATCCTGTCCCTCCACCGAGTCCCCTTCGTTCTGTTCTGCCGCCGCATACCGGAGAGAACCGATTACGTGGGCGCCGACAACGAGACCGGCGCACTTCTCGCGATGAGAAGGCTTCTCTCGCTCGGCCACGAGCACATCGCCTTCGTAGGCGGAGATCCGGCGCTGTCCGCCTGGCACGAGAGGACCCGTGGGGTGGAGACCGCCCTAGGCGAGGCCGGAATCCTCGGCAAGCTCCACTGCCTGGAGTCGGAGATATCCATCGGCGGAGGCTTCGCCGCCGCCGAGGCCTGCCTCGCCCTCGATCCGGCTCCGACCGCGGCCTTGTGCTACAACGACACCGTGGCGTTCGGTTTCATGATGGGGCTCGACCGCCATGGCGTGAGGCCGGGCGTCGACTTCGCCGTCGTTGGTTTCGACGACGTGGAGGAGGCGGCCATGTGGAAGCCCGCGCTCACGACCGTGGCCTCGCCTCCGGAGATCGTCGGCATCGAGGCGGCTGGACTGCTCCTCCGTAAGATCGATCATCCGGAAAACGCCCCCGTCCAAGTGAGCATTCCGGCGCGTCTCGTCATCCGGGATTCATGCGGAGGCCTTCGCCGCGGGAATTCGAGGGTGGCAGCGGACATCGGCGTCTATAACGATAATTGAAAACGTAGAGAGGAAGGAGAAAAACATGAGCGTTCCGCACAGAGTAGGCCTCTATTACGAGGAATTCGTCATCGGCGAGGAGTACGAATCGCCCGGAAGGACCATCACCGAGACCGACGTCGTCGCCTACGCCGGACTTTCCGGGGACTACAATCAGCTGCATACCGACGAGGAATATTCGAAGAAGTACAACATCTATCATACGAGGATCGCCCACGGGCTTCTCGGCCTCGCGATAACTGAGGGGCTCAAGAGCCGGATCGGCATTTTCGACGGGACATCCCTCGCTTCCCTCGAATGGAACTGGAAATTCGTCAAGGCCATCCTCATAGGCGACACGGTCCGCGTGAAATGGAAGATCGTGAACAAGCGCGAGACGAGCAAACCGGACCGAGGAATCGTGTGGGAAGAGGTGAAGCTCGTCAATCAGAGGGACGAGATCGTCGCCGAAGGCCTCCATACGGTCATGATGCAGAGAAAGCCGAAGGGGGAATGACGTATTTCCGCCCGTAAAGGTTGAATTCCCGACCTGTTCCGAATACAATTTTCTATAGCGGGGAATTCGAGATCGTTTGAGCGGTCCGTTCGCGGTATTCGTTCACATTCGCGCTCGAATTTCCCGACATGCATGGCAAGAGGCGTTTCGACCCACGGCTTCTCGTTCGGGATTTCCGGATGCCGGCGGAGGGACGTTCCTCCCAATTAAAAACGTGTCGAACGTTGAGCCGATCAACGCGGAGAAAAAAATGAATTCATTGCCTGATGTGGTGCGGGCTCGTCTGAAAGAATTGGCGAAACAATTCGTCCGAAGCCTTCCCGAACGACTCGACGCACTGGAAGCCGCCTTGAAGAACCTCGAATCCCTTCCGGACTACGATCATGCGGCGGTTTTCGAGGCCAAGAACTGCGTCCACAAACTTTCGGGAGCCGGCGCCACCTTCGGCATGATGCAGCTTTCGAACCTCTCCCGGGAAATGGAGATAATCCTCGGCGAATGCCTCCAGAAGGACGAGCTGCCGAAGAACGAAAACGTGCTCGCGCTCCGGGAACTCTTCGCGAAACTCAAGTCCGAATACGATCGAAAGCAAGACGAACTGACGACGGTCTCGCGGCCCGAGGCGCCGCAGACCGCCGGGGCTTCCGTAGAAGGAATCGATATGGGTCATGATTCGAACCGCGTTCTCTGCCTTTGGGAAAACGGCGAGACGCTCTATGACGATCTCCGGGACCAGCTGGGATTTTTCGGATTTCACGTCCTCCACGTGAACTCCCTGGAGCCGGTCCAGCGTGTGCTGACCGAAGGGAAACAGGTGATTCTCACCCTCGACGTTCAGCACTTCATGAACGATCCGAAGACCGTAGACGCCCTGGGGGCGCTGAACTCGACTCCGGAAGCGGACCGGCTCCGCATCCTCTTCCTTTCCGAGTACGACGATTTCCCCACGCGGCTCGCCGCGGTCAGGAACGGAGGCGACGCCTTCTTCGCTTTCCCCTTCGACATCCCGCGGCTCATCGACAAGATCGACAGCCTGTTCTCGAGCGCCGCCGACGAACCCTACCACATCCTCATCGTCGACGACGATCCCGAACAGATCTCCTATTACGCCATGATCCTTCAGCAGGCGGGAATGATCACCTCGGTCGTGACCGATCCGATGAACGTCATCCGAGTCCTGGTCGAGTCCAAGCCTGAGCTCATCCTCATGGACATGTACATGCCGAGCTGCAGCGGCATAGAGCTCGCCTCGCTCATCCGCCAGCAGGACGCCTTCATCAGCATCCCCATCATTTTCCTCTCGATCGAGAAGGACGTCGAAAAGCAGCTCTTCGCGATCAAGCGGGGAGGGGACGACTTTCTCACGAAGCCGATCAAGGCCGAGCACCTCATCACCTCGGTGTCCATCCGGGCGGAAAGAACCAGACAGCTCCGATACTTCATGGAGCGGGACTCGCTCACCGGCCTCCTCAACCATACCCAGCTCAAACGAAGGCTCGTGGACGAACTCGACCGCGCGAGAAGGATCGGGAATCCCATGAGCTTCGTCATGATCGACCTCGACCATTTCAAGAGCGTGAACGACAATTACGGCCACCTCACCGGAGACCGCGTCATCAAGGCCCTTTCCCGCCTGCTTCAGGAGAGGCTCCGCAAGACGGACACCATAGGGAGATACGGCGGGGAGGAATTCGGAGTCATCCTCTTCAATTCGAACGCCGAGAACGCCGAGCGGACGATGAACGAGATACGGGAGAGTTTTTCGCGCATCCGTCAGCGGGACGGTGACAAGGACTTCTTCGTCACGCTTTCCTGCGGCATAGCCTCCTTCCCCGATTACGAAGACGCGCTCAAGATCGGCGAGGAGGCGGACAAGGCCCTCTACGCCGCCAAGCGGTGCGGACGGAACAGGACGGTCGTCGCGGGCCGGAGCGTCTAGGCCTTCATCCAGCCTTCGAATACGGTTTCCACGTTCACGCTCTTCCACCAGGACTCGCCTTCCGCCGCCTCGATTCTGAGGACGAGAAGGCGAGCGACCCGGATGCGGGCCTCGGGGGGACGGACGGACGCCGCGGAGAAGACGGCCTTCGTCTCCGCGGCCGCGAGATAGAAACCTGACGGAAGGACGAAAAGTCCGGCGGAGAGGTCGTTTTCGGGAAGCCGCTCTCGCGCCTCGGCCGCGTAACCGGAGGGCAGGACGCCGAGGCGGATCGTCCCTTCGCCGGCCGAACACGAGCCGAAGGACAGGGCGGGAAGCCCCTCCGAGCGGAACGTTTCGAGCGTTTCCGATTCCGGCATTCGTGAAGCGAACGAAAGCGGGAGCACCGGCGGCAGCGCGAGCGCGGAGACCCGGCCGGTGGAGGCGAGGATGCTCCTCTGGAGGTCGACGAGTTCCGCTTCCAGGGTCGGCGAGGCGCCCAGGGCGGTGAGGTAGGTCGTCTTCACATTGCGAGTGTAGAGGTACGGGGCATGGTTGTGCAAGAACCGGCCATGTGGTAACCTTGGAACGGTAAGAGACTCGCGGGTCAATGAGGGGTAGGCATGAAAGTGAAAGTTGAATCCGTCGCGGGCCGGATCGTCGACGTCATCAAGACATGGCCTTCGGTCGACGCCATCGCCCTTGGCGAACCCATCGTGGACGATCTGTACGATCCTTACTTCTTTCTCAGCATCGACGTCTATTTCTCCGGGAACCTTCCTGCGGTCGAGAAAAGACTGGAAGCCCTCTCCTTCGGCGGAGCCTTCGAATCCGCCCAGGCGAATCGTAAGGACCGGTTGATCATCGAAGGCATTCCGATAAGGATCGAGTACCGGGACATGGGACGTTTCGACGAACTCATCCAGGGAAAGGAGGGGCTCCTCGCCTCGCTTCGCGACTCGGGGACCTACGTTTTCTACCGTGCCGTGAATTCGGAAATTCTGTACAGCCGAACGGATTGGCTTCTGAGGGTGAGGAAAGAGCTCTCCGAAATGCCTCCTTCCTTCTGGAACCTCCTCCGTTTCTCGTTCCAGGCCCGGATGGAACACTACCTCAGCGACCTCGGAGCGGCCGTGCTCAGGAAGGAACCTCTTTTCTATCTCGTCTCTTCGTCAGGATTCATCAAGAGCGTGTGCTCCTCGCTCTTCGCGATCAACAGGAGGTTCGAGCCTTCCGCCAGGTTGCTCGCGGAACAGACGAAATCCCTTCCCGTCCTTCCGGAACCCTTTCACGGCAGGTTCGAGAGCTTCCTCAGGGCCGATTCGGACCTCCCCCCGGCCAGAAAGCGGGAGATCGCCGAGCTCATAGCCAAGAGCATCATCGCGCTCTAAAGGTCGAACGCCGTGCAGCGTAAATTCCTTCTGTTCCCCCTCATGTTCCTCTGTTTCGGGACCGTTTCCTGCCGAACGGAGGTCAAGGGCCTGGCGTTTCGGGATGCCGCCGGGGCGGAGACGCGGCTCTTCGTCGAATCCGGCGACGGCTTCCAGGAGGGCGGCACCGTGAATCCCGGAAAAGCCACGGTCCGTTTCAGCCTGAAGACACCGGTCGAAACCTCGGAGGGCTCCTGCCTGCGGCTCCGTCTGGAACGGGGCGTTGCCGGCGCGACCGTCGAGGCGACGGGCACGAAGGCTGCAGGCGGGGAGTATGCGGCGTCCTCCCGCCTTCCCGACGCAGGGAACGTTCCGACCGAATTCCTCCTTTCTCTTCCGGCGGGAAGGCTCGCGGGTTTTTCCTTCAAGGGTCTGTCCGCGGACGCCCCCTCCTTCCGGCTCCTCGAGGTCGGGATCGGCACCTTCGAAAGCCGCACACTCATAGGGAAAACCTCGGTCAAGGCCTCGTCCGACCTCGTGCCTCTGTCCTATTCCCGGACCGAGGGCAGGCTCGCGGTCGCTCTCCGGGGACGGAACGGCCGCGGCAGCCTGGCCGTGGCGTTCCGAAAGGCCGCCGTGCTTCCCCGGGTGGCGCCGAAACTCGTCCTCGAGGGAGAAGGGAAGCGCTACACAGCGGAGGTCCTCCTCCGTCCGGTGGAAGAGCCCTTCTTTTTTCATCCCGGCGGACTCGGTTTTACGCCCGACGGCCTCGAGATCGAAGCCTGCCCTGATACGGGGGTGAGCCTTTCGATCGAACGGGATCCTTCCTGGGAAAAAGGGGCGGCCTCCTTTTCGCCGCTTCCCATGGATCTCGGGAGCATCCTGGACTATCCCCACGAGGCGTGGAGAAACGGAAGGGTGGAAGTCTTCCGCTGGACCTTGTTCCCCACCATCCTCGTTTTCGGAACGCCGAGCTACGAGGTGCAGAACCGTTTTTTCCATAGGCTCGCTTTCTTCATCGAGAAGGCCGGTTATCGGGGAAGGCTCATGCCCGACGCGGAGATTCAGGACAAGCACGGCTGGAACGCGCACAACTACAGCGCCGAGGGCCTCTCTTCATTCTTCGAGAAAGCGCGAGAGACGTCGTTTCCCCTTCACGAAGAGGAGGTCTGGCTCCGGGACTACCTTGCGGCATCGGGAGTCTTGAGGAAGGAAGGGGACGCGTACCTGCCGGGAAAAGGCGGCATTCTCGCGTTTTCCATCGAGTCCGCGCCCGCTCATCGCCGTCTTCTCCTGACGCACGAGGCGTTTCACGGGATCTTCTACAACCTCCCGGAATACCGGCGTCTCGCGGAAACCACGTGGAAGCAGCTCCCGGCCGAGGAGAAGGATTTCTGGCGTTATTTCTTCGCCTGGATGAACTATGACGTCCGCGATCCCTATCTCGCGGTCAATGAATTCCAGGCCTACCTGCTTCAGCAGCCGCTCAAGGGTCTGGACCGGTATTATAAAGAAACCATCCTGAACCGGATCACCGAGAAATATCCCGATCGGCGTCAGAAGTACGAAGCCCTGTTCGAAAAGTCCCCCGACATGTTCGCCCGTCCCGCGAAGATCCTCCAGGACCATCTCGCCGCCGGCGTAGGGATCAGGGCGGGAAACGTCTTTTCCCTGTTTCCGGAACGGAAGTGAGCTCTCTCCTTCGGGCCGTGCGCGTCGTTTACGATTTCGCGTTTTCTATTTATTGTTGAAACAGCCTATCGTCGGAGGAATCGAAATGAAGGAATCACTGCATGCATATATGAAGGTCGGCCTCATCCATTTCATGGCCTATCCCGCGGTATCGAAGGGAGACGGCCCGATCATCGAGACCCTGAAGAAGATCGCGACGGACGATTATTTCGACGCCGTGGAGATAACCTGGATCAAGGACGGGGAGACCAGGAAGGCGGCCAAGAAGATGCTCGACGCATCCCACCTCGCCGTAGCCTTCGGTGCGGCGCCCATCCTGCTCTCCCAGGGGCTCAACGTCAATGCGGTCGACGAGGAAGCAAGGTCCAAGGCCGTCGCCGCCCTCAAAGCCGGCATCGACGAGGCCTGCGAAATGGGTGCCTCCGGCTTCGCGTTCCTGAGCGGCAAGTACGAGGAGCAAAGAAAGGAAGACGCCTACCGGGCCCTCCTCGCATCGACCGGTGAGCTCTGCGAATACGCGAAATCCAAGGGCGAACTGAAGATCGTGCACGAAGTCTTCGATTTCGACGTCGACAAGAAGAGCCTCGTCGGGCCCGTTTCGCTGGCGAAGAGGTACGCCCAGGACATGAGGAAGAAATACGACAATTTCGGCCTGCTCGTCGACCTGAGCCACCTGCCCCTCATCCACGAGACCGCCGAGCAGGCGATACTCCCGGTGAAGGAGTACATAGTCCACGCGCACCTCGGCAACTGCGTCATGAAGAGCAGGGACCTTCCGGCCTACGGCGACCAGCATCCGCGTTTCGGCTTTCCCGGCGGGGAGAACGACGTCGAGGAAACCGCGGAATACCTCCGGGTGCTCAGGAGCATCGGTTTCCTGAACGAGAAGAATCCTCCCATCGTCAGCTTCGAGGTCAAGCCCGTGGGCGACGAGGACCCCGACGTCGTGGTTGCGAACGCCAAGCGGGTCCTCAACCGTGCATGGGCTCTGGTTTGAGTGGATCCGAGGCGTACGATCCCGTTCAGTCCTTGTCCCCGGTCAGGAAGAGCTGCGTGATCTCCTTCGCGTAGATCTCCGTGATCACGTGGCGTTTGTAGTCCTGCTTCCCCGAAAGCTCCTTGCCGAGTTCGAAGGGTTTCGCTAAGAGCTTGAAGCGGAAGATCATCTCGAAGCCGCGGAAGCCGGTCTTGGGATTGATTCTTCCTACGATTTCGCTTTCGATGAGATCGTTGATCTCGGGAAGCGTGACGAGGTTGTCCATGTCGATGAACGGGATCGAATTCTCCTTCGCGTAGCGTTCGAGGGTCTCGAAATTGGGGACGACGAGGGCCGCGAGGAATTTCTGGTCCTGACCGAGCACAACCGCGTGCTCGATGTATTCCGATTCCCGGATCTTCGCCTCGATGGGGACCGGCTCCACGTTCTCTCCGCCCCTGAGCACGATCGTGTCCTTGGCCCGTCCCGTGATCTTGATCTCCCCCCGAAGAGTGAGCATGCCGAGATCGCCCGTGTTGAGCCAGCCGTCGCCGCTGAGGATCTTCCGCGTTTCCTCGGGCCTCTTGTAGTAGCCGAGCATGATCTGGGGGCCCCTTACGTAGATGAGCCCCTTGCGTCCGGGAGGAAGCTCTGCCCCGCTTTCCTGATCGATGATCTTCACCTCCGTGCCGGGGAAGATTCTGCCTACGGTTCCGGGCACCGGATGGCTCTGTTTCCTCACGCCGAGCACCGGAGCCGTTTCCGTGAGTCCGTACCCTTCGAGGATCAGGATGCCGACTGATTGGAAGAATTTGTCCACGGTTTCGGGAAGGGCCCCGCCTCCCGAGATCCCGGCGACGAACCTGCCTCCGAGCTTCGCCTTGATCTTGTGGAACACGAGCAGGTCGCCGATGGCGTGGAGGGGCGCGAGGAGGACGAGGCAGGGAATACCGAGAAGAAGATCCAGGACTCGGATCCGTTTCCTGAACTGCGGCAGGAGTCCGAGCACCATGTTCCGGGACCATGCGTAGGCCCCTCCGACCGAGACGAAGAAACCGAAGATGGCCTTTTTCGCCCCGCCCTCGCTGTTGATGCTGCGGTATACCCCCGCCCGCACCGATTCCCAGATCCGCGGGACCGACGCCATCCATGTCGGCTTCACTTTCTGGCAGTCGGCGAGCATGATTTTCCCTATGGGCTTCGAGTAGGCGAGGGCGCAGGCATACCCCATCGCGATGTACTGCATGATCCTCTCGAAGGAGTGCCAGACCGGAAGAACGCAGAGCCACACGTCCTCGGGGCCTACGTCGATGAGCTGCGAGGCCTCCTTCACCTGATGGAGAAAGTTCCGATGGCATATCATGACGCCCTTGGGCTCTCCCGTGGTGCCCGAAGTGAAGATGATCGTGGCGATTTCCTCGGAGTTGCCCTTTTCGATCTCCCTGTCCGTGAGTCCGGGATCGGAAGCGAGGATCTTCACGCCCTCGTTCATGATCTCCGCGAAGGATCGGATCGTGACTCCGGGCAGGGAAGATGCATAGCCGCTCCTGTCGAAATCGAAATCGAAGAGTACCACGGTATCCACGAGCGGAAGTCCGTCTTTCTGGGAAACGATCTTCTTGAGCTGGTTCTCGTTCTCCAGGAATACGACGCGGCAATCCGCGAACGATAGAATGTAGCCGATTTCCTGGGGCATCGAGTCGCAGCCCCTGGGCACGTCCGCCGCTCCGAGCGAGAGGAGCGCGAGATCGGTTATGAGCCATTCCTTGCGGTTGTCGGAAATGAGACCGACGTGGTCTCCGCGTTTTACGCCGAGGCTCGTGAGGCCCGCTCCGAAGGTCTCGACCTCGCGAAGAAGGGTCTTGTAGCTCGTGGGCTGGAAATTCCCCGCTTCGTCCTTGCTCAACTGTGCAGGGCGATCGGGATGTTCACTCGCGATCCGTTTCAGGAGTCTCGGGATGGTGGTTTCCATAGGCCCTCCTTTTGTGCCCATCCTATCACGGAAAAAGAGTATGAGCAATTTTATCGTGTAGAGGAAATTCCGCTTGAAAATAAGGTAATTAAGGTATTAAATTACCTGTATAGAACGGAGGAAAACATGGCGAACCTGATACAACTCTCGGAAGCCGCCTCGTTGGCCATACACGGGGCGGCCTTCATGGCCCTCGAGCCCGGCAGGTCCTTCTCGGTCCGCGAGATCGCGGAAAGGACGGGGGTTTCCGAGCACCACCTCGTCAAGGTCCTGCAGCGTCTCGTCAAAGCCGGTTTTCTCTCCTCGATCCGCGGCCCGAAGGGCGGTTTTTCGTTCGCCAAACGCCCCGAAGAGATTTCCCTGCTCGGCCTGTACGAGGCCGTCGAAGGCAGGCTCGAAACCTCCTCGTGTCCGGGGCGCCGGTCCTCCTGCATTTTTCGAGGCTGCGTCTTCGGAGATCTTCTGAATCGGTTCAACGGGGAAGTGGCGGAATATTTCAAGAATACTTTTCTCTCGGATTTCGCGGCCGGGGAAGCCGCGAAGGCGGGATGAAAGGAGGATGGGATGCCCGAAGTAATAAAGAAAAATGACACGATCCGCGCCATCGTCGACCGGCATCCGGTGCTCAAGGATGTCCTCAAGGCCGCGAGTCCGAAATTCCGGAACCTGGACAATCCTCTGATGTTCAACACCGTAGCGAGGATGGCGACCGTCGAACAGGCCGCCAAGATAGGCAACATCTATCTCCGTGAACTTCTCTACCGGCTCAACGGCGCCATCGGCCTCGGTTCCGAGTATCTCGAGGGGGAAAAGGCGGCCATTGCCGAAGGGTTCAGGACCGGGACGGGGCTGGCCGGGATCGTCACGAAACGCGGCGGAGCCGATTCGGGCCGAAAAGACACGGACGGAGACGAGCCGAATTGGCTTACGGATGCCGCCTCTTTTCCGCGGCTCGACGTACGCTTCGACGGCGCAGAGCCCTTCGAGAAGGTGAACAGACTGGCAGACGGGATCGACTCGGGGAAGGGCTTCATTCTGGTGCAGGGCTTCGAACCTGTTCCCCTGATCCGCCATGTGAGCGGAAAGGGCTTCGAGCATTTCGTCAGCAGGAAGAGCGCTGCCGAGTACTGGATTTATTTTCGAAAACGCTGAACTGCCGGAAAGGACGGAAAACATGCAGGAAGATAGGGATTTGAAAGAGTCTCTCAAGGAGTTGCTCAGGAGGATCAAGGGTTCCGCGGATGCCGAGGCCGTGGATCGGGCGAAAAAGGACTTCAAACAGGTGCTGGAAAAGGCGACGCCTCTCATGATCGCCCAGGCCGAGCAGGAACTCGTGGGCGAGGGATTCACCAGGGACGATCTCGTGTCCGCCTGCGACGTGCACCTCGAGCTTTTCCGCGAATCGCTTCAGGAGGACTCGGACCTGCCGCCCGATCACCCGGTGTCGCGTTTCAGGAAGGACCACAGGATCATTCTCGGCCTCATGGAAAGGCTGCGCGACGACCTCAGGGCGGTCCGAAGGCTGGGAAGCTTCGAGGCCGCTTCCGAGGAAATCGGGGCGGCGGAGGCCCTCGTCGACAGGCTTCTCGACGCCGAAAACCACAACGTGAGGCAGGAGAACACGCTTTTCCCCCTCCTCGAACGGCACGGCCTGGAACAGCCTCCCGCCATCATGTGGATGGAGCATACCGAGATGAAGGAGGACAAGAAGCGCCTCAAGCGTTTTTTCGGGCAGATCGGGAAGGCGGATTTCGATACCCTCATCGATGCCATGGACCTCGTCACGCTTCGCCTTCTGGAAAAATTCGCCGCCCACACGATGAAGGAAAAGAATATACTCTATCATGCGGCGCTCGAAGTCCTCACCGAGGAGGAATGGAAGGACGTCCGCGAGGAATGCGACAGTCTCGGCTATCTGAGCGAGGAGGAAAACCAATGAACCTGAAAGACCTGCCCGTCGAAACCGTGGAAGCGATTCTCGACTCGATCAACGTGGACATTTCCTTCGTCGACGCGGAGGACAGGGTGAAGTACTTCAACAGCCCGAAGGATGGACGGGTCTTCCCCCGCACCAGGATGGATCTCGGCCGGAAGGTACAGAACTGCCATCCGCCGCAGAGCCTGGACAAGGTGAACGCGATCCTGAACGGTTTCAAGGACGGCTCGCTCGAGAAGGCGCCGTTCTGGATCGATCTCAAGGGCCGTTTCGTGAAGATCGACTACTTTCCGGTTCGGTCCGAGGAGGGGGCCTACCTCGGCACCGTGGAAGTCGTGCAGGATGCGACCGAGCTCCGCTCCCTCGAAGGGCAAAAGAGACTGCTCTGAAACGCAGCCCAGCCGGCCGGGAGCCCCGGCCGTTTGCCTTTTCCCGCGGTCGTGATTACTATTTATCTGTTCCCTCACATTAATTGGAGAAAATTATGGCACCGAAAAAAGACAAGGACGACTGCTGGCAGAAGGGCGGATGCAAGGAGCCCGACGATAACGGACCACTTTTCAGAATGCCCAACAAGGGACAGTTCAAATTCTCGATCTGGTATTTTTTTCTCGCGCTCTTCGGCCTCATGATCATCAACAATTACCTCTCGCTGCCCTCGGATTCCCTGGTACCGTTCAGCGATTTCAAGCAGCTCATCGAAAAGGGAGAAATCGTCCAGGTCCAGCTCGGTGAATCGTACTACGTCGGCCGCACCCGCGACTCCTCCCTCGACACTGCGAAGGCTCGCGCGTACAAGACGGTCCCGATCAACGATCCGAACTTCGTCGCGCTCATGGACCAGAAAGGGGTGTCCTACCAGCGCATTTCCGAGAAAGGCAACGCGCTCGTGAATTTCCTCGTCACCTGGGCCTTCCCCCTCGCCATGCTGTTCTTCGTATGGCGGGTCGTGTTTCAGCGCATGGGCAACATGGGTTCGAACGTGCTCTCTCTCGGCAAGAACCGGGCCGCCATCGTGGCGGAAGGGGACACCGGGGTGAAATTCTCCGACGTCGCGGGAGCGGACGAAGCCAAGGAGGAACTCGTCGAGGTCGTCGATTTCCTGCAGACTCCGCAGAAATACACCTCGATCGGCGGCAAGATCCCCAAGGGCGTCCTCCTCGTCGGGGCTCCCGGCACCGGAAAGACGCTGCTCGCCAAGGCCGTCGCGGGCGAAGCCCACGTGCCTTTCTTCAGAATTTCGGGATCCGAGTTCGTCGAAATGTTCGTGGGCGTGGGCGCGGCCAGGGTCCGCGACCTCTTCCGCCAGGCGCGGGAAAAGGCCCCCTGCATCATCTTCATCGACGAGCTCGACGCGATCGGAAAGAGCCGCGTGAACGCCCTCGGCGGGAACGACGAGCGCGAACAGACCCTGAACCAGCTCCTCGTGGAGATGGACGGCTTCGACTCCCGCACGGGAGTCATCATCCTCGCCGCCTCGAACAGGCCCGAGATCCTCGATCCGGCCCTTCTCCGGGCGGGAAGGTTCGACCGGCAGGTGCTCGTGGACCGTCCCGATCTCGCGGGAAGGGAGGCCATCCTCAAGATCCACTCCAAGGAGGTGAAACTCCACAAGGAGGTCGATCTCCACAAGGTGGCACAGGACACTCCGGGCTTCGTGGGAGCAGATCTCGCAAACCTGGTGAACGAGGCGGCCATCCTCGCGGTGAGGCGGGGGAGGAGCGAGGTGAAGCAGGAGGACTTCAGCGAGGCCGTCGAAAAGGTCATAGCGGGACTGCAGAAAAAGAACCGACTCATAAGCCCGGACCAGAAGAAAATCGTCGCGTATCACGAAGCGGGCCATGCGCTCGTGGCGGCGTTCACCCCTGGATCCGATCCCGTGCGGAAGATCACCATCGTCCCCCGCGGCCTCGGAGCCCTCGGCTATACGCTCCAGGTCCCCACCGAGGACAAATTCCTCATGACCGAGGAGGAACTCTACGGCAGGATCGACACCCTCTTGGGAGGGCGTGCGGCCGAGGAAATCTCCTTCGGAAAAATATCGACCGGCGCGGCCAACGACCTCGTGAAGGTGAGCGACATCGCCAAGAGGATGATCACCGAATACGGCATGAGCACGAAGTACCGGAACGTCGCGTTGAACAAGCGGCAGCCTTCGTTCCTGGGGGCGGCGGCGGATGCGCCCCAGGCCTACCGCGACTATTCGGAGGCGACGCAGAGCTACATCGACGACGAGATTTCTTCCATGATCGGGGAGAGGTACCGCAGGGTCCTGGACCTTCTCACGGAGAAAAGAGCCGTCCTCGAAAAGGTCGCATCACGGCTTCTCGAGATCGAAACCCTCGAGGAGGCGGAGTTCAAGGCCCTCGTGGGCCTCGCCGCCTGATCGAGTCACTGGTTTTCGTAAGTCTGGTATTCTTCGTACTTGTAGAAGAGGCTTATGCCGACGGCCTTGAACATCTCCTCGGATTCTGCCCCGGCGTGATAACGCCGTTCGCAGACGACGCGCTTGATGCCGCAGTTGATGATGAGCATGGCGCAGGTCCTGCAGGGCGTCATGCGGCAATAGAGCGTTCCACCCTCGAGTGAAATGCCGTACCTGGCGGCCTGGCAGATCGCGTTCTGCTCCGCGTGGACGGTCCTCACGCAATGCTGGGTGACGTGGCCGTCCTCGTGGATCGTCTTCTTCATCTGATGCCCGATCTCGTCGCAGTGGGGAAGACCGGCGGGCGATCCGACGTAACCCGTCACCAGGATGGACTTGTCCCGCACGATGACGCAGCCGCTCCTCCCGCGGTCGCAGGTCGCCCGTCCCGCGACGGCGTCGGCGATCTGAAGGAAGTAGTCGTCCCACGAAGGACGGGGATGCTTCGGCCTGGCGCGGCGTCCGTAGATGCGGGCGAGGGCCGCCGCGTCACCGGTGACGAGAAACCGCTTTCCCCCGAGCACCGCCCGGAAAACGAGGTCGTCCACCCGGTCCCCGGCCTCGATGACGCAGCGGGCGCCGTTCTCGAGGGCCATGAGCCTTTCGAAATCGCCCGGTTGAACGCCGGCAGCGGAGAACCGCGGCCCTTCCTCGACCGCCGACGCTTCGTCGGAGCCTGCAAGGCGGAGGTAGGCGTCGAAGGGGCCGAGTTCCTCGGCGATGATCCCGATTTCGTTCGGACGGCCCGCCGTGGTCATGAAGAGGACCGGATTCCCGTATCCCGAAAGGGCGGTCCGGAGTCCGCGTGCCGCGTCGCGGAGCACCGTCGCGGTTTCCTCGGGCAGAAGGGCCTTGCAGCCCGTCCTGAGGAGGAGGGCGGGGGCCTCGTCCCTCATCCCTTCGGCGAGGACTTCGGGCGTCCATCGGGTCAGGTGGAGGCATCCCGGGATTTTCTGGGTATCCGGATTGCCGTCCTCGATGATGACGATCTTGTATCTTTCCATGACGCTCCTCCTCCGACATTGTATACCGGCCGGCCTCGAGTGGGCAACGAATTCGGGAACCGGAGAATCGTAAGGAGCCCGACGGGAAGCGGCCCTGTTGAAGGGGGAAGCAGTTTTCTCTATACTGCGATGTCATGAAACCGTATACGATCGCCCGCCTCCCCGAGTTCCATTTCGGAGAGGGACAAATATCCCGGCTTCCGGCGCTCATCGCCGCCAGAGGTTGCCGCTCCGTCGCCGTGGTCACGGGAGGCGGATCATTCCGTGCGTCCTCCGCCTGGGCGGAACTCGACGCCGGCCTTTCCGCGGCCGGAATCTCGAGGGAATACTTCGCCGTGCCGGGCGAGCCTTCGCCCGACCTCGTCGATTCCATGGCGCGCACCCTCCGGGAACGAAGGGGCGGCGCGGATTGCGTGCTTTCCGTGGGGGGAGGCAGCGCCATAGACGCAGGCAAGTCCCTCGCCGCGGCACTCACCATGGAGGGTTCGATCGCGGATTATCTCGAGGGCGTGGGAACGAAGACGCCGAAAGGCACGAAGGTGCCCTTCATCGCGGTGCCGACGACCGCCGGGACGGGGTCGGAGGCGACGAAGAACGCGGTCTTGAGCAGGATAGGGAAGGGCGGCTTCAAGAAGTCCCTCCGTCACGACAACTACGTTCCCGACGTCGCGGTCGTAGATCCTCTCCTCGCCCTGAGCTGTCCGGCCGCTGTTACGGCGGCCTCGGGGCTCGACGCGATCACCCAGCTCATCGAGGCCTACACGTCGACCCGTGCCACGCCGTTCACCGATTCGCTCGCGATCAAGGCCATCGAGATCGCGGGGAGGAGCCTCGTTCCCGCCTTTCGCGACGGCGGCGACCGTGAGGCGCGTGCGGGCATGGCCTACGCCGCCTACGTCTCGGGCATCTGCCTCGCGAACGCCGGTCTCGGCGTCGTGCACGGCATCGCTTCCGTGCTGGGAGGCGCCTTCGCGATCCCGCACGGAGTGGTGTGCGGGACCCTGGTCGCCGAGGCCACACGGCACACCGTGGCTCGGGCCATGAGGATAGACGACGCGTCGGAGGACTCGGTCATCCGGAAGTACGCGAGGGCGGGGATCGCGCTCTCGGGAAAGGACGCGGCGAGCGACGTGGGCAACGCCGCCCTTCTCGTGAAGACCCTGGAACGCCTCGTCGAGGAGACGGGGATTCCGGCGCTCGGCGCCTTCGGGATCGCGGAGGCGGATCTCCGGGCGGTCGCGGAAAGGACCGAGGCCAAGAGCCACCCCGTTCCTCTCTCGGCCGACGACGTGTACGCGATCCTCGCGGGGAGGCTATCATGAGAGGCACCGGCAAGGCCCTTCTTTCACTCGCGCTCTGCGCGATGCTCTGGAGCTCGGGCGGGCTTTTCATCAAATCGGTGTCCTGGCATCCTCTCGCGATCGCGGCGGTACGGAGCCTCTTCGGCGGCGTTACGATCCTCACGCTTATCGGAAAGCCGAAAATCACGTTCTCGTTTTCCCAGATCGCGGCGGCGTTCTGCAACGCCGGCACCATGCTTCTCTTCGTGAGCGCGACGAAACTCACGACCGCGGCGAACGCGATCCTTCTCCAGTATTCGGCGCCCATCTTCGTCGCCGTCCTCGGCTGGGCGATCCTCAAGGAGCGGCCGAAGTGGGAGCACTGGATCGCGCTCGTATTCATCACCGTCGGCATATCGATCTTTTTTCTGGACAAGGTTTCCGCAGGAAATTTTCTGGGCAACGTGCTTGCGGCCGTGAGCGGCATCACCTTCGCTCTGTTCGCGGTCTTCATGCGGATGCAGAAGGACGGCTCGGCCGTTGAGTCCGTGCTCCTTTCGCACTGCATCACCTTCATCGCGGGCATTCCCTTCTTCCTGACCGTTCCGCCGAGCTTCGGAGCGGCGGGTTGGGGAGCATTGCTCTTTCTCGGCGTTTTCCAGGTCGGCGTGTCCTCGATCCTGTTTTCCCGGGGCATCAAGCACGTGCCCGCGGTGCAGGCCATGCTCATCGCCGTCCTCGAGCCCATCCTGAATCCGATCTGGGTCTTCCTCGTTCTCGGCGAGCGACCGTCTCACGGAGCGGTGGTCGGCGGGCTGATCATCGTCGCCGCGGTCACCGTCTCGTCGTTCATAACCACGAAGAGGAGCCTCGCGAGAGAGAAAGGCGGCGGATCCGATGGCGATGGAAAAGGAGGCGGCGATGTATCTCGTCGTCTGTCTGAATCCGACTCTGCAAAGAACCCTGCTCCTGTCGGCCTTTCGTGAAAACGAAGTCAACCGGACGGGATCCTACCATCTCGACGCTTCCGGCAAGGGCGTGAACGTCGCCCGGGTGCTCGGCCAGCTCGGCCGAAGGGCGGTTCACCTCACCCATGCGGGGGGCGAGGGAAGGAAACTCTTCCTTTCCCTCGCGGCGGCCGACGGGGTCGTCGTGGAGGCTCCGGATTCGGAATCGGACGTCCGGACCTGCTACACGCTCCTCGACCTCGGCAAGGGGAGCACGACCGAGATCGTGGAGGAGCCCGCGCCGGTCGGCGCGGCGACCGAGTCCGCGGTCCGGGCGGCTTTCGACCGTCTCCTGCCCGACGCCGATTGCCTCATCGTATCGGGCACGCGGGCTCCCGGCTACTCGGAGTCCCTGTACGCGGATTTCACGGGCTCGGCGAAACGAGCGGGAAAGAAGATCATCCTCGACATTCGCGGCAGGGACCTCCTCGCCTGCCTTCCGGCGGGTCCGGACTTCGTCAAGCCGAACCTCGCGGAGTTCGCCTCCACCTTCCTCGGCTCGGGCGAGATCAGCGAGCACGTCCGGGACGAGGCCCTGCTCGAGGTCGCGGCGAAGAAGGCCGAGGAACTCTTCGATCGATACGGGGTCATGTGCGTCCTCACGCGCGGAGCCCTTCCCGCGCTGTATTTCGACGGGCGACGGATGCGCATGTCGGCTCCCTCACCGGTGAAGGCCCGGAACACGACGGGGTGCGGGGACGCGTTCACGGCCGGTTTCGCCGCGGCCTGGGGCGACCGGGGCTTTCCGGACTACGGGGACGGAGGTTTCGTCTCGTGCCTCGAAGAGGCGGTGGAGGAAGGGCATCGATGCGCGGCCATGAACGCCGAATCTCCGCGACCCGGACGAATCGTCGGAAAATGAGCGCTTGACTCCCTGGATCGAAATTGATAAATTAGATGTATTAGAGAATTAAATAGGAGGGAGATTGAGTTTTCTGCGGAAAAAGTCGCCGTCCTGTCCGTCGTGCGGGAAATTTAAAAAAGCATGAATGACGAACGCATTCTCCGTCACGTGTATGAGTACTCTCCGGTATTCCTCGTAGTCGTTTCGAAAAAAGACGGAACCATCATGTCCGTCAGCGACAATTTCGAGCGGATCACCGGATTCCCGAAAAAGGATGCGCTCGGCCTTCCGATCACGGCGCTCGGGCTCTGGAACGGAGCGGTCATGGCGAGCCTTCTGAGGTTGTCGGGAGCCGGGCGGAAGGTCATGCACATCCCCGTGCGATTGCGGAACGGGGAAGAGAAGGATTTCACGTTCACCGTCGAGGAGGACGAGATCTTCGGAACCCCCTCCCTCGTTCTCGCGGGAATGCAAAAACCGGCGACTCCCGAGTACCAGCAGGTCGGCGTCGTCGCGGATGCCGCCGCAAGGGAGCAGGCGTTCCCCACCCATGAAGCGAGATGGTGCAGCATTTTCGACGCCCTCCACGACATCTCCCAGAAATTCATCACGACCTCGCTGACCGACGACGTGGTGATCGAGGTCCTTGAGATTTTCGGTTCCGCCGTCGACGCCTTACGGAGTTACGTCTTCGAGCTGCTCGGCGAAATGAATTTCCTCTCGGTCGTTCGGTGGGCGTGGAATTCCCCGGGGTCGATCCGCCTCGAACCGGGCTTCAGGTTCGACGCTTCCCCCATCGCGAGCGACTCCCGGGATTTCATCACGCTCCTCTCCGAACGGAAGGTCGTTTCGGTGAAGCCCAAGGACCTCCCCGCTCTGAGGCGCGGAGGCAACATCCTCGAGGACACCGCCGTCATCACCATTTTTCCGGTCTTTCTCGGCGGCAGGCTCTGGGGTTTCACGGGCTTCGACTTCGGGGACGAAATCTCCCCCCTCACCAACATGGAGAAGGGCGGGCTTTCCATCTTCGCCGACGTGTTCGGAGCGGCCCTCCTCAGGCGGAGCATCGACGAACAGAGCGACCGGACCTTCAAGGTCATGAGCAGGATACTCGACACCACGGACGCCCTGATCTACGTCGCCAGGATGGACACGCACGAGATCCTCTTCGTGAACAGATACGGAAAGAACATCTACGGCGACGTGGTCGGGAAGCGGTGCTGGGAGGTCTTCCACGGCTCCTCCCATGCGGGCCCCTGTCACGACTGCTCCAACCGGTGGCTCCTCAAAAGCGACGGCAGCCCCGCGGGGAGCAGCTTTCAGTCGGAATACCGCGACGAGAAGACCCGGAGATGGTATCAGTGCCTGGATTCCGCGATCGAGTGGATCGACGGGAGCATCGTGCGCATCGAGACCGCCTTCGACATAACGGACCGGAAAGCGCTCGAGGACCGGCTCAAGGAAACGCTCGCCGCCAGGGACACCTTCTTTTCGGTCATCTCCCACGATCTCAAGAATCCGATCGCGGGATTGAAGGGAGTTTCCGAGAGCCTCTATCAGGATTTCGAGAGCTTCGGTCCTCACGACGTTCGGGAGATCGCGAGGGGCATGAACCTCACGGTGGCGAAGATCCTCGATCTGCTCGAAGACCTCCTGAGCTGGTCCCGCGTCCAGCGCGGGGCCATGCCCTTCCACCCCCGGCTGCTTTTCCCTTCCGCTCTCGCGGAGAACCTGCGCCGTCTCTTCCAGGAAACCGCTGACCGGAAAGGACTGACGATGACTCTCGCCGGTCCGATAGATCTTGCGGTCCTCGCCGACTACGACATGATTTCCGCGGTGCTCAGGAACCTGCTCGCGAACGCGTTGAAATTCACCCCGAGGGGCGGCACGATCGCCTGCACCGTGAGGCGTGATCCGAGGAGGGAGAAGGCGGTCGAGATTTCCGTGCGGGACGACGGGATCGGCATGAGCCGGGAGACCCTCGGCAGGCTCTTCAGGATCGATCAGCTCTTCTCCAACCCAGGAACCGAGGGGGAGGAGGGGACGGGTCTCGGCCTCATCCTCTGCAGAGATTTCCTCGCCCGTCACGGCAGCGCCATCGAAGTGGAAAGCGTTCCGGGAAAGGGCACGAGGTTCTCCTTTTCTCTCCCCGCAGCCGCGATTCCGGCATCCTGCGACGAAAAAAAATGAGCGGCCCGAAGGCCGCCCGAAACCGCGACGCCGGCCGCAGGGGTCACTTCTTCGCCGGCTTTTTCCCCTTCTTTTTCACCGCCGGTTTCGCGGCGAGTGCCTTCGGCTTTCCCCTCTCGAGGAGCAGGGTCTTCGTGGGCTGGTTGCAGACCTCGTCGGGGCCGTAGTACTGGATCGCGCCGGGGAAGAGGAAGCATGTATCGAGTGCCCAGGTTTCGCGTTTCGCGGCGAAGGCCTTGAAGGGCTTGCCGTCCAGCTCGACGAGCGCCTTCCTGATGACCGGCTTCTTGTTGCCGTGCCTCTGCTCGAGGTTCATCATCATGGTGAGGGGGATGCCTCCCGCGGTCCATTCCGCGGCGGGTTTGTTGAGGTTGCGGATCGAGGAGATGTAGCCCGTGAGTCCGCCCGCTATGAGATGGAAGGCGGCGCGGCCGAGGGAGTAGCAGTAGTCGGCGTCGAAATTCGATGGAAATGCGCAGCGCCCTTCATAGCCGAGGAAATGGCTCTGCGTGCTGAAGGAGCCCTTGTAGGTTCCCTCCGCCTTCATCTTCTTGAGCCTCGCCTCGGTCATCTGGACGAGGAGCTTCTCGGTCTCGATGCGGGAGACCTGGACGTTGCCGTGGGGGTCGCGGTCCATGAGGAGCTGCAGCTTGATCTCCTTGGGCATGGAAACGAAGACGGCGGACGATTCGGGGGAAAGGTTCGACGTGACGAAATCCACCTGCGCGTCCTGCGAGGGAAGGCCCGCGAATTCCGCGGCCTTGTGGGCGAGGAGGTCGTTGATTTCGGCTATGAGCTTCTTCATCTCGGGCACGAATTCGATCAGGCCCTCGGGCACGAGAACCACGCCGAAGTTGTCGCCTTTCTCCGCACGCTTCGCGATGATCCCCGCGAGGTAGGCGACGATGTCGTCGAGGGTCTGCTTCTTCGCCTCGACCTCTTCGGATATCAGGGCCACGTTCGGCTGGGTCTGGAGGGCGCATTCGAGGCAGATATGGCTCGCCGCCCTGCCCATGAGCTTGATGAAGTGCCAGTACTTCTTGGCCGAGTTGGCGTCGCGGGCGATGTTGCCGATGAGTTCGGAATAGGTCTTCGTCGCGGTGTCGAAGCCGAAGGAGGTTTCGATGTATTCGTTCTTGAGGTCGCCGTCGATGGTCTTGGGGACGCCGATCACCTGGATGTCGCTTCCCTTGGACTTGAAGAATTCGGCGAGGAGGGCCGCGTTCGTGTTGGAATCGTCCCCGCCGATGACGACGATAGCCTTCAGCTTCCTGGCCGATGCGGTGGCGAGAGCCTGGTCGAACTGTTCGGGGGTCTCGATCTTCGTCCTGCCGGAGCCGATGATGTCGAAGCCTCCCGTGTTCCGATACTGATCCATGAATTTGTCGCCGATCTCGACGGCCTTGTCCTTGAGGAGTCCCGAAGGTCCGCCGAGGAAGCCGAAGAGCTTGGATTTGGGATTTCCTGCCCTGATCCCGTCGTAGAGGCCGGCTATCACGTTGTGCCCGCCGGGGGCCTGTCCGCCCGAGAGGATCACGCCAACGTTAATCCTGTCGCCTGCCTTCTTGTTCCTGCCGCTTTCGAACACCGCCATGGGTTGTCCGTAGGAGTTCCTGAAGATCTCCTTGAGCTCCTTCCGGTCCCCCACGGCTTCGGTCGGCTTGCCGAGTTTCACCGTGATGGCCGCCGGCGATTTCCGGAGGATCGGGGGGAGTTTCGGCTTGTATGCGTATCTGTTCTTCTGAAGATTGGAAATTTCCATGTCTATCTCCTTCACAGGCAGATGTTTCTCTCCGTCGGATTGTATACGTCCGTTCCGGAAAAAGCAACGGGAGGGCCGCGGAGGGTGGCCGGGGCGGGCGCCTCTGAGATGCTCGATACCGTTCCGGCGACTCCTATCCGGCCCCTCTTCGCCTTTCCGTAGGCGAAGCGCCGTACGGCGCCTCGGCCTCCGCTTGCGTGTTGGAAAGAGATCGCAATTGTTGTATACTTGTTCAGCATGAGAACGATCGGACGAAAAAAGGGCGGAGACGCTCCTGCCCCCCGTTTTTTCTCCGGGAGCGTCGGACTCGGGATTCTCGCCGCGGTTCTGTTGCTTCTCGGGGTTCCGTGGTGGGTCGTGGTTCCGCTCACGGTCGCGGGCTTCTTCGGGGGGATTTTCCTGCTCGCTCCGAGGAAGAAGACCATCGACGTTTCGGTCGAGGGGATGACGCCGGCCATGATCGAGCGGACCCTGGACGAGGCGAGGAAGAAAATCGAGGCGATCGGTGAGTCGGCGAGAAGCATCCTTGACCAGGGCGTTAGGAGAAAGGCGGAGGCGGTGAGGACTCAGGCCTCGCTCGTCCTCGATGAGATCGCGCGGGACCCCAGGGACATCAAGACCGCGCGTCAATTCCTCTCGTACTACCTCGACGCGACCCTGAAGATCGTGAGGCAATACGCCGAGCTTTCGGGACGGAACAGGGCGAAGGGCCCCGAAATCGAGGCACTCCTGGCCAAGGCCGAAGGAATGCTCGAAACCATAGAAAGCGCCTTCGGGAAACAGCGCGCCCTCCTGCTCGAAAACGACGCGATGAACCTGGAGGCGGAACTTACCGTCCTCGACAAGACGATGAAGATGCAAGGTTTGGCGGAAGACGCCGAAAAAGGAGGACGTTCGAATGGGTGATTTGTCCCCTGCGAAGGCGGGGCCGATAGTGGACCTCGCCACGCTCGATCCGCAGGATTTGGCCCAGGCCAAGGAACTCGCTTCGCGGATCAATCTCGCGGATTCACAGGAAGCGATCCAATACGGAGTCGGCGCCCAGACGAAGATCGCCAATTTCGCCGATACGGTACTCGGGGAAGTGAGGACGAAGGACTCTGGCTACGTCGGCGACGCCCTCACCGGGCTTCTCGGCCGGGTCAAGGAGATAGACGTCGGCAGCCTCGGGAGCGGAGGGAACCTCCTTTCGAAGATCCCCATCCTGGGCGGCCTGGTCGATTCGGTCAAGAAATTCATAACGCGCTACGAAAAGCTCTCGGTCCAGATAGAGAAGATCGTCATGGAGCTCGAAACGGCCAAGATGAATCTTCTCAAGGACATAACGCTTCTCGACGCGTATTACTCGAAGAACCTAGAATACCTCAAGGAACTGGATATACTCGTCGCGGCGGGTCAGATAAAGCTGGACGAGGCGAGGGACAAGGTTCTTCCCGAGCTCAAGGCCAAGGCCGACGCTTCGAACGATCCAGCCGACGTCCAGCGGTACCGGGATTTCGATCAACTCCTCGTCCGTTTCGAGAAGAAACTCCACGACATGAAGCTCTCCCGGATGATCGCGATACAGACCGCGCCTCAAGTCAGGCTCATCCAGAGCAACGACCAGCTTCTCGTGGAGAAGATCCAGAGCTCCATCCTCACGACGATCCCTCTGTGGAAGAACCAGATCGTGATCGCCATCAGCCTCTTCCGCCAGAAGAAGGCCCTCGATCTCCAGCGGCAGGTGACCGACACCACGAACGAGCTCTTGAAGAAGAACTCCGAGATGCTGAAGGAGGGAACCGTAGGCGTAGCCCGGGAATCGGAACGGGGAATCGTGGAAATCGAGACTCTCAGGCAGGTGAACAACGATCTCGTTTCCACCATCGAGGAGACGCTACGAATACAGAAAGAAGGGAAGGAGAAACGCAAGGCCGCGGAGGTCGAGCTCCAGAAACTGGAGAACGAACTCAAGGCCCGGCTCAAGACGGCACAGGGGTGAGCGTATGGACAGAATTCGGGAAGTCTGCGGATGGGAGGATCAGCCCGACGTCATTTTCAGGACCCTTGAAAAGGGATGCTTCGCGAAAGAGTACGGTTTTTCGGATTTCTTCCGCAGCCTGTGGGACCTCGAGCTCAAGGAGTCCGAGGCGCGGGCTCTGTTCCGGGAAATAAAGGAACACGCCGCGCTCATGGGCGAGGTCGTGGGACGGCCCGTCGGTTTCCGAGTGAGCGCCATCGATTATCTGCTCCACATCAAGCCCCTTCTCAAGCCATCCAGGCTCGTCGAGTGGGAACGTTACGAGCAGCTCCTCGCCCAGAGTTCGAAGGATCCCCTCACGGGCCTGTTCAACCGCCGTTACTTCGAGACCGCCGCGGAAAAGGAGCAGATGAGGTCGAGGAGGTACGGTTTCCCCTTTTCCATCCTGTACATCGATCTCGACGATTTCAAGCGGATCAACGACTCCTACGGCCACACCGCCGGCGACGAGGTGCTCAAGGGCACGGCCGACGTCCTCTTCAAGAACCTCCGCACCGAGGATTGCGCAGCGCGTTTCGGAGGCGAGGAGTTCGTCGTGCTGCTTCCCCAGACCGACACCGAGGGTGCGGTCATCTTCGCCGACAGGTTGACCGCGGGAATGAAAAACAACCGCTTCGAGCAGGACATCAAGGTGACCTTTTCCGGAGGCATCGCGAGCTTTCCCCGCCACGGCGATTCGGTGGAAGACCTCCTGCAGTCCGCGGACAGAGGGCTGTACGAGGCGAAGGTCAATGGGAAGAACCGCGTGATCGTGCTGCAGGAGGGAAGGCGGGAGAGCAAGCGATACGTCTCGGTCATGCCGCTTTCCTTCGAGGTCGGGCACGGGAACCTGTACGGCGGGACCGTGAAGAACATCTCATTGAGCGGTCTCGCCATGGATACGGATTGGGAACCTAAGGAAGGGCAGGAAATAAGCCTGAGGTTCTACGTCGAAGACGGCGAACGCGTATACAACATCCGCTCGAAGATCGTTTGGCTGGAACGGCCCGGTCAGTCCAAGCGCTATACGCTCGGCGTGACGTACTGCGCGAAGAACGACCCGCAGCTCTTCCACGCGGTCTCTTCGGGCCTTTTCGTGCAGAAGAAGGACGCGGCGGCCCCCGGGCCTTAAACCTTCGCCGCGGCTTCCAGTTCGCGGACGGCCTTGTCCGCAAGATCGGAGGGCGCCTTCATGTCCTCCGTCATCTCCACGAGCGAAGATCTCGCGACCTTGAGCAGGTTCCGCTCCCGCAGGGCGGAAAGGTCGGGGGAGGTCTCGAATTCCTTGAAAAGCCTGTTCTTCGGAACCTCCGCGTCCTCGACCGAAGTACGGTACAGAAGGACCCAGATCACGTTCTGAGACTTGATTCCCGTCTCGTCCGAGCCTCGGATTCTTTTCCGGACGAGTTCCGAGAGCTTGTCCATGATTTCGATCGCCTCGTGGTCCGGTTTGCCCTTCTGCTGACCGGCAGCGTGGGAATAGGAGAACTCGACGAGAAGCATGGAGAGTTTCCCGCTGTAGCGGCGGACCGAGTCCCAGGTCGCCGACAGTTTCTCGTTGAACTCGTCCCGGTAATACCGCTCGATGTAATCGAAGGAAACCATCCTGGAAAGTGCTCCGAAGAAGACGCGATGCACGACGAAGGAATACAGGAAGGCGACCGCGAAAGTTACGAGGAGGGGAAATGCGAAGAATGCGGCTATGAGTTCCCTGAATCCCAGCGCGTCGGGGTTGCCGAGATACAGGATGAAGAAGACGGCTCCCCATACGACGAATGAGGCCGAAGTGAAGATAGGAAGGCTCGTGGTGAGCCTGTTCGCGGCTATGAGGCGGGATTCGAGGCGCAGGGCGTAGCCGGCGACGAACGTCAGCAGGAAAACGACGAGAGTCGTTGCCGCGTAGGAGGGAAGGCTCGGAACGCTGAGGTATACCGCCGCGAGGAACGCCGCGATCGGTATCGTCACGATGCTCGCGGTGATGAGACCGGAGACCAGAAACGCTTTCGGTGAACCGTTGAGCAGGACGAGCTCGTTCTGCTTCTCTTTCGAAATTGTTGTCACGGAACTCTCCTTCATTCTCATATCCACTCTATGCCGGAACGAATCCGTCGTCAATAAAATTATAACCGCCGCTTTTCGTAGGTCCGGCCTTGGATGAAATGGACTAAATCCATATCGTTCATATTATTATGGAAATCGACAAGCCCGGAGGCTGCGGTACCCGAAGAACCGCGTCGTTTAAAATCCCTCCGGTCCGGTCCATGTTCCGGCATGCCCGGGAAGGTCCTGCGTCCGGACTTGCGCAATCGCTTGCGGAGTTCTAAGCTTCCTTCATCCGAGAGGAGGAAAACGAAATGACGAAAACCGTGCGGTTCATCATCATCGGAGCGCTCGCCGGCCTCGTGGTCGGCTACTTCATTTTCGCGAAGGCGGGAGGGGGGTACATAAACCCGCTCAATATCCTGGTTCCGGCGCAGGGCCTGCTGGATAAATTCGCCGGGGCCGTCGTCGGGATCGGGACGATTCGAACGAACATCCTGATCTCCGGCGGGGTCGGGGCGGTCGCGGGATTCCTGGCGGCCGTCTTCCTCGGAAGACGCTGAATCCAGGCGGCGAAAAAACAGGCCGGCCCGATCCCGGGCCGGCCTGTTCGTTTCTCGGCCCTCTGTCAGTAGCGGGAATCGGCGAATCCGACCCACCCGCCCGACTTTACGAGGGTCTTGTCGAACTCGGAGATTTTGTAGGAGTAGGCCTTCTCCTTTCCCCTTCCGCGGATGACCAGGGAGTTCCCGTCGACGTCGACGGAGACGACGGCTTCGGCTCCGCCGAACTGGGAGAAGATCTCCCGGATCGCCTCGGCCGGAAGCTCGACGGCCATCATGCCGCAGTTGAACATGTTCTGGCGGAAAATTCTGGCGAAATTCTCGGCTACGACGAGGTTGATGCCGTTGACCTCGAAAGCCCAAGGTGCGTGCTCGCGGGACGAGCCGCAGCCGAAGTTCGCTCTGGAGATCACGACCTGTTTCCCCGCCGCGTCCTTCGGGTCGAAGCCGTCGATCTTGAGGTCCTCGAGCAGGTGAGGCTTCAGGGCTTCCTTCGAGTTCTCGGTGAGGTATTTCGCGGGAATGATCTCGTCGGTATTGATGTCGGATCGGTCGAGAAAAAGGACTTTTCCGTTGAAGGTCTTCATGGATTCCTCCTCCGTCACGCCCGGTACAGGGGCGAGTTGGTGATGTGGCCCGCGATGGCCGCGGCCGCCGCGGTGGCCGGACTCATGAGATGGACCATGCCGCCTTTTCCCATGCGGCCGTTGAAATTCCGGTTCGTCGTAGAGGCGCAGACCTCGCCCGGCGCGAGCACTCCGTTCGACATGCCGAGACAGGCGCCGCAGGTCGGGTTCGTCACGCAGAAGCCAGCGTCCAGGAATATCTTGATGAGGCCGTTCTCGAGGGCCTTGGAGTAGACCTCGGGCGTGGCAGGCGCGAGGACGGCCCTGACCATGGGATGGACGGTCTTCCCCTTGACGATCCCCGCCGCGGCGACGAGGTCCTCGTACCTGCCGTTCGTGCAGGAACCGATATAGACCTGGTCCACCTTCGTTCCATCGAGCTCCCGGACCGGCTTCGATTCGTCGGGCTTGAAGCCGAAGGTCGCCATGGGCTCGAGGCCCGAGACGTCGATCCGGACTGACTTTTCGTATTTTGCGTCCGGATCGGCCTTCCATTTCGAGTATTCGGCGAGCGCCGCCTCCTTCGAGGGGAACTCGGCGCCGATCGCGTGCCAGAGGTAATCCACGGTGGTCATGTCCGGCTGACAGATGCCGCTCGTGGCTCCCGCCTCGACCGCCATGTTGCAGAGCGTCATGCGCGATTCCATGGAGAGCGAGTCTACGACCTCGCCGTGGAATTCGATGACCTTGTCGGTCGCGCCGTTGACGCCGATCTTCGCGATCACGGCGAGTATGACGTCCTTTGCGAAGACTCCGGGGCGGAGCTTGCCGACGAGTTCGATCTTCATGGTCGCCGGCTTGCGGAAGGCGCAGACGCCTTTCAGGACGCCGACCTCGAGGTCGGTGGTCCCGACGCCGGCCGCGAAGGCCCCGAAGGCCCCGTGCGTGCAGGTGTGCGAGTCGCCCATGATGACGGTGTAGCCCGGACGCACGAAACCCTTCTCCGGAAAGATCGCGTGGCAGACTCCGTTCCTTCCGATGTCGAAGAAGTCCTTTATCCCGTGCCTGCGCGCCCAGTCTCGGAGAATTTTCCCCTGCAGGGCGGTGTTCGAGTCCTTCGCGGGGCTTACGTGGTCGATGACGACCTTGATCTTCGACTTGTCGAATACCCTGTCCATCCCGCGCGCGACGAGGTCGTTGATCGCGATCGGCGTGGTGATCTCGTGGCAGAACACCGCGTCGAGCTTCAGGACCTGGACGTCCGCGAAGGGGTTGTCCACCACGTGGGTTTCGAAGATTTTTTCCGCCGTGGTCTTTCCCATGGATTGCCTCCTCTATCCGATGAAATAATCCCGTTTCGGTGGGTTGATTATCCAGATCGCCCGCAACGGGCGGTCTCCGGTGTTTCTCAGCGCGTGAGGGATGTCCGCCGCGAAGCTCACGCTGTCTCCGGCTTCGATCGGGTATTCCGCGTCGCCGTAGAAGAGCTTTCCTTCTCCGGCGAGCATGATTCCGAGTTCCCGTCCCTCGTGTCCGAAATCCTTGCTCCCCTTTTCCTTCCCGGGTTCCACGATCAGCATGACCGCTTCGAGGGCGTGCTGTTCTTCACCGTCGGCGAGTACGGAAAGCTGCTCGTAGGTCACCCCCTCGCGATACAGCCTGCCGCGGTCCCGTTCCTTGATGATCGTGGCCCTTCGCGGCCTTTTATAGTCCCTGAACAGGAAATCGAGATCGACCTCGAGTTCCTCGGCCAGGGCGAGGAGCGTATCTATGGAGGGGGATACCTTGTTGCGTTCGATCTGGGAGATGAAGCTCTCGCTCACGCCTATCCGTTCGGCGAGCCCCTTCAAGGTGATTTTCTTCTGTTCGCGTATCTTCCGCAACTTGTCGCCGAAGAAATAATTCGTATTCTTAAGCAAAAGTTAAACCTCTTAATTATTATTAAAGACGTCGATCGGTTTGTCAAGCATTTTTTAGTTGCTGTCCAAGAGCAATTACTAATTGACTAAATTACTAAATAACTGCATATTTGATTCGATACGACAGGAGGATGAAATGGAAATGTCGATTCCAACGGGTCTCAAGCACAAGCCCGTCATAGTCTCGGAAAACTACAACAAGGTGGATGGCAGGTACGCGCCGGGGTCCGATGCGAAGGGACTCTCCCTCGGTCTCGCGCAGTGGAACGACCGGGGGAGGGTGGATATTTCCGCCAAGGTCTGGCGGCATACCGGGGAAAAATGGTCCCGGCAGTCCGAGGAACTGCCGCTGCACCGGGTCCTCGACCTCGCCATCCTCATCGTCAGATCGAGGCTCTACTTCAAGGAGCGGTATCGGCTCGAGGGGGACGATACGGAAACGAAGATCGACCGCCTGCCCCTCCAAGGCGCGGCGATGAACGTCGCGCTGTGCCGTGATAATCCTTTCCTGGAAGAGGACGTGAAACTGTTCGACGACTGCCTTCACCGCGACGACGAAATCATAGGGGAAAGGCTCCATCTCCTCGCCTCCCTGCTCAAAGAGCTGGAATACGTGCGGCCATGAAGATCAGCCGACTTTTGGGAATAACCGTCCTGCTCCTCAACAGGGAAAAAGCCACGGCCCGGGAACTGGCGCGCTACTTCGAGGTGTCCGAACGAACGATCCTCAGGGATATCGAGGCTCTGAGCGAGGCGGGGATACCCATCGTCGCCTCGCAGGGATCGGGCGGGGGCATCGGTCTCATGGAAGGCTACACCCTGGATCGGCAGTTCCTCTCCTTCGGGGAACTCTCTTCGGTGGTCACGGCGCTCCAGGGAATCGCGGGACTCTTCGCGGCGCCGGGGTATCGGGAGGCCGTCGACAAGATCGAGGCCCTGGTGCCCAGGTCCCGGAAGGGCGAACTTTCGGAATTCCGCGACATGCTCGACCTCGATTTCACGCCATGGACCTGGGGACGGAGGAACTCGACTTTTCCCGCCGTGCTCCTCAAGGCGATCCGCTCGCGGCGAACCGTGAAATTCCGCTATCTCAACTCCGCGGGTGAGATCCTGGATCGCGTCGTGGAGCCTCACCGGCTTTCGTTCCGCGGCAGCTCCTGGTACCTGATCGGCTATTGCCGCCTCCGCGGCGATTTCAGGGTTTTCCGGCTCTCGAGAATTCGGGATCTCTCGCCGGGAGCCGAAATTTTCTCCAGAAGGAAGCTGCCCGGCGAAATGCTCGACTCGTTCTGGAATCCCGCGCCTCGAATGATCCGGATGACGCTGCGATTCGCCGAACGCGTGCGCTTCCTCGTGGAGGATACGTTCGCGGAGGAGTCGATCGAGCGCGGGGCGGACGGTTCCCTGATCGTGAAGGCGGATTATCCCGAGGACGACTGGCTCTACGGCTTCCTCCTCGGTTTCGGCGACAGGCTCGAGGTCGTCGCCCCCGAGCCGCTCAGGAGAAAAATCGCGGAAACGGCGGAAAAAATCGTTTCGCTGTATCGAACCTGACGGACAGGTGTCAGGTTTCTCCGGATAGAGTGGGCGAAAACCATCAGGGAGGTTCATTATGTCGATGCGTTATTGTCATTCCTGCGGGATGCCTTTGGACATTCCCGAGGCCCAGCCGGTTCGGGGCGAACTCTGCTCATTCTGCTCGGACGAGAAGGGGAATCTGAAGCCCCGCGCGGAGGTGCAGAACGGTGTGGCGGCTTTCCTCGAGAGCTTCGCCCCGGGAGCCTCGAAGGCGGAGTACCTGCGCCGGGCTGATCATTACCTCCAGGCCATGCCGGCCTGGCAGTGAGCGGCCTCGCCGTCTCTTCCAATTATTTCCGCCGCCGCCCGGGTTCGAGCCCGAGGCGGCGGCAGCTTCGGAGGTTCTCATGGAAAAGACCGCCTATCTCTACGTGTTCGACACGATGTCCGACTGGGAGACCGGATACCTCGCGGCCGAGCTCAACTCCGGCCGTTATTTCAGGAAGGACGCGGCCCGGTGGACCGTGAGGACGGTTTCTCCAGGCGGAACGCCCGTCCTCACCATGGGAGGGGTCAGGATCCGTCCAGACCTCGCGGCAGGGGAGATCCGAGTCCGGGACTCCGGCCTCCTCGTGCTTCCCGGCGGAGACACATGGCTCGATCCTGTTCACGATCCGGTTCTGAGGCGGGCGGGCGAATTCCTCAAGGAAGGCATTCCGGTGGCGGCGATCTGCGGCGCCACCCTGGGCCTCGGCCGCGCCGGTTACCTCAACGACCGGCGCCATACGAGCAACGATCCTGACTATCTCAAGGCGGTATGCCCGAATTATTTCGGCGAGGCCCATTACGTCCGCGTTCCCGCGGTGGCCGAAGGGAGCCTGATCACGGCGTCGGGACTCGCGCCGCTCGAGTTCGCCTACGAGACGCTCAAGGTCCTGGGGGTCTTTTCCGCCGCGACCCTCGAAGCGTGGTTCGGCCTCCATTCTACGCGGCGGCCGGAACTGTTCCACGCCCTCATGGCGTCCATCGGCTGAGCGGAATTCAGATGAACTCCGGTTTCAGGGCCTCGATGTCCTCGATCTTGGAAATCTCAGTGGGACGCATCTTCTTCAAGCCGGAATTCCCCCGCGAGAATTCCGCTGCGGGCATCGCGCTCGACTCGAATTTGATGTCCTGCCCGTCCTCCGAGACGAGGAAGTAGAAACGGCCTTTCTTCACGATGTCCGTGTCCTCGGCCGATGCGTAAACGTCCTTCATCCTCTCGAACTTGATGAGTTCCTGTTTGTTCATCTTCGGCAGGAGAACGGTTCGAACTTCCTCTTCCGTCGCCTCCAGGAAGTACGCTCCCGTCTCCTCAATGGCGAATTTGCCGCAAGCCGCCCAATACATTTTAATGATCATGGCGAAACCTCTTTACGGTCGGGCGTTTCCATGCATCGAACGATCCGGCGAGTACACCGAGGAGAAGTATGGCAAACGCGAACATGCACTTGTCTTTGTTCCTAATTCTAACGAATCGAGGACGGAAAAATCAAATGTTCGGGAGGATTTTCGGGCCGCGGTTCAGGCCGTCGCTTCCACCGTGTAGCTGCGGGTGACGAGCACGCCTTCGTCGTCCCGGAAGCGGAGAAACGAGTCCTCCCCGACGCGGAGACGGACCTGCCCCGCCGGGGTCACGAGCCTGACCGCGGAACCCTCTTTCAGGGCGCATACGAGCCCGATGTGTCCGCGCAGGATTCCCCGCTCGCCTTCCACGGTCGTCACGGAGATGGACTCGATGCCTTCGAAATTCCTGTTTTCCAGGGGGGAGGCCACGAGTAGTTTCATCATGAGTTCATCTTCGCCGCTTTTTCGCGGGCCTCGTCCAGCGTACCGACGTAATAGAAGGCCTGTTCTGGAAGGTCGTCCGCCTCGCCCGAAATGATCGCCTTGAAGCCCTTGATGGTGTCCTCCAGCTTGACGTAGCGGCCCTGGAGCCCCGTGAAATGTTCGGCGACGGAGAAGGGCTGGGAGAAGAACCTCTGGATCTTCCGCGCCCTGTTCACCACGAGTTCGTCCTCCTTGGGGAGCTCGCTCACGCCGAGGATGGCGACGATGTCCTTGAGTTCGTTGTACCGCTGGAGGATCCGCTTCACATCCTGGGCCACCGTGTAATGCTCCTTGCCCACGATCGAGGGGTCCAGGATCCTCGACGAGGAAAGCAGGGGATCGACCGCCGGATAGATGCCCATGGCCGAAATCTGCCGGGACAGGACCGTGGTCGCGTCGAGGTGGCTGAACGTGACCGCCGCCGCGGGGTCCGTGATGTCGTCCGCCGGCACGAAGACCGCCTGGATCGAGGTGATGTATCCGCTCCTCGTGGACACGATCCTCTCCTCGAGGCGGCCCATCTCGAGGCCGAGCGTCGGCTGGTATCCGACCGCGGAGGGCATGCGGCCGAGGAGGGTGGACACCTCGGAGCCCGCCTGCACGAAGCGGAACACGTTGTCCATGAAGAAGAGCACGTCCTGATGCTCCTGATCGCGGAAGTATTCCGCCTGGGTGAGCGCGGTGAGGGGCGTGATGAGCCGCGCCCCGGGGAGTTCTCCCATCTGGCCGAAGACGAGAGAGGTCTTTGAAAGCACCCCGGAGGCCTTCATCTCGAGCCAGAGGTCGTTCCCCTCGCGGGTCCGCTCTCCGACTCCGGCGAACACCGAGATGCCGCCGTGCTGGGTCGCCATATTGTGGATGAGTTCCATGATGACCACCGTCTTGCCCACGCCGGCGCCTCCGAAGAGGCCGGTCTTGCCTCCCTTCACGTAGGGGGACATGAGGTCGAGGACCTTGATCCCGCTTTCGAAGACCGCGTCCTGGGGCTCGATGTCCTGGAAGAGGGGAGGATTGCTCCTGATGGGCCACCTGAGAGCCTTTTCGTCGAATTTAGGCCCGTTGTCTATCGGTTCCCCGTGGGCGTTGAAGACCCTTCCCAGGACCTCCCGTCCGACCGGCACCCTGATCGGATTTCCGGTGTCACGGGCCGCTATGCCTCGGGGGAAGCCTTCCGTGGGGGAAAGCGATACGCACCTGACGATCCCGCCCTGCATCTGCATCGCCACTTCCGCGACGATGGTCTTTTCCTCGCCCTCGACGGGGGCGGTGATCTCGACGGCGTTCCGGATCTCCGGGATCTCCTCCGGATTGAATTTTATGTCCACGATCGGGCCTACGATCTGGATGATTTTTCCGATGCCGGCCATGGCTTACTCCTCTTCGTCCCTTTGTTTCTTGTCCTGCATCATCTTGAGCACGTCGAAGGCGCTCACGATTTCCGATAGTTCCTGGGTGATCTTCATCTGCCGGGTCTTGTTGTAGAGCAGGTTCAGCGAGTCGAGGATCAGGGTCGCGTTGTCGTTCGCCGTCTTCATGCTGAGGAGCCGGGAGCAGTATTCCCCCGCGGCCGATTCCCAGAAGACCTTGTCGACGAGTGCCTTGAAATATCCCTCCGCGATGGTCTCCCTCATGGTCGCCGGATCAGGCTCGAAGACCGGTTCGCCGCCGTATGTCTCCGAAGCGGGAAGCTCGACCGGGTACACCGTTTCGATCGTGGGCTTCTGCTCGAGAATGCTCACGAACGCGTTGTACGCGAAGCGCACCTCGATCATCTTTCCCGCTCTGAATGCCGACGTCCATTCGTCGACGAGCGGGGCGCAGAGCTCGGCGTAGGTATTTTCCCCCGCGTCGATATGCGTGAACTCCCGTTTGATCGCGTAGGACCATTTACCCGTCTTTTTCCCGAGAAGATAGATCCTGTCGTCCTGCCCCGCCCCGTTCATTTCGCGGGACAAGAGGGAGAGCAGGCGGTCGTTGAATCCCCCGCAGAATCCCTTCTGGGACAGGAAGGCCAGGTGATACCGGACCGCCGTTCCCTCCTCCCTTCTCCGTTCGGCCGGCGCGGCGGCGCCCACCTCGGCGAAGAGCCGCCTGTACAGCTCGAGATAGGCCTTGGCCCCCGCCGCGTTCTGCCTGATCTTCCCGATCTTCGTCTTCGTCACGAGTTCCATGGCCCGCGTGACCTGCCTGAGGTTGGAGATCGCTTTCGTGCGTGCCTTAATCGCCAGAAGCTGCGACATATCCGCTCTCTTTTTTAGCGAGTTCGACGAGGGCCTTGAGCCTTTCCTCGACCTCAGGCGTAAGGGCCTTCTTCTCGGCGATTTCCGAGAGGAGCCCCGAGTATTTCGTCCTGAGCATGTCGAGGTAGAAAGCCTCGAAATCCTGGATCCTGTCCGTGGGGACGTCGTTCAGGAGATCCCTCGTTCCGGCGTACAGGCTCGCTATCTGCTCCTCCACGGGAAGCGGCTTGTTCTTGTCCTGTTTCAGGAGCTCCACCATGGTCGCTCCCTTGCGGAGCTGACGGATGGTCTCCTTGTCGAGTTCGGACGAGAACATCGAGAATGCCTCCTTCTCGCGATACTGGGCCAGGTCGATGCGGAGTGTCCCCGACACCTGGCGCATGGCCTTGATCTGGGCGTTGCCTCCGACGCGGGACACCGATATGCCCGCGTTCACCGCCGGTCTGATCCCCTTGTTGAAAAGGTCCGCTTCGAGGAAGATCTGTCCGTCGGTTATGGAAATGACGTTCGTGGGGATGTAGGCCGAGATGTCGTTTCCCTGGGTCTCGATGATCGGCAGGGCCGTCATCGACCCGCCCCCGAGTTCGTCGGAGAGCTTCGCCGCCCGCTCGAGGAGCCGGGAATGGAGGTAGAAGATGTCCCCGGGGTACGCCTCCCGTCCCGGCGGCCGCCTCATGAGGAGGGATATGTGACGGTAGGCCGCCGCATGCTTGGAGAGGTCGTCGTAGATGACGAGCGTGTCCATGCGGTGTTCGTACATGAAGTACTCCGCAATCGCGCAGCCCACGTAGGGGGCGATGTACTGCATGATCGCCGGGGAACTCGCCGGGGCGTTGATGATGATGGTGTTCTTCATCGCGTCCAGGTCCTTGAGTTTGTGGGTCTGCTTCACCACCGTGGCTTCCTTCTGCCCGATGGCCACGTAGATCGAAACCACGTTCTCGTTCCGGTTGTTGATGATGGCGTCCAGGGCGAGGGTCGTCTTTCCGGTCTGGCGGTCGCCGATGATGAGTTCGCGCTGGCCGCGGCCTATGGGCACGAGCGCGTCGACCACCTTGTACCCGGTCTGCAGGGGAACCTTCACCGGCTGCCTTTCCATGACCCCTGCCGCGAGGCGTTCCACCGGATAGAATGCGTCGGTGGTGATCGCCCCCTTGCCGTCGAGGGGGCGGCCGATCGGGTCGATGATCCTCCCGAGCAGGGCCTTGCCCACCGCCACGCTCATGACGTGGCCGGTACGCTTGACCCAGGCGCCTTCCTTCACCTTCGTGTGGGTGTCGAGGATCGCCACGACCACCTCCTCGCGTTCGAGGTTGAATATGGTCCCGTATATCTTTCCCGGAAATTCGACGAGTTCGCCGTTCACCGCGGAGTTGAGCCCGTTCACCCTGGCTATGCCGTCCGCGGACTCGAGGACGAGCCCGCTTTCCTCCGCCTCCGGGGCGATTCGTGTTTCGCTGATCCTTTCCTGAATCGCGTCGAAAAATGATTCGTTCAATGGCATTCGCGTCTCCTTGGCCTCCGGCCTCTCTCAGTCCCGCTTGAAGAGTTCCGATTTGATCTTGAGGAAATTGCCTGCGACGCTCAGATCTATCATTTTACCGCCGATCTTGACGATGAATCCGCCGATGATCCGTCCGGATATCGAATTGTATGCATACACCGTTCTTCCCGTCATGCGCCGCAGGTTTCGTCGTATCTCCGTCATCTCGGCATCCGTGAGAGGAATCGCTGATACGACGTTCGCGAAAACGAAACCCTTCTTCTCCTCCAGCGCGGTTATGATGCGCTTCCTGAGCTTCCAGTAGATTCCGACGTCCCCGTTCGTCACGAGCCGGGAGAAGAAATGAAAGAAGGAACGACGTTCGTCAGGCTCGAAGATAGCCTCCAGGCTCTTCGTCTTGTCCTCGGCGGAAATCAGGGGATTGAAAATCGCGTCCGCGATCTCGAACCTCGAATCCGTGAGGTTCTTGAGCATGAACATGTCCGTGAGGAATTCGTCCGTCTCCCCGCCGTCCTCGAGATAGTCCAGAAGTTTCGGGATGTCGTATCGATAGGTGGCCATGCCTCAGATGCCTTTCATGGTTTCCAGCGTCCGGATTCCGCGCTCCACGATCTTCCTGTGCTGCTCGGCGCTCAGTTCGGTCTGGAGGACCCGCTCGCAGGTGTCGACGATGATCTTCGTGATCCTTTCCTCGGAGGCTTTGAGGAAATTCGCTTCCATCCGCTTGAGGTGCTCCTCCTTGTCCGCCCGCAGCCTCCTGAATTCCTCGAAGAGTTCCTTTTCGTATTCCTCGGTCGCCCGTCTGGACTTCTCCTGGGCCTCGGAGAGGATGCGAAGCTCCTCCACCTTGATCGCGCTGAGACGAGTTTCCAGGTCCTTTTTGACGGACTCGATCTCTTCCCGCGCCTTTCTGGCCTCTTCGATGTCCGTTTCGATCCGTGTTCTCCGTTCCTCGAGGATCGAGCCCATCTTCGGATAGACGAATTTCAGGATCGCGAAGAAGAAGATGCCGAAGGATACGAGCGTCCAGATCGCGACACCCGGTTCGAAGGTGAACACGGCCTCATCCCTTCGTGACGAGCAGGATGCTGATGACGAGGCCGTAGAGGGCTATGGCCTCGATGAAGGCTATGCCGATGAACATGAGCGGCCTGAGCTTGTCCAGCGACTCCGGCTGCCTCGCGATGCTCTCCATGGTCTTGGCCATGAGAAGCCCTATCCCGATGGCGCCCCCCAGGGCGGCGAATCCTATAGCCAGGCCGGCTCCGACATAAGCTCCGATCAAATCCGACATAAAGTCCTCCGTTTGAGAATGAAGATTAATGTTCATCGGCCAAAGCGTCGCCGATCATGATTGCGCTGAGAAAGGTGAATACGTAGGCCTGAATCAAGCCGACGAAAAGCTCGAAACCCAGGATCACCGCCGCCCCCCCGATCGAAACGACGTCTACCGCGGCGTTCTTGAAAAGCATCGTGAAGCCCAGGAGCGTGAGGAGGAGAAGGTGCCCGCCCGACATGTTCGCGAAGAGCCTCACGGCGAGGGAAAAGGGCTTGAAGAGGAAGCTGATGAGCTCGATGGGGAAGAGAAGCAGGACCATCGGTCCCTTCACGCCTCCGGGGACGAGGCTTTTCAGGAAGCCCAAGCCGCCTTTTTTACCGAATCTAAGAACAACCGCGACCGCGAACATGAGGAGGGCGAGGGCCCCGGTCGCGTTGATGTTTCCCGACGGAGGAAGAGCTCCCGGGATGATGCCCATCCAGTTCTGCGCGAGAATGTACAGGAAGAGGCTCAGGAAAAGGGGAGGCCAGATCTTTTCCCTTTTCAGACCCGCGGCATCGATGATCTGGGTCTGCACGAAGCCGATGAATGCTTCCAGGACGACCTGGACGAGCGTTCCCGGGACGAGGGTCGCCCTTCGTACCGCCCAGCCGAGCCCGAGGCAGAGGGCGATCGTGCCGATCAGCATCCATGCCGTGATCGTCGTGATGGAAACATCGACTCCCGCGAGGGAAAGATGCACCAACGTTTTTACCGAATGCTCCATAAAAAGACAATCCTAGTATTATCCTACTACACGCAGGTACTTTTTCTCAAATTCCTCAAAATGGCGCATCATGTCAATTGAGGCGCCTGTTTGTTAAAGATAATTAATGGAGGTCCCGTCGGGCGCGAATCTATGGCAGGACCCGTTCTCCGCGCCGTCGCGCCGCTCTTCGGCTGTTGTTGGGGAACTTCTATCCGTTCCGCCGGCTTCTTGCATTCCCTTACGGGATGAACATACTAGAACGTACGCTGCTCTTGAAAATGGAAAAGGATTGCGAGTGGAATTTACCTGGTACGGTATCGTGTTGTTTCTTTCCGGACTGGTGAGCGTGGGAATAGGTCAGTACGTCTGGCACAGGCGGATCGATCCGGAGAGTTTCTGGTTTTCGCTCCTCATGCATTCCATCTCGTTCTGGACCGTCTTCAGCGCCTTCGAGGCTATTACGAAGACGCTCATACTCAAGATCGTTTACAGCACCGTCTCCTACGTGGGGATATCAACGGTCTCTACGCTCTGGTTTCTCCTTTCGGCACGATATCAGGGGAAGACCCGGTGGTTCGGGAGAAAGTACCAGGCCGCCCTCTGGACGATACCCGTATTCGTGATGTTCACGGCGCTCACGAACGAATGGCACGGCCTTCTCTGGTCGTCGATCACGCCGATTCCCGGAACCAAGGGACTCGTAGTCCGTTATTCCCACGGGCCGCTCGTATACGTCTACGTCGTATACTCCTACTGCCTGCTCGCGGCGGGAACCGCGGGATTCCTCAGAATGGTTTTCAGGATGCCGCCGCTCTTTTCGCGGCAGGGAGCGGTGCTTTCGGCGGCCGTCCTCTTTCCGTGGGCCGCGAATTTCTTCTACATCGCGAAGCTGGGTCCGCCGGGTATCGACCTCACCCCCGCCGCCTTCTGCGTCACCGGCGTGCTGTTCTTCCTGGGCCTCCAGAGATATCGTCTCTTCGACGTGGCGCCGGTGGCGCACGACGTGCTTTTCCGCGTCATGAGGGACGAGGTTCTCGTCGTGGACGGGCGGGGAAGGTTGGTCGACGTGAACCCAGCGGCTCAGGCCAGCTTCGGCATCGTTCCGGGCGACATCGGCAGGGGGGTGGACTCGCTTTTCGCCGATTGGCCCGAACTCGCGGCCAAATGCCCGCCCGCCTCCGGCGACGATGTCGGGCCGGTCTTCTGGGAAACGAGGCACGGCCCGTCCTGGTTCGACGTCAGTATGACGCCCCTCGAAGCGGTCGGGCGATCGAATCCCGGCAGGCTGCTCGTTTTCCGGGACATCACGTCCAGGAAGCGGCTCGAGGAGGAACTCTACCAGTTCGCCTCGATGGACAACCTGACCGGCGTCTACAACCGAAGAGTGGGCCTTTCGATCCTCGATCAGCAGATCAGGCTTTCGGAACGGAACGGCTCGCCGCTCACGATCTGCTACCTCGACATCAACGATCTCAAGCGGGTGAACGACTTCTATGGACACGCCGAGGGGGATTCCTACATCCGCAAGATCTCCTCCGTCCTGAAGGAGACGATGCGGGAGTCCGACGTCCTTTCCCGACTCGGAGGGGACGAGTTCCTGGCGATCCTTCCCGAGTGCAGGATCGACCAGGCGACGGCGGTCTGGAAACGCTTCGAGGAGAGGCTCGTCGAGGAGAGTTCGAGGGACGGCAAGTCCCTGCCGTATCGGGCCGCTCACGGCTTCGCGGAATACCATCCCGGAGAGGAAGTCGGATACGAGGAGCTCCTTTCCGTCGCGGACGCCGCGATGTACCGCGACAAAGTGATCGCGAAGAGCGGAAACGCATCTTGAAAGATACGCGAAGAGCGGTCCTCGTTCACGAGGCGCTCGCGAAACTCTACCCCGATACCGGGCCCTTGCTCGATTTCTCCTCTCCCTTCGAGCTGCTGATCGCCGTGATCCTCTCGGCCCAGACGACCGACGCGCAGGTAAACCGGGCGACTCCGGCTCTATTCCGGAAATTCACTGATTCCGCCTCGCTCGCAGCGGCCGACGTTCCCGAAATCGAGGACCTGATCCGTTCCGTGGGCTTCTATCGAGTGAAGGCCCGCCACATCAAGGAAGCCGCGTCGATGCTCGAGAGCCGATGGGGCGGCCGGGTCCCGGACCGGAAGGAGGACCTCACGTCGCTTCCCGGTGTGGGAGGGAAGACCGCGAACGTCGTTCTGTCGGTCGTCTACGGAAAGCCGGCGATCATCGTGGACACTCATTTCGGGAGGGTCGTCCGCAGGCTCGGATTCACGAATTCCGAGGATCCTGCCCGGGTGGAGTCCGAACTCGAGCGGATCGTTCCCGAGGATATCCGGTCGCGGTTCTCGATGCGGGTGAACCTCCACGGCCGGCGTTGCTGCACCGCCCGGGCTCCCGACTGCGCCGCTTGCGCGATTTCTCGGTGGTGCAGGTATTACCGAGGCGATTCGGCTTTCTGACCGAGCCTCGCCCCCGGCGCGGAAGCGGCTCGCAGGCCCTGAGCCCTCGCCGATTCCATCGAGCGATTCTCCCGTGCGAGACATCGTCCGATCGAGCATTGCACAAATGACGAAATAAGTGTATCTATTTCTATATATGGAATTCACAGATTGCTGCTCGGAAAGTTTATTGGAGGAATCGGCACAGAAACTCAAGGTCTGCGGCCATCCTATCCGACTCAAACTGCTCTGCATGATAGAACGGCAGGAAGAACCCTGCGTTTCCGAGCTCTGGGTCTGCCTGAAGCAGCCGCAGCCCGTCGTTTCGCAGCACCTCGCGGTGCTCAAGGACAAGGGGATCGTGCAATCCCAGGTGCAGGGAAACAAGAGGATCTATTCCATCGTCGACCCCTTCGTGAAGAGCATCATTCGATCCATGACCTCGATGAAGAAATAGGGCGCTCCCATGAAGGAAGTCCTCACTTTCTCCGTAGGGCAGGGCGGTACCCGGCTCGTTTTTTCGGACGAACCGTACATCCCGGAGGATTCCGCCGAACGGCTCCACGTCTTCGACGCGAACACCTCCGCCCTCTTTCCCGCCCTTCCCGAAGGTTCGGTTGTCCTGGAGCCCGGCGAGGGATCCAAAGCCTGGGAAGGCGCGGGCCGGATCCTGTCCGCCGCGCTCTCGAGGGGAATGGCGCGGGATTCACTGTTCGTCGGCGTAGGGGGCGGAATGATCTGCGACCTCACCGCCTTCGCTGCCTCTATCTACATGCGCGGAGCCCGTCTCGAACTCGTGCCGACGAGCCTCCTCGCCATGGTGGACGCCTCGTTCGGCGGAAAGACCGCGATCAATTTCCAGGGATACAAAAACACGGTGGGAACCTTCTTTCCCGCGGAAAAGGTCATGCTCTCGGTGGGATTCCTAGATCGCCTGCCGGAAAGGGAATTCCGGAGCGGTCTCGCCGAGGTCGTGAAATCTGCCATGCTCGGAGACTCCGAACTCTTCGATCTTCTCGAGGAGGGATCGCGGTCCTCTTCCTTGCCGGCGTTCCGGGACGGGTCCTTTCTTTTCGAGCTGGTCAAGAGATCCCTCCTCGTGAAGGCGAGATTCGCCGTTGATGACCCGACGGAGAACGGCATCCGCAGCCATCTCAACCTCGGCCATACCTTCGGGCACGGCCTCGAAGCGGCTACGGGATTCGCTCGATTCACCCACGGCGAAGCCGTCGCCTGGGGCATGTTCCGGGCCCTGGAAGCAGGACTCGACCTCGGAGAGACCGACGCGGCGTACGCGGAGCGGGCGAGGCGGCTGCTTCTCTCATGCGGCTATGCGGAAAGGATCGGCTCGGTGCGGGCCGAAGACATACTCGCCGCCATGGGAAGGGACAAGAAGAAGCGCGGGGGAAGGGTGAGGTTCGTCCTCCAGAGGACTCTGGGCGACAGCTTCACGACGATCCTCGAGGACGATTTCGTCGGCAGGATCGTCAGCGCCGGCCTCGCCTGAAAAACGAAGCGTTTTCGGACATCATGATTCCTTCCGCTCCGGGGAGCCTTGAAAAGGCCCGAGCCTCTTTTTTTCGTTTCTTTTCCGCCTCCCAAGGGCTATACTGGATTACGTCCTGAACGCCGTTCACACAAAGGATGTCCGATGAGGTTCCTGTGTCCCTTTCGCGGTCCATCCCTCCGCGGCCGCATAGTTGCCTGCCTTCTCGCTTCGCTCGCCCTCCTTTTCGGATCCTGCTCAAGGGGCAGGACGGCGGCGGGCGAGGAGGATGCGAAGACATCCCATTACCAGCGACGCTTTCTCGTCGGATTCAGCAACGGCTTTTCCGCCAATTCCTGGAGGGCGGAAATGCTCACGTCCCTGAAGCAGGAGGCCGAGAAGCATCCGGAGCTGGAACTCATCGTCCTGGACGGTCAGGGCGATCTCAACAAACAGACGGCCGACCTCGAAACCCTCGTCGCAAGGAGGGTGGACGCCATCCTCCTCATCCCGAATTCGTCCCAAGCCGTCACCCCTGTATTGAGGCGTGCGGTGCAGAAGGGCATAAAAGTCGTTCATTTCAACCTGCCTCTTGAAGATCCCGAAAGCTACTCCGTCTATGTCGGCCCGGACGAACGTGAACGGGGCCGCCGCTGGGCCGAATGGCTCGTGAAACGCATGGGCGGCACGGGGACTCTCATCATGCTCGGCGGCATTCCGGGAAATCCGGGAACCACCGTCGCCCTCGAAGGCGCCCTGGACGTCCTCAAGGCCACGAGCGTGAAGGTGGCGGCCTACCGGGACGCGTTCTGGCAGGAGGATCGCGCCAGATCGGTCATGGCGGAATTGATCGCGAAGCATCCGAGAATCGACGGGATCTGGACGGACGGCGGCCAGGTCGCGGCCGGAGCCCTCAAGGCGCTCCTCGCGGCCGGACGTCCCCTCGTGCCGATAACGGGCGACGATTACAACGGCCTCTTCAAGCTCTACATGAGCCATCGCACGAACAGCGAGAAATTCGATTTCGCCTCCATCTCCTCTCCGACCTGGCAGAGCAAGGTGGCCCTTCTCACCGCTCTGAAACTTCTGCGCGGCGAGCAGGTCGAGAAGTGGGTGAAGATCGAACCCCGGATGCTCACCGGAAAGGACGCGGAGAGGTACGTCAAGTCCGAATTTTCCGATTCGATCTTCGTGGACACGGATCTTCCCGATTCCGCGCTGAAGGAGATCAAGTGAGGTGAAGAACCTTCTCCGAAGAGTCCGCCAGCGGTACCTGGACCTCTCGCTTTCGAAGAAGATCTACATACCGAATTTCATCATCATCCTTATCCTCATCCTGCTCTCGGGGTTCATCGCCACCCGGGTCGTCTCGGACATCATGCTCGAGCGCATCATCGGCAACACGAGACAGAGCCTCGACATCATCATTCAGAGTCTGGACAACGTGCTCAACGACATCGAAACCGGGGCCGCGAGGGTGGCCGGCGATCCCGTGGTCCAATCCATCCTCTCCAAGTCGAATTCCTCGGGGGAACACGAGGGCCTGGACAATTACTTCCTCGTCCGCTCCATCCTGGCGAAGATCCTGTACCAGAAGAATTTCGTGGACAGCATTTCCGCCTACAGGCTGGACGGCACCCTGGTCGGGTCCGGCTCCCTCAATTACGGCAAGGAGCCGAACAAGGCCCCCTTGTCCACGGAACTCGTCAGGATGGTGACCGAGGCGAAGGGAAAGAGCCTCTGGATCGACCCGAGAACCCTCATGTATTCCGCCGTGAATTCCTCCTCTTCCGGCGTCACCATGTTCAGGACGGTCCTCAAGGGGAACGTAGGCGAGGTGATCGGAATCATCAAGGTGGACCTGAACGAAAGCATCTTCTCCAAGCTCTACAGCCACCTCGATTACGGAAAGACCGGGCGTTTCCTCGTGGCGAACCGCCAGGGCGTCATGATCTTCCCCGAAACCAAGGATTACGGGTTGTACACCGAATTCCTCCGGAACCAATATTACGAGTGGTTCAAGTCCTACGACCTCAAGGGAACCGTCCACACCTTCGGCAAGGAACGTTTCGTGGTGATCTCCAATTTCCTCGAGCGTCTCGGCTGGGTCATCATCGGAATCGTGCCCCTCAACGAACTCATGGACTACAGCCAACGGATCACGCTCTTCATCTACCTCATCGGATTCGTCTGCATCCTCCTCGAAATCGCCTTCGCTTTCTCGATATCCCGGGCGGTCTCCAAGCCGATCAAGGAGTTGTCGGATTCCATGGAGGACGCCGCCCACGGGGACCTCCAGATCCGAGTCGCGGTCAGGGGGGAGGACGAGATCGGGAGGCTTTCCAGGACCTTCAACGAGATGGTCGAAAGGATCGCGGGCCTCGTCGACCTCGTGTACGTCGAGCAGAAGCACCAGAGGGAACTCGAGCTCGTGGCCCTGCAATCCCAGATCCACCCCCATTTCCTCTACAATTCCCTGGAAAGCATCTGCGCCCTCGCCCAGCTCGAGCGGAACGAGGACGCCTACAAGCTCGGGAAATCGCTTTCCATGTTCTACCGGGGAGTCCTGAGCGGGGGGAAGCCGGTCGTCGAAATCAGGGACGAGGTGAACATCATCCGGCACTATCTCACGATCCAGGGCCTCAGGTACAAGGACAAATTCGACGTGCACCTGGACGTGGACGATGCCATCCTTCCGGCGAAGATCGTGAAACTTTCCCTTCAACCCATCGTGGAGAACTCCATCTATCACGGCTTGAAAAACGTGAGAAGGAAGGGCAAGATTTGGATCAGGGGACTGCTCGAAGGCGACGGTCTCATCCGCATTTCGGTCATGGACAACGGAATCGGAATGGAATCGGGGCAGGCCGCCTCCATCCTTTCGAGGACGGCGTCCGGCGCCGGCGGGAAGGGCTTCGGCCTTTCGAGCGTGGACCAGAGAATAAAGCTCTGCTTCGGCGAACAGTACGGACTTACCGTGGAAAGCCGCGCGGGTTATTGGACGAAGGTCCACGTGAGGCTGCCGTCGACCATCGAATGAGGGAATGAACGGGATATCGAAAACATGGACATGCTCGTTTCGGTTTTGATCGTGGACGACGAGTACCTCATCCGGAGTCTCATCAGGAAATCCGTCGATTGGGAAGGACTCGGATTCCGCATCGTCGGCGAGGCGGAGGACGGGGAGACCGCGATAAGGCTCGTGGATGAACTCCGCCCCCGCCTCGTCATCCTGGACATCAACATTCCCTTTTTCAACGGCCTCGAGGTCACGAGAAGGCTCAGGTCGTCCCACCCCGAGGTGAAGATCATAATCCTCACGGGCTACGAGGACTTCCAGTACGCGCTTCAGGCGATAAAGGCCGGAGTGCTCAACTACATCCTGAAGCCGATCAATCCGGAGGAATTCGAGATCGCCCTGGCTGCGGCGAAGGACGCGATCCTGAACGAGGAGAAGTCCAGCCTCTCGGACCTGTCCGGCGATGCGGTCAGCCTCCCGGTCCGCGAACGTTTCCTCCGCCTGCTTCTCACCGAGGGGCATTCGCTCGCCGAGAACGTGGTCCTGGATCGGTTCCGTCTCTTCCGCTGCGAACTCGTTCCCGCCGATTTCGTCGTCGCCCTGTTCGAGATCAGGAGGCCGGAAAAGCACTGGACGGTACTCGTGAGTTCCCAGGAACTCAAGGAGATCCTGACCGGTCTTCCCCCCGAATGGTGGTCGGACTTCCCTCCGTACGAGTTCTTTTCCGACGAAACCGGGCGTCTCGTCCTGCTCATGAACGAGGACGCGAGTACGACTCGGAGGAAGGACAAGGCCTACTATCGGATGGCGGAGGTCCTCATGTCGAGCGATCGGCTTTCCGGCCGCTATGTCGTCTCCTGCGGGTTCGGGCTTGCCGCGGCAAAAGCCGCCGAAATTCCTCGATCTTACCGCGAGGCGGAGACGGCGCTCGAGGAGTCCTTCTATTCGGGAGCCAAGCGGATCCGGCTGTTCGAGGACGTCCCTCAACGGTCGAAGTCACTTCCTCAGGCGGATTTCTTCGACGCGGCGGAGCGGGACGGGTTCCTCCTGATGCTTCGGGGCGGGAAGGAGGGCGAGGCCGAGACGTTTCTGAAGAACAGGCTCCGGGGTCTCGCCGCCCTGCGGCCGCCCCGCCATTACTGCGAGATGAACTGCATGGAGCTCATCGGCGTCGTCCTCGAATTCATGGAGGAAAACAACCTCGTCATGGAGGAATTCTTCGAGGACAAGGACGTTTTTTCCGTCCTCCGCTCTCTGGGGACCCTCAAGGAACTCGAGGATTGGATCATCGAGCTCATCGGTTCCGTGCAGAGGAAGATCGACCTTACCGCGAGGACGAGGACCCGGCAGGTCGTGCAGAAGGCGAAGCTCTACATAGAGAGGAATTACGGAAGGTCGTTCGTCACCCTCGAACAGGCCGCGGAGCATCTGTCGGTCACCGCCACCTATCTCAGCACCATCTTCAAGAAGGAACTGGGGATTTCGCTCATCCAGTATCTCACGGAATTCAGGCTCAAGAAGGCGAAGGAACTCATGGACGCTGATCCGCTACTGCCCATCATGGACGTCGCGGGCCGGGTCGGGTACTCCGACCCGTACTACTTCAGCAAGTGCTTCAGGAAGCACTTCGGCCTCTCGCCGTCGGCGTACCTCCGGAGAAAGGCGACGTCCGGAAGTGAATAAAATTCCCGATCTTCGAAAACTTTTCCATTTCAGACTTGCCGTTCCACCCCGTAGACTGTAGGAAATACCGTCCTTCCTCGCGGAGGACGAATCCTTTCAAGGAGGATCGTGAATGAAGAAAATCCTTTCCGTATGCCTCGTGGCGCTGATCGTGGCCGGGGCCGCCTTCGCCGGCGGCGGAACCGAAACCAAGGCGGCCGGCAAGAAATGGCGCATCGCATTGAGCAACGACTATGCCGGCAACTCCTGGCGGCAGCAGATGCTCAAAGACTGGAAGAGCGCCGTCGACAAGGCCAAGGCCGCGGGAATCATCGCCGACGGCCCTGCGTTCACGACGAACGAAAGTTCCGCCGCCGAGCAGGCCGCTCAGATCCAGAACCTGATCCTGGAAGGCTACGACGCGATCGTTCTCAACGCGGCCTCGCCGACTGCGTTGAACGGAGCCGTCAAGAAGGCAATCGACGCCGGAATCCCGGTCATATCCTTCGACAACGCCATCACCGAGCAGTCGGCCTACCGGCTCCTCACCGACTTCGAATTCTACGGAGCCTCCGAGGTCGAATACCTCGCAACCCGGCTTCCCCAGGGCGGAAACCTCCTGGAGATCCGCGGACTCGCGGGCACCTACGTGAACGACGCCATCCACGCCGGCATCCAGAAAGGCCTGCAGAAATACCCGCAGTTCAAGGTCGTCGGCGAAGTGTACGGCAACTGGACCCAGTCCGTCGCCCAGAAGGAAGTCGCGGGAATCCTCCCCTCTCTTCCGAAGATCGACGCGGTCGTGGCCCAGGGCGGAGACGGTTACGGCGCGGTGAAGGCCTTCGAGGCCGCGGGACGCCCCATTCCCATCGTCTTCATGGGAAACCGGTACGACGAGCTCGAGATCTGGAAACAGATGAGGGACAAATCCGGCTATCAGACATCCTCCTGCACCATCCCGCCGAGCGTAGCCCAGATCGCTTTCTGGGTGGCCGTCGAAGTCCTCAACAAATCGGATGTCCCCAAGGAAATCAAGCTTCCGCCGCTCACCATCCCCGGCGACAAGCTCGACTACTTCCTCGCCCATACGGAGAAGGGCGGAGTCGCCACCATCGATTATCCGCAGTCCTGGGTCAAGGAACTCATCAGCAACGTGAAGGCCGGAAAGCCCGCACCCGCGGACCCGCTTCCGAAGTGAGAGACCGTTTTTCGAGACCAACGTGTCCCGCGCCGTCCGGCGCGGGACCTTTACGTTCTATCGCGGGAGCGTGAAAACCGATGAACACCATCGCAGAATTGAAGAAGATCAACAAATTCTTCCTTCACTCACAGGCGCTTAAGGACGTGGACCTTTCGATCCTCGAGGGCGAATGCCTCGGCGTGGTCGGCCATAACGGGGCCGGCAAGTCCACCATGGTGAATATCCTCACGGGCACCTACCCCCAGACCTCCGGCGACCTGGTCATCGACGGCAAGGTGCAGGGGGATTCATACGACGTGTTCGAAGCCAACCGCCTCGGCCTTCGAGTCGTTTTCCAGGAACTCAGCCTCTGTCCCAACCTTTCGGTTCTCGAGAACATGCGGGTCTTCCATCCTTCGCTCAAGGGATACGGATGGAAGAAGATAGCGGAAGAAAAAATCATGGAGACCCTGGACATCGTCTTCCCGGAACACGGAATCCGGTCTTCCGATATCATCGAGGATCTTTCCCTCGGCCAGAGACAGATAGTGGAGATCGCGAAGGCCTTCACGACGACGGATCACCCCCTGCGCCTCATCATCCTCGACGAACCGACGAGCGCCCTGGACCATCATACGTCCGGGCAGCTCATCAAATACCTCAATTCCCTGCGGGGAAAGCCGATAAGCTGCATCTACATCTCCCACCTCCTCGACGAGGTCCTCGCCTGCACGAACAGGATCGTCGTCATGAAGGACGGGAGGAACGTCGGCATCCTCGACACCAAGACGGCCACGCGCGACACGATCATCGATCTCATGGGCGAGGCGAGACCGCTCGGCGGAAACGGCCAGGAAGGCCGCGGAAGGAAGGGAGGCGAGGATTTCGCCGGTTCTCCTTGCGTGATCTCTCCGACCGGCGAGAACGGAGAAAGACGGATCCGGCTCAGGTCCGGGGAGATCGTCGGGCTCACCGGCCTCGCCGGTCACGGCCAGACCAGGCTCCTTCTGGACCTGTTCGATTACCGGCGGAACCGGGACTACGAGATCCGGGGGCCGGTGACCTTCATCCCGGGGGACCGCCAGGCGGACGGAGTATTCGGCCTTTGGTCGATCGTGAAGAACGTCACCCTCCAGGTCTACGACAGGATGAAGCGGCTCCTGCTCATCAATCCCGCGAAGGAGGCCGAAGTCGCGGAAAAATGGAAGAAGGTGATCGACATCAAGACCGACTCGGTCGATACCTGCATCCTCAATCTGAGCGGCGGGAACCAGCAGAAGGTACTCTTCGCGCGATGCCTCGAATCCGAATCTCCCATCGTGCTCATGGACGACCCGACGAGAGGCGTCGACGTGGGTACGAAGGAGGAAATCTACAAGCTGATCCTCCAGGAAAGCGCGAGAGGCAGGAGCTTCGTCTGGTACACGACGGAGATGGACGAGCTTCAGTACTGCGACAGGATATACGTGTTCAAATCCGGAAAAATCCTCGCGGAACTCTCCGGCTCGGAAGCGACGGAAGAGCAGATCCTGAAATCATCGTTTTAACGGCGGAGTCGGTAATGAAATCGGAAAAGAACCAGAAAAGTTTCGGAATTTCCAGAGACCTCCTGATGCCCATCGTGTCGATCCTCGTGGTGTTCATCCCCATCATCATCATCCGGCCTCGGGTGTTGAACTACAACGGGTTCCAGCTTCTCCTCAACATGGCCGTGCCCATCACGCTCGTGACCATAGCGCAGATGTTCGCCATGAGCATCGGGGAGATCGATTTTTCGCTCGGCAACCTGGTGAGTCTCGTCACCTGCATCGTGGGGACCGTGGTCCCGAACAATCTTCCGCTCGGCCTCGCCCTCCTCGCCGGCATCCTCGTCGTCTATACCGTCACCGGAGCCTTCCTGTTTCTCAAGAAGCTCCCTTCGATCGTCGTGACGATAGGACTTTCGTTCGTCTGGACCGGGCTCGCGACCACGATCCAGCCGCATCCCGGCGGGACGGTGCCGCTCGTCCTGCAGAACCTCATGAATTTCAGGACTCCTTACATTCCGCTTCCCGTCTTCTATCTCGTCTTCCTCGCGGCGATAGGCCACCTTATTGTCTTCAAGTCCAGTTTCGGAATCCTGATACGAGGCATCGGGGGGAATGCGAAGGCCATCCAACAGTCCGGCCATTCCATGGTCAGGCTCCAGATGACGGTCTTCTTCATGGTCGGGCTCTTCGGCATCCTCGGCGGGGTTGCGCTCGCGGGGATCACCACGAGCGCGGACGCGAACCTGGCCCGCAACTACACGCTGCTCGCGGTGGCGAGCGTGATCCTGGGCGGAGGGACCTTCGCCGGCGGAAAGGTGTCGGCGATCGGGGCGGTCCTCGGGGCCTGCACCATGACGCTCGTCGGCACCCTGCTTACCTTTCTCAGGATCTCGCCGGACTGGCAGATCGGGGCGCAGGGACTCATCATCCTCGGAGTTCTCCTGCTCAATACCATCGTGAAGAGGACTGGGAAGGTGCAATATGTATGATACCGGAATGATGGGCCTCGCCTACCGTAAGGTCTCCGAACAAAAGTGGATCTGGTCATACATCGGGGTCTTCCTCCTGTATATCGCCATTTCCGTAGTTTCTTCTAACCCGTTCCAGACCCTGGTGGCTTCCGTCAGCTTCGCGTCCTTCTTCATCCTGGTCGGGATGGGGCAGATGCTGGTCATCACCACCGGGCCGGGAAACATCGACCTCTCGATCCCGTACACGCTCTCCCTTTCGGGCCTCGTCGCCATGAAGGCCATGAACGAGGTGAACGGAAACATCGCCATGGGACTGGCGGCGGGCGTCGTCGTGGGCGCCGCGGTCGGAGCGTTCAACTTCGGCCTCATCCGGGGCGTGCTCATGCCGCCGATGATCGCGACTCTCGCGTCGAGCTTCATCGTGCGGACGCTGTCGATCGTGTTCTTCCGCGGCCTCCAGATCAAGCCGCCGAAAGGGCTGGAATATTTCGTCAACAAGAAATTCGGGCCCATCCCGCTCATGTTCGTCATCGTGGTGTTCATCGCGTTCTTCATGCATCTCGTGCTCACCAGGACCAAGTACGGCCGGCACATCCACGCCATAGGGCAGAACATCAAGGCGGCCTGGCTCTCCGGGATCCGCGTCGGAGCGAGCAAGCTCGTCACGTACATGCTTTCCGGCGCGTTCGCCGCGGTCACCGGCGTGCTGCTCGCCGCGTTCTCCGGCGGAGCGACCCTGGACATGGGAGACGAGTACATGCTCAATTCGGTCGCCGTCGTCGTACTGGGGGGGAGCAGCATAGCGGGAGGCAATTCGAACATACCGGGCATCGTCGGAGCCTCGATCCTGCTCTACCTCATCGTGAACCTCCTCAACATCCTCGGCCTCGGCGCGAGCCTCCGCTCGATCTTCACCGGAATCGTCATCGTGGCCATCATCTTCGCCTCGGGCGAGAGGATGAGAAGACGCTGAAAGGAGGAGTCATGAAGAAGTTCTACGACCTGAGCCATGTTTTCGACGAGAACACCTACCATCCCTTCGGATTTCCGGTCTTCAAGAACATGGAAATGTTCGAGAGCCACGGCGTCAGGCACGCGATCGTCACCATGAGCCTCCACTTCGCCACCCACATGGACGCTCCCTGGCACATGGTCAAGAAGGGAAGGCGGCTCGACATGATCGACCTCCGGGAACTCGTCGGCGAGGCGGTGGTCCTCGACGTCTCCGCGAAATACGGTCCGGGCAAGGCGGAACTCCGAGGCATAAGCGCCCAAGACCTGAAGGACGCCCTCGGGGCAGCAGGGCTCGATCTCAGGACGGGCGACGCCGTCATCGTCTACACGGGATGGGAGAAGCTCTTCAAGACCGAACCCGTCCGCTACTATCGGAAGTACTGTACCCTCGGAAACGACGCCGCCGAATGGCTCGTCTCGAAAAAGGCGAGGCTCGTAGGCCTGGACGTTCCGGACATCGATCTGCCCGAGTGCTACGCGGTTCCTCCTTTCAAGCCGAAAAACCACAGAACCGTTCTCGGCGCTGGAGTCTTCGTCGTCGAGAACGTCGGGGGCGAGGTCCGCGAAGTGCTGGGCAAGCGGATCGGACTTATCCCCGCCCATGTGAAATTCGGCGGGGAGTACGCATCCGGAGCTCCCACCCGCCTCATAGCCTACGAATTGTAATGCCAGTCGGCATTCCGATGCTCGACAAGTCGGCATTCCGATGCTCGACAAGTCGGCGGTCCTCCGCTCGACAAGGCAGTCTGCCGGTCGCCGTCCTTCTTCCCTCGGACCGTTTTTCTATGTATCTTGAGGCGAGGAGAGAATATGAAGAAACCGCTCTTTGCCGTTTTAGCTCTCGCCTGTACCGTACTCACCGCCAACGCCGAGTGGATTTTCGACGCCGAGATCGGGCCTGTCTACACCGACTCGAACGACGTGGCGATTCCCGGCGATACGGGTACGAGATTCTCCCTCGCGGACGATTTCAACCAGGACAAGGCGGTCGCTTTCCGCTTCCGCGTGAGCTATCTGCTGGAAGACCGGCACGTGTTCTCCTTTCTCGCCGCGCCTCTCACCACCTACGCCGATACTTCGTCGCTGAAGAAGAACGTCGATTTCAAGGGAACGGCCTTCGCGGCGGGTTCAGAGGTGGAGACGACCTACCGCTTCGACACCTACCGTTTCACCTATCGTTACAACTTCCTCTCCTCCCGGGAATTCGAGCTCGGCTTGGGGCTTACCGGCCTCATCCGCGACGCCTCGATCACCTTGAAAGACGGCAACGGAGAGACGACGAAATCGAATCTCGGCTTCGTGCCGCTCGTGAACTTCCGCGCGCAGTGGAGAGTGAACCGGACGCTCGGCTTCCTCCTGGAAGGCGACGCCCTCGTCGCTCCCCAGGGAAGGGCCGAGGACGTCCTGCTCGCGGCTCAGTACCATCTCAATTCGCGTCTCGTATTCCGCGCCGGCTATCGCGTCCTCGAGGGAGGAGCCGACAACGACGAAGTCTATACCTTCGCGATGTTCCAGTTCGTCACCGCGGGAGTGGAATACCGTTTTTGACTGACTTGACCGGACGAAGCGGCTCTACTATGCTTTTCACCAGGAATAAATGTTGCGGAGCACCCCGAAGAAAGCGGACGCCGGGCGGATCGAGCCATGAGCACCGAAAAGAAAACGGCACGCGTCAAAATCGAGAACGAATCTTCGCTCGTCGTCGTCCCGATATCCTCGGACAAGCCCGAGATCCCCGACACGATCATCGAGAAGTGGCAGAAATTCATCGACCTGATCGGCTGCATCATGAACGTTCCGACGAGCCTCATCACGAGGTTCACGAGCGACGAGCTGCAGATCCTCGTGGCCAGCAACGACCCGAGGAATCCCTACAAGCGAAACGACAGCGACAAGCTCGGCATCGGCATGTTCTGCGAAAACGTGGTGGGAAGAAGAGCCGCCATGAAGGTCAGCGATTCGAGGAAGTCGGAATACTGGAGCAGGAATCCGCACGCGGGCCTCGGAATGATCTCCTACATAGGGATGCCGATCGAATGGAACGACGGCGAAGTCTTCGGCACCTTCTGCCTGCTCGACGACAAGGCGAATGAATTCTCCGGATTCTTCGATGCCATGCTCAAGGAGTTCAAAGCCATCGTCGAAGCCGACCTCGAATACATTCTTCTCGTGAAGGAATTGGAAGCGAAGGTTTCGGCGAAGGATTTCCTCATCAGGGAGATCCATCACAGGATAAAGAACCATTTCAATCTGCTCATCAGCTACATCAACCTGAACTTGGAAGAGGGGCGGCACGGAGGGGATTTCCAGGAGATCATGAACGACATCCAGGACCGCGTCTACGCGATTTCGCTCATCCATGAAAAACTCTACCAGAACAACGAAGCCGAGGAGCTTTCCCTTCCCGAATACCTGCGTCAGCTCTGCGGCCATTTCCTCCGTGCGCACTCCTGCGGGAACGTCGAAGTCCGCTACGAAATCGACGACGTGCGCCTTTCCCTGGAAAAATCGGTCCCGCTCGCCCTCATCCTGTCCGAGTTGGTGACGAATTCCATCAAGCACGCCTTCGAGGGGCGGGAGAAGCCCTTCATAGAAATTCGCATCCGGCTTCTTCCGGGCGACATCTTGGCTTTTTCCTATCGGGACAACGGCAGGGGGCTGCCGGACGGTTTTTCTCCCGAAAAGTCGAAAACCCTCGGAATGGTCCTCGTGCGAGGGTTCGTGAACCAGATCGGCGGCTCGCTCAGGACTGAAAACAACGGTGAAGCGTTGTTCTCCTTTACTTTCCCGCTTGGACCGGAGCGGTTGACGGATTGATCTTCGAACGTGAATACCTGATGCCCGTTTAGCGGGTCTTGAATTTTTCCACGGCAGAGACCGAATCTTGAATTTTCTCGGATCCGCGTTTATGCTGGGGACATTCATCGCAGGCGACTTTCTCCTTCATCCAAGGAGGGCGACATGAACTCGTTTCCCATACTCAAAAAGCTTTTCTTCGTCGCAGCGGCGATTCTCGCGGTTTCCGGCTTCGAGGCGGTCTTCGCCGAGAGCAGGACCGCCCTCGTGATCGGGAACGGGGCCTATCGGAATCTCGATCGTCTCGCGAACCCGCCCGCCGACGCCGCGGACTTCGGTAGGACCTTGAAGGACCTGGGCTTCGCCGTGACGGTGCTCGTCGACGCCACCCAAGATCAAATGGAGGCAGCTGTCCTCGCGTTCCGGAAGGAACTCCTCAAGGACCGGAACGGGTCCGGCGTCTTTTTCTTCGCAGGCCACGGCATCCAGAGCCAGGGGGTGAACTACCTCGTTCCCGTGGACGCGGACATCCAGACGGAGAGCCAGCTCAAGCGGAAGGCGATCCCGGCCCAGGACGTCCTCGACTACATGAACGAGGCGAGGAACAGGTTCAACATGGTGGTCCTGGACGCGTGCAGGAACAATCCCCTGGCCTCGGCCTTCCGCTCCTCCACCCGGGGCCTCGCGGTAGTGGCGGCAGCCCCGCCCGAGTCCATCGTCGTCTATTCCACGGACGCCGGGGCCGTGGCCGAGGACGGTTCGGGAAGGAACAGCCCCTTCACCGCGGCCCTCATCAAGAACATCAGGACTCCTGGCCTGGACGTGGAGGCGGTGCTCCGCCGGGTCACGAGCGAGGTGAAGACCGCCACGGAGAATCGGCAGACCCCCTACAAGTATTCGAGCCTCTCGAGCGACTTCTTCTTCGCCGGTCCTCGCTCCGCTCCGGCGTCGGAGGCGAGGCCGGCGGAGCGTCCCGCCCCTCAGCCCGCTCCCGTGGTCCGTCCCGTGCCGGCTGGCATGGTCTGGGTGGAAGGGGGCACTTTCCGGATGGGCGACACCTTCGGGGATGGGGCTATTGCGAAGCCGGTGCATTCCGTAACGGTGAGCGGGTTTTATATGGGCAAGAACGAGGTGACCTTCGACGAGTACGACGCGTTCTGTACGGACACGGGGAAGAGCCGGCCGAACAGCCAAGGCTGGGGCCGGGGAAGGCGGCCGGCTGTCAACGTGAGCTTTTACGATGCGGCGGAATACTGTAACTGGCTGTCGCGGAAGGAGGGCCTGCGGCCTGCGTACTCGGGGAGCGGGAACGCGATAAGCTGCGATTGGACGGCGGACGGGTACCGTCTGCCGACGGAGGCGGAGTGGGAGTACGCCGCAAAGGGAGGAAACCGGAGCGGGGGGTACAAGTACAGCGGCGGGAACGATCCGGGGAGTGTCGGGTGGTATAATACCAACTCCGGGAACAGGACCCAGCCCGTGGGGGGAAAGCAGTCCAACGAGCTGGGGCTTTTCGATATGACGGGAAACGTGTGGGAATGGTGCTGGGATTGGTATGGGAAGTATGGTTCCTCAGCGGAGACGGATTCGCGGGGCCCGTCCTCGGGCATAACCCGCGTGGATCGCGGCGGGAGCTGGGGCGCCGACGCGAGGTACGTGCGATCGGCCATTCGGGGCATCAGCACCCCGGGCAGCAGGAGCGGCCATCTGGGCTTCCGTCGTGCTCGCCCCCGAGTTCGGTAAAAGGCTAGGTGGCGATGCGGCGGAGGCCGGCCGCCGGGAAGGCGGCGGGCGGGACGCCCGAGGCTGACGACGCGGAGCCGGAAAAAATTAAAGGATCATCATGAAACTGCAATACGCCGCCTTTCATCTCCCGGTGTATGGATCAGCCGCTGAACAGGAAGAACTGAACCGGTTTCTCCGGGGGCACCGGACCGTGCAGACCTGGAGGGAATTCATCGATTCCCCCGGGAATCCGGGATGGGCAATCCTCGTCGAATACATGGCGGAAGAGAAAGGCGGCGAGAGGCAGCTCGGAAAAGTCGATTACAAGGAAATCCTTTCGGAAAACGACTTCGCGGTCTTCTGCAAGCTCCGGGACGTGAGAAAGTCCTTGGCGGAAAAAAACGGACTCCCCGTATACGCGGTTTTCACGAACGATCAGCTCGCGGATATAGCCAGGCAGAAACCCTCTTCGAAGACCGGCCTCATGCGCATCGACGGGATCGGTCAGGGTAAGTCAGAAAAATTCGAGGATGAAATTCTTGCATGCATTGCGGGGACACTTGGTGAAGAGAGCAGGATGCCTCCTGGATAAAATATGCACCGCTGAGAACTTCAAGCTTGCGTGGCTCAAGGCGGTTCGCGGAAAATCGGGCAGCAGGGAAGTAATACAGTTCCGTTCGGATTTTGAGAAAAAGCTGGAGTTTGTAAGAAAATCCCTCGAGAACGGCACCTTCCGTTTTGGCCGCTACGAATATTTCACCATAAACGATCCCAAGAAAAGAACCATCTGTGCCGCGTCCTTTCCCGAGCGCGTCGTCCACCACGCCATCATGAACGTCCTCGATCCTGTTTTCGAGAAGTATCAGGTTTCCTGCAGTTTCGCCTGCAGAAAGGGGAAGGGGACCCAGGCGGCGATCCTCCGCGCGTTTTCTTATGCGAAAAAATACCTCTACTACCTGAAAATGGACGTAAGAAAATATTTTGATTCCATCGACCATCGTGTGCTGAAGGAATTATTGAAGAGACGGCTGAAAGACCCAAATGTATTACGTATTTTCGATGCGATCATCGATTCATACTCGACGTCGCCCGGCAAGGGCATCCCCATCGGCAATCTGACAAGCCAGTATTTCGCGAATCACTACCTTGCGGTTTTCGATCACCACATGAAAGAAGACCTTCGCTGCGGGGCGTATATCAGATATATGGACGACATGGTCGTTTTTGATTCGGAAAAGAAATTCCTGACTTTCGTTTTCGAGCATTCCCGCATTTTCCTGGACGACATTCTCAAGCTTGAGATCAAACCGAAGATTTTGGACACCACGGGGAAAGGCGTCCCTTTCCTCGGCTCTCTGGTGAAGCCTTCGGGAATTTATCTCTTGAGAAAATCGAAGGATCGCTTTCAGGCGCATGCCGCGCGGATCGATGCCGAGCTCAAACGGGGAACGATCTCGGAAGATTCAGCGGCGTCAAGGATGACGGCCCTGGCCGCGCATACGGATATTGCGCGTGCACGGAATTTCCGGTATCGTGTTTTCCACGGGGGGCGTCCTCGGGCAACAACCGCGTGAATCGCGGCGGAAGCTGGAACAACGACGCGAGGAACGTGCGAACGGCCAATCGGAACAACAACAACCCGGACAACAGGAACAGCAATCTGGGCTTCCGTCTTGCTCGCCCCCGAGCCCGGCGCAAGGCCGGACGGCCTGCCGCCGAACCGGACGGTCTCCGGCGCACGGAAGACATTCTATCCGTGCGCGAAGAGTGAGCGCCTCCTTCCCGTTAGTACCTCATGCGGAAAGCGGGAAAGGGGCTTTTCTCCAGAAATTGGAAACGGATATCGAAAGGCCGTAAGCCGTTTTCAGGCATAGAATAAAGACGAAGTCCTTGAAAATGTGCTTACCTCATCGATACCTGCTTCATCTCCGAACCGGTGAAACCCGGGGCGCTCCGAAATCCGATGATTCCGTTCCGGTGAACTTCCTCTTGCTCGGAACAAACTAGTTTATTATACTAGTTTGTAGGAGAGGGCTATGGAAATCGGAACTTTCGAAGCAAAAACCCGCTTTTCCGAAATTCTGGACGAAGTCCGGGAAGGACGGGAGTACACCATCACCAATCGGGGGAAGCCGGTCGCGAAGCTCGTTCCCATTCAAGAGAAGAAAACCTCGCGGAAGGAAATCGTCCGAAAGCTCTCGGCCTACCGGGCGGGGAACGGTGAATCCTTCGACGTCCGGGAAGCGATCGAGGCGGGAAGAAAATAACATGGTCTATGTCCTGGATTGTTCCTTCTGCGCGGCGCTTTTTTTGCCCGACGAGCGATCGATCGAAGTCGAGAAAACAATCGAGACCCTCGGCGAGGACGACGAGATATGCATTCCCGAGCTTTGGTGGTATGAGATCGCGAGCGTTCTTTCGGCGGCGGTGAAGAGAAATCGGATCGGCCGAAGCGAGGCCGTGGACATCATCGGCCTCTTCAAAGAGTACCGGTTCCTGACGGACCAGAGTCACGGCGACAAGTACGTAGAGCGTTTGGTCGAGCTGGCGCTGCTCCATGATCTCAGCGCCTATGACGCAGCCTACCTGGAGCTGACGCTTCGCAGAAATGCGGTCTTGGGTACCCTGGATTGGAAATTGACTCGGGCGGCGAAGAAGGCCGGAATGAACTTGCTGCTCGCTTGAAGCGCCGGAATAAAAAAGCGGAGCCGCTCTGGACTCCGCTTTTTCGTCCGCTCGTCTTCGGCCGCACCGCAGAGGCAGGCCGCCGGAAGGGCGGAGAACCGCGCGCGGCCGCGGATCACAGCTCCGCGAACTTCTTCGAATACAGGTGCGACACCGCCATCATCTGCTCGACTTCGAGCTTCATCGATTCGGTGAACTTCGTCGCGTCGGCCCTGCGGCTCACGAGCTTGATGGGAAGGCCCTCGCCCTGGAGAGCGTACATGGCGTTGACCGGATAGAGCTGGTATTCGATGCAGGAGGCGAGGCCGGTGAAGGCCTGGAGTTCCTCGGCGAGCTTCTTGTTCTTGGACCAGTTCCGGCAGAGCCAGACGTAGAGGTCCGCGTGGAAGTTGGTCATGATGCCGGAGTAACCCGAGGCGCCTGCGCGGAGGGACGCGAGGAGGGTGGCGCCGTTCGCGTTGAAGAGCTTGAAATTCGAGCCCTTGATCACCTTGAGCTTCGCCTTGATGTCCCCCATCCTGCAGCTCGTGTCCTTGAGGAAGCCGAAGCGTCCGGTCTCGACGCCGAACTTCATGATCGCCGGCGACACGAGCCGCTTGTAGGGATAGGGGCATTCGTAGAAGCCGAAGAGGACGTCCTTCGGCATGCCTTTCAGGAAGCGCTCCAGGTTCTTCCTGAAGACGTCGTCGCCTTCGTTCTGTCGGGCGAAGCGGTTCGTGATGAGCACGACCGCGTCCGCTCCGGTGTCCGCCATCATCTTCGCTTCCTCGATCTGGTCCTCGAGGGCATCGGCCACGTGGCCAGAAGCGATCACCGGAACGCGGCCTGAGGCGAATTTCCTGCAGGCCTTGGCGAGAGCGAGCCTCTCCTTGAGGCTGAGCTGGAACATCTCGCTCGACTGGCAGACGGCGAAGAGTCCGGTCACGCCTCGCTCGACGTACCAGTCGACGAGCCTTTCGAGCGCCCCGTAGTCGATCGTGCCGTCTTCGTTGAAGGGGGTTATCATAGTCGGCCACACGCCGTCGGCAATGGTCATATTTTTCATTGTTATGTCCGCCTATTAGTACAGAGTTCCTATATATGAACAACAGTATAGCATGTATCGCGTAACCCGTCAAACGGATCAGGCTTTTTCCTTGAACAGGGACGCGATCTCGTGCTTGTACAGTTCGTTCACCACGTTTCGACGGATCTTCATGGTCTGCGTGAGCTCGCGGCCGACTTCGAATTTCTTCGGCAGAAGCTTGAACCGGAAGATGCGCTCGAAAGTCTTGAATCCCTTCTTCGGATTCACGAGGCTCTGAATCTCGTCGTGGATCTGTTCCTGGATTTCCGGTATGAAGAGAAGATCCTCGCGCGCGACGTAGGCGATCTCCTTCTGAGCCGCGAAGGATTCGAGCTTGTCGAGGTTCGGCACGATGAGAGCTCCCAGGAATTTCTTGTCCTGGCCGACCACCATCGCCTGCTCGATGAACTCGGACTGTACGAGGGTCTCCTCGATGGGCGTCGGCTCGATGTTCTCTCCGCCGAGAAGCACGATGGTTTCCTTCTGCCGTCCGACTATCTTGCATTCTCCGCCGTAGGTGAAGACCGCGAGGTCTCCCGTGTCGAGCCAACCGTCCTTCAGAACCTTCGCCGTTTCCTCGGGCCGCTTGTAATAGCCGAGCATCACCTGCGGGCTCCTGACGTGCAGGACGCCTTTTCGATTCGGCTGCAGGACGGCTCCTTCCTCGGTTCTCACGCTGTATTCGACCCCCGGAAGCAGGGGCCCGACCGTGCCAGGCACCGGAGCGTCCTGATTGCGGACGCCGAGGATCGGACCGGCCTCCGTGAGGCCGTAGCCCTCGAGAAGCTTTATCCCCGCGGCCTCGAAGAACCGGTCCACGTGCGGAGGCAGGGCTCCTCCGCCGGATACTCCGACGATGAACCTTCCCCCGAGCTTTTCCTTGATCGTCTTGAAGACGAGGATGTCTCCGAGGCCTTTGAACGGCGCGACGATGAGGAAGGGGACGATCGCGGTCGCGATGTCGATGATCCGGTTTCGCCGCTGGAACTGGGGGAGCCTGCCGAGGATCATGTTCTTCAACAGGCTGAAGAATTCTCCGACCGCGACGAGGAAGTGAAAGACGACCTTCTTCGCTCCGCCTTCGGAATTCACCTTCCGGAAGATGGCGCTCTTGACGCCTTCCCATATCCGGGGAACGCTGGTCATCCAATGCGGGCGGACCTTCGCCATGTCCTCGAGCATGATCTTTCCGATGGGTTTCGAGTAGGCGATCGAGGCTCCCGAGTCCAGGACGTAATACTCGACCGCGCGTTCGAAGGAGTGCCAGATCGGCAGGACCGAAAAGAACACCTGCCCGGCCTGGAGGTTGAGACGGGACGGCACGGCCTCGATCTGGAAGAGGAACGACCGATGATGGAGCATGACGCCCTTCGGCTCTCCGGTCGTTCCTGAGGTGTAGATGATCGTCGCGAGGTCGTCGGTCTTGCCCAGTTCGATTTCACGATCGACGAAGCCGGGATCGGCCGCCGCTTCGCGTTCGCCCAGTTTGCAGACTTCGTCGAACGGGAGGAGCTTCACGCCGCCCGCCGCTTCTCCCAGCGATTCTATCCGGTTTCCGTCGAAGAGAACGAGCATCTCGAGGAGGGGAAGGTTCGCGCGTTTGGAGAGGATCTTTTCCGCCTGAATGCGGTTTTCGGCGAAAGCGAACCTGCAGTCAGCATGGTGCAGGATGTAGGCCATCTCGTCCGCGGTGGAGTCGGATCCGCGGGGTACATCCGCGGCGCCGAGGCAGAGCAGGGCGATGTCCGTCAGGATCCATTCGGCTCGGTTGTCGCTCATGATTCCGACGTGATCGCCGCGGCCTATTCCCACAGCCTTGAGGCCGAAGGCCAACGTACGTATTCTTTCCCAGGCCTCTCCGTAGGAGAGCGGTTCGAATACGCCCTCGGGATTTTTAGAAAGGCAGATCGGCAGGTCCCGGTTGCGGGCGAACGCTTCGCGATACCTTTTGGGGAGAGTCTCGTCCTTCTTCATGATGGGTTCCCTCTACTGCGGTTGTGCGCCCACGAGGCAGAGCCATTCCGCCTCCGCGGCGAGCTCTTCCCCGACGAAGGCCTTGCCGCTTTGACGGAGCATTCGCGGGGAAATCCGGAGATTGGAGATGACGAATTTCACTTCGTCGCCCGGTCTCACCTGCCGGCGGAATTTCGCTTTTTCCACCGTGGCGAGCATGAACAGGGCGTCGCTCTCCATCGTACCGAGGGCTTTGACTCCCGCTCCGCCGGTCTGAGCCATGGTTTCTATGAGGATGACGCCGGGGACCACGGGATAGCCCGGAAAGTGGCCCGCGAAGAAGTATTCCTTTTCGGTGAACCGCCTGTAACCGACTATTTCCTTGTCGGTGGCGGATTCGATCCTGTCGACGTACAGGAAGGGAGGCCGATGAGGGAGCAGTTCCTGAATGTCTTTCATGTACCGTCCTTCGATGGTTTTTTCTCATTATAGAGGCTGCCGTGAATGAACGCAAGGGTTTCTTTCGGCCGTTGGCCGACTAATTTTACAGGCCTTGGTAGAGCAGCCAGCTGGAGAGTACGAGGGGAAGATTCAGGAGACCTGTGACGTGAAGCAACCCGATCGCGGCGAAGGGAAGGAATACGAGCAGGTTCCCCCGTGTGAGGATCTTTTTCCCGCGCGCGAAGGCGACGAGGAAGGGCAGCGCCCCGGTTGCGGCGGCCGCGATCGCGGGAATCCAGAGAACGTCCGCGTTTCCGCTCGATCCCCAGTCCGCGAGCGCCGTGCCGGCGATGAGGAATGCGCGGTTGAATTGCTGGAACCTCCCGGTCATCACGAGAAGGCCGATGAAGAAGAGAAAAGCTCCGCTCACTGCCTTGAGTATCCCGATGTGGTTTCTCAGTTTTTTCAGCTTTCCCACGAAGAAGTCGAAGAACAAGGCGACGGCGAGGAAGGGGAGGCCGAGCCCGCCCGAATAGACTGCGAGATAGACCGCGGCCTTGAGGGTCTCCCCCTCCTGGCCGGCCAGGAACAGGATTCCTCCGAGGATCGGTCCGATGCACGGACTCCATCCGGCACCGAAGGCGAGCCCGGCCAAGAAAGCCCCTCCGTATCCGGCAGGACTCTTCGAAAGATGCACGCGTTTTTCGTAATTGAGGAATTTCAGGAAATCGAAGATCATGTTGAGGCCGAGGAGCATGATGACGCCTCCGGCCGCGAAGTTGATCATCCGGGTCGTCCCTCCGAAGGCAAGAACCGAGCCGGAGAGGACGAGCCCCAGGGCGACGAAAACCGCGGTGAAGCCCAGGATGAAGAACAGGGTTCTCAGGATGAGCCGCGGGCGGGAGGCTGTGCCTTCCTGCAGTTCGGAAAAACTCGTTCCGCCGATGAACGTGATGTACGAGGGAATGAGGGGAAGAACGCAGGGCGAAAGAAACGAAAGTACCCCCGCTCCCGCCGCGAGAAATATCGTCAGTTCAGTCTGCATTGCCGAGCAGCGCCCCGATCGCTTCGACGACCTCCGCGCCGTCCCACTCCTTGCCGCCTACCGTGCCGCCAAGGACGAAGCCTTCCTTGTCGATCACATAGGTCGTCGGGATGCCCCGAACCCCGTATACCGAACCCGTCCTGCCGTCCGAGTCGAGAAGAATCGGAAACGTGTAACCGTTCTTCGTGACGAAATCCCTCACGGTCTTGGGATCTTCCTGGAGGTTCACGGCGAGAATTTCGAAGTCCTTGCCCTTGAGGGAGGCGTAGAGCTTTTCCATGGAGGGCATCTCCGCCCTGCAGGGAGGGCACCAGGTCGCCCAGAAGTTGAGGAGGACGACCTTTCCCTTGTACGAGCTCAGCGAACGGGTTTCTCCCGAAAGCGTCGGCAGGGAAAAGTCGGAAATAGGCGTCTTCTGTTTGAGTGGGGATATCCCCGCCTTCGTCAGGATCTGGCTCTGCCCCGGCTTGCCGGCCTGTGTCGGCCGGTCTTGAATGGAGGACTTCTCCGCCGCCTGCGCCGGCTTCCGCGTCTCGGCAGCCGATTCCTTTTCGCTCTCGCCTCGTCCGAACGCCGGCAGCGAGAGGGAAACGATGAGAATCCCCAGTAATATTCTGAATTTCATATATATCCTCGTTGAAGCAATAATAACGATACTTTCGATCCTGAGCAAGCGAAAATCGATCCCATAGAGGTCCGGTTTCTAGGGGAACAGAAACGAGCTCACGAGCAGGACGAGCGTGTTGTAGAGTCCGTGGGCTATCGCCGCGGGATGAACGGATCCGGTGAGCCTGAACACCGCGGTCAGATAGGTCCCGAGGATGGAGGCTACGAGAAAGCCCGACCATCCCTGATAGGCGTGCCCCGAGGCGAAAAGAAGCGTCGAAACCGCAGCCGAGGAGACGAGCGGAGCGCCGAGCTTTCGAAACTCCTCGATCAGATAGGCCCTGAAATAGAGTTCCTCCCTATAGGCTGACACGAGACAGACGAGAAAAACGAGGGGCAGGAGAGGATAATTGTCGAAACTCCAGCGAAAGCTCGGGAGAGCCGATATTATAATGTCCTCCGGCACGAGGCTTGCGATCAATGCGAGCCCGAAAAGGATCGGAAGCAGGCCGAGAAAGGCGACCGCTCCCTGACCGCCTTGACGAGGCAGAAATGGCCCGATGTAATAGTCGGAGAGTTTCCTGCCGCCGGTGTTCCGCAGGAGATGGAGGAGAAGAAAGATTTGGGGAAGCGTTATAGCGAGAGACCGTACAAGGAACGCGAAATCGTTGAATTCCCTGCCGCTCGGTCTCGTTCCGGCGACGATTCCCGGCAGGAAGAACACGCCGAAGGTCAGAAAAATCTCTTTACAGCGAATGAAGCTACGGATTATTATGGATGATGGTGAAAAAAAGTGACGTCCCATGCGTAATCGGATTATAGATAAGAATGTATATCGCGGACAAGGGGCGTTCAATCCCTTTACAGGAGGGTTGAACACGGTATGATGGTGTTCATAATCGTATTCATCGGATTACTTGCCGGTCTGTTTTTCCTCATTCAAAGAGCGGGAGGTTTCGGCTTCCCATGGATCGAGTTCTACATCCGAGGAAAGGAATCTGGCTTCAAATTCCGGGAGATCAATCTTCTGCGTAAGGTCGCGGTTTCGAATCATCTCAAGGACCCGACGTCTTTGTATTGGTCGGTCCGTCAGCTCGACCGATGTATCCGTGCAACCATCATCCGTTTCCGGGCACGGGGAAGCATGAAGGACGAAAACTCCGTCCATTTTCTCAGCAAGCTCTTCGATTTCCGCAAACAGGTGGAATTCAGTCAACCGAAATACCGTATCGGCATCCGTTCGTCCCGCAACATCTCCCCGAAGCAGCGAATAAAAATCCCCTTCGCGGGAGGGGGAGTCTACGAATCCCAGGTGGTCGAGAACATGCGGAAATACCTCGCCATTTCCTACCCGACGGGAAAGGCCCTCCCTCCGGGATTCTCCTGGCAGGGGCAGAAAATCATGGTGCATTTCTGGCGTCCCGAGGACGCCGGCTATTTTTTCGAGAGCAAGGTCATCGGGGATTACCTGGACAAGCAGTATCCGATTCTCCACATCATGCACTCGGACAACCTCGTCCGGAATCAGAAGCGGGGTTCGATCAGGATCCCGGTCACCTTCTCGGCCAGCCTCTTTCCCCTCCAGACGATAGGTCAGGCGAACGAGGTTCGGGAGCAGAAAGGCGGTTATCGCTGCAAGATGCTCGATCTCTCCGAAGACGGATTCGCCGCGGTCGTGGGCGGGAAGGCGAAGGCGGGATTGCCCATAAAGCTGCAATTTCCCCTGAACGATTCGAACATAGTCATGTGCGGTACCGTGAAAGGCGTCAATTACAGTCAGAAGAGCAACCAGTCGGTTCTGCACGTACAGGCTATACAGCCGAGCCATTCGATGAAGATCGATATCCTGACCTACGTCTACGGTATTTTCAAGGAGGGCGATGACGGGAAGAAAGCCCCGTTGGGTCAGGACCAACCTCAGCCGACGGAGGCAGCAGCCGTTGCGGAAGGCGGCAAACCCGGAGAAGAGACGGTTTCCACTCCCCAGGCGGAAACCTGAGAGGGATACGAAAAGGGCCGTCCGGAATTCCTGACGGCCCTTCGCATTTTCAGCGTTTATCGATTTCCTGGAGGGCTTCCCTGGAAACTCGTATCATGGCCGGAGTGTAGTTGGAAAACTCGACCGCGAGAAGAACGGGCCTGGCCAAGGGGTTTCGCGTGGCGCCCAGGGCCCGCATGAGGGTGATGTTGAACCTGTTGTCCGGATCTGGAATCCCCGCGGCCTGACGCTGGTTTTGGCCGTCCATGAGTTCCGCGAGATTTTTCGTGGCGGCGTCGCTTCCGACCACTCCGAGAGCGGTTACCGCGCTGAGCTTCTCGTTCATGTCGTAGTTCTTGTCGATCGCCTGGCGGAGAAGCCTCACTGCGGATTCGTTCTTGGACCGGTGTGCGATGAGAGAGTCTATGGCCGCGGCGCGAAGGGCCCCGTATTTCACGTTTTTTCTCGTATCCTGGGACTCCTCCGCGAGCCCGGCTTCCAGCGCCGCGATCGCGAGTGTGATCTTCTTGTCGGAGGGAGCCTGGGAGGCTTCCGAGACCTGAAGGGCCTGAAGTTTGATTTCGGGCGCTGCTTCGCGCACGATCTCGGAGAGCATGTCCGAAGGATCGGATACGATGTTCGGAAGCGCCGACATGGCCCGGTCCTTCACCCTCTGGGAATACCACCCGGTCATGGCGAAGAAAACCTGTTTGTAGCCGGCGGGGCTTCTGAGCTTCTCGAGTGCGTTGATGCATCCGTAGGCTATGATTTCGGAACTCTGGGCGTCTCCGCCTTGATTGAGGTTGAGGTTCTTGAGCAGCAGGCTGATGGGTTCGACGAATTCGACGCCTTTCACCTTTCCCACCGCGGTCAATGCGTCGGCTTTCAATACGGGATTCTCCGCGGTCAGAAAACAGGCGTAGAGCGAAGGCGCCGCCTCGGTTGCCTTCATTTTCCCCAATCCGTTGACGATGAGCCTGCAGAGCTGAGTCCACGATTCGCGGTCCGTCGTGGTTTTCAGACCCGAACTGACTCTGACGAGCTCGTCCAGAGCGCTTTGCAGCGTGGGTACGATGTCCGCGTCGTCCTGCTCGATGAGGTTCTGCATCACCGAATATCTTTGCTCCATGGTCGCGGCCCTGGCATAGAGGCGTTTCCACATTTCGGCGGCCTCCTTCCCTGAGACGAGGAAGGTTCCGAAGGCCATGAAGGCGATCGCGAAAACTGCGGTTTTCTTATTCATAGACGGTTCTCTTCTCCTCCCGATAGGCATGTTCGAAAAGGACGATCTTCTTGATCTTGTCCCTGCCGTCGAGGTAAACGGCCTTGCCCGCTTCCGCGGAATCTCCCGGGTATTCGTACACGACCTTGGCCAGGATCGTCCTGGTAGGAGACAGGGTGCTTTCGGAAACCAGGCGATTCTTAGCGTCGTAGCCGAAGCCGATTTCCTTTTCCGTCTTTCCGGCCGAGTTCGTGTAGGTTTCTCGGATCTTGTTGCCCTTGTCGTCGTATGCGACGGTTATCTCCATGTCGACCTTCCCGGAAGGACCGAGGAGGGTGATCTTCTGCAGTCTGTCGTTCGCATAGCCGTACTTCGTGGTCGCGAGGATGACGCCCGCAGCATCGAGAGTCGTCCATTCGATTTTCTTGCCGGCCGCATCGTAGGCATATCGGGAAACGGCCTGAACGACGTCTTTCTTGTCCAAAAAAGTCTCGGACTCTAACAATCCCGCGGCGGTATAGGCGTAACTCTTCCTTCCCTTCGTCTTCTTGTCCCGATCGAGGACGATCCGTTCTGCGACCGCGCCGTTCTTGAATATGTATTCTACGGTTTCCAGGATCTCCTGGGAGGCCGAGTCCTTGAGCTCTTCCTTCTCGAGTCTTGCGCCGTCGGGCGAATACGAATACGTGCGAATCTCGTCGACCGTTCCGTCCGATAGGAGGGAAGACTCCTTGACGAGCCGGGGGATTCTGGCGACTACGGTTTTTTCCTTTTTCGGTTCGGCCTTTATCTGCTGGATCGGAGGTTGACGGACGGGATTCTGCTCCGGTGTCGCTACTTTTTGTGAGGAGGTCGCGCATCCCGCCCACGCGAAGATGCTGGCGGTCAATAAGTATAAGGTCTTTTTCATGTGGTCCTCCTGCCGATACTCGATGTTACGGCAATCGACAATTGTAGGGAATTTCGTGTTTTGTTCAAGATGGCGGGAAATCAGGTGATGGCGGGAAATCATGCCGGAACGTGAAGCGCGGTCGTATATTCGCCCGTATCGAATGACGAACACGATGAAAGACAACTCTTCCTGTTCTACATTCTTCGCTCTGGGGTTCGCGTGGGCATTTTATTCGGCGAAGTATCTGCCTGCAGGATTCCATCTCCTCTCCGCCTTTTTTCTGTCCGCCGTCGGCACGACTTCGTCGTCGCCTCCGGCGGGGGGAGGGTCGTCCCGAACCGTCGGGGCTTTTCTTTTCGCGGCGGCAGCCGGCATGGCGGGAGGAACGGCGTTCAGCTCGAATCCCGGTCTTTCGGAGGCCGTTCCGGTTTTCGGCCTCCCCCCGGAAAGCATCGTGAGGATCGAAGGCGTGTGCGCGGACGACTCACGCCTCGTCCCGTCCGGAAGGACCTTGTTCCCTTTCGAGATCCTCAGGGTGTACGACCGGCGGGGCAATTCCGCATCGGCCCGGGGGCGGATCATGGGGCTTTCGGAGGAACGCATCCGTGTGTTCTGGGGACGGAGGCTCGATCTCGAAGGAAGGCTTCTTCCGGCGCGAGACGACGAGACGATCTTTGCCGTCGCACCCGGCGGCATCGTGATCCGGGAGGGCGGAAATCCGTTTTTCCGCTTGAGGGAAAGAGGAATGCGGTCCTTGGGTTCCGTCATCGATTCCCTGGGAAAGCCGGCGGGCGATCTGTTCGAGGCCCTCTTCCTCGGCTACAGGGACGACGTGCCTGCAGCATTGAAGGACTCGTTCGTCAAGGCCGGAGCCGTTCATCTGCTGGCGCTTTCGGGGATGCATCTCGCCCTCGTGGCAGCGTTCTTTTCGGTTCTCCTCCGTCCCGTGAGAAACCGCACGGTTCGGGATTCGCTTTCCTTCCTGCTCATCCTCTCCTACGTAGCCTTCGTCGGGCCCAAGCCGTCGATCCTCCGGGCGGCCGTCATGTTCGTCGTCTATTTTATCATGCGCCTACTCCGCCGGAATACCGACGCATGGCAGACGCTCGTCCTCTCCTTCATCGTCTATGCGGCGGCCCGGCCGATCGATCTTTCCGCGCTCTCGTTCATCCTCTCCTTCCTCGCCATGGCGGGGCTGATCCTGTTCACGCGGCCCGTGCAGATCCGGCTCCGCCCCTACCTACCGGAACCTCTCCTGTCGCCGATGGCGATTTCGATCGCGGCTCAGCTTGCGACGAGCCCGGTCCTGGCGGTGGAGTTCGGCATGGTGTATCCCGCGGGAATCCTGTCGACCCTCATCCTCGGCCCGCTCGTGACGATCCATCTCTGGATCGGCATCGCGGCCTGTCTCTGCCATCCTGTCGCTGCGTTGAGGTCGGGCTTTGCCTGGACGATGAAAATTCTCTATACTGCGGCTGTGAAGACAGCGGACGCGTGCGCGGGGATACCCGCCTGGACTCTTTCCTCTTTCGGCTCCCGAATCGCCTTCTGGGGAGCGTTGGCTTTGGGCTTCGCCCTGTTGGTATTGCCCCGCGGGGGACGATCGGGGAGGAAGCCGTGATCGCCTACGATTCCCCGAAGCAGCTCGCGGTCTTTCTGCGGGAACGAGGTCTGGCCTTGAAAAAGAAATTCGGCCAGAATTTTCTCGTCAATCCCGGAACGAGGGCGAAGATCCTTGCAGCCCTCGCTCCCGAGCGGGACGATCGCGTCTGGGAAATCGGACCGGGACTCGGCTGCATGACCGGCGTCATCCTCGATTCCGGGGCCGAAGTCAAGGTCTTCGAGATCGACCGGGGATTCATCGAAGTTCTCCGGAGCGAATTCGGCGGGAATCCACGCTTTTCCCTCGTTGCCGGGGACGTACTCCGGACCTGGAGGGAGCATCGGAAGGAGGCTCCGGCGAAAGTCTTCGGGAACCTTCCGTATTCCGCGGCTTCGGCCATAATCGCGGATTTCCTGGAGGAAGGCTTCCTTCCCGGGCTGAGCGTCTTCATGGTGCAGAAGGAGGTCGCTTCCCGTATGGCGGCGAAGCCCGGCACCAAGAATTATTCGTCGTTTTCTGTGCTTTGTCAGGCCTTTCTCGATGTCGGGGTGCTGTTCGACGTCGCGGCCGGGTCGTTCTACCCGCCTCCCGAGGTCGTGTCCTCGGTCGTCGAACTCCGTCCCAGGAGCACGCCACCGAAGCTGCGCGACCGGGGACTTTTTCTCGAGATCGCGAGAAGCCTCTTCGCGTCGCGGCGAAAGACGTTGAAGAACAACCTCCAGGTCTCCTCCCTCGGGAGGCGCCTGGGGGCTGAGGCGCTTTCGGAACTGTTCCGCGAGGCCGGGATCGATCCCGACCTCAGGGGCGAAAGGCTTTCGGCCGACGAGATAGCGGCGCTTTCCGACGCCGCCTCTTCGATGATCAGTCGATGAGCTCGAGGTCCTTCATGACCTTCTTCATGGCTTCCCTTTTCGCGTCGTCCATGGGGCACATGGGGAGCCGGTAGATTTCCAGACACTTGCCGAGCAGGGTCATGGAGTACTTCACAGGGATGGGATTCGTCTCTATGAAGAGGGTCTTGAAGAAGGGGAGGAGCTTGTAGTGGAGTTCCCGCGCCTCTTCGTAGCGGTCCTCGAGGCAGAGCTTCACGAGGGTTTCCATCTGCCGGGGGATGGCGTTGCTCGCGACCGAGATGATGCCCGTTCCTCCCAGGGCCACGATGGGAAGCCCCAGGTTGTCGTCGCCCGAAAGAACGTCGAAATCCCTCGGTTTCCTCCGCACGAGATCCATCACCTGGGCCATGTCTCCGCTCGCTTCCTTGACCGCGACGATCTTTGGGTGGGCGGCGAGCCTGAGCATGGTCTCGTTGTCGATGTTCTTGCCGGTCCTTCCCGGAATGTTGTACACGATGACGGGGAGACCGCAGGCGTCCGCCACGGCGGTGAAGTGACGGTAGTAGCCTTCCGAACTCGGCTTGTTGTAGTACGGGGCGACCTGGAGCGTCGCGTCCGCCCCGATGTCCTTCGCCCGTTTCGTCATGTTGATCGCCTCTTCGGTGCAGTTCGAGCCGGTCCCCGCGATGACGGGCACCCGCTTCTTCGCCTGCTCCACGACGATCTGGACCACCTTCACGTTTTCCTCGTGAGTCACCGTCGGGCTTTCCCCCGTGGTCCCTACCGGGACGAGACCGGAAATTCCCTCGGAAATCTGGAATTCCACGAGATCCTTGAGCGCCCCCGTGTCGATGGAACCGTCCTTGTTGAAGGGGGTGATGAGTGCCGTGTAAACGCCTTTGTACATGGTTATCTCCCTTTGGTGAAGGTTTCGCGGATGAAGTCTTCGACTTCGTAGAAGCCTTTTTTGCCGACGAGCCACTCCGCGGCGAGGACGGCGCCGAGGGCGAATCCGCCCCTGCTGCGTGCGGTATGGGTGATCTCGATGGAATCTGCGAGAGAGTCGAGCACGAGCGTGTGGGTGCCCGGCACGGTGCCGCCCCTCACCGAGGCGACGTGCACTTCGTCCGGAGCGATCTGCCGGTCCAGACGTTCGGTTACGATTCGTTTCTTTCGCGGGAGGTTTCTCAGAATTCGCTCGCCGGCGGTGAGCGCGGTCCCCGAGGGCGAGTCCTTCTTCTGGTTGTGGTGGATTTCGTACAGCATAATGTCGTAGTTGGGCACGGGATTGATCAGCCGGGCAGCCTCCTCGACCAGGGCGAAGAAGAGATGGGCTCCGATCGAGAAGTTGGAGCCTTTGACGAATCCTATGCCGGATTTTTCGACGAGGGCGCGGACTTCGGCCTCGTCCTTCTTCCAGCCCGTGGTTCCCACCACGGCCGAGAGTCCCGCCGCGGCGTAGATCGCCGCGTTCTTTCTGACCGCCTCGGGGAGGGAGAATTCGATCGCCACGTCGGCTGCTTCGAGCTGCTTCGCTTCGGGACGCATCGAATCTCCGACGCCCTCCTTCTCGTCCACGCGGGCCACGATCTCGTGGCCCCGCTGCAGGAGGATGGCCTCGATCTCATGGCCCATGCGGCCGTAACCTACGATCATCGCTTTCATGGTTATGGCTCCCGCCGCCTAATTCGCCTGGACGAGGGTGACCGCGGCGGTGTTGACGATGTCGTTCACCGAACAGCCGCGGGACAGGTCGCTCACCGGCTTCGCGAATCCCTGGAGGAAGGGCCCGTAGGCCTCCGCGCCCGCGAGCCGCTGGACGAGCTTGTATCCGATGTTGCCCGCCTGGAGGTCCGGGAAGATGAGCACGTTCGCTTTTCCGCCGACCGGGGACCCGGGGCTCTTCTTGTCGGAGACGCTCTGGACGAGGGCAGCGTCCGCCTGGAGCTCGCCGTCGACCTTGAGAGAGGGCTGCCTTTCCTTGACGATCTTGAGGGCCTGGACGACCTTGTCCACGTTCGGGTGGCTGGCCGAACCCTTGGTCGAGAAGGAGAGGAGGGCTACGACGGGCTCTGCGCCGATGAACTTGCGGCAGGATTCGGCCGAGGCCAGGGCGATCTCCGCGAGCTGTTCCGCATTGGGGTCGGGAATGACCGCGCAGTCGGCGAATATGAGAGCGCCGTTCACTCCCCATTTGGAATCCTTGACCTGCATGAGGAAGCAAGACGAAGCCGACTTGATCCCGGGCGCTGTGGTGATGATGTTTGCGGCCGCGATGATGACGTTTCCCGTCGTGTTCTCCGCGCCGGCCACCATGGAATCGGCGTAGCCCTTCCTCACCATCATGGCGCCCCATCGGAGCTGATCGAGCATCATCTCCTTCGCCTTCGGAAGATCAACTCCTTTGTGCTTCCTGAGCTGGTGGAACTCCTCGGCGAATTCGGACATCTGTCCGGAAGTCCAGGGGTCTGCGACGGTGATGCCGGAAAGGTTCACCTTAACCGATTCCGCGACCTTTTTCACCTCGTCGAGTTTGCCTACGAGGGTAACTTCCTTTGCGATCTTTTCGTCCGCGATGATTCTGGCGGCTTGGACCGTTCGAGGTTCGGTACCTTCGGCGAGGACCAGCCTTTTCTTCATGTTCCGTGCTTTTTCACGCATCTGATCTGCAAACGACATGATTGTTTCCTCCAAAATATGACGATCGGTGCCTTTTTCCGGGCGCCGATGATTTTCGATCAATGTTAACAGATGAAGCGGAAAAATGAAATAGCAATCGTATTCGATCTTGTAGGGAGGGCTCAAAACCGCTACTATGCGGCCTATGAGGATCGGTGTTTACGGGCTGGGAAGGTTCGGATCCCTGTGGGCCCGCATACTGTCGGAAAAATTCACCGTCGTCGCCTACAACCGGACGAAACGGATCGACGAAGGGCTTCCCTTTTCCGTCGGCGGCCTCGAGGAGGTCGGGGCCTGCGACGCAGTCTTCCTATGTACGGCCATTTCTTCCATAGAGAACGTCATCGAGCAGCTCGCTCCGCATCTCGGGCCCGGGACGGTCGTAGCCGATACCTGTTCGGTCAAGGTCTATCCCGTCGACTGCATGAAACGGATGCTGCCCCGCGACGTAAAGATCCTCGGCACTCACCCTATGTTCGGTCCCGATTCCGCGCGCAACGGACTCGCCGGGCTTCCCCTCATCCTCTGCCCGGTCAGGCTGTCGTCGGCAGACCTCTCGTTCTGGAAAGATACTTTCACTTCGTTCCGGCTCCGGGTGGTGGAGATGACGGCGGAGGAACACGACAGGGAGGCCGCATTCACGCAGGGAATCACGCATTTCGTCGGTCGGGTCCTCAAGGACCTGGACCTCAAACCCAGCGAAATCGGGACGGTGGGTTACCGAAAACTGCTCGAAATCATGGACCATACCTGCAACGATCCTTGGCAGCTGTTTCTGGATCTGCAGCATTACAACCCCCATACCGTGGAGATGCGCCGGAGGCTCCAGGATTCGCTCCGTCGCATATTGAGCAAGCTCGAACAGTGAACTCGACGTCGGGATCCGCGAACGCGGGTGCCGCGGCGAGTGCTGCGACACGAGTGCTGCGGCTTCTTGACAGTTTGCCGGCGGAAAAGTAGGATACCGAATCGGAGGCGGCATGTCCGACTACAGCAACCGGTACACCGATGAAATGGATATGGACACGGTGATGGCCGACGATTTCTACTTCGAAGGCCAGATGGTGTTCGAAAAACCTCTTCTCATCAAAGGCAAATTCAAGGGCGACATCAAATCCCAGGGTGAGCTCCACATCAACGAAAACGCGGAGATCGACGCGCGGATAGAGGCGGGCAAGGTCTGGCTCAAAGGCCGCGTCAAGGGAGAGATCAAGGCCCGGGAAAAAATCGAGCTCTTTTCGAACTCGGTGATGGAGGGGAATATTTCCACTCCCGAGCTCATCATCCAGAGCGGAAGCCGGTTCCGCGGCTGTTGCGAAATGCCCGAAAGACCTCGGCCGAAGGAAGAAGGAACTCAGCAATGATACGGATTCTCGCTTTTTTCACGATACTGTCCTTTTCCGTCCAAATGCTCCCCGCTCAGGAACGACCCGATGCGCTTCAGCTTTACAAGCAGGGCAATTATGCCAGGGCGGTCCAAGTCTGTTACGACGAGATCAAGGAACTTCCCCGCAACATGAACTCCTACGTCGTGCTCGGCTGGAGCCTCCTCAAGCTCGGCAGATATCAGGAAGCGATCGAGTATGGGAAGAAGGCCATGGAAATTTCCCGCTACGACAACCGCATCCTCCAAATCCTCGCCGAAGGATACTTCAGCAGCGGCAACAATCTCGAAGCGCTCAAATTCCTGGAAGAATACGCCACCATATCCCCCACGGGAGACCTCATCGACGAGGTTTACTATTATATGGGGGAAATCTTCATACGTCTCGGCGAGTACAATCACGCCGACATCTCCCTGACCACCGCGGTCCACCATGATCCGAACGTAGCTCTCTGGTGGGCCCGTCTCGGTTATGCGCGGGAACAGGCCAAGGATTACAAGTACGCGGTCGACGCCTACAACAAGTCTTTACAGCTCAACCCCAATCTCGCGGACGCGATTCGAGGACGCCAGAGGGCGCAGAATCTCCTCTCCGCCGCCGGAGCGGCCCCCGCTCCGGCCGCTCCGGCTCCTCGCCCGGCCCCCGCCGCTCCGCGGCCGGCACCGGCCCCGGCGCCCGCCGCCCCCGTGGAGGTTCAGCCCTCACCGCAGCCTCCCGCGGTAACGCCTCCCAATCCCGCGGCTGGCGGATGAGAGTCGGTTTCTACACGCTGGGCTGTAAACTCAATCAATGCGAAACCGAGGCGATGGCGGACACCTTCGTCGCCTCGGGGCACGAAGCGGTCGGCATCGAAGAGCCCGCGGATCTGTACATCATCAATACCTGTACCGTCACGTCGAAGAGCGAGCAGAAGGCCCGCAGGATCATCCGCAAGATCCTCGTCGAACGAGGGCCTTCACCTGTCGTCGTGACCGGCTGTTACGCGCAGGTAGAGCGCGAGAATCTGGAATCCCTCGGCGACCGGGTCTTCGCGGTGAGCCTCGACGACAAGGACCGCGTACTCGATCTTCCGCCTCTCCTCTCCGAGGTGCGGACCGGAGTTCCTCTCGCGTCGGTTCTCGAGGTTTGGAGGGAATGCAAGGACCTGCCTCCAGTTCCGGGGCGCAGGTTCCGTTTCAGCGCCGGACGCTTCAGCTTCCATACGCGTGCGTTCCTCAAGATCCAGGACGGCTGCGACAATCGATGCACCTATTGCAGGGTCCGGATCGCGCGAGGCCCCTCGGTGTCCCTCGACGCAGGCGAAGCCGTGAGCCGATTCCGGGCTTTGGAAGATGCCGGGTACGGAGAGATCGTGCTCACCGGAGTCAATATCTCCTCTTATCGTTCGGGAACGCGGGATCTGAGAGGGCTTCTTTCCGATTTTATCGAAGCCGGAACAGGCGCGCGCATCAGACTTTCCTCACTCGAACCTGACGCGATCTCGCGCGATCTCGCCCGTGTTCTCGCGGAGCCCCGAATTTGCCCGCATTTCCATTTGCCGCTCCAATCCGGCTCGGATCCCGTGCTCGCCAGGATGGCACGGAGGTACAGGACCGCGGACGTCGTGTCGGCGGCCGGTCTCCTCAGGGAGGCGAAAACGGATCCCTTTTTGGCCGCAGACCTCATCACCGGTTTTCCGGGAGAATCCGACGAGGATCAGAAGAACACCCTGAGGCTCGTCGAGGATCTCGACATTTCCGGCCTCCACGTCTTTCCGTTCTCGCCGCGTCCCGGTACGGCGGCTTTCACCATGAAACCGAAGGTGCCTGAACGAATAAGCCGGGACAGGGCCGAGACGATACGCGGATTCGCGGATACCGCCCTCGATCGTTATCTGCGGAGACAGGTCGGTAAAAGGTTGGATTCGATCTGCGAGGAGTACGATGCGGCTCTCGGCGCATGGATGTTCCTCTCGGACAATTACCTGCCGGTCGCGCTTTTCCCCCGTGAAGGGCAAGGGAAAGCGGAGTTCCGCGGCACGAGGATCGGACTCAGGATCCTGGAGGATCGTGGGGGGCTTCTGATCGGGAGCCCGGACTGATGATCGAGCATGCAGGTCCTTGAAAGGTTGTACGACTTCAGATAGTCTAGGAACGACCGGACCGACAGGAAGTGTTTCGCCATGGCTTTGAGGTTTGAATTGAAAAAGTGGTTAGCCTGCCTTATGTTCGTCTTGTACGCATCGACATACGGCCTTTCGGCTGAAACCGTGCGGCAAAAGCCCTTCGAAACCTTCGAGCCGCGTGTTGTCGCTCAGGGAGGATCCCGGACTGCGGTCGCGGAAGGTTACTTTTCACTGTTTTCCAATCCCGCCGGATTCGCGAACGGCGACGGAGACGTTACCCTGCTCTCCTCCTCCTTCTGGATGCACGGCGACCCGGAGCACGCCGCGGACATGGCCCGGCTTCTGAAATCAGGGGACGGCTCCGATTCGCTCGCGTCCCTCGGAGGGCGATTCACCGGCCAGGGATTCGGATTCGGCGCATCCTTGGGGATGGGTTACGTGAGGAAGGGGCTCGGACTGGGATTCACGGCGGCCTTCGACGAGTATTACCAGGGCCCGAGCTTTCCTGAGCATATCACCGGTCTTCTCACCACGGAATTTTCGCTCATCGGCGGATACGCGGTCCCTCTCCATATAGGTTGGCTAACCATGGCTGTCGGCGCCGACGTCCGTCCGCTCGTCAGAGTCTATGCGCCGCTCGACAATACTGCCTCGGCGAGGATGATTCATTATTATTTCGGCGTCGACGCGGGCGACGGACGCGATCCTTTCAAGAACACCTACGCATTGAACGGAACCGGCGTCGCGGTCGACGCGGGCCTGCTCGCCGAGGCCGGGCCGTTCACGTTCGGATTCGCCTTGAGGGATATTTTCGACACTCAGCTTCGATATTCGTGGAATTCACTCGCGGACGTGAGGTCATCGATCCGGAATTGGGGGCTTCCCGCGGAAAATTCGATACTGGGTACCGATTACATCATCCCGATGAGCATGTCACTTGGGCTCGCCTTCCGTCCGGACTTCGGGGATGCGGCCGATATCATCGATCCGGTCGTCCACTGCGAGTGGTACGATCCTTTCGGCGCTTTGGATGACGACGGTATTCCCGAACCCTCGTTCCTCGATCGCTTGCGGTTCGGCGTCGAGACGCGGATCTTCCGGCGGCTCCGTCTTTGGGGCGGATGGAACAGGGGAGGGCCGAGCTTCGGAGCCGGTTTGCGGTTGTCCGTCGTCGAGATCGGCTGCGCCTATTTCTCCCGTGAAATCGTCTGGAATTCGGAGTATCATAAAGTGACGGGGATTTCTCTGAATTTTTCACTCCGCCTCTAGGCTCTCCAGTTTATGAATTGACCTGTCGATGAGGTAGTATATATGGGAAAGATAAGGCGGGCATTCGGCATCGGTTGCATCATACTCGTCGGTACTCTGACCTCCTGTGAATCGGTATTCACGACTAACCTTTTCGAATGGGCCCAACGGGATCCTTCGAATATGTCAGAATCGCAAAAAATCGCCTACGCAAAGGACGCCCTCGCTTCCAACGACGAGAAGGCGATGGAAAAAGCCTACGACGCCCTGAAGGATACCGGAGACTCCTCGCTCAAGCCGTTCGTCGCGGAGCTCGCCCTAGGAGCGGCCGGTGTGACGAATGCGATGGCCGATATGCTCGGAGACGTCGCCGCAGGCGGCACGGAGGCCGAAATAAAGGCGGCGATGGAAGCGAAGATAGCATCCTTCACGTCGAAGGATCTCGTCTTGATCAAAGAGGCCGCAGCTCTGATCCAGGCGGCCGAAACCGCGGGAGCCGCGGTCACGGCGGATCAGTATTTCGTCGCGGGTGTAGGTCTTCTCGTCGTCGCGCTCGACGCCGCCGGGGGGGATGCGTACGCAATCGATACGAACACGGGCCCCGGGGCGACCGCCATCGCCTTTCTCACCGCGGCGAAGAACCTGATGCCCGAGGGCAGCGACGCGGCCGGTCTATTGGGCGATTTCCGCGATTACTTCTGACGAAGGAGGATGGGTTGAATCTCCACGCCATGAATCGCCCCGCACTCATCGGATTCCTCGTTTTCCTTCTCTCCGTTCCCCTCCAAGGAGAGATCGTTCCCTCCGGAACCATCCGAATCCCCAACGCGAGAACGGCCGCAATCGGCGGATCTCATGCCGCTTTGGGCGACGATCTATCAACTCTGTACAACAATCCCGCGGGTTTGTACGATATTCCTTCTCAATTTCACATCACGGAACTGACCTTGGGCCTCAGCGGACCTATCTTCTCGCTCGCCAACATCATTCTTCAGGGTGCCGGCGGAAAGGACTCGGACGAGCTGATCTCGGACCCGAAGGTCACCGATCTCATCAAAAGCGTCTATGCCGGGGCGAGTCTCGTGGGCCCCTTGTCCTTCGGCTATGTCGGGAAAGGACTCGGATTCGCCATGATAAACGCGTCGGGGATCGATTTCGCCAGCGTGGGCGGTACTACTCTCGCGGTTTCCTCGGCGACGAAGGTCGTACTCTACGGAGGGTATGCTTTTAGGGTTTTTATCCCCGAATCGACGCAGGCGACCCTTGATTTCGGGGTGAATCTCAAATCCTTCATCGAAGGGAAGACCTATTTCACGAGGACCGTCGTCGAGCTTCCGGATCTCTTCTCCCAAGGGGGGGACGCTTTTCTGAACAACCCGTTTTCACTGACCACCGGAATCGGCCTCGACCTCGGGGCGAAATACTCGTATAGGAAAACCTATACCTTGGGACTCGTAGCCAGGGATGTCTTCACGCCGACGACCAGGAGCGACTACTCGTCTCTCGACGGATTCCTTTCGAGCGAGAAGCCGGCGGACCCGGTTCACGGTAGAGTCCCCTGCGACATCAGCCTCGGATTCATGTATACCCCGGAACTCGGGCTTATCGAGCAGTATTTCAGCGAGGTGAAACTTCTCCTGGATTATCGGGACATCATCGATTTTCTCAGCCATCCGGATACCATGCAGAACCCGATTCTGAAAATCGGTTTCGGCGCGGAGGTCAAGGTCCTGAAGGTGCTTTGGCTCCGGGCGGGAATGTCGGAAGGGTTGTTCAGCGCCGGGTTCGGGCTCGATTACGGAGCGGTTCAGTTCCATGCGGCGATGTTCGGCACGGAATTGTCCCTGGAGCCGGGCATGAGATCGGTGTTTAATCTCTTGATAGGAATCGAAATCCGTCTTTGACGCATTATTGACATCTCGATGGGAACCTGATATATTCCCACCCGTTGCCGCGGGCCGCTAGCTCAGTAGGTAGAGCAACGCCCTTTTAAGGCGTGGGTCACAAGTTCGAATCTTGTGCGGCTCAGGAAGTCGATAGCATTATTGACTTTTACGAAGAAATCGAGTATAGATTTCTTCCGCATGTCTCCTTCGTCTAGTGGTTAGGACACAAGGTTTTCATCCTTGCAACAGGGGTTCGACTCCCCTAGGAGATAAAGCCCGAAAACGGAATTTCGGGCTTTTTTTATGGCAAAGCCCTCGGTTCGGTTTGGTTTTTCTTCCGAGGCTGTTATATAATACAACCATAACTTAAATTGGAGCGTCGGAATGGCAAAGAAAATCGTCATACTCTCTCTCATTTCGCTCGCGGTTTTTTCGACCGGAAACGTCTTCGCGGACAAAGGCCCGGCGGGAATGAGCGCGGTAGGATTATTCGGATCATTCGTCGGAAACGGAACCGGCGACACGGGAGCCGGCCTAGGCCTTCTTTTTTCCTGGAATGCCAAACCTTTGGTCGGCCTGAGCTGGTCATTGTCGGATGAGGCTCAGCGCGTAGGCGTCTTCGCCGATTGGTGGGTATGGGACGCGCCGATTCAGAACACTCCGCTCAAATACTGGGTCGCGGTAGGCTTGTTCGGAGGCCTCGCCTCGGTGGAAGCTGACAATTCCGACAACGACAAGGACATAGACTTCGACCTCGGAGCGCGATTGCCCGTGGGCATAAGATTTTTCCCCATAAGCAAACTAGACCTCTTTCTCGAACTCGTTCCCATGGTCCGTTTCCTTCCCGAAATCTCGTTCGCGTTTTCGGCGGACATAGGACTTCGAGTTCATTTTTAGGAATAACGTGCGTTACGATCGCCCTTCCGCTTTCTCGGGGGAGGGCTTTTTGCTGTATCGCTTGCATACGTATCGTTGTTTTTTATCTTCTTCTCGTCTACAATAACGCCTGATAATCTCGTTCTCGGAAGAGCAGGGGGAAGATATACATGGCAAAGGTAATCCTAACGGCCGCGGATCTGGACGGATTCCTCACCGAACAGGACAAGAATTTCCTCGCGGAAATGGATTCGCATTATCAGGACGCTGTCCAAGCATTCGAAGTACTCTCGACTTCACAGAACGAGGCGAGGCTCAAAGCTGAGAAGGAGCGTCTCATCGAGCTCTACAACAAGATGGGAAAGCTCATGCAGGAGATAACGAAAACCGAGCCTTCCATTCGCGTCTATTCCTTCATAACACCCCGGGAGAATCACGGCCAAGCATCCCGCCTCATCGCGAAACTGCGAGATGTCCGGACTCAGAGGCAGGAGTTCGTCTACTACATCCAAAGGGCCTACGAAATGTTGTTCAACCTCGCCTACACCGAGGAGTCGAATTCGCACAAGAATCACCTGATCATCAAGACTCCCGTCGGCATTCCGGTACAAAACTACGCGGTGCACAAGATTCCGGACGTCGATGCGGCAATAGAAAACTCGGTCATGTGCGTCATGCTCCGAGGGGCTCTGCTTCCATCCATGATCATGTCCAAGGAGATGCAGGAGTATTCCTCCACCGGGTACGTGACTCCCTTCGCGTTGTTCCGCATCAAGCGCGACGACAGCAAGAAAGAAATCAACATGGAGTACATCCTCGATCTCGATCGATCCTATTTCAAGATCGAGGAACTCCAAGGAAAGGACTTGGTGTTCGCGGATCCCATGAACGCCACGGGAGGGAGCCTCGTGACGATCGTGAAATACCTTCTCGATCAAGGCGTGAAGCCGCGGTCCATCAAATTCTTCAACGTGATCTCCGCACTCAAGGGGGCGCTCAGGATCGTTCGGGCCTTGGACAATGTCCAGGTGTACACGCTCTGGATGGATCCCGTTCTGAATGAGGCCGCCTACATACTGCCAGGTCTCGGAGACGCGGGAGACCGCCTGAACGGGACGGATCCCGAGGATTTGCCGAGGAACATCATTCAGCTCATCGCGGATTACGGCGTGAACATATCCGGACTCTACCGTTCTCAGGTACGCAAGATCGAAAAAACGGTCCTCGGAGGTTAGTGGGGCATGGTTCTGCGGCGTTCGGCCATGGTTCCTTTCCTCGCGTGCGTCGTCATTCTATGCACGACCGGATGCACGACGACCTCGATACGACGGGAATTGTCCGCAGAGTACTTCAACCTCGGCAATGCTTATTTCGAGCTGAAGAAATACGATAAAGCCCTCGCCCTCTACGAGAAGTCGCTTCGCTACGATTCGAGCTTTTCCGAGGGAAGCTACAACCTTGCGCGCGTCTACATCATCCAGGAGCGTTATGCCGAAGGCATTGCGATCCTGAGGGATCTCATGCTCCGCGACGGGGACAACCTTCTCCTCTCACAAACCCTCGCTTTCGCGCTCGCAAAGTCCGGAAAGAACGACGAGGCGGAAGAAGTCTATCGGGCCATTCTTTCGCGTTCCGAAGGAAACATCGGCGCACTGTACAATCTGAGCATACTCGCGGAAGCGAATAAGAATCGAGACAAAGCCTACGATCTCCTGAAAACCGCGTACGAGCTTTCTCCCGAGGACCCGGATGTTCTCAGACGTTTGGGATTGCTCGAGGCGGATCTCGGCAAGGCGTCGATGGCGATACAATATCTGGAACGATACCGAGAGAAGAAGGCGGAGGACATAGATACCGCGTTTTTCCTGAGCGGACTCTACAAGAGGGAAAGATTCTACGCGAAGGCCCTCGATCTTATCGATGCGCTCATCAAAAAGAAAAAAGACGATCCGAAACTATGGTTCGAACAGGCCTTCCTCTATCTCGTCAGGGCCAACGAAAAGGAGGCTGGATTGGAAAGTTTCGGAAAAGCCTTGGAGTTGGGATACTCCAACAAAGCGAAGCTCAAGGAATTGCTCAGCGAATCCCAGCCGGCGTACATAGGGGATGTGAAATCCCTTATCTTGAAGAAAAAACTGCTGACGGAGGCCGAGATCGAAGAAGCCGTTACTCCGGGTGATTTCTACAATCCCTGATCCCGAAATCGCCTGCGGAGCACCGGCTTCCCTCCTAAGTTCCTACATTCCGAGAATTTCCTTCAGAGCGGCGAACACCCGCGAAGGTTCGGGAGAGGCGTCCACGTCCTTGACTATCCCATTTTTCGCGTAATACGCGACGAGCGGTTCGGTCTGGTCCTTGTATACCTTCAACCTGTTCCTGATGGATTCGATCTGATCATCTTTTCGGATGACCAGGATTCCGCCGCATGCATCGCATACGTTTTCCTTTTTCGGCGGCATGAAATGCACGTGGTAAGTCTTGCCGCAGGCGGGGCAAAGACGGCGACCGGAAAGACGCTTGATGATTTCCTCGTCCGACAGGATGAAATTCACCGTTCCGTCGACCTTGACGAGCGCGTCGAGGGCCTCGGCTTGGGGTATTGTTCTCGGGAAACCGTCCAAGACGAATCCGCCGCTGCAATCCTCCTTGCCGATCCTCTCTTCCACGAGTTTCACGGTGAGGCTGTCCGGCACGAGATCGCCTTTTTCTATGATCGATTGCACTTGAATCCCCAACTGGGATTTTTTCGCGATCGCCTCCCTGAAGAGGTCTCCCGTGGAAATGTGGACTATCTTTCGATTTTCGGCAAGAAGCTTCGCCATTGTGCCTTTTCCCGCTCCGGGCGGGCCGAGGAAAATCAATCGCATACTGCGCTCCTGTATTTTCCGTAAGTAAAGTCGTTGCTCGAAAACGACGGCTAAAAGGTTTCTTTTTACAGTAAAGATACGATTGGCTTCTGTCAAGGATAGCGAATAACATGTACGGTTCGATTCAAATCGGACCGAGAAGGATTGTGCTCACGGAGAGCTTTTTTCTCGTGTAATCTAGTTGACAGGGAAGGGGGAGGGTTGGTATAGTGCGAC
>CAYNKA010000004.1:0-365828 GCA_964397655.1 uncultured Spirochaetaceae bacterium | reverse complement strand
GGGGTGACATTTTTACTGAGTTGAAAAGGGTGACACTTTTATTGAGTCTTGACAAACGCGTTCTTCTTTCTTGACATCGCGCGACGAGGCGGATACCATGCGGCCATGGTACACAAAATGACACCTCTCTCCAATCCGAGACTCCTTATTTTCTTCACGATCATCGCAGCCCTTCCCCTTATGGGGCTCCTCGCGTTCAAGGCCTACTCCCCGATAATGGGTTCGGCACTGACCGGCCTCGGCTGCTGGATCTCATACAGGCTCTACAGGTTCGCGAGCCCGTATCTCAAGACCATGATCACGACGTCCGACGACGGTATCACCTTCACGCTTCCGAAAGAGGGAGACACGCACTTCCCGTATGGGGATATCGCGCTTTCGGGCCGGTGCACATCCGAGCGCGGAAAGCCCTTTCTCTTCGCCTACAATCCGAAAAGGGACAAGCTCATCACCATCCCCTACGAGTATCACGACATGAAGACGCTCCAGGAAGAATTCGAGAGAAAAACGAACTTCGAAAACTTCCATTTTACCGCAGGGAGGACCATACACGACGTGTTGAAGGAACGCTATCCTGAAGTATTGGAAAGGAAAAAAGATATAGATTGAAAATCGCTCCAAAAAAAAGCCGCCTTGTCGAGGCGGCTTTTTTATTCGTCATTTTTTCATTTTTCTCTTTCTCTGTTCCCGCGAAAGCCTTCCGAGGCCCGTTTCTTTCCTTTCTTCCTGAACCTCGTCGGTTTCTCCGTCCGCCTCTTCCTCACTCTCCGCTTCTTTCGCGGCGGATGCCTCGACGGCCTCGTCCTTCTCCTCTTCGTCCGAAAGCTCTATGCCCGCCTTCTTCGCCTCTCTCACTTTTCTACTTTTCTCGGCGGTGCGAGTCCAACCGTACATGATCGGCGATGCGATGAAGATGGAGGAATACGTTCCTACGACGATACCCACGATCATGTTCAAGGCGAAAAGATGCACGTCGCCGGTTCCGAAAATATAGAGCGCGACTATGGCGAGCAGCGTGGTCAGGGACGTTATGATGGTCCTGCTCAGGGTCTGAGTTATGCTGGAGTCGATGATGAGCCTGAACGGGTTCTCCCTCATGAGAGTCTGGTTTTCCCTGATCCGGTCGAAGACGACGATCGTGTCGTTGAGCGAGTATCCGATGATCGTGAGGACCGCGGCAACCGTCGCGGTGGAAACCTCGAGTTGGAAGGCCCCGATGAAGCCGATCATGAACAGGGTGTCATGGAGCGTCGCGGCGATGGCCGCCACGGCGTAGCTCAGCTTGAACCTGAACCAGCAGTACAGGAGGATAAGCAGGAGGGCGAAACTCGTGAGGAATATCGCCTGGCTCGCGAGATCGGCGGAGAAACGCGGTCCGACGTATTCGGTCTGGAGGATCCGCACGTTTTCGTTTCCGAAAGTCTTCTGCAGGCCGGCCTGGATCTTCTTAGAAGTCTCCTCGCTGAAGGTCTTGCTGTCGCCGGTCTCCTTGACCTTGACGACGTATTCCTGCTTTTCGGGTGCGCCGACCACTTGGATCTGGCAGTCGCCGACATTGGCGAGTGATGCGCGGACCTGATCGATGGGGGCCTTAACCTTGGGATCCACGACGACGCGCTGGCTGATACCGGCCTGAAAATCGAGGCCGTAGTTGAATCCTCCCCGCGCGACCGTCGCGACGAAACCGCCTACGATGCACACCACTGACATGGCGATGCAGATATATCTGAATTTGAGAAACGGAAAGACTTTCATGCGCGCAGCCTCCCCCAGGAGATACTAATCTTAGTTGTGCCGACCACGTCGATCAGGAAGTCGAACAGGAGGCGTGACACGAACAGTGCCGTGAACAGGGATGTGATGATGCCTATGGAAAGGGTGATCGCGAATCCCTGAATCGGCCCCTTCCCGAGCTGCGAAAGAAAGATCGCGGCGATCAAGGTCGTTATCTGCGAGTCCATGATACACCAGAAAGCCCGCGAGAAGCCCGTCTCGATCGCGGCCTTGGCCGATTTGCCGAGACGCAGTTCTTCCTTGATGCGCTCGAAGATGATGACGTTCGAGTCGACTGCCATACCCACGGTGAGGACGATGCCCGCGATGCTCGTGAGCGTCAGGGTGAAATTGAAGACCGAGAGGATGGCCATCATGAAGAAAACGTTGAGCAACAGCGCGAGGTTCGCGTTGACCCCCGCTCCCTTGTAATAGATGAACATGAACAGCACGACCAGCATGAATCCGACGAAACTGGCGTTCAGTCCCTGCGATATCGCGTCCGCGCCGAGGGTGGCGCCGACCGCCTGTTGGTTGATTACCTCGAGGTCGACCGGCAGGGCGGCGGTCCTGAGGACCAGGGCGAGGTTCTGGGCTTCGTCGGCACCGAAACCGGTGATCCTGACGGATTCGCGGATGGCTTCCTGAATCCTCGCATAGGCCTTCACCTTGTTGTCCATGACGATGGCCAGGCTCTTGCCTTTGTACTTGTCCGTTAGCTTGTAGAACTTTTCTCCGCCCTCGCCGTCCAGGACGAAATTGACCGTCGGCTGGTTGGAGATCGTGTCGCGGGCAACCTGGGCGCTGCGGATGTGATTTCCATCGAGCCCGTTTTCCTTGATGTCCTCCAGAATGACGATGTACCGCTCGAGCTGATCGATGCCGTAGGCGTCCTTCGTGTAGTACCCGCGGATCACTGACCCTGCAGGGATGAAATCGACCTTGAACACGGGATTGTCGGGAGAATAGCCGGGGTTCGCGCGCTGGTACTCGATGAGCTTCTGCGTCGCTTCCTCGTCGACGATGTGGAAGTTGAGACTCCCCTTGCCCATGAGGAACGCCCGCGCCCTTTCCGGGTCGGCGTCGCCGGGAATCTCGATCAGGATCGTATTACCGCTTCCTCTTCGGATCTGGGGCTCGGAAACGCCGAACTGGTCGATCCTGTTCGTGATGATCTCGAGGGCGCGCTTTATGGCGTCCTCCTGCTCCGCGGCGGTAGGCGCATGGCCGAGCCTCTTCTCGAGCGAAGCCATGTCGGCCTGGATGACGACGGTCATTCCTCCCGACAGGTCGAGACCGAGCTGGAGAGAACGCGACCGAAGATTCTTCAGATCCATGATCTCGTTGTGATACTGCTTCTCGATGACGGAGAAGATTTCCTTCTCGTTCTTGAAGGCGTTCAAGACCGCCGTCACCGACCAGTTCTTCGGAACGTCCTTCTTCGAGCGTTTGTAGTTCGCTTCGGCCTTGTCGATGAGAAAGCCGAAGCCGTCGGGCATGGAAGATTCGGGAGTCTTCAAAGCGAGCGCTTTCAACTCGTCGAGCTCTTTCTTCGTTCTTGCCTGAGCATATTCGCGGACCTGCTCCCTAGCGCTGCCGGCAAGGGCCTTCTTTTCGGGAGAGGTGAAGAAATGCCATTGAACAGTCGGATAGATGAAAAGAGCGCTTACTCCGACGATGGCTAAAATAATAAGTAATCTTAATCGTTTGCTCATGCCGCCAACTCCAAGTTGAGGATCTATCGCGCTTCCGGAAGAAAATGCTATTCTTTCTTTTCCGAACCGGTTTCGGGTTTAGCTTCGGAAGCTTCCGTTTCGGTCTTCTCCGGTTTTGCGGCGGACATGACCGAGGCGACCGCGGATTTGTTGAATTCGATCTTCGTGTCGTCGTCGACTTTCAACACAACGGCATCGTCCCGAACGGAATGAATGACGCCCCGGATTCCTCCGATGGTCACGACGCGGTCGCCTTTCTTAAGGGCGGAGAGCATCTGACGGGCCTCTTTCTGCTTCTTGTTCTGCGGCCTGATGATGAGAAAATAGAACACCACAAAGACGAGGCCGAAGGTGATGAATGTGGTCACCAATTGGCCGCTGCCGCCGCCCGCCTGCAGGAGCGGGAAATTTCCTACTATCATATCCATACGCAATTTCTCTTCCTTAATAATAAGATATGGGAATCGATAGAAAATATCATGGATGCCTTGAATAGTCAATAACGAGCTCTTGTCCGACCCTACCCGAGAACAGACGTCGTCATTCGATGATCTTGATGCGGTTGATGCCCTGCGGTACGCCGAAGACGCCGAAGAGCCTCATGAGCTGGTCTCGCCCGTAGGAAGTCCCCTGACCGGAGGAGTTGAAGACGGAAAGGAACTCCTCCGTTTCCCGTTCGTCCCCCGAAAAGACCGCCGAACAAAAAGCCTCCTTGAAGAAACCTTTTTCCGCAAGCTCCTTCGTGGACAGCCCTCCGTATTTCTTCTTCGACCGTCCGTCCACGATCGCGGTGTTTCCCTGGAATCCTATGGTAAAAATGAAGTCTTCTCTTTTCATTCCCGGCCCCTTTTCAACGAAAAAAGGGAAGTCGTCCGTAAACGACTTCCCTCGACTTGCCGATTGCGCGATGTATCCTCCCGAAGGAGCTTACATCATGTCCATTCCGCCCATTCCGCCGTGGCCGCCGGGCATCGCGGGAGCCTTCTTCTCCTCGGGAAGCTCGGTGATTGCGCACTCGGTGGTGAGCAGGAGCCCCGCGATGGAGGACGCGTTCTGGAGAGCGCTGCGACAGACCTTGGCGGGGTCGATGATGCCGGCCTTCACCATGTTGGTCCACTCCATCTTGGCGGCGTCGAAGCCGACACCCTTCTTTTCGCCCTTCGCCTTCTCGGCGATGATCGATCCGTCTACGCCCGCGTTGCCGGCGATCTGCCTGATCGGCTCTTCGAGGGCCCGCTTCACGATCTTGAACCCGACCTGCTCTTCCTCGGTGAAACCGGTGATGTCCACCTTGTCGAGTACGGGAACGATCTGAACGAGGGTGACGCCGCCGCCGGGGATGATGCCTTCGTCGATGGCCGCCCGGGTCGCGGAGAGGGCGTCCTCCACGCGGTGCTTCTTCTCCTTCAGCTCGGTCTCGGTAGCGGCTCCGACGTTGATGACGGCCACGCCGCCCGCGAGCTTCGCGAGCCTTTCCTGGAGCTTCTCCTTGTCGTAGTCGGAGGTCGTCTCCTCGATCTGGGCCTTGATCTGGGCGATCCGATCCTTGATATCGGACTGCTTGCCTTCGCCGCTTACGATGGTGGTGTTTTCCTTGTCGACCTTCACCATCTTCGCGCGGCCGAGGTCCTTGAGTTCGGTGTTCTCGAGCTTGAGGCCGAGTTCGTCGGAAATGACCTGACCGGCGGTGAGGATCGCGATGTCCTCGAGCATGGCCTTGCGACGGTCGCCGAAGCCGGGAGCCTTGACGCCGCAGGCGCTCAGAGTGCCACGGAGGTTGTTCACGACGAGGGTTGCGAGGGCTTCGCCTTCGACATCCTCGGCGATGATGAGCAGGGGCTTGCCCGCCTGGGCGACCTTCTCGAGAACGGGGAGGAGGTCCTTCATGCCGGATATTTTCTTGTCGAAGATGAGGATGTACGGATTTTCGAGTACCGTGGTCATGGTGTCGCGGTTGGTCGCGAAATAGGGAGAAATGTAGCCGCGGTCGAACTGCATGCCTTCCACGTATTCCGTGGTGGTCTCGATGGTCTTGGATTCCTCGACGGTGATGACGCCGTCCTTTCCGACCTTTTCCATGGCGTCGGCGATTTCCTTGCCGATCTCCATGTCGTTGTTCGCGGAAATGGCCGCCACCTGGGCGATTTCCTCTTTGTCCTTGATTTCCTTGGAAGACTTCTTGATTTCCTCGACCGCGATTTCGACCGCCCGATCGATTCCCTTCTTGATGCCCATGGGATTGATGCCGGCGGCTACGGATTTGAGGCCTTCCTTGATGATGCTGTAGGCGAGAACCGTGGCAGTCGTGGTACCGTCGCCCGCTACGTCGTTGGTCTTCGTCGCGACTTCCTTGAGAAGCTGCGCACCCATGTTCTCGTACGGATCTTCGAGTTCGACTTCCTTCGCGACGGACACTCCGTCCTTCGTGACGGTCGGCGCCCCGAATTTCTTATCCAGAAGAACGTTCCGACCTTTCGGTCCGAGAGTTACCTTGACGGCGTTGGAAATTTTCTCAACACCGCGGAGAAGCGAGCGCCGTGCTTCTTCCTCGAATTTCAATTGCTTCGCCATATTCTACTCCCTTTCTAAAAAACAAAAATTATTCGGAATTGAGTTAAAATAGATTTCTTTAGGTAAGATAATATTCTTTTGACGATTCGCCAAGTGGAAATTTCAGATTTTATCCCCTCCTTCCGTCACGATTTCTCCGGCGGCGAAAGTTCGGACCTCCCCGTCGCCCTCGATGACGAGCTGGCCGTCTTCCAGGATTCCGACGATTCTTCCGAAGAAGGGAATCTCGTCTTCGGCGAGACCGAGCCTGAACTCGACGGGAGCTCCTTTTAGGTAGAGCCTGTCCTCGATCCCGCGCTTCCATTCGCGGGGCTCGCCGAGACGATTCTTGACTTCCTCGAGGAGCGGAGGAAGCAGGTCCAGGGGATCGATCTCCCTCCCGGTCTGCATCCTGAGAGACACCGCCTTCCGGAACAAGTCCGGGGGAAAGCCTTTCTGCAGGCAGTTGACGCCCATGCTGAGGAAGACCAGTCCGTCCCGCGATTCGGCGAGAAGGCCGGCCACCTTACGCCCGCCGAGGTACACGTCGTTCGGCCATTTGATCGCAGGATGCAGGCCGAACAGCCTTTCGAGCGTGACCGCGAGACCGAGGCCGAGCTTGAGCGGCACCAGGCCCACGGGGCCGGTCAGCTCCTCGATCCCGAGAAAGAGGGTGAAAAGCAGGCTTTCCCCGGACTCGGAGTTCCACCGGCGGTCCTCGAACCTCCCCCTGCCGGCGGTTTGGTGACCGGCGACGACGACGGTGCCGGACGGGAATCCCCGGGAGGCGAGAGTTTTCGCGTCGTCGATGGTGGACGAGGTCTCGGAAAGGAAAAACACGGGAGAGCCGCCGAAGGGCGAAACTATGTCCAGTCGGGTCATGAGGCATACTACAGCATCGGGTCCGGCCCTACAAGCTTGCTTTTTCGTCGTTCCTTCCTCATATTCTTCTTTATGGACTATAATCCTTTTTTCACCGGTCTCCCCCTCACCCGCGAAGCTCATTCCTTCGCGCTCGTCATCTTCGGCGCAACCGGCGATCTCACGCGAAAAAAGCTCATGCCCGCGATGTTCTCGCTCTTCTCGAAGGGCTTCATCGGCAAATTCAGGATCATCGGATTCGCGCGCAGGCCCTGGACCGCGGAATCGTTCCGCGAAGAGGCGCGAACGATGATCGACGTGCCGGAATTCGCGGGAACGGATCCCGGCGTGAAGGATGCTTTCCTCAGGAATTTGGAATACGTCTCGGCGGCTTTCGAGGACCCCGAGGGATACGGTAAAATCGGCCCCTTGTGCGAGGGCTACCGAGGCAGGCTCTACTACCTCTCGACGCCTCCGTCGAATTACGAAGCCATCATCGAGAATCTCGGACGCCTTCGCGAAGGCGGACAGGTCCAAGCCAACGTGATCGTCGAGAAACCGTTCGGAAGGGACCTCGCGAGCGCGAGGAAACTGAACGAGGTCCTTTCGCGGAACTTCGAGGAGCGGGAGATTTTCCGCATCGATCATTACCTGGGAAAGGAGACCGTGCAGAACCTCATGCTTCTCCGGTTCGGAAACGGCATCTTCGAGCCGGTCTGGAACAACAGGTACATCCACAACATCCAGATCACCGTGGCGGAAAAGATCGGTGTGGGGACGCGGGGAAACTACTACGAAAGCTCGGGGGCGCTCCGCGACATGGTGCAGAACCACATCTTCCAGCTGCTCTGCCTCACCACCATGGAGCCGCCGAACGACCTGAATCCGGACACGATCCGCACGGAAAAGGTGAAGATCCTGAAATCACTCAGGCCCATCACCTTCAAGGAAACGACCGCCCAGACGGTGAGAGGTCAGTACGCAGCCGGCTATATGGACGGAGAACCGGTCCCCGGATACCGACAGGAGAACGGCGTTTCCCCGGACTCCAGGACCGAAACCTTCGTGGCCCTGAAGCTCCACCTCGACACCTGGCGATGGACGGGAGTTCCCATCCTGGTCCGCACCGGGAAGCGGCTCTCCCGCAGGGTAAGCGAGATCGCGGTCCAGTTCAAGGAGCCTCCGCTGGCGCTCTTCCCCAAGAGCGACCAATTCTCCGGCAGGAACACGCTCCTCGTCCGCATCCAGCCCGACGAGGGCATCTCCCTCAACATGAACGCGAAGATCCCGGGGCATTCGACCGACATGAGACCGGTGAACATGGACTTCTCCTACGGTTCCGCCTTCGGCGACACCCCGCCGGAAGCCTACGAGCGGCTCATCCTCGACGCCCTCCTCGGAGACTCGACCCTCTATACCCGAAGGGACGAGATCGAGACTTCCTGGGCCTTCATCACTCGCATCCTGAAAGGTTGGGAGGAGGATCCGAGTCCCCTGCCACAGTACGTACCCGGAAGCTCGGGCCCCGAGGAAGCCAAGCTCCTCACCAGGAACGAGACGATCAAATGGAGAAAACTATGAAGACTGTGTTCGATCCCGTAAAGCTGGAAAAGGAGCTCCGGGCGTTGGAGAGGGAACGCTCCCTGACCGAAACCCGAACCAGCCTGTTCAATCTGGTCCTCATCGAGGGTCGGGAGGACCGCAACGAGGCCGAAGAGCTCTACCTCGCCCATCTTCTCGGAAAACGGGCGGCGCGCGTAATCCACATCAACCTCGACTCGCCGGGTCCCACCCGGGTTTCCGTTTCCGCACGGTGCGCGCCCGACAGGGAGAACAAGGGCGTCTGCTTCCAGGAGATCCTCATCGACGACGGCGAGGACAAAGCGGGAACCGCGCCGGGCTCCTGGTCCGCCTTCCTCATCCGCGACATACCCGTCAACGTACTGTGGAGAAGCTGCCTCTCGCGCAGGGACGTCCTCGCCTTCGTCCGCGAGCAGGCCGACAAATTCATCGTAGACGGAGACTTCATCGTGTCCAGGCTCTGCATGCCCATCCCCGAATACCTTAATCTCGTGAAAACCGAACTCATGGACCAGGGCGTGCAGGTGGCGGATTTCGCGTGGCGGCGATTCCAGCCGCTCAGGACCTTCACCGCCCTCGCGTTCGAGAACGAGGAACCGAGCCGTCTCCTGCCCGGACTGAGGGGGCTTGAGATTTCGGGAGGAGGGCCGGCGTCCCGCAACCTGTACCTGCGATGGGCCGCCTCGGTCCTCGATTGGAGGCTCGACGGGGATGCCTTCGTAACTCCGATGGGTTTCGCGGTCCGGCCCGTCTCCTCGGAATCGGGGTACGAGGGAATCCGCGCGCGCTTCGATTTCGGGGTCGAAGCCCTCGACCTCGCGATCGACGCCAACGGTTACGGCACGGCTCGGTTCGCCGGGAGGGAAATCTTCTCGAAGGTCTTGGCTTTCCCCACCGAAGGGGACCTTCTGCTCCAGGAAGTGGACATGCCGGGGATCGACGGATTGTTCGTGAAGACGGCGACGGCTTTCCCGACGAGCCGGAGTTAGGGAGCCTTCCCCTTCGAGATCGGTTCCTCGGTGATCTTGCGCGCAGTCCGGTCGAAGACGAATCGGACCATCTTCTTTTCCGTATCCACCGCCAGAGAGGTGCCCCCCACATGGATCACTACGCCGGGAAACACGCGCCCGTAGACCGTGATCGAGGCGTCGGCGTTAACGTGGACCTGTGCGAAAAGATCGGGCATGAGTTTCGAAAGGCCGTCTGCAGCCCTCTTGAGCTTGGCCCGGGCGTCGAGCAGCTGGGGAGTGGGCTTCACCTTGATCGCCTGTTCGATGTTCTGGAGCGTGTGCATGAGCTCTTGATGCTTCTCTTTGGTGTAGTTGAACCTGCGCTCCATGACGAAATTGATGCCGGCGAACACCTCGGTGGGCGTCTGCGCCGCGTTCCCCAGTGAACCGGCGACGAGATCGCCGCTGCAGCGTGCCGACCCGCCGACGAACCTTCCCTTCTCTCCGAGGTCGAGGGGTCCGAGAGTGGAGACCATGCAGTGATAGCAACCGCCTTTCACGGTGATCCCGCCGAGAGCTTCGACCGTGCAGTTCTCGAAGAATTTCGCCTCGGCCTTACCGCCCACCCTCACGATTCCCCGCTCCCTGCCGATCACGCCCGCCTTGGCGGTGAAGTCCTTCTTGCAGATTATGTCGGAGGCGTCCACCGTGTTCATGCAGGAAACGCTTCCCGCGGCTACCACCCTGAAGCCGTCCTTGATCTCCCCATGGATGACGACATCGGAAGGGTATTCGATGTGGCCGACCGAGAAATCGACGTCCCCCTGGATTTCCAGCACCTCCTCGACCCGGAACACGTTTCCTTCGAGGACGAAGTGACCGTCCTTCTCGGACAGGAACGAGCCTTCCTGCGAACGCACGTTCTTTCCAGGAGCGAGGAGGGGAATGTTCTTTTTCCCGCTGGCGATTTCCTTTCCGTAGATGGAGAAGCCGGCTTTTCCCTCCCGCGCGGCGACTTCCCTGCCGATCCGCTCGTCCTTGCGGACGATCGTATACGAACGGAAGGCCTTGTAATCCGTCGAGGACTTGTCTGAGGAAAGGGTCTTTTTTTCCACGAATCGGCTCCGGAGAACGATATGCGTCGGAATCTCGTCCACGGGAGGCTCGCCGCGGGCGATGACGACCCTTTCCATCTGCCTGTGCTCGGTATTGCAGGCGAATACCGTCTCCTGGATCACGTCCCAGAGAATGCCGGACACGATGCCTGACTGCTCGAGAACCTTCTCCATGTATTCGACCGTGATGAGCTCCCCGCCTTCGAGCGGCGGATAAAAAGTCGCTTCAAGGAGCATTCCGTCCTCGGACGGCACGAGCTCCGCATAGCCGTCTCTCCGATGGAGAGGAATCGTTTCAGACATAGGCCCCCTTTTCAGTATCGGCAAAATTTCATCCCGATCTTCAGGAATTTCGTAAAAAAGAGCCCTCGAGAGCTTGATAAAAGGCGAAAAAAGGCGTAACTTTATTCAATAAATCAGCATATTTATTCACGGGACGCGGGTCCTACATCAGAGTGGAATCGGCCGCGGAGGCGAAAGGAAAACACACCGGGCGAAAAACATCTATAAAAAGGCATGGAAAAAGGTGAAAGAAAGACAAGTCCGTCTGAAAGCGATCAGGCGAATAATCAAAAACAACAGAATTTCGAGCCAGGAAACACTGCTCGGCTTTCTGCAGTCAGAAGGGTATACGGTCACCCAGGCGACGCTTTCACGAGACCTTAAGCTCCTGAAAGTGGGCAAGGTTTCGGAAGGAACGAGCGGATATTATTACACCCTCCCCGGCGAAGACGACAGGCGGGAGTCGGAACGGAGCTATATCCAGGATTTTCAACGCGGCTACGTTTCCCTGGAATTTTCCGGCAACATCGGGGTGGTAAGGACCCTCACCGGGCATGCGAACAGCGTCGCCCTCGCCCTGGACAACCTCAACATGGAGGAGACCCTCGGCACCATCGCCGGGGACGACACGGTCCTCATCATCCTTCGCGAAGGCGTGAAGGCCGACGATTTCATCGATAAACTTAGGGAAAAGATTCCCGACCTGGAGGAATAGCGTGATCGCCGCAATTCTCGGAACCACGGGCTACACCGGCATGGTTCTTCTACGACTGCTCTCCCGGCATCCCGAGGTGACTCGGATAGTCCCGGTGTCCTCCTCCCAAGCAGGCACTCCGTTGACCGAATTCGACCGGGGACTGTCCTCGTCCTTGCGGGCCAAGACCGGAGAATCGGAAGGAAGGCTCGCGACCTTCGACGAGGCCGTAGCCGCGAAACCCGACGTCGTTTTCGCCGCTCTTCCCCACCTCGCATCGGCCAAGACCTGCGAACCCTTTTTCGGCAAATCGGTGGTCATCGACCTTTCCGCCGACTTCAGAATCAAGGACCCGATCCTCTTCGAAAAGGCGTACAAGGAGAAACCGCACAGGCCCGACCTCCTGGAAAAGGCGGTATACGGCCTCGCCGAGTGGAACACGGAGGACATCAGGAAGGCGGACCTGATCGCGAATCCCGGCTGTTACCCGACGGCGACGCTTCTCCCCCTGCTTCCCCTCGCCAAGAAGGGCATGATCCGGGGGGTCGTCGTCGCGAACGCTCTTTCCGGCATTTCCGGCGCCGGCAGAAGCGCCAAGGTGAACAACCTCTTCTGCGAGCGGTCGGAGAACACGAACGCATACTCGCCGGGCACGACGCACCGGCATGCGACGGAGATTCAGCAGATCCTCGACGGCGCCGGCGCCGGCCTGGACCTCATCTTCACGCCTCATCTCGTCCCTCTCAAGCAGGGCATGGCGGTGACCACGGTGGTGGAGACCGCGCGCGAATTCGACGACGACGAGATCGCCGAGACGTATTCGGAGGCCTACGCGGAAAGGCCTTTCCTCGAGATCAGGGGGAAGACCATCCCCGAGACCCGGGACGTGAGGAATTCGAACCGCTGCGACATCGGATGGCACCGGGAAGGAAGACGGATCATCCTCTTCTCGGTAATCGACAATCTCCTGAAAGGGGCCTCGGGCCAGGCGGTTCAGAACATGAACATCCGGTTCGGCATCGAAGAGACCGCGGGGCTTTCCCTTCACGGCGAGTTCTGACATGAAGAAAATACTGATCAAGATCGGCGGCCGGGCGGCATCGGCCGAGGAAACCCTCGGCGAGCTCGTAAGGGAGATGGCCGACCTCAGGAAGAACTACGACTTCATTCTCGTCCACGGAGGCGGCGCGGAAGTGAGCCGGGTCACGAAGGTCTTCGGGATCGAACCCGTGTTCAAGGACGGCATCCGCATGACCAGCGAGGCGGAGATGGAAATCGTGGACATGGTACTCGCGGGAAAAATGAACAAATCCCTGGTGAGGCTCTTCCAGCGGAACGGAACGAAGGCGATCGGCCTTTCCGGTTCCGACGGCGGGCTCTTCATCGGGCGATCCCTGGAAGGGGGAAGGAGCGTGAGCTCCGGCGGGGAGGGCTCCGGGTCCCGCCGGGGCAATCGTACCGGGAAGATCGTCCGGGTAAATCCCGAACTCCTCGACCTGCTCGCGAAGGCCGGTTACCTGCCGGTGCTGGCCTCCACGTCCATGGACGAGGAGGGGGTCGGGCTCAACATCAACGCCGACGAAGCGGCCCTGGCGGTCGCCGAAGCGGTGAAGGCGGACGGCCTGGTCTTTCTTTCGGACATTCCCGGCATCATGAAGGACGGCGAGGTGATGAAGACGATCGACGAGGGGCGGGCCCTCGGGGAAATCGAGGCCGGCGTGATAACCGGCGGCATGATCCCCAAGGTGAAGTCCTCGCTGGAAGCGATTCACGCAGGCGTGAAGGCGGTCGTCATCGGCGAATTCCTCGTCTACGGGAACCTTTCCCTCCTCCTCGACCGGAGGCAGGGAACGACCATCACTGCAGACTGAAACACGTTAGGAGTACGTTATGTTCGACATTTCGAATGACGGGATGGTGCATACATCGCCCCTCCCGAAACAATTCAGTTCCGATCTTCTCGTCCTCGAGAAAGGCGAGGGCGTCCATCTCCGGGACGCGAAGGGCAACGAATACTTGGATTTCGGCGCTGGCATCGCCGTGAACGCCCTCGGCTACGGGAGGGAAGACCTCGCGGAGATCGCAGCGGCCCAGATGAAGAAGATCATCCATACCTCGAATCTCTACACCACGAAACCCACCCTGGAGCTCGGGGCCAAACTCACGGCGAGCGGGCCTTTCGCCGCTGTCCATTTCGGCAACAGCGGCGCCGAGGCGAACGAGGCGGCGATCAAGTACGCCAGGGCGTACTCGATGCGGAAGAAAGGCCCGGGGCACCACAAGCTGCTCTGTTTCGACCATGCGTTCCACGGACGGACCATGGGGGCTCTTTCGGTCACTCCGACCGCGGCCTACCGGGATCCCTTCGAACCCCTCGTCCCCGGGGTCGAGGTCTGCACCTACGGCGACGAGACCGAACTGGAACGGAAGCTCGACCCGTCCTTCGCGGGAGTCATCGTCGAAGTCGTCCAGGGCGAGGGCGGGCTCCGCGTCATGAAGGAGAGTTTCGCGAAGGCGTTGAACAACCTCTGCCGGAAAAACGACGTCATCCTCATCGCCGACGAGGTCCAGACCGGACTCGGCAGGACAGGACACGTCTACGCCTCGCGGGCGGTGGGTCTGGAAGCGGACATAATCACCCTCGCGAAGCCCCTCGCAGGAGGGCTTCCCCTCTCCGCAACGCTCATCCCTGAAAAGATCAACTCCCTTCTCAAGCTCGGCGATCACGGAACCACCTTCGGAGGAGGGCCCGTGACAACGGCAGTCGCCTCCAAGGTCTGGGACATGGTCACCGACGCCGGATTTCTCGCCGCGGTGAAGGAAAAAGGCGAGCGCCTCGGAGTTCTCCTCTCCGAGACCGCGAAGGAATTCTCCCTGGGAACGGTCAGGATCGGCGAGGTCAGGGGAATGGGCATGCTCAGGGGACTCGAAGTCCTCGCCTCGGAGGAAAAAACCGCGGACGTCATGAAGGCGATCCTCGCGAAGGCGCAGGAAGCCGGACTCCTCGTGCTCAGGTCCGGGAAGAACATCATCCGCATCGCCCCTCCGCTCGTCATATCCAAGGACGAACTCGCGGAGGGCGTCGCGCTCCTGAAGAAGGCTCTCGCGGAAGTGCGGAAAACGTTCTGATCCCCGCATCCCCGCCCGTTCTCGCCGCCTCTCCTTGAGGCGGCGAGCCTTGAAGGGCTCACCTCGTCACGACAATGGATCGGTCCGCGGAGATTTCCGTCTCACCGGACAGTCTCGCCGTTTCTTGACGCGAGCGGCGCCGCCTGCATGGGACGGCATCGGAGCGGACCGACTCATTGTCGCGAAGTATTGATTTATCTTCATTCATGATGAATAATTGATGCAGTACGGTAAGGAGAAATCGGAATGAAGCTCCCCGGAAGAGCAGGTTTGCTTTCGATCGTCCTCGTGGCGTTGACCGCGGCAGCCGGGCTCGCCGAAACCCGCGTCGGCCTCATCGGAGGCGCGGCGATGACCTGGTTGAGCGGAGGCGAATGGGCGGATACCCTCGACAACGGCGGATACGGCAACCGGGCTCAAGGTTCAGCGAACTACGGCTTCTTTCTCGACATGGACGTGAACGAAACGTATTCCCTGCGTCCGGAGTTCCAGGTCTTCGAAATTAAGGGCAAGGGCGCCGGCGACACCGCGGGAATGTGGATGTCCACCCGGACCTTTCACATCCCCATCCTGCTGAAGGCGAAGTACGGGACGAGATGGGGAATGTTCTACGGCTTCCTGGGACCGTCCGTGGATCTCATCGTCGACAAGATCGACACGACCGTGAGGGTTCCGTCCCTCGGCACGGAAACGACGGTCGAAGAAGACGCTTACAACGGAGCGGGTTTCGGCGTGGATCTCGGGATAGGGTACAAGACCCCGCTTTCGTCCGATGTCGTGGAAACGTCCATCGAGATCCGGTATCATCGCCTGCTCGCCAGGTTCCTCCGCGATGACGATACGGCCTCGAACAACCTCTCCCTCTCGCTCGTGCTGACCTTCCCCCTGCCCTGACGGCGAACCGGGGGAGCTATTCTCCGGAGCGCCCCTACGGGATCCGAATCCTTCATTCACTCACTTCTCGGGAAGGAGAAAGACCTTTATCAGTCTATCCTGCCTGCAGTAGGTGGAGACGAGCTTCCCGACGAGCCCGGAGTCGATTCTTCGGATGAGCACCGGAATCTCGTCGATCGTGCTTCCCGGAAGATCATGGTAGGCCATGGTCCTGAGCTGTTCGAGCCAGAATCCGTTTTCCTTGAGCCCACGTTCGTGAAGCCGAAGGGCCTGTTCGCGAACCTTCGCGATTTCCTTTTCCTCCGGAAGATTCCTTTTGATGTCCTCCAACTCCGCCAGGGCCCGAGCCGTGAGGTCCCGAAGCCTCGACGGATCGCTTCCGAAGGAAATCTCGAGGTAGTATTCGCTCCGGGGGATCCGGGAAGAGAACGCGTTGACCGCCACATTGTAGGTCCCGCCCTGCTTCTCACGAAGATTTTCCCGGAGCCTGATTTCGAGGTATTCCTTGAGCGCTCCGAGCAGGAAATCGTTCTCGACGCTCCAGTCGAACGGGCCCGTGAAGTAGAGCGAGACGTAGCCCTTCTGCTCGATCCCGGCCTTAACGGTCCGCTCGAGACTCGATTTGGGCAGCGAAGGACCGACGTTCCGGTAACTCTCCTTTCTTCCCTGCGAGGGCAGTGACGCGAGGTATTCCCGCACGAGAGGTTCGAAGCTGTCGGGCTCGATGCTTCCGACGAAGATGAAGGTGAAATCGCCCACGTCCTTGAAGCGGTCCTTGAACACTTCGAAAGATTTCCTCGGATCGAGTTCGTCCAGAAGAGAGGGGCGGTAGGGCCTTCCCCGGAAATGCCCCTGCGTGAGGATCTCCTGGATCGTGTTCGCGAAGACGACTTCGGGCTGGTTCTCCTGGTTCTCGAGCGAAGCGCGCACCTGGCGGACGTAGGCGGCCACGGCCTCCGCGTCGTACCTGGGCGACGTGAAGGCGAGATACACGAGCTGGAGCAGCGTTTCCAGGTCCCGAACCGAGGCGGCTCCGCGAAAACCCTCAGAGACGTCGCTGACCACGGTTTCGAACCTTACCCGCTTGTCACTCAGGAATTTCTCCAGCTGGGCTTCGGAGAAATTGCCCAGGCCGGAGCGTTCCACTATCGAGGAGGCGAAATCCGCCGAGACATAGTCGGCGTCGGGGACAAGTGATGTCCCTCCGGGGCTGAAGGAGGTCATGAGAATCTCGTCGTTTTTGAAATTCGTCGTCTTCAGGATCACCCTCGCTCCGTTCGCGAGCCTCCATTCCGCGACCCCCGGAACCTTCGTTAGCTCGCTTTCCACTCTCCGGACGGCGGCGGGCTTCGGTTTTTCCGCGAGAAGCGGGCCTGACGGAGCATCGTCCCTGTAAGGATCGAGGGGCTTCCCTGCCGCTTCCCGGAAAATTCCGCGAAACGCCTCTTCCTTGGGCAGGGAAGCCGCCGTCCTTTCGGGTGCGCTCGCGAGTACGACCAAGTCCCTGTCGTCCAGGATGCGGTCTACGCATCTCCTGATCCGGGCCTCCTCGATTCCGGGAAGGCTGCGCTTCGCCAGTTCGTATGCCGCCTCGGGGCCGGGCATGGGAGAGCCTACGAGGAAATTGTCCACATAGGACGACACGAATATTCCGGACGACAGGTTCTCGGCCTCCCTGTTGACCTGCTCGGAACGCCGGAGGTATTCGGCCTTAGCGCGTTCGATCTCCGTGGAGGTGAAGCCGTGGAGTCGAATCCGCACGAGTTCCTCGAGGAGGGCGGAGAACCCCTTTTCCGCGCCTCCGTCCTCCACGGAAGCCGCGGCGTAATACAAGGTCTTCTGCCTCGTGATGCGGGAAGTCCCCGTGGAGGCGTAGAGGAAAGGCGCTCCGGGCTTTCGGGAGATGTCGTTGAGCCGGTCGTTGATCATGGCGAAGCAGAGATTCTCCGCGAGTCTTTCGCCGTAATCGGCGATCGTCCCGACTCGGAGGGCAGGCCGCTTGGCGTAGACTCCGAGGCTCAGGCGGGGAAGCTCGGGATCGGATGCCTGCGAAAAGAGGAGCCCGTCGTGATCGGGGACCGCGATCTCGGGCCTCGGCCTCGGCGAGGCGGGCATCGGGATTCCCGAGAACTTGTCCCTGATCATCCTCTCCATGTCAGCCGGGTCGAAATCCCCGACGGCGACCACGGCCATGAGATCGGGGCGATACCAGTCGCGGTAGAACCTCCGGATCTTCTCGGCGGTCGCAGTGCTTATGATTTCGGGCTTTCCGATGGGAAGCCGCTCCGCGTATTTCGAGTCCTTGAGGAGGGTCGGATACTGCTTGTCGCGCACCCGGGCCTGTGCTCCTCGCCCCAGCCGCCATTCCTCGAGGATGACGCCCCGTTCCCGCTCCACCTCATCGGCTTCAATGCTGATGCCGTGAGCCCAGTCCGAGAGGATGAGCACGGCCTTCTCCAGGGTCTCGCGTTTTTCGGACGGAACTTCGAGCTGATAGACCGTTTCGTCGAAGCTCGTGTATGCGTTCGTCTCGGGTCCGAACCTCATGCCGATGGACTCGAGCCAGTCGACGAGTTCCTGCTTCCGGAAATGTTCGGTTCCGTTGAACGCCATGTGCTCGAGAAAGTGAGCGAGACCGAGCTGATCATCGTCCTCCAGCACGGATCCGGCGTTCACCACGAGCCTGAGTTCGGCGCGGTTCTCCGGTCGTTTGTTCCTGCGAATATAGTAAGCGAGCCCGTTGTCCAACTTCCCCGTCAAAAGCCTGGGATCGCGCGGAACCGGATCGTCAGGCTTCCAGTTCCGACCGATCTCCGCGGCAAGGGGCACGCCCTGTCCCAGCAAAAAAGCAAATGCTATGAAATACCACAGTTTCCCGAGCCATGTAAGGATGCGTCTCATAAATACCCTTTCAAGAGATTCTTGAAGACTTTTTCGTTTTCGAACTCCGGGTCAAATATACCAAACGCCGCCGGGAATAACCACCGTACCCGATAGGAATCGTCCGCGGCATTGTTTTTTCACGACATGGGATTATACTTGAATGGGAATGAAGAACGTAGATCATCTCGACCTGAAAGAGTTTCTCGTCGATCCGGACCTCATCGAGACGCTGAACGTCGACGTCCCGGCCGGCGAGCTCGCTTCCTATTACTGCACGGACGGGATTCTCCGGCTGGACGGAACTGTGCGCGTTCCTTTCTTCGCGGAAATCCACGACTACTCAGGCGCCGAAGAGACCGCGAATCCCGCAGCCAAGTGGATCGTCAAGAAGGCCGGCCCCGACGAACTCAGGCGACTGGAGATGGCCGCCATCTGCTTTCTGACCGACCATCTCGCGCGCACACTCTCGGTCCCTTCCATCATCACGATGATCGAGGGTGAATTCTACAAGGCGACGAAGATGATCAGCCGGTTCGAACCGCTGTCGGAAACGAACTACTCGGAGAACGGAGACTTGAAGGAACAGCTCGCGCTCGATCTTGTTAATCGATGGATCTACTTCGACGAAAACAGAATCCCGAGGAACTACATGATCCGGCACAACAGCAGGGACTACAGGATAGTGATCCCCACGGATTTTCTCGGCGTAGACCTGGTTTCCGAGGGAATGAAGATCGAAGGACTCCGGGAACGATTCGGCTGGTCGGATCCGGAACAGAACCGCCGTTTGAGTCCTCTGAAGGAAGAATGCTATCTTGCCTACGATTTGTCGTTCTTCGAAGCGAGGTTCGAGCGCTTCGGAAACATCGACGGAAAAGTCCTTGAGGGGATCTGCGACCTCGTACTCCGCCACGATCCCGAGAGGAAGGTCCTGGCGAAACGAATCGCCTCCAACCTGAAGAAGCGAGCCGAATACGTCCACGGCTACTTCAGGGAAAAGCTCTCCCGCTGAGACCACGGCGCGGGCCGCCCGGCCCGTGCTTTTCCGCCGTCCCCGATTCTGATAAAATGGGACGATCCCGATAGAACGAGGTGTTCCATGACGTCATTCCGGCTCCTGACGAAAGATCACGTACAGAGGGTAACCTGGCGCGGAAAAAACCATCTTCTCGTGGAACCCGAGGCCCTCCGACTGCTCGCGGAGGAAGCCTTTCACGATCTCGCCTTCTATCTCCGAACGCCGCACCTCGAGAAGATGTCCGCTGTCCTGCGCGATTCCGAGGCCTCGGAGAACGACCGCTACGTCGTCACTTCGCTCCTCGTGAACGCCGCGATCGCCGCCGAGGGCGTGCTTCCCATGTGCCAGGACACCGGGACCGCGACGATCGTCGCGTGGAAGGGGCAACGGGTTTCGGTGGAATCCGAGAAGGAGGGGGACAGAGAGCTTCTCGGCCGGGGAATCTTCGACGCATACGCGAAGAATCATCTCCGGTATTCCCAGGTCGCGGCACTCTCCATGTTCGAGGAGACGGATACGGGGACCAACCTTCCCGCTCAGATCGACATCTACGCAGAGCCCGGAGAGGAATACTCCTTCCTCTTCGTGGCGAAAGGCGGCGGATCGGCGAACAAGACGTCCTTCTTCCAGGAGTCCAAAGCCCTCCTGAAGCCCGAGAAGCTCGAGAAGTTCCTCGCGGAGAAGGTGGCGGCCCTCGGCACAGCGGCCTGCCCTCCCTACCATATCGCCGCGGTCGTCGGCGGACTCTCTGCCGAGCACAATCTGAAAACGCTCAAACTCGCGACGACCGGTTGGCTCGACGGCCTCGGAACCTCCGGCTCAAAGGACGGGGATGCCTTCCTGGATCCGCATTGGAGCGGGAAACTGCTCGAAGCCGCCCGGCGATCGGGCCTCGGGGCCCAGTTCGGAGGAAAATATCTAGCGCTGGACGCCCGAGTGATCCGGCTTCCCCGGCACGCGGGCTCCTGTCCCGTCTCGATCGGAGTCTCCTGCTCCGCGGACCGGAACGCCCTGGGCAAGATAACCGCGGAAGGGGTTTTCCTCGAGGAACTCGACCGGGATCCGGGACGCTTTCTCGCGCCCCGGGGAATCGTGCGGCCCGATCCTTCCTCCGTCCCCCGAATCGACCTCGGCAGGCCCATGCCGGAAATCCGAGCCGAGCTTTCGAAGCACGCCGCGGGGACCCTCGTCCTCCTCTCGGGTCCCGTAGTCGTAGCCCGGGACATCGCCCACGCCAGGCTCAACGAAATTCTCGAGCGGGGCGAGCCCCTGCCCGCTTACTTCAGGGACCACCCGGTCTATTACGCCGGCCCCTCCAAGACGCCTCCGGGCTACGTGATCGGAAGCTTCGGGCCGACCACGGCCCAACGCATGGATTCTTATCTCGCGGGCTTCATGAAGCGCGGCGCATCGCTCGTCACCCTGGCAAAGGGAAACCGCTCCCCCCAGGTGGCCGAGGCATGCAGGACCTACGGGGGCTTCTACCTCGGCACCATCGGCGGAGCAGCGGCACTCCTCGCGAAGGAACACATCGCAGCATCCGAGGTGCTCGACTTCCCCGAACTCGGCATGGAAGCGGTAAGGCGCATCGAAGTACGGGATTTTCCCGCCTTCATTCTCGTGGACGACAAGGGGACGGACTTTTACCGGCAGATACGGGAAGGCCCGCAGAGCTGAATCGCGGACGGAAAATTTTACGGAAATTCCGGCTTTCGCCTGGACAGCGGGATCGGAAAGCTAATACAATTGATTCCAACAGACCTCCAGGGGAAAGGAGGAACGGTTGACCATCGAAGACTATCTCTTGCAGGACGCGATTCTTTTCCTCGAAAGCCGCAACAAGAACGATGCGTTCCGGGAGATGTCGGATTTCTTCTGCTCCCGCCGGCCCGACATCGACGGTGAATCCCTCTTCCGAAAAATCATGGAGCGCGAACAGGTCATATCGACCTGGGTGACCCACGGCATCGCCATTCCCCACGCGATCATTCCCGGCTTCTCTCCCTCGAGGATCGCCATCGGAGTGAGCAGGGCCGGGATCCAATACGGCGCCCCCGACGAGAGCCTCGTGCACGTCCTCGTCCTCATCGTCGGGGACGGAATCGAGCACCTGCAGGTGCTCCGCCAAGTCGCACTCCGCCTCAGTACTCCGCAGATCTACGAGCACATCCTCGCGGCGAGAACCGAGAAGGAGGTCTTTCAGCGCTTCACGGAAACCGAGGAGATGTACGCTCGTCCGGGCGGCGAAAAGATCGAGGTTTCCCAAGCCTGCCTGAACCACGCGCGGCGTCTCGCCGAGGAGGTTAAGGCCGAGAACGTCCTCATCCATACCGACTGCATCGACGACCTGTCGTTCCTCCCGGACAGGCTGGGAGAGAACATCCTCCTCGTGACCATTTCGCGCTTCGAGGAATTGAAGGAAAAGTATCCCGAGAAGAAAATCATACAAATTCCCTTCAAGGGGATAACCAGGAGCAACCTGATCGAGCTTTCCATCGTTTTCGCCCTGTCCAGGGGGCTGCTCCTGAAGGAGGAACGGGTAGTGAGCGTCTTCGGCCTTCCCTACTCCGGCGTCCTCGATTCCGTACGGGTGACCGACGTTGCGAACGAGTTCAAGATCTTCTTCTCGCTGTCGGCCGACGAACAGCAGAGCGACCTGGAAAACCAGGTTCTGGTGAGAAGCATCGAGATCGCAGGGGAGCTCGCGGAGGAAGGCCGTGAAGGAAAACCCTCGGGGACCATCTTCGTCCTCGGGGATTACGGCCAGGTCAAGCATTATTGCCAGCAGATGATCATCAACCCCTTCAAGGGCTACGCGGAGGGCGAAAGAAACATCCTCGATCCGAGCCTCAAGGAGACCATCAAGGAACTGTCGAAGATCGACGGGGCCTTCATCATACGGGGCGACGGCGTCCTCGTGTCCGCGGGAACCTACATCAGAACCCGGATACCTCCGGGGGACCTGCCCCAGGGGCTCGGATCGCGCCACGCGGCCGCCGCGGCGATCACGGCGGTCTCCCACGCCGTATCCATAGCGCTCTCGGAATCCACGAGGAAGATAAGCCTCTTCAAGAACGGCGAACGGATCATGGAACTCTGAAATGAAACGGCCCCGGGAATGCCGAGGCCGCGCACGTCAATCGTAGAGGAATCTGCTGTCTATGGCGCCGGTCCGCCGGCTTGCGGCGGAATCGTTCACTTTTTCGAGGTTACCTTGTCGGCGGTCTCGAAGATCCTGTCCACCTGCGCCTTGGAAATCAGGAAATCGGCGGTTCCGTCCAGGAGGGAAGCGTAGAAATCCCTCACGTCCGGAACGAGCTGCAGCGAAAGCCTCTTCCCTGCCGGGGAGTTGAGCCGATATTCGATCGAGACCTCCGGGGTCCTGGTCTTGAGAGGTCCGGCGGGGCGCTCGGAGTCGGCGAGAAGGCCTATGCAGGATTGATAAAAATCCTTGAACGACTTATCCTCGACCTCCTTCCCGTCGAGAAAGAAGGTCTCCTTGGTCTCGTCCTTCGTGACTTCCTTCCCGTCCTTGTCCTTCGACGTCACCTTGGTCTTTTCCCGCCTGATCTCGCCGGTGAGCGTCCTGCCCCTGCCCTTCACGACGAAGGAGTCGACCTTGTCTATCCCCACGATGAGCGGGAACTTGTCGACGAGCGCGAAAGGCTTCAAGCCGATGGCGCCCCTGATGTCGTCTATGACGAAAACTTCGGGGGAGGAGTCGAGCTTGGCGTAGACTTCGTTCACGCCGCCGGTCTCCTTTCCGATGAGAAGGTGCAGGCTCGAATTCACCGCCTGAACGAAGAGGTCGAAGGACGGCTTGTCCAGGCCGTAGGGGGCGAGGCTCGCCGGAGCGCTGTCCTTGAAGCTCTTCACCTTGACGTTGAGCGCTTGGACGAGACCGCCGAAAGCCTCGGGATCGACGCCGTGCTTCGTCTTGTAGGGAGACGTCATCACGTGCGTGGCGAAACCGGAGACCGAGGAATCGTCGTTTTCCTTCGGCTCGATTTCGATCCTCGTTCCGCCGGATACGATGCGGACATGCATCACGTCCTTGGGCTCGAAGGTCGCGAGTTTCTTGTCGCGGATGTTGTCCATTTTGAGGTAGAGCCGCTCGCCTGGGTAGAGCGGCAGGGCGTAGACCTTGTTCTCTCCCTTCTTCATCGCGTAATACGAAGATTTAGTGGGCGCCATGTTGCCGCCCAGGAGTTCGACGGTCGAACCGTCGACGAGGGTCAGGATGACGCGGCTCTTCGGATTGTCGAGCCCGTACATGGACAGGTCCTTCGGATTCTCCTCGAGGATGCGGTCCGCGGACATGTTCGCGAGCGACCAGGCTGCGCCTTTTATCTCCTCCTGGTCGAGCTTGACCGGAATCTTGGCCGCCGGGACTTCCCAGTTCTCGCCCTTTTTCTCCAAGACGACGCCCGAGGTCGGTATCTCGATCTTCACGACCTTGTCGGCCCCGAGATCGGTCACCTTTATGGTCTTGTAGGCCTCCTCGGCCTTCTTGATCTTGGCGGAACGGTAGACCGTCCCGCCGAAATAGGCGCCGGCCAGCACGGCCAGCACGGCGCCCGCGATGATGAGCTTCGTTTTCGCTTTCAGCATGGCGTACTCCTGTGCCGCCTCCCTAGAGGTGGCGGCGTTTCAGCCAGGTCACGAGACCCGCGCCGAAGAGCGCGAGCGGAATGACCGCCACGAAGAGAAGGCCGAAAATGACGATCTGGAGCCCGTCGACGTTCATGGGGAAGGTGATCAGGCTCTTGGTCCTGACCGAGAGGGTTTCCGGCCGGTCCTGAAGCCAGGTGATTCCGTTCATGAAAAGGTCGATGTTCCCCGGCACCTGACCGAAAAGGCTCAGGGGCTCGAGCATGACGCCGCAGCCGATGACGACGATCCTCGCCTCCTTGCCGGACTGGGAATCCTTCGTCTCCCTGATCGCCGCCGCCACGAGCACCGGGCCGGGCTTGTCGGTTCCGGACATCGCTCCGGAATTGTTCGTGAGATCGATGCGGAGGAAGGACTGCTTCGAGGTGGAAAGCAACGGGGAAACCTCCACGCTCCGCCTTTTCACGTCCAGGACCCTGAGCCCCTGGACGAACTGCAGGATGACCGGCGTGTTCTGGTCCCGGAGGGGCCGAACGATCTCGTGGTCCGAGAAGTCCGGGGCGGCGTGGAAGGGATTGCCTGTATTGTAGTTCTTGTTGAGCTCGACCACGACGCCGAAATCGGTCTGGACGCCGTAATTCCCGAGTACCTGGTTGAGAACCGGTGCGGGCCCGGCCTGGAAGTCCGCGAACAAGAGGAGCCGGCCGCCCTTGTCGAGATAGCGGATGAGCTTTTCCGCCTCCCCCTGGGAGATGTCGGTCTTGGGTCCGTTCAGGATGAGGCAGGACGCGTCGTCCGGGATTTCGGTCTGGATGAGGTTGAGGGGCCTCAAGCTGTAGTTCTCCCTCTCGATCGTCTCCTTCATCGAGAGATCGAACAGCTGCTTCTCCTTGTGCCCCAGGATCTCGTACACGACGGGTGTGGTCCCCGCGCTGACGAAGAGGAGAGCGTTCGTGATGCGCTTCTCCACGGAAAAGCCGGTGATCTGGGGATTCTGCGGATTGGCGTAATTCACGTCGTACATGTCCATGCTCGACACGACCTTGAAGCCCTTGTCGCCAACGATGATGAGCGAACCCTTTTCGATGCCCTTCTTCTCCTTGTCGTACTTCGAGACGAGGCCGGGATTCTTCTCGGGATCCACGACCTCGAGCCGGATGTTCTTGCTCTTCGCTACATACTTGTCGAGGACTTCCTTGATCTGACCCGCTTCCTTTCCTGGCTCGTAGAGCGCGTAGATGGTCACGGGGGACTTGAGCTTTTCGAGCACCTGCGATGTCTGCTCGGAAAGCGAGAACAGTTTGTTCTTCGTGAGGTCGAACTGGGGGGAGAACTGCTGGACCGCGAGGTTGAGCAGAATGAGCCCCAGCACGACCGCGAGGGTGATGACGGTGGCGTAACCTCCGTATCTCACCGAGCGGGTCTTCAGCGATTCCAGAATCGTCGTTTTCGTTTTCACGGCTGCCCTCCCTTAATTCCAACGCCGTTTTTCGATGATCCGCACCGTCAGGAAGAGAAACAAGCCGGTGAAGGAAAGATAGAATACGAGGGAGTCGACTTTCAGCATCCCCATGGAGAAATTCTCGTATCGTTTATTGAGGGAGAACCACGCGAGGCTCTTGCGGATGAACCCGATGTAGATACCCTTGTCGATGAAATAGAAGGCGGTTATAACGATCGCGCCGAGGATGGCCGCCGCGAGCACGAGATAGAGGTTCTTCGTGTTCAGGTAGAGGTACAGACCCACGGCCGCAACGAGGAAGCCGGCGAAGATCATGCCGACGACGAGGTCCGCCGGCAGCGACTGGCTGATCGGATCGATGAGCCAGATGAGGAGCAGGGAGAAGAAGCTCACGAGCGCGGAGGTCAGCTGGTTCTCGGTCCCGGCGGAGATGAGCACCCCCACCGAGATGTAGGACGCTCCGAGGAAGATGAAGCCGATATAGCTCCCGATCGTCTCCCACAACGCGAGGTCGCCGTAAACGCCTACGACCACCGCGTACATCACCGTCACCGCGAGGGTGATGAGGTAAACTACGAAGGCCGCCAGGAACTTGCCGAGGACGATCTCGGGGATCGACACGGGGCTCGTGAGAAGGAGCTGATCGGTCTTCTGCCTTTTCTCTTCGGAGAACAGTCTCATGGTGAGCAGCGGGATGGCGAAGAGGTAGACGAAGAGGATCCCCCCCAGGAAGCTCGTGAAGTAAGAACTTCGGGTGAAGAGATTCCCGAACGCGAAGAATACGCCGGCGACCAGAAGGAAAAATCCCATGTAAAGATAACCTATGGGGGTGAGGAAATAGCTTTTCAATTCCCTTTTCAGGATGGCGATCATGACTTGGCAACCTCCTCTTCGCGGGTGGTCAGGTGGAGGAAAATATCCTCGAGGCTCATGTCCAGAGAGCGGAGCATGAGAATGGGTAGACCGGCGGAGCTCAAAGCGCGGAACAGGTCGCGCCGGATGTCGACGTCCTTCTCGGCCTCGAGCACGACGTCCACGGCGCCCGCCTCCTGGGAATCCCGGAACTCGATGTTGCGGACGCTGCCGACTTTCCGGATCGCACCTTCCACGGCTTCCTTCCCGCCGTCGACCCTGAGGAGGACGTGGCTTCCGCCGAGGAGACGCTTCGCCAGGTTGTCCGGCGTGTCGTCGGCGACGATCCTGCCCTGGTTGATGATGAGCACCCTGCGGCAGACCGCGCTCACCTCGGGCAGGATGTGGGAGCTCAGAATGATCGTATGGTCCTTTCCGAGCTTGATGATGAGATCCCGTATCTCGAGGATCTGCTTGGGATCGAGTCCCGCGGTCGGCTCGTCGAGGATGAGTATGTCGGGATTGCCGATCATCGCCTGGGCGAGCCCGACCCGCTGCTTGTAGCCCTTGGAAAGATTCTTCACGAGCCGTCCGCTCACATCGGCGATGCCGACGGTTTCCATGACCTCGTTCATCCTGTCCGAGGCCGATTTCTTCGGGACCTTCTTGATCTCGCAGACGAAGGATAGGTATTCCTTGACGGTCATGTCGGGGTAGAGCGGAGGATTTTCCGGCAGGTATCCGATCCGCTTCTTCGACTCGATCGGATGATCCAGGATGTTCATGCCGTCCACGGTCACCGATCCCTCGGTGGATGAAAGGTAACCGGTGAGAATGTTCATCGTGGTGGATTTCCCCGCCCCGTTCGGCCCGAGAAAACCCACGATTTCCCCTTTTTCGATCTTGAAACTCGCGTGGTCTACCGCGGTGTGGGGACCATACCGCTTGACCAGATTCGTAGCCTCTATCACGGATCAACCTCCTCGATGCAAGCCTACGCAATGCAATGAAATATCGGGGTATTTTTCAATAATTTACCCATATCGGAATCGTGAGACAAGTTCCTTATCCGTTCCCCAGGGCGGTAATGACGCCTTCGGCATCGGTCGCATCGAGAAGCTTCTGCCTGCGTCCTGAGTTTTTCACGAAATGTACGATTTCCGAGAGAATTTTGAGATAGCCGGCCTGATCTCCCTCCGGACCCCCGATGAGGAAAACGAGTCGGACCGGCTGCTCGTCGATGGAGTCCCATTCGATGCCGTTCCGCACGATTCCGAGCACGATGAAAAAATCCGCGATTTCCTTGAGCTTCGCGTGGGGAACCGCGACGCCGAGGCCGATACCGGTGCTCATGATGAGTTCCCGCGCGCCTACCGCTTCTGCGAACCGATAGATGTTGCCCACCTTCCCTGCATCGCGGGCAGCTTCGATGAGGCGCTCGAGCACGCCGCTCTTTTCTCCCGCATCGATAAAAAGCACGCAATCCTTCGATAGATAGTCGTTTAGGTTCATGGCGTAGGGTGAATATTACTATCAATCAAGAAAGCATGTCAAAGGGCGGACCGGCAAGAAGCCGTTTGCGGGTCCCGTTGACCGGAGCTACCAATTACACTCGTCGTGCGGACACGACGAGAGCATTGCGTGAGTCAAACGGCCCCGCAAACGGCTTCTTGCCTTGGGGGTGGGACGCTACAAGGCTCGCCGCGCGGACGCGGCGAGAGGGGGCGGGGTGGTAGTATCGAGGACGAGAGGCCCTTGGGGGAAGAATCCGGGGTGAGGAAGAGTTTCGGGACACGCGGTCGTTGAGGGGAATTCGAGGTGAGCGGTTTTCTCTTTGCACGCCGTTAGGAGTACGGCGGGGCGGGAACGGAGAGAAAGACGGCGCGGAGTCGTGCGGATGGGCGAAGGTCGAAGGATGGACGGCCGTTGGGAATACGGCGCGCTTGGTTCATTGCACCTTCAGTTGGAATATGCCTCCGTACCCGGATTTGTCGTCAACGCGGACGAGAAGCACGGCGGCTTGGGCGGTCACGATGACGGATTCCGGATCGTTCGAGGTGGCGGAACTGGTCGGCGTTCCCGAGAAGCTTCCGGAAGGAAACACGAAGAGGTCGACGTCGTGAGTGGAGAAACTGCCGGTCGAGAAATCCGAGGCCGTGACCGTATAAGACTGACCTTGGGTCACGTCGAAGGAAAAATAGCTCGACGCGTTGTTCACCATGCAGAAGTTGGTCTTCACGGTCTTCAGGTAGACCGGTGCGACGGCGGAACCTTCCCTACCGACGAGTTCAATAGACCCCATTGCCTGTGAACCCGAGGAAGTTACCTTGACATAGATAAAATCACCCGTAGCCGTCGCGGGTGATGACGCCATAGTCGTAAATTGATCAGTATAGAGCGTGATAATCGGTCCACTCGCTGCATTGACGATGTAGGACTCGCCCGCAGTCACTGGGAATTTATAAAAGCTCTCCTCGCTTGCTGCGACTTGGAAACCATCCTCGACACCCGTCTGAAGAAGCACAGGCTCGCTTTGACTACCCTCGCTGACGACATTGCTCACGGCCCCGCTATGTGACATTACGACGAGCGAATAGGAAGCTCCCGGCGCGTTGAGCTTGTACCCGGTATCGACACCGTCGACCGTGAAGTAATAATTCGTACCATTGACCGAATTTACGCCGATGTATTCGTCCTGGATACGGCCGTAATTTTGTTCCAGGCTTTCGGAATCCGGTGTCGTGAAACTCGAATCGGTTCCGTAATAAACAATATCCGCATCATCGGTGAGGGAGCCAAGGCTAATGTTCAGGAAGGTTCCAAGCGCCGTAGTATAGAAATAACTTTTTCCCTTCCCGATGGTTTTATTGTATTTCTTACCTCCCATTCCCGCGGCGAGAAAGACCGGCGAAGCAGCGGTTCCCTCCGTCCCCGCATAGGACGTGCCCTTGACGTCGGCAGCGCATCCCACTCCCGAGGACATCTCTCCTTCCGCGTTCTTCGTGAGGACGACGAGGTGCGTCGCGCCCGAAGGAACGGCGGTATCGGGGGGAAAATTCCTCGTAAGGGAAGATCCCTTCGGGAACACGGCGATCAAGGAGCCGGCCCCGGCGAGTTTCGTCGTAGCCGAGCCCCCCCAGTAGAGGGCGTAGTGCGTCACGTCACTCTCGTCGACGGCCTTCGTTATCGTGAGAGACCCCGCGATCTCACCGGACCCGAGATCGATGTCGGTGAAGGACACCGAGGCGGCCATATGCACCGGACCTGGGGTGGGGACCTCGTTCGAACCTCCGTCCCCGCCGTTCAGATTCAGACATGTCGAAAGCAAAAAAACGGCGAAAACGGATGCGGATAGGATAAAGAAATTACGAATTCGGCGGTTCATGATGACCTCCTTGAAAAAAGAGGTGCACATCAGGAAGTCAGGTACAGTCTTTTGTTAATAATTCTACACAGTCCGACGCGAACATCAAGTCCAATGCTAAGTATTTGCGCAGATTTTGACCGATGCTCATAGTCCCGCAAGCGTGCCGCCGGGGACGACTTCGGGCAGAAGATGCTCGACGAGGGGGCCCGTGCTCTCGCCCGAGATCAGCCGGTCGAGCATCCCGAGCGCGTGCGCCCCGAGGTCGGCGCGCACGTTGGTCCAGCAGGTCCAATCGAGTTTCGTCTCGAACCATCGATCTTCGAGAAGCATGGCCGACACGTCCTTCCCGGGAACGAGGCCAGAGGTTTCGCACGCCGCTTCGAAGGCCGTGGCGATCTCCCGCCGTTCGAGGATGAAGACCCCCGGCCTGCTCCGTTCGGGAAGCGCGAGCAGCGCGCCGATCTCCGCGGTGACCTCCAGTTCAGCGATCTCGGTACCGAGGGACGGATGCCGTTTCGAGGCGAGCTTCACCGCTTCCAACCGGTCCTCGTAGGGCTCGGAAAGTCCCTTCAGCCTGACGTACAGGGCCTTCGAACGACGTGCCTCGGCCGCGAGATCGAACAGGCGGTCGACGATGGTCGGATAATCGTAGCCCACGTAACTCACCGGCCTTCCGCCGATGTCGCGCCGGCCCACAAAAACGAGAGGAAAACCCTCGTCGACGAGACGGCCCACGACCTCGCGGTCCTTCTTGATGCCGATGAGGATGCCTCCGTCGGCCATCTTGAGCCGGTTGATTCCCGATTCGTAGGCCGGGATCCCGCAGGTGCGGAACGCCCCGTTCGTAATGAGGAGGATATCGTAACCGAGGCTTTCCGCCTGGTTCTCGATGCCGACGAGGAACCGGTGGAACTCGTTGTCGGGCGAAAAGGGAAAGACCGGCTCATAGGTGAACACCGATACGATGTTGCTCCTGCCCGAAACGAGCCTGCGGGCCGCAGGATCGGGCACGTAGCCGAGCTCCTTGATGGTTTTCCTGATCTTTTCCCGGGTCTCGGTGCCGACCCGGATGTTTCCATCGGTCTTGTCGTTGAGCACCGCGGAGACCGCGGCCGTCGACACTCCCGCCCTGGCCGCGATTTCCCTGATGCCCGTCTTCTTTCGTTTCGCCATCACGGCTCTCCTAGATACGCCGCCTGCTCGCGCAGTCGCCTCTTCAGACTCTCCACGTCGAGATCGGGGAACATGCGGCCCGATCTGACAGCGAGGGCGGCCGCGGTGCCTCCTGCTTCCCCGATCGCCCCCGCTCCCGGCGAAGTGCGGAACGCGGCCTGAGCCTCGAAATCGCCCGAGATGCATCGCCCCACGGTGATGAGGTTGCGAACGCGCGCGTTGATAAGCGCCCGATAGGGGATAGTATAATACAAGCCGCGCGAAAGGTGTCTACTTGTCGTCTCCGTCCCGTCCGGGCTGTGTACATCGATCGGATAGGCGTAACAGGCGACCGCATCCTCGAACCTCACCCCAGCCATGATGTCTGCCGCGGTGATGGTATAAAGTCCTTCGATCTGCCGCGAGGAACGCGCTCCGACGAAGGGGCCGACTGACAGGACCTTGGCGTCGCGAAAGCCGGGGACTCTACGCCTCAGAAAGGAGACGAGTTCCGCGGCCTGCCTCCGGCCTTCGACCTCGGCCCGCGAAAGCGACCGGGGATCGGTCGGGTCCTCGCCGGTGATCCTCGTGGTGTTCACGATGACTTCTCCCGGATTGTTCGTCTCGAAGAAAAGAATCTCGTCGCGCGAGAAGGTGATCTCCCCGGCTTCGCGTCCCTTCGCGATTAGTCCGACGAAGCCTCCGATCGAGAGCCTTTCGGCCGCGTCCACGGCGCCTGCGCTTTCCGCGAGCCGGGGGAATTCCTCGGGATGCTCCTTGATGAATCGGCGGACCTCCGCGATGTCCACGCCGTACATCTTCACGTTCATGGTGAGAGGCTGCATCTGGCCGTCCGACGGACGCCCCTTCCGAACGGGAACGCCTGCCCAGGCGGAGAGGTCCGCGTCTCCCGTCGCGTCGACGTAGACCGTAGCGGCGAGACAGCCGAGCCCGGCCTTGTTGCAGACCGTGAGACCGGTTATCGCTGCCCCCTCGGTCTTCACCGAGGCGAGGCTCGTATGAAACAGCACCTCGCCTCCCGAGTCGAGCAGCATGGTCTCGAGCTCGATCTTGATCGCCTCGGCGTCGAAGGGAGTCACCGAGTAGGTATAGCCCGTCGAGTCGAGGATGTGCCCGGGGGAGAAGCCCTTCGATTCGAGGCGAGAGACGAGTTCGCCCGTTATTCCGCGGATCACCTGGAGGTCTCCGGCGTGGAAGGTCATCATCGGCCCCACGCCCGCGGCCGTGAGGACCCCGCCGAGGAAACCGTACCTCTCGACGAGCAGCGTCCTCGCCCCGTTCCTGGCCGCGGCAATCGCGGCGACCGATCCGGAAATGCCTCCCCCGACGACAAGGACCTCGTAGTTATCGGTGTTCATGTTCCTCACCCCTTGATCCCGGAAAGAGCCATGGCATTAGTTATTCTTTTCTGGAAAACGAGATAGACGGCGAGAACCGGGATGACTGAGAGCGTCGTGGCCGCGAGCTGGAGATGCCACTGAGGCAGGCCGTAGGAATCTCGGAAATTGGCAAGCGACAGCGGCAGAGTGAACTTCCTGATGTCGTCGATGAAGACGAGAGGCTCCAGGAAGGAATTCCAGCTGTTGAGAAAGGTCAGGATCGCGGCCGCGCTCAGCACCGGGGTCGATATCGGCAGGATGATCCTGAGGAAGGCCGCGAAGGGCCCGAGGCCGTCGATGGCAGCGGCCTCCTCGAGTTCGCCAGGTACGGTGACGAAGTACTGCCTCGTCATGAAGGTGGCGAATACGCCTTGGGCGCCGAAGATCGGGAGGATGATGAGAGGAAGGTGCGTGTCGATGAGCTTCAGCCCCTTCATGAAGAAGAAGTTCGGGATGAGCGTCACCTCGGCCGGCATCATGAACGAGCTCAGAAGCAGGATGAAGAAGAACTCCCGTCCTCTGAACCTGAGCTTCGCGAAGGCGTACCCCGCAAGCGAGGCGGCGAACAGCGTCCCGGCCGTGACCAGGACCGCGATGTAAACGCTGTTGAAGTAGTGAACCGCGATGGGCTGGTACTCGAAGGCCGCTGGGTAGTTGCCCAAGAGCCAGCTCTTGGGGAGCAGGGTCGGCTTCCCGAAAATCTCCGCCGCGTTGTTGAGTGAGTTGATCGCCATCCACCAGAAGGGATAGGCGAAGGGGACGGAGAAGACCGCGAGAAAGGCGACAGCGGCTGCGTCCGGCAAGACCCGGCTCAACTTCGCGCGGACGGTTTCAGCTTTCATAATAGGAAAACCTCTTCCTGGAGTTCCATTGGAGAAGCGTCAGCGCCAGGACGAAGACGAAGAGAACGAGGGCGATCGCGCTGGCGTAGCCGTACTGGAAATACTGGAACCCCTGATGATAAATGTAGTACATGAGGACCGTCGTCGCGTGGCTCGGTCCGCCGTTCGTGAGGAGCATGATGGTGTCGAAAACCTTGAGCGAACCGATGACGGTGATGATCGTGACGAGGAGGATCGTCGGCGCGAGAAGAGGCAGCTTGATCCTGAAGAAAACCGTGGCCCTTCCCGCCCCGTCGATCCTCGCTGCCTCCGAGTACTGTTCCGGCAGGTTGAGGACCGCTGCGATGAAAATGATGACGTTCATCCCAAGGTTCTTGAGCACCCGATTCACGATGACGCTCACCATGGCCCAGCCCGGCTCACGGAGCCAGTTCGGCCCCGCTATCCCGAATCCCGCGAGCACCGAGTTTACGATGCCGTTCTCACCGCCCTGCAAAAGGAACTTCCACACCACCGCCCAGGCCACGGCGGAGGTGACTACGGGAGCGAAGATGAGGGTCCGGAACACGCCCAATCCCGGCACCCTCCGCGAAAGAAGAAGCGCAACGCCCAGCGAGAGCGCGATGTTGAGCGGAACTTGCCCCATCGAGAACACGAGTGTATTACCGACCGTCTTCCAGAACAGAGGGTCCTTGAAGAGGAGTTTCTCGAAATTCGCCGCCCCCACGAACCGGGACGTGTTCAGGAGGAGGTTACGCTCCTCGAAGCTGAACACGACCACGGCGAGGAGCGGCCCCAGGACGAAGAGCAGGTATCCCGCGGTCTGCGGTAAGATGAAGAAGTAGCCGATGAGGCTCTTTCGGTTCCGATGCACGCCAACCGTCCCTTCCGATCACATCGAGGCCTTAACGGCCTGGGCCACGGCATCCATGACCGCCTGCACGTCGGCGGAAGGATTCCACAACTTATCGAACTGTGCCGAGGCCGTGAGGTCTATCTGGGGGAATTTCTCGTGGCTCGGAAGTACCTTGCCCTGGAGTAGGCCGGAGACCACCGCCTTTTGCATGCTCTCGGGCGATATGAGCGGGTTGCTCTTGAGGAATGCGTCCGAATTCATGACCGAGACGCGGGCTGGCGGCCAGTACTTCGCCATCTTGAGCACGTTCTCCTTGTTCGTCATGTACGCGAGGAGTTCCTTCGCCACTTCCTTGTTCTTACCCGCGCCGAAAACGACGATCGCGGCCTGGCCGATCGTGTCGGACACGGCTTTGGGTCCCATGGGCATCGGAGCAAGGTCCCATCTCCATGCGACGTCCTTGAGCTTCGTGACCCTGCTGATCTGTCCCGCGGTCATGGCAGCATTGCCCGCATAAAAGTCGCTCTGATCTCCCGGGGGGACGATGCTCTTGTCCCGGTACACCATCTCGTGGAAGAATCTGACTGCCTGAACCGCCTGCGGGCTGTTGAGGCCGATGGTTCCACTCCGGTCCCAGGCGTCGGCTCCGTAGGAGCGGATGAGGGGAACCAGCGTATGCCACACCCGCTTGTCGTAGGTCATTCCGTCCATGCCCTGGAAACCGTAGACGCCGGTCTTGTCCTTGACCGCCTTGGCGATTTTCCTGAATGCCTCCCAAGTCCATTCCCCCTTGGCCGCGAGTTCGCTCGGAACGGGAATGCCGGCCTTTTCGATCATCGTTTTATTATAGAAAATGACGAAGGGCGAGGTGGAAAACGGGACGCCGTAGACCTTTCCTGCGTTCGACCAGAGTTCCAGGGCCATCGGGTTAAGGTCGGGAAAGTCGTACTTGCGCAGGCTTTCCTTAAGATCCACGAGGACGCCGGAGTTCACGAAGGTCGGCGCCGCGGTCTCCACCATCCAGCCGAGGTCCGGCGGGTTGCTCCCCGAAAGCTGAAGGGTGATCTTCGAGACATAATCCTGAAACGGGACGGTCTCGAAGGAGACGTCGGTTTTATAAGTGCTTTGCGATCCGTTGAACTCGTCCGCTATGGATTTGAGCAAGCCCATCTGTTCCTTGTCCCCGGTCCAGGTCGTGAAGCGCAGTTTGACCGCCTGCCCCTGTGTTCCCGTGGACTGCTTGGTCTCGCCGCTACCAGCCGCGAACAAGACTACCGCGGCCATGAACAGGGTTGCTCCGAAAACAAAGCGTTTCATATGCCATTCCTCCTTTCCAGGATGAGAGATGATTCCTCTCTCAGATACGATTATACGTTTAATCAGCATGATAAAACGTGTAATCGTCCGTGTCAACAAAAATATCACATAGAACCGCATAGGATCTCTTCGGTCCCGAACTGTCGTACCGGCCACGGTGGCACGTCCGCGAACCCCATCCCCGCCCATTCTCACCGCGTGTCTGAAAACAGCGAGCCTTCCATGGTCCCCCACAGAAAGGCGTGTTGATTATTTCTCCTGTCCGCTTTACGATGGGCGAATCGATCACAAATCACATGAAAGGGAGGAAGTGCATGAAAGCACTCGTTCATACCGCAGCGAACACCTTCGTAATGCAGGACGTTCCCGATCCGCAACCCGGCCCCAAGGAAACCCTCGTCAGGATCAAAGCCGTAGGGATCTGCGGAAGCGACGTCCACGGCATGACCGGTCACACAGGCCGGAGGCGTCCGCCCATCATCATGGGTCATGAAGCCACGGGAATCGTAGAAAAGGTTGGCGACCGCGTCACGAAGTTCAAGGTTGGCGACCGCGTCACCTTCGATTCAACGATTTACTGCAATGAGTGCGAATTCTGCCTTTCGGGCAAAATCAACCTCTGCTCGAACCGCAGAGTCCTCGGTGTATCATGCGAGGAGTACCGCAGGGACGGAGCAATGGCGGAATACGTCGTCGTTCCGGAACACATCATGTACAAACTCCCCGACAGCGTGAGCTTCCATCAGGGAGCGCTCATCGAGCCACTTTCGATCTCCCTGCACGCAGTGAATCGCGCGAAGCTCACGATCAACGACAAGGTCATGGTCATGGGCTGCGGCATCATCGGTCTCATGGCCATCCAATGCGCCAAGCTCGCCGGTTGCGGGACCCTCGTGGCCGTGGACCTCAGCGAAGCGCGCCTCGACATGGCCAGGAAGGTCGGGGCCGACGTAACGGTGAATCCGGCCAAGGAAAAACCGCTCGATGTCATCATGAAGCTCACGGGGGGCAAGGGCATCGACGCAGCCTTCGAGGCCGTCGGCATAGACAAGACGGTGAACGAAACCCTCTCGTACGTGAGGAAGGGCGGGAAACTCGTCCTCATCGGAAACCTCGCCCCGACGGTGACCATCGGGCTCCAATGGATCGTGACCAAGGAAATCGACGTCTACGGCTCCTGCGCATCGGCCGGCGAATACCAAGCCTGCGTGGATCTCATCGGCTCAGGGAGGATCAAGGTCGATCCCTACATCAGCAAGATCGTTCCCCTGGAGGAGGGCCAGGTCTGGTTCGACAAGCTCCTCGCGGGAAAGGAACCGCTCTACAAGGTGGTGATGGAACCGTAAGAGCGACATGATTCCGTTGAGAAAAAAATAAAGTCGAGAAATCGATCGCCCCGGGGCTTCCACAGGAAGCCCAAGCCCAAGGCTACAAAGCGTGATGTCTTCATCATCGCGAAAGTAGCCGACGGGTCCGATGCCGTCCGAGACATTAAACAAGGCCCGACGCCGCTGATTGTTCGACATTGAATTCGGCGGAAGCAGGGACGGAGGCAGGTTAGTATGACTCGTTCTTCTTGAGGTTCTTGATCGCCTTGCTCACGGACTTCCAGCGGGCTTTCTCGAGCGCGCTCGGCTTCATGCTCTGCCGCGCCGCCAGGAAGGCGTACTCCTTCTTCAGCTTGAAGTAGCTCTCGAGCCTTTCGGGGTCGAGGCTGCCGTTCCGAACAGCCTCTCTCACGGCGCAGCCCGGTTCATTCTCGTGGGTACAGTCGTCGAAGCGGCAGCCCTCGGCAAGCTCTTCGATATCGTCGAAGGCGCGACCAAGACCTTCTTCCCCTCCCCATACCTGAAGCTCCCGCATTCCCGGTGTATCGATGACGACGCCTCCCTGCGGAAGAGGAAGCAGCTCACGGAAGGTCGTGGTATGTCTGCCACGGCTGCCTAGGTCGCTTACCTCGTTCACTTTGTGCTTATTCTCGCCGAAGAGCGCATTGATGATGGAGGATTTCCCGACTCCGGAGGAGCCCAGGAAGGCGACGGTCCTTCCTGGTCCGAGATATACGTCCAAGGCATCTAGGCCCGTCCCGAGGGAAGCACTGAGAAGGTGAACGGCGATTCCCGGAGACACTTGCTCGACCTCGATTTTTCGTGTTTCGGGGTCGGAGGATAAGTCCGCTTTATTGAGGAGGACGACCGGCTCGGCTCCGCCGTTCCAGGCGAGCGTAAGGTAGCGTTCGATCCTCCTGAGGTTGAAATTCAGGTCCAGGCCGGTGACGATGAAGGCAGTATCGATATTCGCAGCTACTACCTGCCCGTCCGTGAGTTCCCCCGCGACCTTACGGCTGAAGACGCTCTTCCGTGCAAGGAGCGCATGTATGACAGCCTTTTTCTCACCGGGGACGGAGGCTGCCGCTACCCAATCTCCCACGGCCGGGAGTTCCTCCGTCCCCGCAGCCTCGTGACGCAGCTTTCCGGCGAGCTCGCAAACGACCTCGCCTTCCTCGCCGAGGGCGAGATACCTATCCCTGTCCTGCCTTGAAATCCTTAGGGCCGCGAGGCTCCGACCCCGGAAGGGCTCGAAGGCGTGATGAAAATAATCATCCCAACCCAAATCAGATAGTTGCATAGCAGTACTCCTGATTACAGATTACTTCCGACCCCGTTTCAACCATTTCCTTCCTCCTCCGTCCCCGATTCTCGTCCGGATTCTCGTCCCGTTCTCTGTCCGTTTCTTTATCAAACCAAAGCAGTCGGCTTACGCGAAAGGCAATTAAAGTATTTGCCGGGGTAAGGTATGGAAGTATATCATGAAGAAAACAACATCGCTCTCAGTATCTTCTTGATCAGTTCATGATCGGTAGGGACTGTATCAAAAGCCGAGGATGAAATGAATCCGAATCTATCGGGATAATACCGGAGTCGGGAGACAGGTAAGTAATTCGATCAAGCCTATAAAGATGCTCAGGAAAGCAGAAAAGGGCTGCACAGTGTGGGCTCAAGCATTTTGAGAACAGGCGTCGGTTTTTCGACGATTCGGTAATCGAGGCGCCTTAAGTGGGTCACTCCGTTATAGATGTAGTCCCATGGGTACCTCGCTATTCCCGCGCGAAGCGGATTCTCCGCGATATAACGAAAGACATGGAGATATTCGTTCAAGCCATCGACGATCCTGCTTTTGAAACGATCATACCAGACGTGGCCGTTCCAACCGAAACGTTTATTGAACTGCACTGCGAAGACCGAGAGGATCCACTGCATGATCTTGGAAAGACTCTCTCCTCTGCCCGGTTTGATCATGAAATGAAAATGATTGTTCATGATGCAGAAATTCATTAAGGAAAAACGGTATTTGTTCTTCGCCCGTTTTACCACACCTAAGAACATGTTCTTGATTTCGTCGGAATTCAGAATGAATTCCCGGCGATTCGCGCGAGATACGACATGATACATGCCGTTCTCTTTTAAGATTCTTGGTTTTCTCATACCCCAATATACGGAACGATACGCTATGATACTTCAACGCTGGACGAAAGGGGGAATGTGAAAGGGACGGAGGAAGGTTTATATTCGGCTGCTCCCCCGAAGAAGTTGTGGTAAAAACTAGACCTGTTGTCATACAATCTCCGTGAGGAGAATAAATCATGGCGCTTTCCATAGTACGCCTTGGAAGTAAACGAAAGGAAAATGAAGGCCCCCGGATCGGGACCGTGAGAAGGCCTCCACGCGGCATAATAAAGGAAGACTACGCAAAACTCGACTATTTCGATGTCTGGCTCCCCCAGCTCGCACCGAGCGCCGAGTTGCTTCAGGAAGTAAAAGGCTGGCCGTACGACGCAAAACTACGAAAAACCTTCGAACGCAGGTACATCCGCGAGCTTTCAATGGCGGACAACGCCAGGTTGCTGGACCTGCTGGCCGCGCTCTCGAAGGACACGAATTTCTCGATCGGTTGTTATTGTGAAGACGAAACTACCTGCCATCGCTCGATCCTGAGGAGTATCCTCCTCGATCACGGAGCACAGATAAGGGACGATACTTGATCGTGAGGAACGACAGATCGCACGAACCGCACGACCTTCCTCCGTCCCCCAGTTCCCCGCGCCCAGTTCCCGTCCATTATCCACCCTGTTGCCCAGGTCAGCGTCGCACTTATTTTGCCGTGGAAAAGCTCGTCGGCTGGAGAATCATGTTTTCTACCGAAGCAACGATCGCTCCATCCTTCTCGGTCCGGGCTCGGGCTTCGAGCCATTCCGGATCAGCAGTGAAGGAATTCCACTTTTTTTCCTTCTCGGCTAGCGATTCCCATCGTAACAAGTAGTAAAGATCCTGATTCGAAGGGCCGATCATGACAGTCCAGAATCCCGCCTGCTGAATTCCGTACTTCTGCCATATCTTGGTGGTTGTCGTTTCGAAACGCTTCAGGACATCCGGCATGCGGCCGGGAACGCAATGATAGATTCTCAGTTCGTAAACCATCGGTTTTCTCCCTTGGGATTCTATGGAAACACCCTGTTTCCCTTCATCCGATCGCTTTATGAGTTCACATACTCTGAACAATCTTTTCACTTTTTCCGCTTTGGTCAAGCGCTGCCGACTCGTGATGTTGCCGATCCGCATGACTCTGTCGTACGGAGGATGTCGAGTGAACCCACTCCGTCCCCGCTCCCCGGTTTTGTATTGCCGGTGATATTGTATTATAACTGAAATATGGGAAAAGCTGTCCTGCGCCTGGGAGAGAGATTGCAGCCTTTAATCACAATGCCGCAAACCGATGACAGGGATTGGATCAACGCCAACTCCGAAAAGATTTTCGATTCCTTCCGGCTGGCGCAGCAGAAGCCCTCCGGCAACTGGTACGTGCTCGGTGAAACAAGAAGATTGAAAAAAAGTCAGAAGCAAGTTCTTCATATCGACTCCCGGGAAATTCTCCTCGTGCGCCATAAAGGTGAGCTGCACGCGGTCGACAACAGCTGCCCTCACATGGGAGCTCCGCTTTCGGCGGGAAACTGCGGACAAGACGGGATCGTCTGCGCCTGGCATGGCATGAAATTCAACTTACCTGGTAAAAACGCGCAAAACTCCTTCCGGCTGCACGACGACGGGACGCTTCTCTGGATCAACATCCCGGGACGGGAAGAAAACCTCCCACTGCCGATCATCGTCGAAAGGCCAAGGAATGCAGTCAGAGCAGTATACCAGCGTCGGCTGCGTTGCGACGCGTATTATGCCATTCTGAACCGTCTCGATCCTTGGCATGGAACCCATTTCCATCCCCATGCCTTCGCAGCTCTTCGGGTTTTTCGCGAAGAGCCCGGGGAACTCTGGCTGCGGGTTGCATACCGGGTGGCGGGACCTTTGTGCGTCGAGGTCGATGCCCGCTTTCACTGTCCTGACGCGCGTACCATCGTGATGACGATCATGGCGGGAGAAGGCAAAGGATCAATCGTGGAAACCCATGCCACACCGATCGCACCCGGGCATGCGCTCCTGACCGAGTTGATCGCAGCGACCTCGCAACGTTCGGGATTCGCAGCCGCGAGACTCTTCGCCCCGATCGTTCGCCGGCTGCTGCGTTCGGCAGCGGCTCGCCTATGGCGGGAAGACGCCGCTTACGTAGAGCGGCGTTATTTCCTGGACCAAGGCGCGCCCTACGAAATGGTCTTGGAGAGGAGTTCCCGCAATCCTGTCGGGCACCCTGATAATTGACAGATCCGTCGGAGAAGGCATGAGAAAAATCATCGGCAGATGGGTGGAAAGAAGGTTGGGCGGATACCGCCGGCAGATAAACCGGCCGGACGCGAATAAACCGAGGATGCTCGCATCATCAAGAAAAGCGGTTGTCGCCGGAGGCGGATTGGCGGGCATAGCCTGCGCATCGCTCCTTTCGGAACGCGGCTTCGGAGTTACGATACTGGAAAAGAACGGCTACCTTGGCGGAAAGCTCGGGGCCTGGAAAAGGGTATTCGCAGACGGATCCGAGGCTTGGATCGACCATGGCTTCCACGCTTTTTTTCGGCAGTACTACAACCTGCGGCGATTTATGGAAAAAATCGGTGCAGCAGGAAGGCTCGCTCCGATCGGCGATTATCTGATCCGAGGCGCCGATTCCGGCCTGAGCTTCGGAGGAACCGAGACCACGCCTCTCCTGAACCTGCTTGCGATGCGGCGTGCGGGGCTGTTCAGCTTTCGTGACATCTTGGTCAATCCCCGTCTGCTTAAGCTGATGGAGTTCCTGAGATACTCTCCTGAGCGCAGTTTCGACCTTTTCGACGACATTTCCTTTCAGGATTACTCCGATTCCATCGGACTGCCGCCGATGATGAGGCGGGTCTTCATTTCCTTCACCAGGGCGTTCTTCGCTGATCCCGACAAGATCTCGCTCGCGGAACTGTTGAAAAGTTTCCATTTTTTCTACCTCAGCCACGATTTCGGGATAGACTACGATTACCTCACCGGGGACTGCGAACATCTCTTCGCCGGACCGGCCGGGGAATACCTGAAAAAGCACGGGGTGGAAATCCGTCTCGGGTACGAGGTCGAAAGAGTCGAGAACAAAGGCGACGGGCTGCTCATCGACGGCAAAGATTGCGATTATTTCATCCTGGCCGCCGACCCGCGGGGCGCCCGCCGCATCGCCGAGGTCTCTCCGGCCTTCGACCGAGATCCGGAATGGCGTGAGAAGATCGCCAGGCTAAGACTTGCCCAAGGCTACGCCGTCTACAAGGTGTGGACGGACCGCCCGCTGCTCCGAGATTTTCCTCCCTTCATCATCACGGATCGATTCGAGGTGTTGGACGCCTTCACGCAGTTTCACCTCTTCGATCCTGAGGCTGCTGAATGGGCGGCGACCAACGGAGGAGCCGTCTACGAGCTGCACTGCTACGCCGTGCCGGAGGGCTGTTTCGGAAACGACGAGAAAATGAAGACGCTCATGCTGGAGGAGGCGGTGCGCTTCTTTCCGGAATTGAAAGGCTGCCGTTTGCTGCGCGAGAGCTTTCACATGAACGACAATTTCACCGCATTTCACAAGGGACTGCACAGGGGACGGCCGCGCACCGCTGGGAGGATGGACAATATCTTCGCGGCCGGGGACTGGGTACGGCTCGACCTGCCTGCGATGCTCATGGAAGCAGCTTTCAGCTCCGGAATGATCGCGGCGAACCGCGTCCTTGCCAGGGAGGGCCTAGTAGAGGAGCCGGTATGGTCCGTTCCTCTGCACGGGATCTTCGCCGGCAAGCCCGAAAGCGGCCCTTTCAGCCGATCATAGGCCTGGAGGCCATCCTCCGTCCCCCGGGAATACCCAGAACGGCCCGGGACGGAGGATGCATCGTGGCAAAAAAAACCGGGACCCTCGCGGCGGTCCCGGTTGTGCACGATCGTAGAGGCCGGCGGCACGGCCGGTCTCATTTTTTCAGGTATGCCCACTTCTCCAGCTTGAGTACGTCGGGGTTCGCCACGTTGGGGGGAAGCTTCCCGTTCGCCAGGGCTACAACGCGATCGACTCCGGCGACCGCCATCCTGAGCACGCATTCTTCGGTGAGGGCAGCGGTATGGGGAGTGAGGATGACGTTCGGAAGGCCGAGGAGAGGGTTGTCCTTCTTCGGCGGCTCGTCCTGGAGCACGTCGAGTCCCGCACCGGCGAGGGGACCGTTCACGAGTGCATCTGCGAGGTCGCGTTCGTTGATGATGCCGCCGCGCGCGGTGTTGATGATGAAGGAGCCCTTTTTCATCTTATTCAAAAGGCGCTTGCCGATCATGCCTTCCGCCTCGGAGACGAAAGGAATATGGACCGTGATGGCGTCGGAATCGGCGAAGAGCGAATCCAGGTCGTCGCGGAATTCGACCCAGGAGGCATAGCTCTTCTTGACCTCGGCCGGAAGGTAGACGTCGTTGGCGAGAATCTTCATGTCGAAGACGTCGCGGCAGGCCTTCGCCACCATGGAGCCGATCCTGCCGAAGCCGAGGACGCCGAGCGTCTTTCCTCGGAGGTCGCAGGGGAGGTTCTTGTAACGGATCTTGTAGTTGTCGGCGCGGACTTCCCTGTCCAGCAGGAAGAGCTGCTTCGAAAGAGCGAGAAGCAGGGCGAGGCAGTGCTCGGCGACGCTCGTCGTGTTCGCCCCGATGCTCGAGGTGACGAGCACGCCCTTCTCGGTCGCGGCATCGAGATCGACGTTGTCCACGCCTGCTCCGGTCCGGGATATCATCATGAGCCCATCGGCGCTCTTGAGGAGGTCCGCCGTCATTTTGATGCCGGTCCTGAGGACGATGATGTTCGCGTCCTTCATGAGGGGCGCGACGGTTTCGGGCCTGCAGTCAGGCGCGGTCGTGATGGCGAAGCCCGCCTTTTCAAGGATCTCGACGGCTTCCTTCTCAATCGGCTGGGGAAGGAGCACCTTCCATGTTGTCGGTGTCGCGCCGGAAGTGTTCATTCCGCTCATACGAGTCCACTCTCCTTGATGTCCTTCTCGAGGCCGGCTTTTTCCTGAGGCGTCAGCCCGAAGAGGGGCCGGCGGGGAGTGCCTCCCGCGAATCCGACCAAATCCATGGCGGCCTTCACGCCGGCCACGCCGTAGGAGCCGGATATCTTCTTGTTCAGGCTTTCGATCATATCCTTGAGCTTCGTCGCCTCGTCTTTCTTTCCGGCGACGCAGTAACCGTACAGCTTCGCGCAGACGTCGGGGATCACGTTCGCGAGGGAGAGGACGCCGCCCGTCCCGCCCTTCTCGATGAGATCGTAGAAGTACCCGGCCGAACCCGCGAGGACCGAGAAATCGGGAGCGTCGTAGGCCACGTTCGCGATCCAGGTGTCCTTGCCGCTGTCCTTTATGCCCGCCACGTTCGGGTGCTTGGCCACGGCGTCGAGAACCTTCGTTGAAATGGTGACCCCGGCGGAAACCGAGGGATTGTTGTACAGGACGACGGGGATGGGCGACTTATCAGCCACGTCGATGACGTGCCTGATCATGACCTCGTCGGTTATCTTCTTGGCGAAGAAGTAGGGCATAAGGAGGCTCGCCATTTTTACGCCGTAGTCTGCCGCCTTCTTGGTGAGACGGATCGTCTCGCGCGTGGATTCCGCGCCGGTGCCGGCCATGACGACCTTGTCCTTGGCCGCCTTTTTAACGAAGACTTCGACGATCTTGAACTGCTCGTCCTCGGAGAGGGTCTTGTATTCACCGTTCGTACCGAGGACGAAATAACCGCGGAGGCCAGACGGATTCATCTTTTCGATGTTCTTTTCCAATCCTTTGAAGTCTATCTCGTCGTCGATGAAGGGGGTGCACATGGGAGAATAGACTCCCTTCAGCATGGATTTGTCGATCATTTCTTTTCCTCCGTACTTTGCGTTGGGGTTTTATCCGAGACAAGGTCTTCCTCGGCGTATTTCATGTGTTGTTTCATCCGCTCCTCCGCGAGATCCGGGTCGTGGATCGCCAGAGCTTCGTAGATCGCCCGGTGCATCCTGTTCGCGCGCTCGGGCCCGCCGGATGCGATGGTCGCCTTTCTCGATTCCATGAGCAGCTGGGTGACCGACGACAGCATGATCTCGAATACCATGCTCTTGGTCGATTTCAGGATGATCGCGTGGAACTCGGCGTCCTTGTCCACGTAGTAATCGAGCTTGCGCCCCGGAATCTCCATGAGCTTGACGTTCTCCTCGAGAGAGTGCAGCTCCTGCTCGGTGATCTTCTCGGCCGCGACCCTGACGATCTTGCATTCCAGGCCCGATCGGGCGGTCACGAGATCGAAGAGATTCTCCCTCGACCGCTTCAGGGCCAGGCTCATCATGTGCGTGACCGGAGATGCCGATGGCGAGGCGACCGCCGGACGCTTCCCCTGCTGAATCATGATGAGGCCCTGGGCTTCGGCGACCCGAAGCGCCTCCCTGAGGCTGAAGCGGCTCACCTTGAGCTCCTTCGCCAACTCCTTCTCCGATGGGAGTTTGGTCCCCGGCGACAATTTCCCTTCAATGATAAGGCTTTGGATGAACGAAAGCACTTGGGTCGTCTTGTCCACGGAGACGAACTTTTTTGCTATTTTTGTTGACTCCATTAATTGATAATGATATGCTTATTAGCAAATCTTGTCAACATATTATAATATGTATGAGGGGAACGACATGAATCTTTTGGCGGTTGACGTCGGTACGCAATCCTTGAAGGTTTCGGTCTACAACGACTCGCTCGAGTGCCTCGAACGCTTCAAGTCGCCCTATCAGCCGGTTACACATTCGGGAAACTGCGTGGAAATCGACGCGGAAGTGTTCTGGAAAGCGTTCAAGACCGTATGCGGACAGCTCGCGACGAAGGATTTCGCGGGAATCGTGTTTTCCACCCTGTGTCCGTCATTGCTGCTCATGGACCGGAACGGAAACCCGCTGTCCCCGGTGATCCTTCACCTCGACCGGCGCAGCCAGAAACAGTCTCAGTGGATCGTGGACACGATCGGCCTCGAGCACTTCCGCGGCATCACCGGAAACCTCCCGATCCCCGGGGGCATTTCGGTCACGAGCATGCTCTGGCTCAAGGAAAGCCTCGGAGGCAGCATCCCGGACGGGGCCGTCTTCGGGCATGTGGTCACCTTCTTCATGAAGCGCCTGACCGGGGACTTTTCCATCGACCCGTCCAACGCATCCTTCACCGGCCTCTACGAAACTCTGAACTACACCGACTGGAATCCCGAACTCATGGAAAGGACGGGAATCGCGAGAAAACACCTTCCCCGGGTCCTGGACTCCCTCAGCATCGCCGGAGGGCTCCTGCCGGAGGCAGCGAAGGAAACCGGCCTACCCGCCGGACTTCCCGTCGTGATAGGCGCGAACGACACGACCTGCGCCGTCGCGGGGGCCGATATCCGCGAACCAGGCATGCTGCTCAACACCGCCGGAACGGTGGAAATCCTCGTGCTCTGCACCGACAAACCTGCCGCCGGCCCCAACCACCTCCTCAGGACCCACGCCTACCGGAACCGTTGGCTCATGATGCGGACCCTGGGAGCCGGAGGCGCCTCGGTGGAATGGTTCAGGAACACCTTCTGCAAGGAACTCACTTACGAAGATTTCTACCAGAAATACCTTCCCGCGGTATTGGCGGTCGACGACGGGAGAAACGTGAAGTTCGAACCATACCTGACCGGCGACCGGCATCGTCTCGACCCGCTCAAGGGCTCCTTCTCGAACATCACCCTCGACAACGACCGGGACGATTTCCTCTACGCCCTCATGCACGACAACGTCACCTTCCTCTTTTCGGTGCTTCCGGAATGGGCGAAGGGCGCCTATGTCGAAAAGAGGATCTTTCACGTCGGCGGCGGCGCCGGCGAAGCCTATACGAATCTCAAACGGCGGGTATTGAAGGATTACGATATCGTCGTCATCGGGGAGACCGCAGAACGCGGTGCCGCCCTGATCGGTTTCGAAGCCTTGGGAATCGCGGTAAAGAAGGAAGGAAAATGAAATGAAAGCGGTGGTATTGGAAGAATACGGCAAGCTGGTCTATCGGGACTACCCGGAGCCCTTCGTCAAGGGGCCGAAGGACGTGAAGATCAAGATCAAGGCCGCGAGCGTCTGCGGAAGCGACGTGCACGGCTTCGACGGAAGCACGGGCCGAAGAATCCCGCCCATCGTCATGGGACACGAGGCCTCGGGACAGGTCGTCGAAGTCGGGGCGGACGTCAGGAAATTCAAGAAGGGCGATCGGGTCGTCTTCAACTCGACCCTGTTCTGCGGCGAGTGCGATTTCTGCACCCACGGCATGGTGAACCTCTGCGACGAGCGCAAGGTCTTCGGCGTCTCCTGCGGCGAGTACAAGATCGACGGCGCCTACGCCGAATACATCGTCGTGCCCGAGCGCATCGTGTACGGCATCCCCGACTCGCTCTCCTACCAGAAGGCCGCGCTCATCGAGCCCTTCTCGGTGGGCTTTCACGCGGTCAGGGTCGCCGAGCTCGGTCTCGCGGACGCGGTCCTCGTGATCGGGACCGGGACCATAGGTTCGTTCGTCATCCAGAGCCTTCGCATCAAGGGCGCCGGCAAGATCATCGCCGCGGACATCGACGACGAGAAGCTCGCTCTCGCGAAGGAGATGGGCGCGGACTTCACGATCAACTCGAAGACTCGGGACCTGGCCGCGGAGATCGCCAAGATCGCGCCCGCCGGCCTCGACGTCGTCTTCGACGTTGTGGGACGAGCGGCGACCGCGAGACAGGGTCTCGGGCTTCTCAAGAAAAACGGCAGAATCGTGATGGTCGGACTCTACGATCAGGAAATTTCGTTCCCGGTCCAACGCATAACCTCGTGGCAGCTCAGGGTCCAGGGCACCTATATCTCGAGCGACGAGTATCCGGCCTGCGTGGACTTCATCGCGGGCGGAAGGGTCAACGTCGAGCCCTTCATCCGGCATTTCGTCCCTCTTTCGGAAGCTCCGTCCTGGCTGCACCGCCTGCACAAGGCGGAGAAGGGGCTCATCAAGGTAATATTCGATCCGGAAAAATAAAACGAGAGGAGAAACGATATCATGATGAACGTATTCGACGAATTCTTTTCGCTGAAGGGCAAGACCGCCCTGGTCACCGGCTCGGGCCGCGGCATCGGAAAGGCGATCGCGACCATGCTCGCCAGGGCCGGAGCCGACGTCGTGATCTCCGACATCATGGAGGAGAACGCGGCTGCCACGGCCAAGGAAATAGCCGAGAAGACCGGCGTCAAGACCTACTCCTACAAGATGGACGTCACGAAGACCGCCGAAATCAAGAAGTACGTGAGCGACATCATCGCCATGTGCAAGCGCGTCGACATCCTCGTCAACAACGCGGGAATCCAGGTCAGGAAGCCGGCGCTGGAAATCACCGCCGAGGAATTCGACAGCGTGATCGCGACCCACACCCGGGCGACCTTCCTCATCTCCCAGGCCTTCGCCCCGCATTTCATCGAGAACGGCGGCGGAAAGATCATCAATCTCGGGTCTCTCAACAGCTTCATGGCTATCCCCGACATCATGCCCTACGTCGCCGCGAAGATGGGCATCCTCGGCCTGACCCGCGCCATGTGCGTGGAATGGGCGAAATACGGCATCCACGTGAACGCCCTCGCGCCCGGCTACGTCGAAACCGAACTCACCCGCAAGCTCTTCGAGAATCCGGCGAAGCGGGAATGGGTCCTCGGCCGCATCCCCCTCAAGACGCTCGCCGACCCGGAGAAGGACCTCGGCTGCCTCGCGATCTTCCTCGCGTCGAAGGCCTCGGACTACATCAACGGCCAGATCGTCTTCTCGGACGGCGGCTGGACCGCGGCCTGATCATTGTCGTATCGAAGCACGGACCCGGCGCGAAGGAGGCCCCTTCCGCCGGGTTTTTTATTCGCCTGAGGGCATGAGGAGTTCGTGGGTTTCCGGCGTGCCGTAGTTCTCGATGATCTCGCGCGACAGGCCGGGCGAAGCGCCGAGGGCGATGCGGACGATGCGCTTGTTGAAGGCGTGCACGTCCGGGTCGGCGAAAAAATCCGCCACGGGAAGCCAGAGACATTCCGCGAGCTCGCCCTCGTCCATCTTGATGTCGAATGAAAGAGGCGTAAGGCGGCAGACGAAATAGATGTCGGACTTTCCGTACCGGTAGCCGTGCCAGTGACGCAGGCAGACGACCGACTCGAAGCGCGCGTCGATTCCCGTCTCCTCCTTCACTTCTCTCTCCACCGCCGAGGAAATATGCTCTCCCGCGTTGAGCGCTCCGCCGGGCAGCTTGAGCCTGCGTCCGGGCATGAGCTTGTACCGCTCGGAAACGACGAGAAGCCTGCCGTCCTCGCGGACGACCACCCCGCCCGCCCCGACGTAGTGAGTCGCGAAGGGAGGAATGAAGGAGCCCGGAGCGAGCGTCAGGGTGAGCTGGAGCGAGTCCACGAGGGCGTGGTGGAAGACGCAGCCGGCTTCCACGGCGACCGGGATCAGATCAGCCTGGGACCTCGCCACGGTGATCCAGACCACCTTCGCCTTCTGTTCCTTCCATGCGGCTATGCTCGGGATGAGGCGCTCGCGGAATTCGTCGGGAGAGGCCGGTAAATCGACGGATTCGACGACGAGTCCGCCGAAAGGATTCGAGACGGCTTTGATAGGTTCCATGGTGTACGGAGTATGATCCATCCGGGGGCTGTCGGGCAAGGGGCCGCCCAAGTCGCGGCCGCGAGGATCGGGCGTGCCCGATTTCAGCCGAGGGACCTTACGTACTCGAGAAGAGGCTTGACGCTTTCGCGGTCCGTGAAGTCCATGGGCTTTCGGTAGGCTTCGAGCATCCCCTGCTCGTCCTCGGTCCTCGATTTCTTCCTCTTCAAAGACCATTTGAAAACGGTCATGAGGATTTTGTTCGGCAGGTCCAGCTTCGAGAAATCGAAACCTCCCCGGAAATAGAAGAATCTGATTTCCTTCCTGCGCTCCGCGGTGAAGTTCTTGTTCAGGACCTCATCGGGGATGCCCTCCCTGTTCGGCGACGCTCCGACCGCGAAGACCACGACTTTTTTCCCGTCGAGCTTTTCGAAATTCCTGTTTAAGAATTTCACCCCGTTGATCCCCACGGCGTGCAGACTGCCCCCGAAGACGATGGCATCGTATTCGGAAAAAACGGAATCGGAGACCCGGTCTAGGGCGAAGAGATCGGCTCCGAGGTCCTCGGCTATCCACTCCGCGTAGGTCTTCGTGAAGCCGGAAATGGATTTGTACACGACGGCTGTTTTCATCGTTCCTCCGTCAGTCACTCTACGGCTTCGACTCGATTTTTGCAAGCAATTCGAGGCGGCTTCCCTGACAGTACGAAAGCTCCCGAGGTTATTTGCTCATACCCATCAGCAGGTTCGGCAGCCAGGTCGAGATCGCCGGGACGAAGGTGATCAGGACGAGGCAGAGGAAAAGCGGGATATAGAACGTCCAGAGTGCGCGGAAAAGCCTCATGACGGAGATCTCGGCGACCCGGCTCGTGATGAAGAGGACGAGACCGACCGGAGGGGTGAGCAGGCCGAACACGAGGTTGAAGACCACGATGAGCCCGAAGTGGACCGGGTCGATCCCGAGGCTCGTGACCAGGGGCATGAGAACCGGGACGCAGATCGTTATGGCCGCCGCGGTCTCCATGAAGCAGCCGACGACGAGCAGGGCGAGGTTGACGATGACGAGGACCGTCCATTTGCTGAGAGCGAGCGAGGCCACGTATTCCGCGAGCCCCTGCGGTATCCTCGCGCTCACGACCATGTAGCCGAAAGCGTTGGCGGCGGCGATGATGATCATCACTTCGACCGTGAGACGGAACGTGTTGCGCACCAATTCCCAGAACTGCCGAAGAGAGACTTCGCGATACACGACCATACCGAGGATCAGCGAATAGGCGAGCGCCACGACCGCCGCTTCCGTCGGCGTGAAAACGCCCGTAAGGATCCCTCCCATCAGGATGATCGGCGTGAGCAGGGGGAAGAAGCCGCCCTTGAACGCGTCCCACAGGTTTCCGAAGCCCTTGAACGCCGTTCGCGGATATCCGCCCTTCTTCCCCTGGATCGCGATCAGCACCATGAGGGTAGCTCCGACGAGGAGTCCCGGAACGAGCCCCGCGAAGAGGAGACGGCCGATGGAAACCTCCGACACGACGCCGTAGATGACGAGGGGGATGCTCGGTGGAATGATCGGCCCGACCGTGGACGAGGCCGCGGTCACGGCAGCGGAATAATCCCGATCGTAGCCCTCGTCGAGCATCGCCTTCATCTCGATCTGGCCGAGGGAAGCGGCGTCGACCGATGCGGAGCCCGACATTCCCGCGAAGATGATGCTCACGACGACGTTCACCTGAGCCAGCCCGAGACGGAAGTGTCCGACGAGGGCCGAAGCGAAACGGAACATGCGCTGGGTGATGCCGCTCGTGTTCATGAGGTTGCCCGTGAGCATGAACACCGGTATAGCGAGCAGGGGAAAGCTGTTGAGGCCGTCGAACATACGCTGCAGTAGGATGGCCGAATCCCCCGAACCGCCGGTATGGACGAAGTAGAGGATCGTCGTCGCGAAGATGATCGCGTAACCTATGGGCACTCCGATGATGAAAATCCCGATCAGAAGACCGCCGAAAAGCAGGGACGTCAGGATCATTTCCGCTCCCCTTCTCTCGTCCCGATCAAGGTTTCGAGGATCGAGAAGGCCGTGAACAACGAGGAAAGCAGGAAACCCGCGGCGATGACGATGTAAAGATAACTCGTTTTCAGCCATATCATGGAGGACGCCATTTCGGTCCCCGCGATCGAGGACATGCGTATGCTGTTGCGCGTGAAGAATATGCAGACGAAAAGAACGATGCCGTCGACGAGGAGCCTTCCGATCCTCGCGACCGCTTCAGAGCGTCCTTCGAAGATGTTCAGCGCGATGAGATGGGATCTCCCCTTCAGCGAGACGCCCGTCCCGAGAAAGACGAGGAGGACGAGAAGGTATCGAGCGAGTTCCTCGGACCACGGGGTCGGGAACCTCAGGACGAACCGGGCGATGACCTGGATGAAAACGATGACGCAGATCGCGACGAAAATCACGCCGGACACCCGGTCGAGAACATAAACGATCCTTTCGAGGAAGTTTCTGAACGGTCCTGTCGACTTCACGAATGCACTCCTGAGCGGACGAAGCCCCGCCCGGCGGCAGAGCTTCGAACGTCAAATCGCAAGATGGCTTTTCATTTGGCGTAGGACATGATTTCTTCCCAGCTCGTCACCTTCCATTTCGTCTTGAAAAGCTCCTCCACCGCAGGCTTGGCTGCAGCCATGAACGCCATCCGATCGACCTCGACGCGGGTCATGCCGCCCTTGATGAGCTTGTCGAGCTTCTCGCCGTCGGCCTTCATCGCGTACTCGCCGCCGGCCTTGACCGCTTCCTTGGCGGCCTTCTCGACGATGGCCTTCTGCTCGGGTTTCAGACCCTGGAGGAACCGCTCGCTCAGGTTGAACATGGCTACGGACACGTTGTGGCCGGTCATCATGAGGTACTTCTGGACTTCGTTGTACTTGTAGGAAAGCATCTGCGAGGGAGGTCCTTCCGCACAGTCGACGACTCCGGTCTGGAGGGCGGTGAACAGTTCGGGGAGCGCTATGGGCGTGGGCAGAAAACCGATGGTCTTGTAGGTCAGAACCATGGCTGGATCCTGGGGAGTCCTGAGCTTCAGGCCCTTGCCGTCTTCGGGGGTCTTGATGATCTTGTTGGCGGCGAGGTTCCTCATTCCGCGCATATAGACCCCGGCGGTCCTGAGATTGTTGTCGAGAAGGATTTTCTTGATCCCATCGCCCGGTTTTCCGTCCCAAACCTTCTGGAAGTGATCGAAATCCTTGAAGACGTAGATCCCGTCGAAGAATCCGTAATCCTGGGTGAACATGGTTACGGGAAGCAGGCCGGTTGTAACCCCCTGGGCATCGCCGAGCTTGACTGCCTGAACGGTCTCTTTTTCTCCGCCCATCGAGCCGCTGTGGAAAACCTCGGCGGTGATCGCGGAGTTGCTCAGGTCGGCTACGCGCTTCGCGAATTCCGTGGCCGTGACGTAGGATTCGTCCCCGGCGGGATACGCGGTATAGATCTTCATCTTGATCTTTTCCGGCTCCTTCGAGCCGCCCGCGTATGCGGAACCCGCGATGAAAGCCGCAAGACAGAGGATGCACAAGGCCGGAAACATCTTTTTCATTCGGAACCCCCTTTTTCGAAGGATATAAAAAAGAGTAAGTCACCGGTTGTTAATTGTCAACATTTTTATGTTCGGTATGACACCAGGGAAGGCCGCCGCCCAGAATCCGTGATACCTATTGAATATTCTGCTCGAGAGCCTTCACGAGTCCGGGAAGATCACGGCGCTTCAACTTCTCGAGTATTTCGCAATGCTCGGAATAATTGTCGAACAGCACCCTGTGCCTGACGTACGTCATCATCATCCTGTTGATGGCGGACCGCCACAAATCCTCCACGTCATTGTCCCGGTATTTTCGAACGAGAGCCTCGTGGAACTCGAAATCCGTTTCGCGTACCGCCATGACGTCGTTGGACTCGCAGGCTTCGAGCTGTCGTTTCAGGATTTCCTGCAGGTTGGACAAATCATCGTCCGTCACCTTGTCCAGAATTTTCCGGGCGACGAAAATCTCGATCTTCCTCCTGAGCTCGACGATGAGCGACCGGACGTCAGCGATCGCAGGCATGGACACCTTGTAGCCGGCCTTGCCCCGCGGAACGATCAGCCCGTATCGCGTGAGTTCCTTGAACGCCTCGCGTACCGGCCCCCTGCTCACGCCGAAGCGCACGGATATCGATTCTTCCTTGAGATCGCTCCCGTGCGAAAGCTCGCCGGACAGAATTTCCAGCCGCAGTCTGCCGAAAACCTGTTCGGAGATGGTGCGGTACACTTTCCCTCTCATACAAGAGACTATATGTCTACATTCGACATTTGACAACGAGTTTCCCGCCTCGCATACTGTAAAGATAGACGGAGAGCGAGGGACAGGAATGAGTGAAATCAAGGAACTGCGGGTAACCTATTATCGCGTGCCCCTGGACGAGGTTCTGGCGGACGCGGTGCACGGCGACCACACCCACTTCGAACTCGTCATCGTCGACATCGAAACCGCGGACGGAAGAACGGGAACCGGCTACACCTATACCGGAGGCTTCGGCGGAAGGGCGATCTTCCAGGTCGCCGAATACGATCTCAAGCCTTTCCTGATCGGGAAGGACGCTGATTGCATCGAAACCCTCTGGCACGGCATGAACTGGCGCATCCATTACGTCGGGAGGGGAGGCGTGGCGGGCTTCGCGGTTTCCGCGGTGGATATAGCCCTCTGGGATCTGCGGGGAAAAAAGGCAGGTCTCCCTCTCAGGATCCTCGCCGGCGGCAGAAGCGAAACGGCCAAGGCCTACGGCGGGGGAATCGACCTCCATTACGACCTCGACGGACTGAAGGCGAACGTCGGGAAGTACATCGAGCGCGGATTCCCCGCCGTGAAGATAAAGGTGGGAAAGCCGAGGCTCGAGGACGATCTCGCGAGGATCAGGGCCATACGCGATCTCCTGGGAAGCGAAAGGATTCTCATGGTCGACGCGAACATGAAATGGACGGCGGAAAGCGCGATCAAAGCCGCGCGGGCGATGCGGGATTACGATGTCTTCTGGCTGGAAGAGCCGACCGTGCCCGACGACTTTCCGAGCTACGACAGGATACGGAAGGAAGGAGGCCTTGCCCTGGCCATGGGAGAGAACCTGCATACGATGCTCGAATTCCGCGAGGCGATCGCGACCGGAAGGATCGACTTCCCCCAACCTGACGCATCGAACGTCGGAGGAATCACGGGCTGGCTCAAGGTGGCGAACCTCGCCCAGTTCTACAACCTGCCGGTTTCGTCCCACGGCATGCAGGAACTCCACGTGAGCCTCCTGGCCGGCGTACCGAATTCGGGGTATCTCGAGGTCCACAGCTTTCCCCTCGACAGATACACGACGAGGCCCCTCGTCCTGAACTCGGAGGGCCTCGCCGCGGCCCCGGACGTCCCGGGAACCGGCGTGGACTTCAAACGGGACATGCTGGAGCCGTATCGGCTCACGCTCTGATCCGCGAGTCCTTCAGCGCGCGGGCGCCGCGGAGACCGTCCGGGGGGGAGTCCTCTTCGGCCTGCGGCCGCCCTGCATCCCGACCCCTCATGCGGGGCCGTCTCCCGCTCCGGGCCGGCCGTTTATTCCAAGCAGCAGGATTCCCTTCCCGAGACCTTCTCGCCGGGACCTCTCGTCCTCCTTGGGGTGGGTGCAGATCTTCACGACCTCGTCGAGACGGGCCGCGGCCAGAGCGAGGAACTCGGAGACGCGGAGGACGCGGTTTTCCGGGAGTCCGAAGAAGGCGAGCAGCCTCCGGTCGAGTTCGTCGTTGTATGCCTGCTTCGAGAGCGGCGGATCGAGCTGAGCGAGTACGTCGTCGCACCTGCCGTCCCGCGACAGGCGGGCGCAGGGTCCGCAGACGTCGTCGCTTCCTACCACGAGGCGGCATTCTCGTCCGGGGTTGCGGACGATTTCATCCGTGACGAGGTGGACGAGATGCCCGTACTCGTGGGGCTTCGCCTCCCGGCCGTTGCCGACGTTCCTCACGATGTCGAGGATGTGGTGGGGCCTGAGTCTCAAGGGTCCGGCGGAGGGAAGTCCGGTCCGAACCGCTCCGGCGGCGGTCCTCCTCAGCGCGAGCTCCCAGAGCGATTTTTCCTTTTCGTAGCGGGAAAGCCTTTTCTCCGCCTTCGCGATCCAAAGCCAGCCCTCGGTGAACAGCGAGTCGACGTCGTCCTCGTCGAAGAAACGCTTCGGGCCCGCCGCGGTGCGATAATAGTGCCGTTCGATCTCTTCGCCTTCGCCGGCTCCGTGGTTCACGTCGCGCACGGAATTCAGCCGGCACAGGAAGAGGCCCCCGGCCGGGAGAATCCGGGCTATTTCCGCCGCGATCCGCCGCGTCGTCTCCCACGGGAAATAATGAAGGGAAAGATCGGCGACGATCGCGCGGGTCGAAGCGTCGGGGAAGGGCAGGCCGTCCCGCATGTCGAAGAGCCTCGTTTCCGCCTGCGGGAAAAGCCTCCGGACGCGTTCGATCGCCTCGCCCGAATAGTCGCAGGCAGTCACCCGGTATCCCCGTTCGAGCAGGTACTTCGTATCGTTTCCGGAGCCGCAGCCCAGGTCTATGACGAAGAGGTCGCGTGCCGCGGACAGCGCCCCGGCATAGGCGTCGAGCCAGTCGTCGCAGACGGGTTCGGAGTCCTTCAGCCCCGCGAAGACGGCGTTCCATTTTTCATGCTGCGGATCCCTGGCCATGCTCGAAGCCTCCCCACGGCGCGTTCTCCGGCCGGACGGCGGGTTCGCGACGTTTCCGGCATTGTAAACGGATCGAAGCGAAACGTTAATCCGCCGCCTCTTGAATTTCGCCGAAAGTGATTCATAATGATTACGTGCGGCCCGGCCCGCGGACCAGGGGGATTCCATGAAAAAAGATCGACTCGGGACTCCGCTTTCCTCGATCGCGGTTCCCGTCCTCGTTTCAGTCGTCTTCGCGTTCGCCGGGTGCTCGTCCGCCCCTGCCGTGAAGAAGCAGGCGCCGAAGCCCGCCGCTCCGGAAAAGCCGCGGGTCGAGGAGCCCGGGCGCTACCGCAGTGCGGACGCCGTCGCCCGCCCCCTCTCCCAGGAGGAAAGGGACGTCATCGCCTCGGCGAAGCTCCTCGTTGGCCAGCCGCCGGAGGCCAAGGTGGTCGTGAACGGCAGAACCTTCGTCTTGGACTGCATAGGGACCGTCGCCGCCGTCTATTACCGTCTCGGCATAGACGTCACCAAGGACTTCGGGAAATACAACGGGAACGGCGTCGGGCGCTTCTATCAAAGTCTCCAGGCGAGAGGGGCGCTTCACCGCGACGCGATTCCCCGGCCGGGCGATGCCGTCATCTGGGACAACACCTGGGACGCGAACGGCGACGGAAACCTGACGAACGACCCGCGCACCCACGCCGCTGTCGTGGTCGCCGTCGAGGAGGACGGCACGATCCATTACGTCCACGAGCACGTGCGCCGGGGCGTCATAGTCGAGGTCATGAACCTCAAGCGGCCCAGGGACCACCAGGACGAAAAAGGCAAGATGATCAACAGTCCCCTGGCCCTCGTATCGGGCACGGGCCGGAGAAGACCCGAGCATTGGCTCGCCGGCGACCTGCTCGACGCCTTCGGCGACGTGCTCCGCGAGAAGCCCTACTACCGCGTCTCGTCCCTGGAAGAATACGGCGGCCCGCTCGTCCTGCTGGACCCGGAAGCCGCGCCCTGATGAAAAGCCGGCAAGGAGAAACCATGGATTTCATAGAATCGGTCATCATGACCCGGACCAGCGTGAGGAAGTTCACGGGCGAAACGGTCCCGAGGGAGACGCTGCTCAAGATCGCCAAGGCGGGAATGGCCGCTCCGAGCGCGATGAACGTCCAGCCCTGGGACCTCGTCGTCGTGACGGACAGGAAAAAACTCGACGCGCTCTGCGACGCGCTTCCCTACGCGAAGATGCTCGACAAGGCCGCGGCGGCCTTCGTCGTATGCGGAAATCCCGAAAAGGGAGACGCCGCAAAACGGCACTGGACGGAGGACTGCGCCGCCGTTGCGGAGAACATCCTGCTGGCCGTCCATTCCCTCGGTCTCGGAGCCGTATGGACGGCGGTGTATCCGGACGAGGCGAGGATGGCCCCGGTTCGCAGGATTCTGGGCATCCCGGCCGGGATCGTACCGCTCAACGTGATCCCCGCGGGGGTCATAGCGGGAAACGCACCGGCTCCCAAGGACAAGTACAATCCCGGCGCGATACACTACGACGGCTGGTGACCGTCCTCGCCTCCGCTCCGCGATCGGATTCGCCAAACTTCAGGAAAATATCCTCCCGCCTCGGTGACGCTTTTCACGCCTTCAGGTGTTGCATAATAGAGGACGGAAAAACGAGGTTGCTTTGAGCATCGACATCGAAGCTCTGTACAGGAAATACGGCCCCATGGTCTTCAGGCGCTGTCTCGGTCTTCTCAAGGACGAGGAGCTCGCGGCCGACGCGATGCAGGACGCGTTCATGCAGGTGCTACGCAGGCGGAATACGTTGACCTCGGATTATCCCAGCAGCCTCATGTACCGCATCGCGACGAACGTGAGCATCAATGCGCTGCGAAGGAGAAAGCGGGCGAGGATAGCCGGGAACCAGGATCTCATGGAAGAGATAGCCTCCGGAGAAGACATCGCGGAAGTCTCGGCCGCGAGAAGCGTCCTCGACCGCATCTTCGGCGGGGACGATACGGACGCTTCGAAAACGTCGACGAGAACGATCGCCGTCCTGTATTACGTCGACGGCCTGACCTTGGATGAGACCGCCGAAATCGCGGGGATGTCCGTTTCCGGCGTGCGGAAGCGGCTCAGGACCCTCAAGGCGAAAAGCCTGGCCCTGCGCGCGGAGAAGGAGCTTTAACGATGAACGAATCCATTTCCGACTACCGTCTGGAAAAACTCAAGCTGGGCGAGCTTTCCGAGGAAGAAAGCCGGAGGCTGCTCGGGAATCCCGAAATCGCGGAACGTCTCGCCCTCCTCGAGGCGGACGACAAGCGCATACTCGAGAAACACCCCTTTCGGCCCGAGCTCTACGCCTCCGCCCGGAACGAGGAGTCTGCCGCTCCGCGTCGCAGGGCGGTCTTCGATTTCGCCGCCGGAAAATCCCGAAATCGTTTCCCGGCGCTGAGCATAGCCGCCGCGGTCCTCGCCGCGGTGATCGCCCTCCCCTTCATGTTCCGACAGCCTGCGGGGCCGGACGAGGACTACCGCGTGAAGGGCGGAATCTCCCATCTTTACCTCTACAAGAAGACTTCGGGGGAGGCGGCCGAACTCACGAACGGAGCGGTCGTCCGTTCCGGCGACGCGATCCAGATCGCCTACGCCTCCGCGGCGGAGCTCTACGGCATCATTCTTTCCGTGGACGGCAACGGCCAGGTGACCCAGCACCTCCCGGAGAGGGGAGACCTCGCCGTTGCGCTGCAGAGCGGCAGGCTCCAGCTGCTCGATTACTCCTACGTCCTCGACAGCGCCCCCGACTTCGAAATATTCCTTCTGATCACCTCGAACGAACTCTTCGACGGACGCCAGATCAGGGCCGCCGCGGCCGCGCTCAAGAAGGAACCGGACGTCGCACGGGCCCTCGAAGCCCGGTTCGGAGGAAGGTACAAAATCATATCCGTCAAACTGATAAAGGAATGAGTTACATGAAAAAGCTCCTTACGGTTTTTCTTTTCGCAGGCTTCCTGGCGGCGCTCCACGCCCAGGAGGACGGGAGGACGCTCAGGCGGATCGCACTGCTCGTCGGCTCGAACTCGGGCGGCAAGGGAAGATCGGAACTCAAGTACGCGGAAAAGGACGCCCGCGCCTTCTCCGCCGTCATGCGGGAACTCGGAGGCCTCGATCCCAGGCACGAGCGCATACTCTACTCCCCGGACAGGAGCGCTCTCCTGCGGGAATTCGCGAACCTCCGCAATCTGCCGGCTGAATCCAAAAAAACGGTCGCCAGGACCGAGTTCCTCTTCTACTATTCGGGGCACTCCGACGACGAAGGCATCCTCCTCGGAAACGAGAAGGTGCTGTACGCGGACCTCAAGAACCTGATCGGCAGCATGAAGGCCGAGGTCGAAGTCGTCATCCTCGATTCCTGCTCCTCGGGGGCGATAACCCGCCTCAAGGGCGGCACGAGATCCCAGCCCTTCCTCGTGGACGAATCGAGCTCCATGTCCGGCCACGCCTACCTCACCTCGAGCTCGGAGTTCGAGGCCACCCAGGAATCGGACAAGATCAGGGGATCCTACTTCACCTATTACCTCGTGACCGGACTTCGCGGGGCGGCCGACACGTCGGGCGACGGCAAGGTCACCCTGAACGAGGCCTATTCGCACGCCTTCGCCGAGACTCTCGCGCGGACCGAGTACACCAAGGCGGGACCCCAGCACCCCTCCTACAACATCAAGCTCACGGGAAGCGGGGATCTCGTCCTTACCGACGTCAGGTCCGCGGAAACCAAGATCGTCTTCGAGGAAGCCATCAAGGGCCGCATCTCGATTCGGGACGAGCAGGAGCATCTCGTGGCCGAAACGCTCAAGAAGGCGGACAAGAGCATGGAGTTCTCGCTTCCCTCGGGAGTCTACTCGATCACCCTCCTTTCGGGCGAACGGCTTCTCCGCACTCAGGTGAACCTCGAGCGGAACACGACGACCCGTCTCGGCATCGCACTCTTCTCTCCGGTAGGGAGGGAGTCCGCGTCTGCCCGAGGAAAGGAAGAGGACGAGAGTCCCGTGCTCATGAAGCCGTTCAGCTTGAGCATCTTCTCATTCGACAAGGAAATCGACGAGATGAGGATCGGCCACGAGTGGGCCTTCAACCTTATCGGCGGAAAATCCTACGAAATCAGCGGAGCGCAGATGAGCGTAGCGCTGAGTTCGGTGACGACGGACGTCACCGGCGCCCAGTTCGCGGCAGGCGTGAACTTCGTCGGCAGGAACGTGACCGGCGCCCAATTCGCCGCCGGCGCGAACATGGTGAGCGGGAATTTCACCGGGGCCCAGTTCAGCTCGGTCGCGAACATCGTGGAAGGAGACTTCAAAGGCTTCCAGTCCGGCTCCTTCAACGTCGCGGCGGGCGAATTCGTCGGCGTCCAATCCGGGGTCGTCAACTACACGGGGAATTTCACCGGCGCGAGATTCGGGGTCGTGAACTACGGGAAGAATCTCTACGGGGCGGATTTCGGAATCGTCAACATAGGAGACGACGTCAGCGGCCTGCAGATGGGCGTCGTGAACGTCGACAACGCGGCCCCTTCCGCGACGATCGGCGTGGTGAACGTGTCGAATACGGCGGGGGGCCTCCAGCTCGGCGTGGTCAACGTGACGAGGGAAGCCCACGGACTCCAGCTCGGCGTGGTCAACGTGGCGGACACGAACGACGGGATTCCCATCGGCCTCGTGACCGTCGTCCTCAACGGCGGACAGACCCACGGGATGGCCTGGGCCGACGAGCGCGGATACTGCGGCACGGCATTCATCCACGGCACTCAGCACGTATACAACGTGTACTCGGTCGGAGGAAGGATCGACGGAGAGCGGGCGATGGCCGAACTCGGTCTTGGATTTTCGGTCAAGTTCGGCGGTTTCTTCGTCAACCTGGAGGGCCTCGTCGGCAACACGTACGAAACCGATCGTCATTCCCGATACGTCTTCCGCGAATCCGCGGAAATGATCCAGCGCGGCCGGATCTACCTCGGATACTCCTTCGCCGAGCATTTCGCGGTCTTCGCGGGCGCGAGCTGCAACCTCTCCTTCGACGTCCACGAAGCCGACACGGAAGACGAGCACCTCGAGTTCTCGAAGGTCTGGCCGGGCTTCTTCGTCGGCGTGAGGATCTGAAAGCGGGGTCGAGTCATGGAGATCCAAATAGTCCTAGGGTATGATACGCTGCAGACGGTGGCCTTCATCCTCGTGCTCTACCTTTCGATGGCGAGGGGGTGATCATCCTTTTATCGGACCCAACACGTCGTCGATCAACTGCTTTTTCTCGACGACGATCCGGGTCGAGGCGAGGATCTCCGAGGAACGGACGTCTATGAGCCGGATTTTCACGCCTTATTTTCCTTCGCCGGGTATTTGCGCCGAAAAGCGTCGAGCGTGCCGTTGAGTTTTTCGTGAGCCCTCTTGCCCATGGCTTCCTCTTCGTGCTCCGAAAGCATCTGTCCGATCGGTCCCCGATCCTTCGGAATGCCGTACTTTTCCATCGCGGGAAAGAGAAACCCTTCCTCCTTGCCGTGATGGCGCTTGTCGGCGAACACCTTCAGGAAATCCGCCATGTCCCCGAGATCATCGTCATCGACTTCGCGCTTCGCCTTCGAATTTCCGACCATGTTTCCGAGGACGCCCAATCCGAGCAAAATGCCCTCGTGCTCGTTCCTCGAATCTTCGCCCGCGCATTTCATGACCGTATCCTGCTCATGGAAATGCGGATCGCGCATAACGGTCGGATCGTGAATTCGTCAGCCGACCAGCGGTATCGACCGGACATTCATGGTATACTGATTCGAGCGGAGGCAAGCATGTTTGAACCGTGGTTCGTATGGGCCCTCGTCGGCGTCGGCTGCATAGGCCTGGAAATAATCCTTCCCGGCTTCGTCATCTTTTTCTTCGGCTTGGGAGGGATCGCGACCGCCATGTTCAGCCTGATCCCGTCCGTGACGTCCGCCTTCTGGCTGCAGATCCTGCTCTTCGTCGTCTTCTCCGTCCTGTCGCTCGTCTTCCTCCGCAGGCGGTTCTCGCGGGTGTTCGCGGGAACGGTCTTCGATTCGAGGAAAGGCGATCCCGAGGAGGAAGGGATAGGCGAGACCGCGGAGGTGATCGAGACGGTCGGCACCGTGCGGGAGGGAAGAGTCCGTTTCCGGGGCACGAGCTGGAAGGCCAGGGCCCGGGAGGGGGAACTCGCACCGGGAAGCATGGCGAAGATCCTTGCCCGGGAAGGCATGACCTACATCGTCGAGGCGACGGACGCCTCGTCGGGGAAAAAGGGAGGAACCTGATGTCCATCATCCTCACGTATCTCGTAGCGTTCGTTTTCGTCGTCGTCCTTTTCAAGATCGCGGTCGTGGTGCCGGAGCGGGAATGCTACGTCGTTGAACGGCTCGGGAAATACACCACGACCCTCGAGGCGGGCTTTCACATGCTCGTCCCCTTCATCGACCGGATCGCCTATCACCAGCACCTCAAGGAGGAGGCGATCGACGTGGAACCCCAGGTCTGCATCACCTCGGACAACGTGCAGGTCGAGGTCGACGGCATCCTCTACCTCCGGGTGCTCGATCCGGTCAAGGCGAGCTACGGCATCGAGAACTTCCGCTATGCGGTCTCCCAGCTCGCGAAGACGACGATGAGGAGCGAGATCGGCAAGCTCGAGCTCGACAAGACCTTCTGCGGACGGGAGGGAATCAACGACAACATCGTCCGCGCCCTGGACGAAGCCTCGGACAACTGGGGCATCAAGGTGACCCGGTACGAGATCAGGGACATCACGCCTACCGAGACGATCCTGGAGGCGATGGAGAGTCAGATGCGGGCGGAAAGGATCAAGCGGGCGAACATCCTCTCCAGCGAGGGAAAGAAGCAGGCGAGGATCAACGTCTCCCTCGGCGACAAGCAGGACGCGATCAACCGTTCCATGGGCGAGAAGCAGAGGAAGATCAACATCGCCGAAGGCAGGGCCCGTGCGATCGAGATCACGAGCAAGGCGACGGCCGAGGGACTCGGCATGGTGGCCGAGGCGCTCACCCTCCCCGGCGGCAGGACCGCGATGGGAATCAGGCTCGCCGAGAGCTACATCGCACGTTTTCGGGCGACCCTGGCCCAATGCGACGTCTCGGTCTATCCCGAAGAGCTGGCCGGCATCGCTTCAGTCGCGGACCTCGTCAGGAACGCCGGAAAACACACGGAACCCAAAGCTCAGACTGACATAGGAGGCCGGAAATGAACCCCTTCCTTCCGCTTTTCGTCATACTCGTCGCGGCCGCCCTCGTCTTCGTCTTCACGCTCTTCCGCAGCGTCCGCGTGGTCCCGAACAAGACGGCTCTCATCGTCGAACGCCTCGGGAAGTACAACCGCACGCTCCAGGCCGGTTTCCACGTGCTCGTTCCCTTCATCGACAAGGTGAGGTACCGGCAGACCCTCAAGGAACAGGCCGTCGACGTGCCCGCGCAGGACTGCTTCACCAAGGACAACGTTCAGGTGCGCGTCGACGGGGTCCTCTACCTCCAGGTGATCGACCCGAAAAAGGCGAGTTACGGAATCAAGAACTACGCCTACGCCACGGTCCTCCTCGCGCAGACCACGATGAGATCCGTCATCGGGCAGCTCGAACTCGACAACACCTTCGAGGCGAGGGAGAAGATCAACGCGAGCGTCGTGAAGGCGGTCGACGAAGCTTCGGATCCCTGGGGCGTCAAGGTGACGCGCTACGAGATCCAGAACATAAAGGTCTCGGAATCGATCATGGACGCGATGGAAGCCCAGATGAAGGCCGAGCGCGAGAAACGCGCCGAGATCGCCCGTTCCCTGGGCGAGATGGAGACCAAGATCAACCTCTCGCAGGCCGCCTACGAGGAGGCCGTGAACCTGAGCGAAGGCCAGAAACAGAGGATGGTCAACGAGGCCGAAGGCGAGGCGAACGAGATCGTCGCCGTCGCGCGCGCGACCGCGGAGGCCATCAGAAAGGTGGCCGAAGCGGTGACCGCCAAGGGCGGAGAGGCCGCGGCGAGCCTTCGCGTCTCGGAGAACTGGATCGACGCCCTGGGCGGGATCGCGAAGTCGGGGTCGAGAGTGATCATCGGCGCGGACCTCACCGACCTCGCGGAGACGACCGCGAAGGCGGCCCGTATGCTCGGGGAAAAGAGGCCTGAGTAAGCGCCGACTGCTCGGGACCGAGACGCCGGGCTCCCCGTGACGGCCGAGAAAAACTAGATCAGGAGGAAAAGCACAACGGAAACCATCGAAGCATATCCCATCTTCAGGAAGGAAAAACCGGCCAGCGTGAACCAGGGGCTCGGCCCCATCCGGAAAATGGGGACCTTCGTCGAATTCAGCGTCTTCAAGGATCTCGTGACCGCGGACTGGAGCATCATAAGCGACCGCAAGGAGTTCAATCTTCTCGGTTCGCACCTCAGCCCGTACTGCTGCGAAACCGTGATCGAGTGGATCGAGGCGGGGAAGCTTCCCACTCGGAACGTGGCGACGCACGTCTTCCCGCTCGATCGGTGGGAAGAGGCCTTCCGGATCGCCGAAAAGGACGACCGCTCCATCAAGGTGATGCCGGCCCCCTAGGGGGCCGAAGCCCGACGATTTCCGCCGCGCCCTCCTCCTCATCGCAGCCGACCCTTCACGACGACTCGATCGATCCCTCATCGTACCTTCAAAAAAACATTGACGGCCAGAAAATTCTCGTTTACGATACCTGTAGTACAGGTGACTAGGCGGACTGATCGGAGGGCTCAATTGACCAATTTCAGCGTGGTTCAGAAAAGCAACAAGCACGAGATCGTCGCCTCCGCTTTGGAGGAGGCGATCATAAGCGGCGAGCTCAAGGTCGGGGAAAAGCTTCCGTCGGAACAGGCGTTGGCCGCCCAATTCGGCGTGAGCCGGAACATTGTCCGGGAGGCCCTACGGGACGTGAAGGCGCGCGGGCTCATCGAGGTCAAGAACGGCGCCGGAAGCTTCATCACGCGACCGACTTCGGCGGACCTGGGCGAAATGCTCAACCGGCTCATCATCCTGAGCGACTCGGCGATCAAGGACTACTACGAAATGCGTTTCGCCCTCGAGGTGAAGGCCTGCGAGCTCGCCGCGCAGCGGGCGACCGAGGAAGACCTCCGGGGACTGAAAGAAATCATAGAAAAAATGAAAGACAACATGATGAAGAGGGAAGAGCTCGGCAAATTGGATTTCGAATTCCATTCCATCATCGCCAAAGCGACCAAGAATTACCTGTTCAGAAGCCTTCTGCAGCCGCTCGAAAGCATCATGACGTACATGTTCGACTACAGCTATTCCGCCACGGCGAGGAAAGAGGCCCTTGAAGGGCACATCCGCCTCTTCAATGCTTTGAAGAAAAAAAATCCGGAGCTCGCGGGCAAGGCGATGGAGAAGCACCTGGAAAATTCCGAATTCAACTTCGCGAATCTCGTGAAAAAATACAGGAAAGGCGAAACGCCGACCATGGAGTCCTGAAAACCGGCACAGGTCTCGCCCTAAACGGGCTGAACGGCACAATCAAGGAGGTTCCCGAAGTGCTGAGCGGAAAGGAACGCATCGAAAGGATACTGACCCGCAGACCGGTCGATAGGATCGGGCTCTTCGAAGTCTACTGGCGGGAAACGGCCGAGTCCTGGGCCCGAAACGGCGGCATCAGGAACCCGGAAGAGGTCAGCGACCACTTCGGGCTCGATCTTCGCCGAACCGGCGGAGAAATCACGCCTGCCGCGTGGAAGGCCTTGAACCTTGTGGGGGATCCCGGATACGGCCAGGTTCTCGTCGAGGAAAACGAAACAGCCAGACTGGTCAGGGACGGCAACGGGGCGATCCTCCGCTGGCTCAGGAACGGCTCCGGCGCCCCCGAGCACGTCGGGTTCGCGGTGAGGGAAAGACCGGACTGGGAAAGAAGCATCCTACCGTTTCTCTCGGACGCCGGGCTCGACGGGAGCCGCATCGATTTCGAAAACTACCGGAGGCTCAGGGAGAAGTGCTCCCGGGACTCACGTTTCTTCGTCTGCGGCGTGATCGGGGCGTTCGACCTCATGGCTCCCATGTGCGGCCACGAGAACCTCCTGGCGGGAATGGCCCTCGACCCGGACTGGGTCAAGAGGATGGCCATGACCTATGCCGAGACGACGGTCAGGCTCCTGGAATCGCTCTTCGAGCGGGAGGGGCTTCCCGACGGGCTCTGGGTGTGGGACGACCTCGGCTTCAAGGACCGGCCCTTCATGTCTCCGGACATGTACCGGGACATAGTCTTTCCCGCCCATCGACGCCTGTTCGATTTCGCGCACTCCCGGAAACTGCCGGTCATCCTTCACTGCGACGGTTTCATCGAGCCGCTCCTGCCCCTTCTCGTCGAAGCGGGCATCGACTGCCTCCAGCCGATCGAAATCAAGGCGGGCATGGACCTTCTCCGGGTAAAGAAGAATTACGGAGACAGGATCTGCCTCATCGGCGGCATGGACATCAACGTCCTGGAAACCAACGACCTTTCCGAGGTCGACGCCATGCTGAAAAGGACGATTCCGAAGGTCAAGGAAGGCGGAGGATACATCCTGCAGAGCGATCACAGCGTGAGCAACAGGGTCGAATACCGCACCTACAGGCACTTCGTCGAACGGGGATTGGAACTGGGCGGGTACTGAAGGGTTCCGCCTCGAGCGCAACAAGGAGGGGTTATCCATGACATCCCGCGAACGTGTGCTCTGCACTCTCGAACACGAAGAACCCGACCGGGTGCCCATTTTCTTCGGGACGTCGGGCGTCACGACCATGCTGGCCTCCGCCTACGACAGACTCAAGTCGAGCCTTGGCCTGGGCGGCGAAACCGAGGTCTTCTGGCGCGCTCTGCAGTACGCGGTTCTCGACGAGGACGTTATGAGACGGTTCGGATCCGACGGCAGGATGCTCGCTCCGGGCCCCGCCCCTTCGGCGAACGAGCGGGAATTGGAAGGAGACGCCTTCACGGACTCCTGGGGCATATCCTGGCGCAGGCCTCCCGAAGGCGCCTACTACGAAATTTCCGTTCCGCCCCTGCACGACGCCGGAATCTCGGACATCGACACGCATCCCTGGCCCGATCTCTCGCATCCGTCAAGGTTCGAGGGGCTGGGCATTCGGGCCCGGAAGATCCGGGACGCGGGGTACGCGACGGTCGGGCTTTCCGGGATCACGCCCTTCGAGTTCTGCTGCATGCTTCGGGGCATGGAGGCCTTCATGATCGATCTCGCGGCCGATCCGGATTTCGCCCGGGCCCTTCTCCGCAGGGTCACGGACCTCCAGCTCGCCGCGGCGGAGGCGCTCCTGGCCGAGGCCGGGGAATGCATCGACGTCCTCGTGACGGGGGACGACCTCGCGAGCCAGGAGGCGCCGCTCATCTCACCCTCGATGTACCGGGAAATCGTCAAGCCATTCCACGCGGAGCTCATGTCCGCGGTGAAGAAAAGGACGAAGGCGAAGATCTTCTATCATTCCTGCGGGAACGTCGGCCCGTTGATCGACGACCTCGTGGAGATCGGCGTGGACATCCTCAACCCGGTCCAGGTCTCCGCCCGCGGCCTGGGCGACACTGCAGCGCTGAAGCGGAGATACGGAAAGCGGCTTTCGTTCTGCGGCGGCGTGGATTCGCAGAGAATCCTTCCGCACGGCACGACCGACGAGGTCCGTGAGGAGGTCCGCCGCCGAATCGGAGACCTGGGGCCCGGCGGCGGATACATTCTCGCGGCGGTGCATTGCATCCAACCCGACGTGCCCCCGGAAAACGTCCGCGCCATGTTCGAGGAGGCGATGTCGGCCGGTCGCTATCCCCTGCATACCGGGGGCAGGCCCTGAGCCGGCGGCGCCTCGCGGCGAATTCCCCGACGTCTGAAAAAGGAGGAGAAAATGACGGCGAAACACATCGTCATGGATGAACTCAGGAAGAGCGGCGTGATCGTGGTTCTCCGCACGGAAAGCCCCGACGCTCTCGTGGACACGGCTAAGGCCTTGCACGACGGCGGGGTCAAATTCGTCGAGATCACGATGACGGTTCCCGGAGCCCTGGGCGTCGTGGAGAAGGCGGTCAGGCAGCTCGGCGGGCTCGACGTCTTCATCGGTGCCGGAACGGTACTGGACGCCGAGACCGCCAGGGCAGCCATCCTCGCCGGCGCGAGTTACGTCGTGAGTCCCGTGTTCGATCGGTCCACGGTAGATTTGTGCCGCTCCTACGGAGTTACGGTCATGCCGGCGGGACTGACGCCGAACGAGATCATGACGGCCTGGAAAGGAGGGGCGGACGCGGTGAAGGTGTTTCCGGCGAAGAGCGTCGGAGGCGCGGATTACATCAAGGCGGTCAAGGAGCCCCTGCCGCAGGTCGAGCTCGTCCCCACGAACGGAGTGGACTTCGAAACCGCAGCCCGCTTCATAAAGGCGGGCTCGTTGGCGGTTGGAATAGGAGGGGCGATCGTGAACAAGGACCTCCTGGCGAGAAAAGACTATCCCGCGATCACCGCGAACGCCCGCAGGATGGTCGAAATCGTGCGGGCCGCCAAGAACGCGGCCGAGGGATGACCGGGAAGGGGAGATTCACCATGGAAAGGAAACAGACGGACAAGCAGGCCGTGTTCTTCGGGGAGCTCATGATGAGGCTGTCCACGAAAAGGCACGAACGCATCGTCCAGGCTCGGGAATTCGACGTGAGCTATTCCGGCGCGGAGGCGAACCTGGGAGTCTCGCTCGTCAATTACGGAGTCCGCAGCCACATGGTTTCGAGCGTCCCGGACAACGCGGTCGGGGACGCGTGCATCGCCTACATGAGGCAGTACGGCCTCGGCCTGGAGAACGTGAAGAGGAACGGCTTCCGTCTCGGCATCTACTACGTGGAAACCGGGGCGTCCCAGAGGCCGTCCACCTTTCTGTACAACCGCAAGGGCAGCTCGATAACCGAACTCAAGTCGGGCGACTTCGATTGGGACGCCATCTTCGCGGGCAAGCATTGGTTCCATTTCACGGGCATAACTCCGGCCCTCTCGGATTCCGTCGCGGACATGACGCGCGAAGCCTGCGCCGCGGCCAAACGCAGCGGCGTCACGGTGAGCGCCGACCTCAACTTCCGGAAGAAGCTCTGGTCCGCGGAAAAGGCCCGCGAGGTCATGGGCGGGCTCATGCAGTACGTCGACGTCCTGTTCACCAACGAGGAGGAAGCGGAGGTCGTTTTCGGCATCCGGGCCGGAGGCACGAACGTCAAGGCCGGCTCCCTGAACGAAGAGGGTTACCGCGACGTCGCGCGTCAGCTCAAGGATCGTTTCGGCTTCGAATACGTCTCCATAACCTTACGGGAAAGCGTATCCGCGACCGTGAACGACTGGTCCGGGATGCTCTACGACGGACGTTCCTTCTACGTCAGCCGCAAATACCACATCGACCCGGTCATCGACAGGATAGGCGGAGGGGACGCGTATTCCGCGGGCATCATTTACGGCCTCCTCACGGGGCAGGACCTCCGGGAAACGGTCGAATTCGCGGCAGCGGCATCGTGCCTGAAGCATTCTATCCACGGCGACGTGAACCTCGTCAGCTTCGACGAGGTTCTGGCCCTCATGCACGGCGACGCATCCGGAAGGATCCAGCGCTGAGGGGGAAGCCGCATGGACGGAAAAGAGCTGGTAAAAAGGGCGATCTCGTTCGAAGACCCCGAACGCATACCCGTGCAGTACCCGTACGACTGGGGGCTTTCGGACATCGTGAACGTCGAAGTCACCTCGAATCATCTCGGCGCCGACAGGAAGACCTCCGAATGGGGTTTCAGGTGGTCTCATCTCGAAAACGATCTCGCCCTGGGACAGCCCGAAAGGCCGGTCATAGAGGCCTGGTCCGACCTGAAGAGCTATCGGGCGCCCGATCCGCTCGAGGCGGGTCGCTTCGATGCGATGAGGGCCAAGAAGGCGGAGCTCGGAGCCGGCAAGTACTACAAGGCGAACTTCGTCCTGTCGGGCTTCGCGGTCATGAGCTGCCTCAGGGGATTCTCCCGTGTCATGGAGGACCTGATCCTGGAGCGCGAAAACGTCGAAAGGCTCGCCGACGTCGTGTTCGGTTTCGAGGAGGCCGTGATAACGGGGCTCAAAGCCGCAGGTTTCGACTCCGTGGGCCTCGCCGACGATTGGGGAACCCAGCAGAGCCTGTTCATATCGCCCGCGCTCTGGAGGGAAATCTTCAAGCCCCGTTACCGGCGGCAGATCGAGCTGGCCCATTCCTGCGGGCTGGACGTGTATTTCCACTGTTGCGGATACATCTACGACATCATTCCCGACTTCATCGACATCGGACTGGACATCCTCAATCCCGGGCAGCCGAACATAAACGGCATCGAGCGCATGGGCGCCGATTTCTCGGGCAGGCTGTGCTTTGCCTGCCCGGTGAGCTATCAGACCACCGGCATAACCGGCAGCGGCGAAGACATCGACCGCGAGATCGGACTGCTCGTCGAGCATCTCGGCGACCGCGGAGGAGGCCTCATCGGAGTCGTCCCGACGGACCTCGTCGGCCTCGGAGCTCGACCGGAAAATATCCGGAGAATGTTCGATGCGTTCCGTTCCGGATACTCGGAAAAAAGGAGGTGAAAAACGGTTGAAGAAGGACGGAGGTTTCTAGAAAACGCATAGAAAACGGCAAAGATAAAAATTCAGGAGGCAAGACAATGAAAATCATCAGCGCGGCGATTCTCGCTCTCGCGGTCCTCTCGGTTCCCCTGTTCGCGGGAGGAAGCAAGGAGGCGGCGGCTTCGAAGGACGAATTCAAGCCCGTCACCTACAAATTCGCGACCCACATGTCCATGGACCACGCCTATGTCGCGGAATTCCGGAAGTTCGCCGACGACGTCAAGGCGAGCACGGGCGGCAAGGTCGTGATCAACGTCTATCCGGCATCCCAGCTGGGAGTGGAAAAGGACGTGGCCGACGCCCTGGTGGCCAACACCATCGAGATGGGTCACGTCGGGACGGGCGAAATGGGAAAGCGATACGCGAAGATACTCGTGGAGGTCCTTCCGTATTTCTTCAACGGCTACGAACATCTCCGGAAAGTGACCGCGAGTCCGGCGTACCAGGAAATGGTCGAAGAGATGGCGAAAACGCTGAACGTGAGGATGATCGCCAACGTCTGGTACGGGATCAACCACATGACGACGGCGAACACCCCGGTCAAGAGCCCCGCCGACCTCAAGGGCGTGAAGATCCGCGTCTACGACCAGCCGATCATCAAGAGGATCGTCCAATTGATGGGGGCCAACCCCGTCCCGATGGCGCTGGCCGAAGTCTATCTCGCGCTTTCCCAGAAGGTCGTGGAAGGACAGGTCAACCCGATTCCCACAATCCACGGCATGAAGTTCTACGAAGTCCAGAAATACCTGATCCTGACGGCCCACATGTGTCCGCCCAACGCCATTTGGATTTCCGAGAAGAAATTCCAGGCTCTCCCGCCGGACCTCAAGAAGACCTTCACGGAGTGTGCGAAGAGGTTCGAGAAATCCGCGGACCAGACGATCCTCAACGCGGAAAAAACGCTGTTCGACGATCTCGTGAAGCGAGGCATGCAGGTGATCGAGCCGGACAGGGAGGCTTTCCGAAAAGCGGTCCTTCCCATGGTGGACGAGTGGGAGAAGCAGAACAACTTCCCAGGACTGTACGAGAAGCTCCGCAACGTTCAGTGAGCCGGGCTCCGCGAGCGGAGGCGTTGAGCCTCCGCTCGCGGACGTCGTCGCCGCGAGAGGAATGAACCATGAGCAAAAAGAACATGCTGAGACTGTTAGACCGGTTGGAGGAGGGTTTCATCATCATCCTCCTCATGGTCATGATGACGTCCATGGCGGTTCAGGTTTTCTTCAGATACATCCTGAACAATCCCTTGGTCTGGACCGAGGAATTGGCCCGTTACCTGTACATCTGGATCGCCTTCATAGGCGCGGGATACGGCGTAAGGCATCGTTCCCACATCGAATTGACGGTGTTTTTCAAGATGCTTTCCCCCGCCCTCCGGAAAATCGTCCAGATCGCCGTCGATTCGATCGCGATCATCTGTTACTCGATCGTCATCCCGATTTCCATCCCCCTCCTCTCCGCCCAGAACAAGATCAAGGCCGTGGGCCTGGAAATCCCCATGAGTTTCGTCATGGCGGCTGTTCCCGTCGGGTGCAGCCTGCTCGTCCTGCGTCTTTGCTTGGACATCGTCGACGTCGCCAAAGGCGGATCGGAAAGCGAAACGGAGGTATACGTAGAATGATCTTACTCTTAGGGACCTTCATCATCCTCCTGGTGTTCAAAATGCCGGTCGCCTTCAGCATGTTCGCGAGTTCCCTGCTCTACATGTTCGTGAACGACATCCCCTTCGGCATCGCCGTGCAGAGAATCTGGGTGGGAGTGGACTCGTTTCCCCTGCTCGCGGTTCCCGGTTTCATCCTCGCCGCGGCGATCATGAACACCGCCGGAGTCACCGAAAGGATCTTCGATTTCACCAAGAAATGCGTCGGCCGTTTCCCCGGCGGACTCGGCTACGCGAACGTCCTCGCAAGCGTCATTTTCGCGGGGATGTCCGGCGCCGCGGTCGCGGACGCCGCCGGTCTCGGACAGATCGAGCTCAAGGCGATGCGGGACGCGGGCTACGACGACGAGTTCTCCCTGGCGATCACCGCCAGCTCCTCCACCATCGGTCCGATCATCCCTCCGAGCGTTCCCGCCGTCATCTTCGGCGTGACGGCCGGAGTTTCCGTCGGACGGCTCTTCGCCGCGGGCTTCGTTCCGGGCCTGATCATGGGGGTGGCTCTGAGCATCCTCGTCACGGTACAGGCGAAAAAGCGCGGATATCCCAAGGAACCGAAACCGACCTTCCGTGAATTCGCGAAATCCCTGCGATACGCTTTCTTCCCCCTCCTGACGCCGCTCCTCGTGGTAGCCGGCATCCTCGGCGGCGTTTTCACGCCCACCGAAGCTGCCGTCGCGACCGTGATCTACGCCGTAGGCCTGGGTTTCGTCTACAAGACCATCGACGCAAAGCAGCTCTGGAAATTTTTCCGCGAGACCGCTAGCGTGATAGCGCCTCTTCTCTTCATCGTCTGCAGTTCATCGCTGTTCGGCTGGATCCTCGCGAGCGAGCAGATCCCCCAGAGGGCCGCGGAATTCTTCATCGGCAGCTTTTCGAACAAATTCCTGATGCTCCTCGTGATAAACGTCTTCCTGCTGGTCGTGGGCTGCTTCATGGAGACCGTGGCTGCGATCATGATCCTGACTCCGATCCTCCTGCCCGTGGCCGTCGGCTTCGGCATCGATCCGGTGCATCTCGGCCTCATCGTCATCCTCAACCTGATGATCGGGCTCATCACCCCGCCCGTGGGCGTGGTCCTGTACGTCCTTTCATCCCTCTCGAAAAAGCCCTTCGAAAGCATAGCGAAGGCCTGCGTTCCTCATGTGATCGTCCTGATCGCCGTTCTCCTCCTCATCACCTTCGTTCCGGCGATTTGTCTTTGGCTTCCGAACCTCATCTTCGGAGCTTGAGCGGACTGCGGAAAGGCGGAAAAACATGAAAAAGACGGAAATAGGCAAACTGACGGAATTCTGCACGGAGGCGATGCGCAGAGCAGGAATGAACGCCGAGGAGGCCGCGATCACCGCGGACGTCCTCGTGACCACCGACAGCTGGGGGGTATTCACGCACGGCACGAAGCAGCTTCGCGGATTGTTGAAGAACTATCGGGACGGGAGAATGAGAATCGGGGCTTCTGCGGAACTCGTATCCGAAGGCCCGGGATGGGCGGTCTTCGACGGCCGCCGCGCCATGCCCATGGTAAGCTCCGTCCGAGCCGTGAATACCGTCCTCGAGAAGGCGAAACGGACCGGCATCGCAGTCGCCGCGGTCAGGAACAGCGGACACTTCGGAGCCGCGGGATACTACGCAAACCTTGCGGCACAAGCCGGAATGATAGGCCTGTGTATGACCAACGTCGATCCCGGAGTCGCAGTCCCCGGGTCGCGGGCGGCCGTGCTCGGCACCAATCCTCTGGCCTATGCGGTCCCGGCCGGCGAGGAGCATCCGATATTGTTCGACATCGCCACGAGCGTCGTGGCGGCGAGCAAGGTGTTCGCCCTGCGGGACATGAAGCAGAATCTGCCCGACGGCTGGCTCGTGGACAAAAACGGGCTGCCCACGAACGACCCGTCCCGGTATCCGGCGGAAGGAGCGCTGCAGCCCATGGCGGGCCACAAGGGTTACGGGATCGCTCTCCTCGTGGAAATCCTCACCGGCGTAATCGCCGGAGGAGCAGTAGGAAACGAAATCACGAGCTGGCTCATGCCGGTAACCGCAGGCGTGAACCAATCGCACAGTTATATCGCCATCGACGTCGAGGCTTTCATGCCTCGGGTCGAGTTCGGGAAGAGAATGGACGGTCTCATCCGTCAGATAAAGAGCGCACCCCTCGCCGAAGGCGCGAAGCGCATCTACCTGCCGGGCGAAATGGAATGGGAACGGCGGGAAAAGGCCCTCAGAGAGGGGATCGAACTGCCCGATCACGTCACGGCGAGTCTCGAGGGATTGGCGCGGGATTACGGGATGGCCGCGGATCTGCCGTGATCGCGGACACCGGCATGTAGAAAAGAAACCGCTTCTATGTTATATCATTTTATAATCATCGCTGTTGAAGCGGTACGACGAAAACATGGAAAATGCTCTTTCATCAATGAGTACCTCGACGAAGCTGCTGTGCCGTGAATTCGCCGCTTTCGTGAAACAGCAGGTCTTGCAACCATCCTGGCTCCACATGATAGGATGCCTTGCTTTCTCTTTTTTTTTATCCTGTTCATTCGAACGCTCCGACGTCCCATCAGGAACTTCTGGGATCGTTTTGAGTTTCGACGATTACAGCCCGGATACGTGGGAGACGAATATCGATCTCTTCGACGCATACGATACGAATCGAACGCTGTCATCCCTTTCACTTCGCACAGCATAAACTCGTACAAGTGGGGTATAACCCGTGAACGGCTGGAGATTCTCTTGAAGACATGCAAAGATTGGAATTTGAGAATCTTCTCTTACAAAGAGCTTCAATAAGCAAACCAAGCACCGCTCAGGATCGACGGAGTACAACGGTTCGATCACGGAAAGAATGCGATGCGCAGGATGAAGGCATGAAAAAACTCGTCGAACGATCCACTTTCCACACACTCGCGGCCGCGGCCTTCGTCTCCGGAGCGAACCTGCGTCTCTTCGACGCCCTTCTGCCGAAGGTAGCCGAGGACTTCGGCGCGGAGCCGGTATCGGCCGCGGTGGTGGTCACCGCCTTTTCCCTCGCCTACGGTTTGTTCCAAATCGTGTACGGACCCGTGGGCGACCGTTTCGGCAAGCTCAGGGTCATCTCAGTCGCCACCCTCCTGGCCGCCGCGGCATCGCTCGGCTCCGCCTTCGCTCCGTCCATCCGCGCGCTCACCCTCCTTCGTTTCGCGGCGGGGATGGGCGCAGCGGCGATCGTCCCCCTTTCGCTCGCCTGGATTGGCGACGTCACCACCTACGAGACGCGACAGGCGACCTTGGGCCGGTTCGTCGGCTTTCTCCTGATGGGTCAGGTGCTCGGTCCCGCGTTGGGAGGCTTCCTCGCCCAGGCGCTGAGCTGGAGGGATGTGTTTTACGCTCTGTCGGCCGTATTCCTCATCGTAGGTCTCCTTCTCGTCCGGGAGGCCGGGAAGAAAAGTCCGGCAACCGACGTTGCCGCGGCGCCTCCCTGCACCGCCCGGACTTCGTTCCTGAAGAGCTACGCCGAGGCGCTGCGGGATCCGTGGGTCCGCACCGTAGTCGTCACGGTCTTCCTCGAAGGCGGGCTTTTTTTCGGTTCGTTCGCGTTCGCAGGCGTATACCTCAGGACGAAATTCTCGCTTTCCTACGCGGTCACGGGATCCCTCATGGCCTGCTACGGGATGGGGGGCTTCATCTACAGCCTGCTCGTCCGCAGACTCCTCGCTGCGATGGACGAGTCGACGTTCGTGAAGTCCGCGGGAGCCGTGCTCCTCGCTTGCTTCGGAATCCTCGCCTTCATCCCCTTCTGGCAGGCCGCCGCGCCGCTCTTCATGCTTTCGGGCTTCGGTCTCTACCTCTTCCACAACACCCTGCAGACGAAGGCCACGGAAATGAATCCCGGAGCCCGGGGGACAAGCATAGCGATCTTCGCGTTCGGGCTTTTCCTCGGCCAGGCGGTCGGAGTCACCGCAGTCGGAAGGCTCATCGGCCTCATCGGCTACGGGCCGTCTTTCGTCGCGTCAGGAGCGCTGCTCTTCCTCCTCGCAAGGTCCTTCGCCGCCGGACTTTCGCGTAGAGGAGCGGGGACCTGAATTCCGCGCATCCGGAGGAGCGTCCTCGCAGGAGCCGTGCCTACCGGGGCTCCTCTACGCCGAAGTAGGAGAGCGCGTTGTTGTAGCAGATGTCCCGCACGATGCCTCCCAGGTGCGGGAAGTCGCGCGGAAGTTCCCCCTCGTCGATCCACTTCCCCACGAGGTTGCAGACTATCCTCCTGAAGTACTCGTGCCGGATGAACGAGAAGACGCTGCGAGAGTCGGTGAGCATGCCGATGAACACGGCCATCAGCCCCATATTGGCGATCGACGTGAGATGGCGTTCGATGCCGTCCTTCTGATCGTTGAACCACCAGGCCGCGCCGAACTGGATCTTGCCGCGGACGCTGCCGTCGTTGAAGTTGCCGGTCATTGCCGCGAGGACGTCGTTCTGGTTCTGGTTCAGGGTGAAGAGGACCGTCTTCGGCAGCTCGTCCGTGCGGTCCAGGAGATCGAGGAAGCGGGAGAGGGGAGCGGCGACCGCGAAATCGGCCATGGAGTTGAATCCGGAGTCCGGCCCGTGGAGCTCGAACTGCCTCCGGTTGCCGTTCCTGAGCGCGCTCATGTGAAGCTGCATCACCCAGCCTCGCCTTCTGTTCATCCTGCCGATCTCGTACAGCCCCGCGGTCTTGAACTGCAGGAGTTCCTTTTCGGTGAGTTCCTCGTTCCCGAGCAGCCTGCCGAAGATCTTCTCGAGCTCGTCCTTGGACGCCTCCTCCGCGAAAGGACACAGGATCGCGTGGTCGGAGGCCCGCGCCCCCATGCGGTGGAAGAACTCGTGACGCAGGTCCAGGGCGCGGACGAAGGTTTCGAAGGAATCGACGACAGTTCCCGATGCAGCCTCGAGCTTCTTCCGGTAGGCGTTCCAGGCCGCCGGGTTCTCGGCGTCGAGGGCCTTGTCGGGCCGGAAGGTGGGAAGCACGGCGAAGCCCTCGTGCCGCTCGCGGATCAGCCCGTGCTGGTCGAGGGAATCGACGGGGTCGTCGGTCGTGCACATGACCTTGACCTTCATCCTTCGGATGATGCCGCAGACGGAGAAGTCGTCCCGCCGCAGAAGCTCGGCGGTGGTCTTCCATATCTCCTCCGCCGTGTCCGGCCCGAACAGCCTGCCGGTGATGCCGAAGGGGTTCTTCAGCTCCATGTGGGTCCACTGGTACAGGCAGTTGCCTATCGTGTACGGAACGACCTTCGCCCAGGCCGTGAACTTCTCGTAGTCCGAGGCATCGCCGGTTATGTACTTTTCTTCTATGCCGAAAGCCCTCATGAGGCGCCATTTGTAGTGGTCCCCGTCGAACCAGATCTTCGCGAGGTTCTCGAACTTCGCGTCCTCGGCGATCTGCCGAGGCACGAGGTGGTTGTGGTAATCGAAGATCGGCATACCCTCGGCATAGTCGTGGAACAGGACTCGGCCGGGCTCGTTCTGCAGCAGAAAATCATCATCCAGGAAATCCTTCATCTTCGTTCCTCCTTCGGCAGGATCATGATTCTGCCATCCATGAGATCGGATATGGCGGATATTTCATGGCCGGCCCATCCTCTCCTCTCGGGTATTTTCTCGGGCCACAGCTCCTCGATGATCCCCGACATGAGAATGGTTTCCAGCCCGGCCTCCCGCGCCCCTTTCAACTCGTCCGAGCCTCCGTCGCCGATGAACACCGCCTCGACGGGAAGACAGCCGAGGGACTTCAGGGAGAGCTCGAATAATTCCCTTTCCGGTTTGGCGAAACCCGCGTCACAGGAGAAAACCACGCTGTCGAACAATCCGAACAAGGGCGATTCCGACCAGAAGGCTTTTTCCATGACGTCGGCGTTGCTGAGCAGCCCCAGTCTGTAGCCGTCTTCCCTCAAGCGCCTCAGCGTTTCGACGTTTCGGACGGGAATATTCATCAGGCACTGCCGGAACCTTTCCTTGCGATGCTTAACCGCTTCTTCGACCCTGGAATCGTCGATGGAGGGGTCGATCTTGTCCACGATGTCCCTCAGGATCCTGAACTCGTCCCTTACGAAACCGCACAGTCTGTCGTGGGTATCGTAAAACAAGCGGCGATTCCATTCCTTCGAATCCAATCCCAGGAATCGGGACGTTGACGGCATAGTCGACCATTTCGACTCGAAATCGGTCAGGGTGTGGAATAGATCGAAGATCAGGACGGTTTTGCCCAGGTTCCTCAGGTCCGTGAATCGTCTTTCCATATTTGAGACCTCTTCGGCATTTTAACCTTGACAACGGGACGGTGTGAAGCGACTATGGAAGGCAATTATCAACCGCCGGCCGGCGATACAGCCGCCTCCCGGCTCGGATTCGAACAACATGGAGATCAAATCATGAGAAAAGTGTTTCTGTCTCTTTTCACCTCGTTGATTCTTCTCGGTTCCTGCGCGACTCTGCAGGAGCAGTACGCCGAGGCCGTCGGGAAGGAAGACTACGACAAGGCCTTGTCCCTGGCGGAAACCGCGAAAGGCCCCGAACAGGCGGAATACTTCACCGAGATCGCGGTGAAGAGCCGGTACTTCAGTCCAGAGAAGAAGGCCGATCTGCTCGTGCGGGCCGGAACGCCGCAGGCCAAGGAGGCTCTCGTCAAGCTCGGCGAGGGCAGGATCCGCGAAAGGAAGTACGAGGAAGGCGAGAAGTTCATCAAGCTGGCGGGACTTCCGCAGGAGAAAGTCGACGCGAAGATCGGCACGGTCGCCGCCTCGGAGGCCGAACAGGAGCTCTTTCGCCTCAACAGCCGTGTGGAAGACAAGGAATTGCTGCAGTCGAAGGATCGGATCGACGGTTATGAAAAAGACAGGAACTCCTTCGAAGCGACGCGAACCTTCGCCCTGGACAGGCTGAAAAGGTCCGGCGAATCGTTCGAGTACCCCCGTGCGGCAGCCCATCTTCTGGGAGGAGATCTTCGCGTCGAGGAAGCGGAGAAGATCATCGCAGGGTCGAAGATCGATGAAAGGAAAAAGCTGGAACTGACCTGCATCGCGAACATGCAGGCCGCATGGTCCCTCAAGGTGCGCGCCGACGCGATAGCCTACGAAATCAAATCGGAAAGGAAACCCGAAAGGCAGGCGAAGGGCAGGGCCGGAATCGAGGCACGGCTCCTCTCGGCCGCCGCCTTCGCCCGGAAGGCCTTCACGCTCGCGGTTTCCCTCGGGGACGAAAAGTACGTTCAGAATACCGCGAAGGCGCTTGTGAACTACGCCCTGGACGCCCGCCTCGGGGACAAGGCGGATCTCGAATCGGCCCGGTACATCCATGCCTACTACAAGAAGGAAGCCGCCAAGGATCCCAAAAACAAGGATTTCAAGGAATGGCTGGAAATCATCCCCATAAGCATTGCCTTGACAGGGGCCTACGACGCCGCCGAAGCCCTTTTCAAGGAAGACGGCATCCCCGCTTCGGAATACGGACTCACCCTTTCGCGCGTCGCAGAAAATCGCAAGGACGCATCCACGGTCGTCGCCAAGTACCTCATCCTGTCAGGTGACAGGGCGAAGATGGAAAAGGCCGCGACCGAATGGGCCTCGGACGCGGCAAGGGTGCAATCGAGGAGCTACTCGCTTTCCAGCGAAGAATACAAAAAGAAAAAGGCGGCTTATCTTCTCGACACGGACGCGGCGGCGGCGATAGCGACGGCCCTGAAGAACATCGATCTTTATAATAAATGCATCACGGTCGCTTACGACGCCTACGATCAATTCGAACGCATGGAAGGCTACTCACGGGCGTTCGGCGTCGATGAGAAGACGATGTGCTCCCGCTTCGCCGCGATGTGTGAAAAGAGCAAGCGTTTCGTCAAGGCGGCGGAGTACTACGGGCGAATCGGCGACCGCCCGTCGCAGCTGCGCGTCGCCGAGACCATGCACAAGAACGCGGAGGATTCGTACGACAAGCAAGTGTCCCAGATGAACCTGTACCTGGCGGTCATGGCGGCCAACGTCAAGTCGGGATTCTCGATCCAGGAATACAAGAAAAAATACGAAGCCGCGAAGGAAAGCTTCATCGCCTCGAGGTCGTACTGGATCAAGGACCTGAAGGAGGCCTGTTCCATTCTTTGGTCGCTGAAGGAGAAACAGAAGGCCTTCGACGCCCTGGAGTTCCTCGCCCAGCTGGGAGCGAAGGAAGAGGTGCGGGAGTTGCAGGCGAAGTGGCTCGTGGACGAACAGGTCATGCTCGAAATACTGAAGAGGGCGGACGAAAAGGCGAACGCGGCCTCGAAGACGAAGTCCGCTCCCTAAGGCAGGCAGGGACGCGGGCGCAGTGAAATGATCCGGGAGGCGCGGTCATTCACGGCGAGGAAGGCTTCGCCTCCCCGACGGCTTCCAGGGCGACCGCGACGGGGGCGTAGAGCGGAAGCTCCTCGCCCAGCTTCGCGGGCACGACTCTGCAGGCCGATGCGGCGAGGCCGAGGGCTTCCCGTCGGATTTCTTCCGCGACGAGGCCCTTGAAGAGGGCCTCGTTCCTGGCGTAGACGCTCCCGATCACGATCACCTCCGGGTTGAGCAGGTCGACGAGGAGAGCGAGCCCTCGACCGAGCGTCCGGGCTGACTCCTCCACGACCCTGCACGCGAGCTCGTCTCCCGCCCCGGCGGCCTCGGCGACGTCCTTCGCCGTTAGGCGTCCCTCCGCTGCCGCCGTGCGGAGCGAAGACCTCGAAGCGCTGGCCGCCGCCCCATCGCGGGCCGAGTTCCCGCCCGATGCCGCGAACTCCCCGAGACGCAATTCCGCGAGCCGGGCGATTCCCGTTCCGCTGCAGAAACCCTCGAAGGAGCCCCGCTTGCCGTAGGCCTCGGGCCCGTCCTCCGCCATGCGCCAGTGGCCGATCTCCCCGGCGAGGCCGTTGGTCCCCGCGTAGAGCTTTCCGTCCAGGATGAGACCCGCCCCGAGGCCGGTACCGAAGGTGAGGAAGACCATGTTGCGGCTCCCGACGCCCGCGCCGTACTTCCATTCCGCGAGGGCCGAGGCGTTCGCGTCGTTCTCCAGGAAGACCACCGCCTCGGGGAACCGCTCGGCGACGAGCCTCGCGATCGGGAACTCGTCCCAGCCCGGGAGGTTGGGCGGCGAGAGGACGAGCCCCTTTTCCGCGTCGAGCGGCCCGCCGCAGCTTATGCCGATCCGCGCGACTGCTCCGATCTCCGAATCGCGACCGGATAGGAGGGCAGCTGCCGCGTCGAGAAGGCGGGCGAGCGTTCCGTACGGATCCCGGTCCCTGGAAGTAGGCAGAGCGCGCGAAGCAATCGGTCTTCCGTCCGCCCCGGCGAGGACAACGGTGCACTTCGTTCCGCCGATATCGAGGCCGAGGAGTAGACCTGATTTTCGGACTGCATTCATGCGGGGATTATACACGCCCTGCAGAAAGGGAAAAAGAGCGGCCGCCCTCCCGGGGGAGGGCGGCCGTGCGTTCGACAGCTGCGGACATGAATCGGCGGAAGAGGGCTTTCGGACGAAGGCTCCCCCGGGCGCTTACACCTTGCCCACCATCATTTCCGGCAGCCAGGTGATGAGCTGCGGAAAGATCGCGAGCATGATCAGCGCGATCATGACCAGGGCGACGAAGGGATAGACCCCCTTGATGATGTCGCCCATCGTGATCCCGAGTTCCTTCGGCGCCGCCCCTTTCAGAACGAAGATCGACATGGCCATAGGCGGCGTCATGAAGGCCATCTGCAGGTTGACGCAGACCATGAGGCCGGCCCAGAGCGGATTGAAGCCGAGCTGCTCGAAGATCGGGGAGAAGATCGGCACGATGATGAAGACGATCCCGATCCACTCGATGAACATGCCGAGCATGAAGACTATCAGCATGATGACGAGGAACGTGGCCCACTTGCCGCCGGGGATGGACAGGAGGACGTCGGTCACCACCTGGCCCGAGCCCGCGGTCATGAAGATGCCTACGAAGGCGTAGGAGAGCGCCGCGATCATGACGACGAAGGCGCTGACCCTGAGGGTTTCGATGCAGGCCTGTTTCACGAGGCCCCAGCTGAACTTCCGGTAGAGCACCGCCATGACGAGGGCGGCGAAGCTGCCGATCGCGGCGGCTTCGGTCGGGGGCGCTATGCCCGCGAAGATCGTCCCCAGGACGGCGAGGATCAATACAGCCGGCGGAAGAAGGGATTTCATGAGCCTCACGAACTTCTTCATCGTGAACGGCGTGATTTCGTCCTTGGAGATCGGAGGCCCGAGCTTCGGGTTGCGATAGCACCGGATCAGGATGTAGAGGATGTACAGCGTCGAAAGCATGAATCCGGGGACGAAGGCTCCCATGAACATCTGCCCGATGGACAGGCCCGCCTGGGGGGCGTAGACCACGAGCATGATGCTCGGCGGGATGAGGATGCCGAGGGTGCCTGAAGCGACGATGGCCCCCGACGCGAGCGACTTGTCGTATCCCCTCGTTATCATCGGAGCGAGTGCCATGAGGCTGAGGATGGTGACGGATGCCGCGATGACCCCGAGGCAGGTCGCGAGGATCGTTCCGAAGATGACCGTCACGACAGCGAGTCCTCCCTTGATGTTACCCAGGGCTTCGTAGAGATTGTCGTAGAGTTCCTTCGTCACTCCGGAATGCTGGAGTATGACTCCCATGAAGGTGAACAAAGGCACAGCCAGGTAGGGATAATTCAGCGACAGGTCGAAGAAACGGCTGTACAGGATGTGGAAGGTGGTGGACGGACCGATCGTGACCGTACCCACGAGAAAGGCGACGCTCCCTATGACGAAGGCGATCGGGAAGCCGGTCATGACGAGAAAAAACACCCCTCCCAGCATGAGGAAGGTTATGAGTTCCGGGCTCAGGTTAATCAATTTGTTTTCCTCGTATTACGAAATACAGGTCTTTGACGAACTTCGATATTCCTTGCAGCACGAGGAGTAGAAGTCCGAGGGCGAACACCGACCTGTACGGAAGGGCCGGAGGATACCAGATGCTCGTGAACATGACCTCGTTCACCTTCCAGGCCTTGATCGCCCATTCGACTGCCAATTTCAACATGATCGTCATCAAAGGGAAAAACAGCACCAGCGATGCGATCACGTTCAACAAGGCCCTCCAGCGCGGCTTGAGCAGGTTGTAGAGCAGGTCGACCCGCGTGTGAGCCTCGTGAAAGTAATCGTAGGAAGCCCCCAAAAGATACATCGCCCCGCCGAGCATGCAGATCATATCGTACCCCCACACCGTGGGGGCATTGAAGAAGTGGCGGGCGATGGTATCGTAGGTACCCACGAGCACAAGGAGGAAGGCCGCCCATTTCCCATAAGTACCGGATTTCTCGCTCAAGAAATCGAAGAATTTGATGATCTTAACGATAATTCCCATGTCTCCTCCTTGACGGGGCAGGATCTCACTTCATCGCGGCATAGGCCTGACCGTAGGCCTTCATGGAGTTCAGGATTTCCGCGAAGATGGGTTTCTCTTTGGCCGCTTTTTCAGCGTAGAATTTCTCCGCTTCCGACGCCACCGCGTCTTCGACGGCCTTGGGCAGCTTGTAGACTTCGCAGCCTGCCTGTTTGAACTTGTCCACGGCCTTGATCGATTCGGCGACGAGGTATTCGTGCTCCGCCTGGGTCCACTTGTCGATGACCGCCTTCACGAGGACCTTGAGATCGTCGGGAAGCTTGTTCCAGGCGTCCTTGTTCACGAAGAACACCTGGGGATCGCTCGGGGCGCGGACCGGGGAAATGATAACGTACTTGGCGACCTCGTTGAAGTGCATGTTCCAGTTCGATGCGAGCGTCGAATATTCGAAGGCGTCGATGACTCCGCGCTTCATGGCCTCGTACACCTCCCCGCCGGGGATGATGACGACCGCGCAGCCGAGCCGTTTCATGACTTCGCCGCCGTCGCCCATGCACCGCGCCCTGAGTCCCTTGAGGTCGGCTACCTTCTCGATCTTCTTCTTGGAATGGAAGAACACCTCTTCCGGCAGCGGAGAAAGCGCGCCCGGGAAAGTCATCACGTTGTAGCCTTCCATCATCTTGTTCATGAGGTCCGCTCCGCCCGCGTAGTTGAACCAGGACCTGAGCGCCTCGCCCGCGAGCGCGCCGGGTCGGGAGCTGATGAGGCCTGCCGCAGGCCACTTGTCCAGGCTGTACATCGGGCAGGTGTAGGCCATCTGAAGCGCGTTCTCATGGACGGCGTCGAGTTCCTTGTACGCAGGAACGACCGAGCCGCCGACGAAGGGCTTCACTTCCAGCCTTCCGCCCGAGGCCTGCGTGATCTCCTTGCACGCGTTGTCGTGGAAAATCTGCGAGGGATCGCTCGCGGGTCCGTGGCCCGACGATTTCCAGACGATCTTCTCGGCGGGAGCCGCCGCTCCGGCCGCCTTGGCGGGTTCGCTCTTCTGGCATGAAACCAGCGCGACGACCAGGCTCGCGGCGATCAGGAACACCGACAGCGATTTTCGTTTCATCATGATACTTCCTCCTGTTTGACGTTGCATATTTCAAGGACAGGGCGAGGCCCGGTCCCCTATGCGCGAATCAGTCGAACGCCAGCATGCGTCCCGTTCCGTTGCGGAACTGCCGGAGAGGGGATGCGGCGATCCGGTCCACGGCGGTCTTGCCCGTGCAGTGCGACAACCCCAGGACGCCCGCGGACAACGCGTCGAGGTAGGCGAGCGAGCGTTCCAGGCTCCCGGCGGACGCCTCCACGAGATGCGTCCCTCCCAGGATCGCGAGGATCGGTTTCGGAAAGGACGCTTTCACGGCGTCGAGCATGTTCTTCAAGCCCGGATGCGAGCAACCCAGCAATACAACCATCCCCTTCCCGGCATCGATCGCGAGAAGCACCTCGTCCTCGAAGGCGTCCGCTTCGAACTTTCCGTTCCTCAACAGCCTGAAGCGGGGATTGACGACCTCGTCCGCGTGGACGCGGGGGAAGCCGGAGAGGACGAAAACTCCGGGGAGGATTTCCTCCTTGCCGACACCGATCGTGCGCCGCGGGATTCCGTTCCCGTCGAGAAAACCTTCGTCGAAATCGTTGCCGAGGAATTCGTACGCGAAGCCGTCCGTCGCGTACTTCCCGTCGAAGAACCCCCTGCCCGCCGCGAACGTGAAACGCTTCGCGACCCCGACGAGGGACCGCAGGCCGCCGGAATGATCGTAGTGGCCGTGGCTCGCAACGACGAACTCCACGTCGGAAAGATCGATGTTCAACTTCCCGGCGTTCTTCAGGAAGGCGTCGGACTGCCCGAGGTCGAAGAGCAGTTTCCGTCCGTCCTTTTCCACGTAGAAGGAAAGCCCATGTTCGTGCAGAAGCGCGAGATGCTCTCCTCCGGAGTTCTCCACAAGCGTGACGACCCTAACCGGCATGATTCCCCTCTTTCATGGACGCCTGAATGTCCTTGAGAGCCTTCTGCAGATGATCGACCATCGCCCGTTCCGCCTTTTCGGAGTCGCGGCTCCTGATGGCGTCCACGATCCTGCAATGCTCCTTCACGGTTTTCCCCACCCTGCCGGGAACATGGAGGCTGGAGATCCAACCTTCGTGGAGCAGCTTCGTCATCGTCTTCATCAGGACGGACAGGGTCCTGTTCTTCGTAGATTTCGCGATGGTGGAATGAAACTGCTCGTCGATCTTGATCAATTCTTCGGTGTTCCCCGTCTCGGCGCTCCGCTTGAATTCCGCGCAGACAGCGTCCAACGCGGCCAGGTCTTCCTCCTCCGCGTTCCTCGCGGCGTAGGCGGCGGCCTTCGGATCGATGAGGAGCCTCACTTCGAAATGTTCCAGGATTCCTTCCTTGTTGTCGGCGAGCCAGCTCGAGAAGGCGTCGAAGCCCTGGTAGCTCGGATCCGAAACGAATATGCCCTTGCCGTGCTCGACCCTCACCAAGCCGGTAGCCTCGAGTATGCGCACCGCCTCCCTTACGGACGAGCGGCTCACCTGCAGTCTTTTCGTGAGCTCGTTTTCCGAATAGAATTTGTCCCCGGGCTTGAATCCCTCTTCCGTGATGAGCTTCTTCAAGACCTCGCATACACGTTCGGACAATCGTACAGTCTTCAATGGTTGCACAGAGGATCCTCGCTACTTATCAGACGTCCGCTGAGTCGATGAGATTGATTGTAAAGCATGGCAATATCCAGGTCAAGAAAAAACGTTCGGAAGCGGCGGCGATTCATTCGGACGGGATCACGTCTTGTTCTTCGCCCCCGGGAAGCGTTAAAGTAACCTGCAATGAGATGCGAAGATGCGGCGAAGGCCGCGAAAAAAGCCTCGGTCGTCCTCGGTTCGCTCGGAGCCGAGACGAAAAACAGCGCACTCGGGGAAATCCGCGCCGCCCTCCTTTCACGCCGGGAGTCCGTCCTCGAAGCGAACCGGAAGGACCTCGAACGGTCGGAGCAGGAAGGACTCGCGCCGCCCCTCCTCGCGCGGCTCAGATTCGACGGACAGAAGCTCGCCGGCGTCTGCGACGGCATCGACAGCCTCCTCGGCCTCCCGGACCCCGTAGGGCGCGTGCTTTCCGCCCGAGAACTCGACGCGGGGCTCGAGCTCTACCGGACCACCTGCCCCATCGGCGTCATCGGCGTGATCTTCGAGTCCCGGCCGGACGCCCTTGTCCAGATTTCCACGCTCTGCCTGAAAAGCGGGAACGCCGTAATCCTCAAGGGAGGCAGGGAGGCCCTGGAGACGAACCGCGTTCTCGCCGACACGATCGCCGAAGCCTCGGCGAAGGCCGGACTCCCGGAAGGCTGGATCCATCTCCTCGAAACACGGGAGGAGGTGAACGAGATGCTCGCCCTCCACTCGTCCATCGATCTCATAATCCCCCGGGGATCGAACGAGTTCGTCCGGCACATCATGAAGAACACCCTCATCCCGGTCATGGGACACGCCGACGGCCTCTGCCACCTCTACGTAGACGAGGACGCGGATCGCGCGATGGCGGTCCGGCTCGCCGTGGACTCCAAGACCCAGTACGTCGCGGTCTGCAACGCGATCGAGACCCTCCTCGTGCACCGAGGCGCGGCGGCGGAATACCTTCCCCTCCTCAAGAAGGCGATGGACGAGAAGCACGTGGAACTCCGAGGCTGCGACGAGACCCGGAAAATCATCCCCTGCTCGCCCGCGACCGAGGAGGACTGGAAGACCGAATACCTCGATTACATTCTTTCGATCAAGATCGTCGGATCGCTGGATGAAGCCGTCGACCATATCAACATCTACGGCTCGCGCCACACCGACGCGATCGCCACTCGTTCCCGCGAAAAGGCCCTCCGGTTCATGGACCGGGTGGACTCGGCTGACGTGATCTGGAACGCCTCCACCCGATTCGCCGACGGCTACCGCTACGGCCTGGGCGCGGAGGTCGGCATCTCCACGGGCAAGCTGCACGCCAGGGGGCCCGTGGGCCTGGAGGGCCTCGTCATCTACAAGTGGCGCCTCTTCGGCTCCGGCCAGATCGTCGCGGACTACTCGGGGCCGGACGCGAAAACCTACACGCACCGGGATCTCACGACATGAGGAATTTCAAGAAAGCCGAAAGGGTCGTCATCAAGATCGGGACGAACCTCCTCTCGAAGAACCACAGCGTGGACACGGGCTACCTCAGGACCATGGCCGGCCAGATCGCCGGACTCGTCGAGGCCGGAAGAAAGGTGCTCGTGGTCACCTCCGGCGCGATCGGGATGGGGGCCGGCGAGCTCGGCATCCGCGAGAAGATCACGAGCGTGAAGATGCGCCAGGCCTGCGCCTCCATCGGCCAGCCGCTCCTCATGAAGGAGTACAAGGAGATCTTCCGGGAATACGGCATGGTCACCGCACAGATCCTGCTCACGCGCGAGGTGCTCAACAACCGGAAAAGCTACCTCAACCTCAGGAACAGCGTCGACACCCTCCTTTCCCTCGGTGTGGTGCCGATCTTCAACGAGAACGACTCGATTTCCACCGCGGAGATCGGCAACGCCTTCGGCGACAACGACCGTCTCTCCGCCCTCGTGGCGAGCAAGGTGGACGCTGATCTCCTCATCCTCCTCACCGACATCGATGCGCTCTACGACGCGAACCCGAAGGAACATCCCGATGCCAAGCCGATACGGCTCGTGAAGAAGGTGACCGACGAGATCCTCGCATGCGCGGGAGCGGCTGGAAGCACCTTCTCCACAGGCGGGATGAAAACCAAGGTCCTCGCGGCCCAGATCGCGGCAAGGGCGGGCTGCCGCATGGTCCTTGCCCACGGGAGGGAGAAGGACGTGCTCGCCCGCATCCTCTCGGGCGAGGAGATCGGAACCCTCTTCCTCGCGCAGGAGAAGCTCGCGGCCCGCGAACGCTGGATCATCAACGCGGCGCCAGAGGGAAAAATCATCGTGGACGAGGGCGCCATCAAGGCCCTTCGCGCGCACAAGAGTCTCCTGCCCTCGGGCGTCCACGAGGTCCAGGGCGTGTTCGCCGCGGGCGACATCGTATCGGTGAACGACGTCGCGAAGATCGTCACGGGCCTCAACTCCACGGAACTCAAGAGCCTCCTCGGGAAGCACAGCTCTGAGATACGGAAACAGCTCGGGGCGAAGAAACGCGACGTCGTCGCCCGGCCCGAAGACATCGTGTTTCTGGACTGAGGTCCGGGACCGCCGATGACCGCCCCTCCGAAAGCCTCCGTTCTTCTCCTCAATCCGCCGTCGGCGAAGCCCTGCGAGGCGCCGGCCGGAATCGCCCGCCTCGCGGGGGCCCTCAGGGACGGAGGCTTCGCCTGCAGCGCGGCGGACCTCGCCTTCCTGACCCTAGACTCCATGCTCCGCGATCCCGAAGAGCCTGCCCGCGACACATGGACCCGGCGAGCGTTCAAGAACCGCTTGCGCAGCTTCGACCTCCTCGCAAGCCCGGCCGGCTACCGGAATTTCCCGAGATACGTGCGAGCGGTCGAGGACCTGAACCGGATAATCCGCTTTCGATCCGGCGGGCTCGGAGACTCCTCGGCCTGGAGCCGAGGCTCCGCTGCGCGCGCCTCGCGGCTGTCCCTCTGCGACTACGAGGAGGCAGGCCGCAGCCCTCTCCGGAGCGGAGACCTTCTCGCAGTCTTCGAAAAGCCCGAATCGAGCCCTCTTTTCCCCTTCCTCGACCGCGCGACGGACAAGCTTCTCGAAGCCGGAGCGCCCCGGATCGCGGGGATTTCCCTCTCGTTCCTGAGCCAGGCCCTCCCCGCCTTCGCGATCGCGGGCCTCATTCGGTCGCGCTCGCCCGAAACAAGGCTCGTCCTCGGCGGAAGCCTCGTCACGTCCTGGCTCCGGCTTCCCGGTTTCGACAGGCCCTTCGCCGGGGCCTTCGACCTTCTCGTGGAGGGCCCCGGAGAGAGGCCGCTTCTCGGCCTCGCCCGAGGGACGGAGGAAGGCTCCGGGGACGGAGGTCGCGGGGACGGAGGAAGGTTTTTCACGCCCGATTACGCCGATTTCGCGGGTCTTCCCTACCTCGCCCCCGGTTTCATCCTCCCCTATGCCGCATCCTCGGGCTGTGCATGGAGAAAATGCGCCTTCTGTCCCGAAAAAGCGGAGAATTCCCCTTATTCCTCCGTCCCCGCGGCGAAGGTCCCGGAAGCACTGGAAGCGCTCGTAAAAGCGACATCCCCCGTCCTCATCCACTTTCTGGACAGCGAGATGAGCCCGGCCCTTCTCAAGACCCTCGCGGAACGGCCGCCCGAAGTCCCCTGGTACGGCTTCGCGCGCGTCGATCCCGCCCTGGAGGACGAGGAGTTCTGCAGGGCCCTTGCGAAGGCCGGTTGCGTCATGCTGAAGCTCGGGATCGAGTCGGGCAGTCAGGCCGTGTTGGATTCCATGGAAAAAGGAACCACGGTGGGAAGCGCGTCACGGGTCCTCCGCAGCCTGCATGCGGCCGGCATCTCCGCATTCGTGTACCTGCTCTTCGGGACGCCGGCCGAGGGGCCGGAGGAGGCGGAAAGCACCCTCGAATTCGCGGCGGTCCACGCCGACTGCATCGGCTTTCTCAACCTCGCGATCTTCAACCTGCCGCGCGGGAGCGAACTCGCCGGGGACCTCGATACCGCCCCGTTCTACGAGGGAGACCTTTCCTTATACAGCGAATTCGTCCATCCCAGGGGATGGAACCGCGGAGAGGCGCGGAATTTCATCGAGCGGCGGTTCAAGCGGCACCCGGCCCTCGCGCCTCTGGTCCGGCGCCTGCCTCCGTACTTCGGATCGAACCACGCGCCCTTCTTCACCGAGGCCTTCGGTCGATGGACTGGACGCCCGTAAATCCGCCGCAGCCTGCGGAGACGGGTCGTGCCGGAGGGTCCTTCCCCGAAGGACGAGACGCCCGTATTCAGGGCTTGAGGCCGGGATGGTTTTCCATCCACTCACGAGCGAGCTTCTGGGCTTCCGCGATCTGCCCCGGCGTCATTCTCTTCGCCACCGCGTCGCGCTTCGAGGCAGCCTCGGCCCTGCCGTCCTCGTCGTAGCGGAACATCGTCTCGAGGTTGTACCACATGTGGGCGAGGACGAAATCCTGGATGACGCCAAGGCCCTCCTCGTAAAGACCGGCGAGGCAGTTCTGGGCCTCCGCGTGTCCCTGCTCCGCGGCCCGGCCGTACCATTTCGCGGCTTCCGTGTAATTCTGCCCGACGCCGGCTCCGTCCTCGAAGATCCGGCCGAGATTGTACTGGGCGTAGGTGTTCCCGAGTTCGGCCGCCTTGCGATACCAGTTCGCGGCTTCGGCCGGATTCTTCGGAACTCCGGATCCCGCCGAATAGAGATCCCCGAGGTCGAGCATGGCCTGGATGCTGCCTTTCTCCGCCGCCTTCACGTACCACCGCAGGCCCTCCTCCACGTCCTTCTTCACGACGTTCCCGGAGATGTACAGCATGCCGAGTCTGCACCGGGCCCCTTCGTGGCCTCCCTCGGCGGCTTTTCGCAGGAGTCTCAATGCCTCCGCCGAATCCTTCGCGATGCCCCGGCCTTCAAGGCACATTCCGCCGAGCATGAACATCGCCTCCAGGCTTCCCTGGTCCGCGGCCCTTCGATACCACTTCGCGGCCTCGGCTTCATTAGGTTCGAGACCATCTTCGCCGTAGAGCGCCTGTTCGGCGAGAAACATCTGGGCGGAGAGACTTCCTCCTTCGGCGTCCGACCGGGAGACTTCGAGGAGCCTGCGAAACCACTTCCTCGCCTCGCTTTCGTCCTTCTGCACGCCGAAGCCCATGCTGTAGAGGATGGACAGCGTCCGAAGCGTCTCGACGTCGCCTTCCTTCGCGTCGCGCAGCATCGCGGGAAGCTGTGCGGTTGCCCGATCGAACCACTTCTTCGCCTCGGCCTCGCTCTTCGCGAGACCGCCGGCGCCGTCCCTGTATAACCCGCCGAGATACAGCTGGGCCTGCGGGAAACCTGCTTCAGCTGCGATTCTCAGCCACTTCACCGCCTCATCGAGGCTCCCGATGTCGCCCGCTCCGGTACGCGCATACGATCTTTGGAAAAGATGCATGGAGGCCAGCTGGAACTGGGCCCGGGCCGACCCGAGGTTCGCGGCGGTCTCGATCCGTCGCTTCGCTTCCTCCCGGTCCTCCTTCACCCCGCGGCCGTAGTACAGGGCGATCCCGCGGCGCAGTTCCTCCGCCGCCCGAACCGCATCGGCGCCGCTCGGCTCCGAAGCAGGACGCGGAACCGGCTTCGCCGCGGCGTCCGATCCGAAAAGATGGACCTTCCGGGTCAGGTTGTCGTAGTTCGCGGGTTTCTGCTTGTCCGAGGTGGCGGCCCTCACCTCCGCCTTGACGTCGAGCAGAATGTCCGTGAACGCCTCTTTCCGCTCGATGTGCCTGAGCAGCGCGGCGGTGAAGACCCCGTTCCTGCCGCTTCCGTCCTCGGCCTTTTCGTTCTCGGCGGTCGCATAGACGATGATGCTTTCGGGCGGCTTCCGGCCGATCACGGCGAGCCCCCGCTCGATGCCCCGCGTCACCGCCCTGAACGGATTGTCCCTGCAGGCGTCCAGGATGATCACGTTCGTCCCGGCCCTGGCCTCCTCCATCCTCGCCGTGATCCGCGAGAGCGGAACGCATTCGTCCGGAACGTCGCCGGGCACGGACACCTCGGCGTGGACCGGGACGAGATAGTTCTCGCCGTCGAGCTGAACGCCGTGCCCCGAGTAATAGAAAAGCGCGATCGACGCGCCCCGGATCGCCCGGCTGAATTCGTCGATCCGCGTCCGCATGGTCCTTCGGTCGGCGTCGGTGGCGGAAAGAACCGTGAATCCCATGCGTCCGAGCGCCGCGGCCATGTCCGCAGCGTCGTTCACGGGATTCGCGAGCGGTTGTATCTTCGTATATGAACCGTTCCCCAGAACGAGCGCGACCTTTCCTTCCCCCCCGAAGAGCGGTGCCGGGGAGAGAACTGCGACGATCGCCGCCGAAACGAGAACGCGGAGCAGTCCTTTCTTCATAACGCCCTCCTTCAGTTCCGTTCGAAATGGTAGCATCCGGAGGGCGGTTTGAGAATATCCCGACGGCTAGAGAGGCTTGACCGGCACGACGATGTCCACGATCATTCGATCGGTACCCTCGATCGTTTCGTGGTAGAGCTCGAAGCAGGGCCGGTCGTCGCACTGCCAGCCGCTCGAGGGAAGCCAGGTCCCGTAGACCCAATTCCATGCCGCAGCATAGTCCTTCGTCCCGAGTTCGAACCGGGCGAAGGCGTACTTTCCCTTCGGGATCGACATCCGCCCGACCTCTCCCTCCGACTTCGCGTCCTTCGGTACCGTGAGACAGACGCTCACCCTGAGCTTGTCCTCCGGGGTGATGTCCGGATTGTCGTGATAGACGATGATGTTCTTCGCCTCCGGACCGACGAGCCCGCGCGGACCCGCCCAAGCGTAGAGCTTTTCGAACAGCTTTTCGAACAGCTTCGCGTTCCCCTTGTACGGGCCGATGTACCTCACGTACGCCACGTTCGTTTCCGGGTAATCCCTGACCTCGACCTTTCCTTCCATATGGTTCCTCCCTGAATCGGTTTTCGTATCGTTCCGATTGTAGGGCAGAGCCGACGAAAAGGATTTTCCCCCGTTGCCGAACGTTTGATTGAATTTGCGCTCCGTTTGAACCGGATTGCTTTCCCCCGCCGAACGCTCGCGATAGGCCTTGGGCGTCATGCCGAAGTACGACTTGAAACTCCGCGAGAAATGCGCCGAGTCCGCGAATCCGCATTCCGAGGCGATCTCGGTCAGGGGCATCTTGGGATTCGCCGCGAGGAAGGATGCGGCCTTCTCCACGCGGAGACGCATGACGAACCGGAAGAGCGTCTCGCCGACCATGGAGCAGAAGATGCGGTGAAAATGAAACTTCGAAAAATTTGCGATTCCGGCGAGGTCCTCGAGCGAAAGGTCCCGACCGAGGTTCCGTTCGATGAAATCCACCACGCGGTTGATGCGCGCTTTGTACTCTTCGAGGATGTAACGGTCCGCCGCCATGCAGGGAGAATGGTAGAGCCGTTCCCGAGGGATGGTCAAGCTCCGGCCGCGACCCGCGAGGCTAGGCCTCGATGGCGATTTTCGACTCGCCCCGCGAGCCGACGCGATACGCCATGGACTGGACCACGAGGGTGCCGGGTCGGTCGGCCGCGAACCTTCCGCCCCGCTCCAGGAAGTAATCCTTCCGGTCGTTCTCCTGCGTTATCCAGACGAAGCCCTCCATACAGGAGATTTTCACGCCGCCGGATCCCACCTTCAAGCTGAAGGCGGAATGATCGGCGATCACTTTCGTCGTGGAGACGGCTTCGGCCCCTTTTCGTGAGTCGACTCCGACCAGGGAGAATCCTTCGGTTTGATAGGTTGCTTTCATGGGAAAAACATACTAAACTCCAAAAAAAGTAAACAGATTCAGTAATATTGAATTGTATCCATAACAGTTCGGTTTTTTTACAACTGTAATGGTATTTCAGGAGGCCCAAGTCATGATGGATAAAACGGGCGACGGAAAAGCCTTTCTTTACGAGCGGATCGCACGGGAAATCGCGGAGATGGCGGAAAACGGGACCTTTCATACCGGCGACCGGATACCTTCGGTCAGGGAAACGAGCCGCCTGAAAAAGGTGAGCGTGACGACGGTCCTCGAGGCCTATCGGCTTCTGGAAGACCGGGGCCTCATCGAGGTGAGGCCGCAGTCCGGCTACTACATCGCGGCGAAAAGTTCCGGAGGACTGCCGGAGCCGGAAGAGGCTTCGGCCCAGGATCCTTCGCCCGTCACGGTCCAGAGCATGGTCATGCAGGTCCACAAGGACGCCCTCGATCCGGCCCTGGTCCAGTTCGGAGCCGCCCTTCCCAATCCCGACCTCCTTCCGACCGCCAAACTGGGACGAATTCTCGCGGGACTCGCCAAGCGCAACGATTACAGGCAGAACGTCTGCGGTAGTCCCGTCGGTTGCGAGGAACTCCGGCTCCAAATAGCGAAACATCTCGTTTCCTCCGGGACCAGGGTATCCCCGGATGAGATCATCATCACCGCCGGCTGCCTCGAAGCGGTCAGCCTTTCGCTCCGGGCGGTGTGCAGCCCGGGTGATACCGTGGCGGTCGAGGCCCCGAGCTACTTCGGGGTCCTCCATGCCCTCGAGTCCCAGGGGCTCAAGGCCCTCGAGATCCCCACCCATCCCGTGACCGGACTCAGCCTGGACGCGCTCCGCTTCGCCGCGGAGCACCGGAGGATAAGCGCATGTTTCGTCATGACGAATTTCAGCAATCCGCTCGGAAGCCTCATGCCGGACGAAAACAAGGAGCAGCTCGCCGAATTCCTCGCCTCCAAGGGGATTCCGCTCATCGAGGACGACATCCACGGCGAGCTGGGCTTTTCCGAGCCGAGACCGTCGACGGCCAAGGCCTTCGACCGAAGCGGCGGAGTTCTCCTCTGCTCGTCATTCTCGAAGGACCTTTCGCCGAGCTACCGCATCGGCTGGGTGGTGCCGGGAAGACGTTTTCAGGACGTGGAGAAGCTCAAGATGGCGACGAACGTGTGCACGCCCATCCTCGCCCAGCTCGCGATCGCGGAGTTCCTGGAGAACGGAGGATACGCCCGTCATCTCAGGAAGATCCGGCGGGCGTACGCTGAAAAAACATCGAGGATGGCGCAGACCGTCCTTCGAAGTTTCCCCGAAGGAAGCAGGGTTTCGTCGCCCCAGGGAGGCTTCGTCCTCTGGGTCCGTCTGCCGGAAGAGGTCGATTCCCTCGTCCTCTACCACAAGGCGCTCGGGCAGGGAATCACCCTCGTCCCCGGCTACCTTTTTTCCGCAGGCGACAAGTACCGGAATTTCATCCGGCTCAACGCGGCCTACTGGTCCGAGAAGACGGACGAGGCGGTCCGCAAGCTCGGCGGTCTCGCGAAATCGCTCGCCTCGGCATGAGGCTCGGCGGGCCGCCGCCCGTCCGCATCGTGCCTGCCTACTTCACTTCGAGGCCGAGAAGTCTCTCCCAAAGCATGACGACCGCGGGCTGTGAAAGTTTTCCGTCCCCCGCGGCTCGCGCGGCCTTGAACACCTCGTGGACGATGGCGGTGACAGGCGTCGGCGCGTCCGCGTCCTTCGCCAGGGAGAGCGCGTAGCCCAGGTCCTTCCAATGTATGTTCACCGTGCCGCCGGGCTTGAATTCGCGCGAAAACATGTCCTTCGCCGCGACGTCCAGGACCTTGGAACCCGCCCACCCGCCCTTGATGGCCTCGTAGAGCGTCTCGGGATCGAGGCCGGCCTTCGCGCCGAGGGCGAAGGACTCCGCGACGACCGCGAAGGTCGCGCCGACGATCATCTGGTTGACGCACTTGGCGGCCTGCCCCATCGAGGAACCTCCGACCCGAACGACCGAGGCCCCCATCGCGCGGAAGCACTCCATACAGGCCGCGAAGACCTCCTCATCGCCGCCGACCATGAACGAGAGGGTCCCCTCGACCGCGGCCTTTTCGCCCCCGCTCACCGGCGCGTCGAGGAAGGCGATGCCCTTGTCCCCGAGCCTTGCCGCGATGTCGAGGACGGCCGACGCTTCGGTCGTGCTCGTGTCGACGACGACGCTCCCGGATTTCATCCTCTCCGCGAGGCCTCCCTTGCCCAAGACGACCTCGCGCACGACGGCAGTCGCCGGAAGGGAGAGAAAGACGAGGTCGCAGGTTTCCCCGATTTCCCGGAGCCCCGAGGCCGGAATCGTTTTACCCGCCGGGGCGAGCTTCATCCGTCCGGAGTCGGCGTCGAAAACTTTGACGCCGGGAAACTTCACGGATAGGTTCGAGGCCATGGGGAGCCCCATGACGCCGAGCCCGACGAATCCGATCTTCTTCATGCGCTCCTCCTCATCATCCTTCAGCAGTTCCGAAAAAATCGACGGCTTCCCTAAGGGTTTCGTCGGTACCTACGTTGCCGGGAAACACCACATAGGCCAAGCCCGGCCACTTGGACTCCGGACCGAGCCGCCAGAGCGGAACTCCCTTCGCGATCTGCCCCTCGACGAAGGCTTCTTTTACGTTCAGTCCGGTCTTCGCGATCTCGATCCCGGTGATGCCGCCCTTCGCGACGAGAAAGGCGGGCCTGACGCGGACCGTCCTCACCGCCTCACACAGCGTCTTCATGACGAGGTTCCCGAAGGCGAGGAAGTCCTCGCCCTCTGCCTTCCTCACCTCCCTTGAAGTGTGGAGAACCGCGGTCCTTCCCGAGCTCAGCGCCTCGTCCGCGAGACGAACGACGCGGGCCTTCTCGGACTCCCTCCGGCCGGGATCGCCGATTTCGCCGACTCGAAGTTCTATCGCCTCGGCCCGGCCGGAAGCGAGGAGCTTCTCCAGCTGCCGCGTCGTCTTGCCGACATAGGATCCGACGGCCACGAAACCCGGTCCCTTCCCCCCTCCGACCGCGGCAGCATCCGCCGGCCCGAGCAGAGGCACGTCCTCGAAGCCGCCCCTCACCTTCACGAAGCACGCGGCCGACCGGTAGGCGAAGGTCTTCCCCAGCCGCTCGGCCTCGACGATCGCGGCGACCGCGGCCTCGATGTCCTCGTAGCAGGCGGCGTTCAGGACGATGGGAACGCCGCCCCGCGCCTTCTCGAGGAGGTCGAGCGCGGCCTTGCCGGAGGGATCGCGGACCGCCTCGAGGGAAAGGGAAAGCACCTGCTCGGCCTTCCAGGCGCCGCGGGTTTTCTCCTCCACCCAGCTCCTCATGTCACGGCTCGCGTATCCGAAGGCCGGGTCCTTCGCGAACTCCGTCTCGCACGCGGGGACGAGCTCGCCGCCCTGATCCACCCAATGGACGTCGCCGATCGTGTAGCGCCCGACCTCGAAGAAGGCCGGGGCCAGGATGACGCCGTCGACTCCGCGCCCGTACCCCTCGAGGAGGGCGCCGATTTCGCGCGGGAAATGGCCCCGGAGGGTGCTGTCGCTCCGTGACGAAAAGAGCAGTTTCGTCCCGGTCTTCGCCTGGGCCGCACGGAGATTCCTACCGAGTTCCTTCGTCATCTCGTACATCTCGGCGTCGGCAAGACCGCGGGAATTCGTGGAAACGTAAAAAACCGGTTCCGGCGCGGAAAGGGCCTTCGTCAGGGTCTCGAGGGACCAGTCCATGTAGACGCGGACGCCGTGGACCGTCTGCGTCCCCGTGGGATCGTCGTCCACCACGACGAGTCTGCTTCCCGTCCGCTCGAGGCCGGAACGGAAAATCCTCCGGCAATCCTCGATGCGCCGGGCGGGCGGCAGGCCTTCCAACAAAGTTTCGAGCTTCATAAGCCGTATTATAGCCCTCTCCGACCGTAATGTAACCCGCAACATTCACTTTCGGCCGGACCTTCCCCGTCCCTTCCCCGTCCCGCTACCCGAAGGTTCGCGAATTCCTTTATACTGGAGCCATGAGCACTCTACCCTACGGATTCTTCAAGATCGCGGGGGCGGTCCCTCGCCTGAAAGTCGCCGATCCCGGCTTCAATTCGGACCGCATCCTGGAAGCGATGGCCGCCGCGGAAAAGGACGGCGCCCGGCTTCTCGTCCTGCCCGAACTCTGCGTCACGGGCTACACCTGCGGCGACCTGTTCCACCAGGAGGCTCTTCTCCGAAGCGCCGAGAGCGCCCTCGAGAAGATCCTCCGCGCGAGCGTCGGGTTCGGGCTCGTCGCGGTCGTCGGAATCCCGGTCGCGGCGGACAACCAGCTCTTCAACTGCGCGGCGGTAGTTCAGTCCGGCTCGCTTCTCGGTCTGGTCCCCAAGACCTACGTGCCGGGGTATCAGGAGTTCTACGAGGAACGGTGGTTCGCCTCCGGCGCATCGGCGGAATGCGGCACGGTCCGGCTCGCCGGACGGGAGGCCCCGTTCGGAACCGATCTCCTCTTCCGCGCCTCCGAAGACCCGGGAGTCTGCTTCGGCGTCGAAATCTGCGAGGACCTCTGGGTCCCTGCGCCGCCGAGTTCCTTCCAGGCCGCGGCGGGCGCCCTCGTGATCTGCAACCCCTCGGCGAGCAACGAGGTGATCGCCAAGCACGCCTACAGGAGCGATCTCGTCCGAATGCAGTCCGGCCGCTGCGCCGCAGCCTACGTCTACGCAGGCGCCGGCCCGGACGAGTCGACGACCGACCTCGTCTTCGGCGGCCACGTGCTCATCGCGGAAAACGGCGTCCTCCTCGCCGAATCGAAGAGGTTCTCCCGCTCGTTCGAAATGCGTTCGGTCGAGGTCGACCTGGACCGCCTCGCGAACGAGCGCCGACGGCTCACCTCGTTCATGGAAACGAGATCCTCGCCGTACGGCGTCCCCGTTTACAGGTACTCCGAATTCAGGCTCCCGCCCAAGCCGTTCACGAATTTCTCCCGACGAGTCGATCCCCGGCCCTTCGTGCCCGCGGACCCCAAGGTCAGGGACGAGCGCTGCGAGGAGATTTTCTCGATCCAGACCGCGGGCCTCGCCAAGAGACTCGAGCACACGAAGTGCGCCTGCGCCGTCCTCGGCATCTCCGGTGGCCTCGATTCCACGCTTGCCCTCCTCGTCACGGTGAAGACCTTCGACCTCCTCGGAATGGACCGGAAGAACATCATCGCGGCCACGATGCCCGGCTTCGGCACCACGGACAGGACGTACACGAACGCCCTCGATCTCATGCGCTCCATGGGGGTTTCCTGCCGGGAGGTCGACATCAGGCAGGCCTGCCTCCGCCACTTCGAGGACATCGGACACGACCCCTCGGTCCACGACGTGACCTACGAGAACGTGCAGGCCAGGGAACGGACACAGATCCTCATGGACATCGCGAACAAGAACGGCGGGCTCGTCGTGGGGACCGGCGACCTGTCCGAGCTCGCCCTCGGCTGGTGCACGTACAACGGAGACCACATGTCCATGTACGCGGTGAACTCGAGCGTCCCCAAGACCCTGGTGAAGTACCTCGTCCAATGGGTCGCCGACCACGTGGCGGAACCGAGGACGAAGGACGTGCTCAGCGACGTCCTCGCCACCCCCATCACCCCGGAGCTCCTGCCGCCCGACGCGTCGGGGAAGATCCGGCAGAAGACCGAGGACATCGTGGGCCCCTACGAGCTCCACGACTTCTTCCTCTACCACTTCTTCCGCTACGGAGCCCCGCCGTCGAAGATCCTCTTCCTCGCGAAGCGGGCCTTCGAGGGAAGCTACGACGAGAAGACGATCCGGTCCTGGCTCGGAGTTTTCATCAAGAGGTTCTTCGGCCAGCAGTTCAAGCGATCCTGCGTCCCCGACGGTCCGAAGGTCGGCTCGGTGAGCCTCTCGCCCCGCGGCGACTGGCGCATGCCGAGCGACGCGGAAGCCGCGGCATGGCTCGCGGACCTCGGGCGTGAGGAGCCTCGGCGGAAAAGGCCCGCGCAGGGGCGGGCGAAGAAGAGCCGGAGAAAGGACTAGGCTCGAGGCCGGGGGAGGCCGGATCGGGCGGCGAAAGAGAAAAGCGCCTTCTGCCCCCACCTGAGGAACTCGTAACGCTCCCGGTTCCGCTCGAACTCGACGGCGGCGTTTTTATCCGCGGCCCGCATGGCGGCGAGGTCCACGACGCAGGGCACGCCGGTGAAGTCCTGAAGCAGGACCCGCGCCGGCATGAAGGGGATTTCGATGTCTCCCGATTTCTCGGGATCGTACGCGAGAAAGGAGTCGACGTCCTTCTTCGTGATCTCCCGCCCGTTCTCGGCCCGAACCACCGCTTCGAGGAGGATCCGCACGGAATAAGGCCAACGACCGATCGAAGGAACGATCTTTTCGAGCTTCTTCAGGCTGTAGTAGAGGAATTTTTCGGAACCGGTTTCGAGAACATCCTTGCAGGAAAGGGAATCGATCGAGGGAGTCACTTTCACGGAAACGCCCCTCCTTCGCATAAAGGTCGATGCCAGAGTACCGGCACCCCCCGGGCCTGTCAAGAATTCGGACCGAGGAGGCCGGCCCGCGGGGAAAGAAACTCCCGGTCTTAATCCGGGCACCGACGGAATTTGACAGGAACCGGACAAACGTTTACCCTTTTCGGAATCATGAAACGAGGAGCCCTCGCATGGACAGGCAAGAAAGAAAGACTCTTCAGGTGATCACCCTCTCCCATACGCTCGTTCACCTCATCGAAGGGGCAGTCCCTCCGCTCTTCCCCCTCCTCCTCGGGGTGTTCGGCGCGAACTACTTCCAGCTCGGTCTCGTGATGACGGTATTCTCGTACGCTTTCGGCCTCGGCTCCTTGCCCGCGGGTGTTCTCGCCGACAAATTCGGGCCGAAACGGCTGCTCGTCGCCTACCTCTTCGGCGCCGGCATCTTGTGCCTCGCCGTTCTTCCCGTGAACGGGCTTCTGCCGTTCGGAATCATCCTCGGTTTCCTGGGTCTGCTCGGAAGCCTCTACCACCCGGCGGCGAACACCATGATCATCATGGAGATGAAGGAACAGGGCAAGGCCCTCGGCATCAACGGCATAGCGGGCAGTATCGGAACCGCCGCCGTTCCGGTCCTCGCCGCCTGGCTTGGGACCAGGCTCGGCTGGAAGGCTCCGCACGTCATATTCGGCTCCTTGACCCTTCTCGTCGGCGTTTTCGCCCTGAGGCTTCCTTCACCGGAACGCAGAGAAGGAAAGCAGTCGGAGGAGACAGGGGACGACGCCATCGACCCGCCCGTCCTCGTCGCCTTCTTCGCCTCGTGCGCGATCATGGGCATGGCGAGCCGCGGAACGTTGACCTTCCTGCCGACCTACCTCGGCCAGAAGGTCGTGCTGGGTGTTTCCTTGGACAAGGTTACCCTGGGAGGCGTTTTCGCGACCCTCACCCTCGTCTTCGGTGCCGCCGGGCAGTACGTCGCCGGCCGCCTCGTGGATCGGCACCGACCGGACTTCCTCTACGCCGTCACGCTTCTCGTTGCCGCGGCGACCCTCGTCGTCATGACCATATCCGACGGCATGGTCCTCATCGCGGCCTCGGTCGTGAACGCCTTCTTCACCTTCGCGTACCAGCCGCTGCAGAACATGCTCATCTCGAAACTCCTCCCGAAAAAACGGCTCGGCGTGGGCTACGGCGTCATGTTCTTCATGAGCTTCGGCGTAGGCTCCGCCGCCGCCGCCTTCTCCGGCTGGCTCGCGGACGGCTACGGACTTCAGGCCGTGTTCCTCGCCGCGACCGTGAACGCCGGCCTCGCCTTCGCCTGCGTCCTCGCGGTCATCCGCATGAGGAGTCGCAGGCCTCACGTCGGATAGACGCGGGAGGCCGAGGCCGGCAAACCGCCCCGCTCGTGTCGACGGGCGCCGCAAGCGATGAAAAAAGCCGCCCGGGAACCGGGCGGCTTCGCAATCTTGCTCAGTATGGAAGCGTCGCATGAAGAACCCCGGAGCAAGCTCCGGGGTATGGACCCCCGTCTGCCGATCAGAACTTGAGGTAGAACTTGCCGACGAGCGCCACGTTGTGGACGATCACGGCGTTCTCGCCCATGAGGGGCAGGCGATAGCGGAGCGTGAGCTCGAAGGGCATGAAGGTCTTCGTGAAGAAGAGGCCTACGTTCGGCGTGACCGAGAACATGTAGGAACCGTCGACGTCGTTGCCTTCGACCGTGTAGTCAGGGTTCATGGTGTAGGTGGCCATCAGGCTGGTCTTGAGGTTGACTCCGTTTCCGATCGGGTACTGGAACTGGGGCTCGACCTCGAGCTTCAGGTCGTACTTGAAGTTGACCTTGTTGTCGTCGCCGAAGTTCACGCTGTCGCTCACCTTCTGTTCCGGGTAGTAGATCAGCTCGGTGAAGAAGTTGAGGAAGAAGTATTCGTTGAAGATGTAATCGTAGTAGCCGCGGAACCCGAGGCCCCAGAGGTGCCTGTCCGTCTCGTTCATGACGAACGCGGAATCCTCGGTCGGCTTGATGTCCGCGGAGCTCGCTCCGGGAAGGGGCGCCTTCACGCCGGCGGCGAGGGAGAACCTCATGTCGTCGCGCTGGACCGGAGCCTTCTTGCCGACGAGCTGGAACTTCGCGCCGATGAAGAGGTCGTTGAAATTCCCGAGTTTTCCCTGGTTCAGATAGAGCGGAATATGGTAGACGGGGTGGGTTTCTTCGGAGAAACCAGCGGTCGACCAGAGGTTCCAACCGGGGGTCCACTGGATGGCGCCGGTGATCCAGTCGTTGATTCCGTACTCGAAGGCCAAGGCGAGGTTGAAGAACTTCATCCCGTCGGACTTGAATATGCTGTACGAAATGTCCTGGGCCTCGCCGTCGCTGTCCCATTTTTCGGTCGCGAACCCGTAATTCGGAACGACGGATATCCTCAAGACGCCTTCCGGCAGGACGAGGGCTTCGTCCGCGAAGGCCGGAAGCACGAGGGCGGCCAATACGAGCGCCAAAGCTACTTTCTTCATTCCTATTTCTCCTTCCAGAATTTCCAAAACGAAAATATAGATCAATATTAACCGTATTCTTCGGTTCGTCAAGTATTTTTATCGGTCGATGACCGAATTTCATTTACTGACCGAAAAGCCTCTTTCGGTCAGTATTTCGGCAAGAAATGCCCATTCCGTCCAACAGCCGGTAAAATAGAGAAATAGATACGAACTGATTCGGCGGGGATGTCGGAGACCTAGGCGAGAACGTCCAGAACGGTTCCCTTTCCTTCGTCGGCGGGAGATATCTCTTCCACGGGCGGCTCGGAGGGGAGCGGCGCCTCGGCCGGAACCGGGTTCGCAGTCGACGCAACCGGAGCGACGGATTCGACGGAATTCGTGACTTCCATGGCGACCTCCTGGTTAAAATGTAGGACTTTCGTGCGGAAAAGGCAAATTCCGGCAAGCGTACCGGCTCGACGCCGGAACGGCCGGGAGCGGCGGCTCAGCTGTCCCGGCCCTTGAGCCTGGAATTGACCGCCTCGATGTCGAAGGCCTCGGGATCGTAGTCGCCGACCCAGTCGAGGAGTTCACGGTATTTTTTCTTCCGGGGCGACCTCAGGGCCTGGATGATTTCCTCGTAACCCGCCGGACCGCCGCAATCCTCCGGCGGGCAGGCCCGCTTGCCGCCCAGGCAGACAGCAGCGGAGGCTTCCTCCTCGGAAAGGCCGGAGCGCCGAACGATCTCCTCCACCGATATGGAATGGACCCAATCGTCGCCGAAATCATAGGTGTAACGGATCACCGAATCCGACGACAGGTCGAGTTCGTCCAGGACCGCCGTCGCTTCGTCGATTTCGCCTTCGGGAGTCCTGCCTTCCTCGTCGGTGGGCGAATAGGAACGGGAATCGACGAGGAAGCCGTGCTGATGGAAATTGTCCCACCCCATCGCGGCCTGAATCGCTTCGTGGAGGTCCGCGAGCGTGAAGTCGCCCGGCACCCGCAGGCGCCTCCAGATCGGGGGCCGGAGGTGCTGGAGGGAGACCTTCAGCACGAACTGGCGCTTGTCCTTCTTATCATCGCCTTTCTTTCCGGGCTTCTCGGCCTTGATCAGCTTGAAATTCCGTTCGACCTCGGGAGCGGCCGGGGTTCCGCCCCTCTTCCGGCTGATATCCTCGTCGACCGTCCGTCGAAGGCCCTCGAGGGACGAATCGATCTGCGGAAGCAGGTCGAGCACCTCGTCGATTTCCGCCTCGGACACGGGATTCTTCCTGTTGAAGATCCGGAGGTAGGTTTCCAGGAAGGCGCTCGTCTGCGAAGCCAGAGTCATCTCCTTCACGGGAAGGGCGTCGGGGGACACGTCGAGCGCGTCGAGGCCGCGAAGCCATGCGACTTGGCGGTCGAGGAGGGCGAGGATCTTCTCCCTGACCTTTCCGACGTGCTGGTCGGCGAAGAAGTTGTAGGATCTCCGGACCCGTTTCCACAGCTTGTCGAAGTACTTCACGAAATCGTCGAGCTGTTCTTCCGAATAGAACTTCAGGGCCCTTCCGGAAAAGATACGTTTGAGCACGGCTTCGGGCTGGTCCCGCCGGTGAAAAAGCTCGTCCCTCATGTAGGCTTCGACCTCGACCTCGGAGAGGCTGATTCCCAGATCCCGGAAAATCGCGTCGATGCTGCCCGTAGCCCCCTCGGCACCGACCGCCTCCGGCAGGTTCAGCAGGGAAGGGTCGAGGTGCGGCTCGTGCCACAGCCGGATCTCCATCCCGTATTCCACGAAATTGACCTTCGACGACGAATCGATGAAGCCGCCGAGATGGATGGGAGGATTCTTCTGGACTTCCTTCCCCGCGTAATAGTAGCCGTAGGCTATCTGCTCCTCCATGGGGTAGTCGAGGCCGAGATCGTCGAAAGCCTTGAGAAAGCCCTTTTCCATGCGCGCGATCCAGTCCCCGGATTTCTTCATGAGGGCCTTCCGTTCCTTCGCCGAAACGAAATCCACCGAATACACTCCTGCCGACCAGTCCTCGACGGTGAAAACGAGGCCGTCGCCGAATTTGAAATTCCACCGCTCGAAGGGAAGAGTGAAATCGTAGATGGTGAGTTCCGCCTCCCAGTCCAGGCTTTTCGCCTCGCGGAAAGCCTTTTCGTTCGAAGGGTGGTTCTCGATGAGGATGCCGGGAAGGCTTTCTGCTCCGTAGAGCGAATGGTAGACGGAAACGGCCTTGAGCCTGCGTTTCACGCTCTCGCGGGGTACCAGCACGCCGCCGCATTTCAACGTGCAGTCCCAGGGCCTGACCCTCCGGGAGCAGAAAGGCACGAACCTGTGCCCCGGAAAGAGTATCCTCTCCTTCGCCTCCTCCTCGGTGGGGGAGATCATGAAACGGGCGTTCCGGAAAAAGGCGTGACGCGGCATGAAGCCCTTGAAGTCCCGCGAAAAGACGAGGCCTTCCGTCTCCAGGATGTCGAGTATTTCCTTTTCGTCGTACCGCTTGCCGCCTTTGGACTGTACGGCCTGCAGCAATTCCTCCAGCGTAAAGCGGACTTTTCGCCCGAGGATGAACTCGTCTATGGTGCGTTCCAAAGGTATTTTAGTCGTCATTGGATTCGCCGAAACTCCCGGTTTTTTACGTTACGGAATATATCACGTATCCTGAAGATAATCCCGAAATCCGGCGAGTTCCAGCTTTTTCGCCTTCTTTTCCACTTCGCTCTCCAGCTTTTTCCGATATCCTTCGATCCACCCGGCGATTCCCGCGTCCTCGAGGCCGAGAATCCGGACCGCGAGGAGTCCCGCGTTCTTCGCCCCGTTCACGCCGACCGTCGCGACGGGAATGCCGGAAGGCATCTGGACGATGGAGAGAAGCGAATCCAGGCCGGAAAAGGCCCCCGTCTTGATCGGGACTCCGATGACGGGAAGCGGGGTGAGCGCGGCGACGACCCCCGGAAGATGGGCCGCGCCGCCCGCGCCGGCGATGATCAGTTTCAATCCGCGCTTCGCCGCGGATTCCGCGTAATCGTATACGCGCCGGGGGGCGCGGTGCGCGGAGGCAATGGTGATCTCGAATGAGACTCCCGCCTGCTCCAGGATTTCCGCCGCTTCCTTCATCACGGAAAGATCCGAATCGCTTCCCATGACGATCCCGACGAGAGTCTTCGCTTTCTTTGCCATGCGCGGCCCTCCTTTGGTCCGTCCTTACGCTACAACCGAACTATACCCGAAGCGGTCGGAAACTTTCAACGGAGACCGGTGCCGGCGTCGGCCTTTTCGATCCGGTTCACGTCGTTCCGGAAAGCGAGAAGCATCTTTTCTATCTCTTCTTTCGAGACCGAGGATTGCCGAATCATCCTGTCCAGGGTGGCTTTCACCTCGTCGTATTGCTTGAAAACGGTCTCGACGGAATTCATGTCCGAGGCCACCGTGTCGAGGACCGTCTTGCCCTGGCCGTTGATCTCGACCAGCTCGTCGACCATCCGTTTGCCCTGCCCGACTTCGGTTTTGATTCCGTTCATCTTTTCCGAGAGCACGTTGATGTTCTTGATGAGGCTTTCCAGGTTGCTTCCCGTCCGTCGGATGGAGTCCTGCGTGGTGGCTGCGTGCTTTCGGATCTGCGAGGCCACGACCGCGAATCCCTTGCCCGCCTGCCCCGCGCGCGCCGCTTCGATGGACGCGTTGAGCGCGAGAATGTTCGTGATCTCGGTGATGTCGTTGATGACCGCGAGATTCTCTCCGGCCTTCTTCGCAAGACTCTTCAACTCGACGCTGAGCTCGAAGGAGGCTCGAAAGACGTCCTCTATGGACTTGAAATTGCGGTCGATCTCTTCGATGTGCTCCTGGGAACGCCTGAATGTTTCGATGAAGCTCTTCATGCTGACGTGGAGAGAAAGGTCGACCCTCTTCATGATGTCGGTGACGCGGCCGAAATTCTCTTCGAGGTAATTGACCGTTACGTTGAGCAGCTCGCTCCGGGAAACGATCTCGAAGATCAGGGCCTTGAGCTTGCTGTTCAGGTAATGGACCGACCTTCTCATCTTGAGCTTGAGGCGGTCCGTTTCATTCTTCGTGACGGTTGCGGTCGAAGTTTCCATGGTTCATCTCCCGAAAAAGACTGCGGTCAGGGTCTGGTTGTGATGCGTGAACAATTCCTCTCCGTAGGTGTTGAAGCCGATGAAATCGAGAGGCTTGAAGACATCGTTGAAGTCCTTGAGCTTGTTCAGTTCCTTCATTTCGAGATAACGGAGCACGCAGTTGAAGAGGATGGCTCCCTGAAGATTCGGGACGTAATCACGGGCCTCCTCAAGGGCCTTTCTCGCGTTGTCCAGAATGTCGCCCTGTTTCAACATGCTCACCCGCGTGCCTGCTTCTATGTAGCAATAGAATTGAAGTCCCGTCCCTTCCATCACCGCATTGGGACTCCGGGCATAGACGGTGTCCCCGATGACCACGCCGAGGGGATTGCGCGCGAAATGGCCGTGCCGAAGCTCGGCCGCGTCCTTGAGCCCGAGCAGCCGTGCATAGTAGGGCGCCGCGGGCTGGCCGTCGATCTCCCAGACGATCCTGCGGGAAGGTTCGGCTCTCGTGACGACGAAGGAATGACCCGTCGGCACGTAATGGACGTAATGGTTGTAGTAGAAGGGAATCCTCATCTTCATGACGAGCACGAGCACGCCGTCACCGGAAAGCCTGTCGTCGCAGGCGATGAACGTCGTCTTGAAATCGAGCTGATCGGCTGCGGCTCCTCCGATTATGGGGAACACGAAACCGTCCTCCACCGTCAACTCACGGATCACTTCCTCGCCCAGGCAGAGCCCGTCGAAAAGCACGATGCCGAGATAATCCTCGGGATTGACTTGCCGGCGTCCGATCTTCCGCTTGAGGTCCTCGATCACCTCCCGGGCCGCCCCTTTCGGATCCTTCTTCACTCCTTCGCGGAAGGACACGAAAGTCTCGTCAACCTCTTCCGAGGAGAGCGACATCGCGGTGATGCCGGTTTCCAGCGCGTTCGAGGAAGACCAGCCCCCGATCATCGAGGCCCCGATGCAGACGGCCCGGGGAAAGGCCCTTTTGAACTTCTCGTGAGGTTTGATTCGTTCGAGATCGACGGAAAAGAAATAGATGACGACTCGGACATCCCGCTGGTCGATTTCCTTGACCACGGAGTCTATATCCGCGTTCGTTCTCGACGACACTTTGATGGGCATGGGACGAACCTCCTGTGTTCGCTTGTTGTGAATCCCGTCATCGAATGAAGGACTGCGACGTGCGCAACGCAACGTCATGCCGGGTAATAAGTCATGGAGTCAGGAAAATATTTTTGCGGACCGGTCAGGGATCCGCAGGAGACGAGGACTAGACCTCGGCGACGACCTCGACCTCGATCCTGCCGCCCTTCGGAAGGGCCGCGACCTGGACCGTGGTCCTCGCGGGGTAGGGCTCCGGGATGTAGGTCCCGTACACGCCGTTCATGACCGCGAAGTTTTCCATGTCCGTGAGATAGACGGTGGTCTTCACGATGCGGTCCATATCTATCTTGGCGGCCTCGAGGATGGCTTGGATGTTCTTGAATACCTGACGGGCCTCGGACTCCATGCTCCCCGTAACTACGTTGCCCGTCGCCGGATCGATGCCGAGCTGGCCGGAAACGTAGAGGAAACCTCCGGCCTTGACCGCCTGAGAATACGGCCCGATCGCTTTGGGCGCTTTTTCGGTTTGAACGATGTGCTTTTTCATGATTCCCAACTATAGTGACAAAAGCCCTCCCTGAACAGACCCCGAGGGCGTTAAAAATCCGTTTCCGGAGTCCGTCGACCAAGGTCTTCTATCGGCTCCTCGCGAAGACACGACGAGGAGTAACTCGAATCAAACGGTCCCGCAAGCGGATTTTTTCTGGACGTTGGGACGCTTCAAGGCTCGCCTCCTCAAGGAGAGGCGGCGAGAGTAGGCGCAGCGGGGCGGCAGGGACGGAGGACGGTCGACGGATGGTCGTCGGTGGGTTGAGGATGCGACGGCGGTCGGGAGGGCCTGACCGAGGGGGGGGAAAAAGGCGGAGCGGCTTCGGCGAGCGGGGCCGAAAAAAAAGACCCCCGGACGGGGGCCTTTTTCGGAGGATACGGGACCTAGAGCTGAAGGCGGCCGCCGACGGTCGCTCCCCAGTTCTTGCCGATGAGGTCGTACATGAGGCCGAAATCGACGCGGAGCAGGAGGATGTTGACCGACATGCCGCCGAAGGCACGGAAGCCCCAGGAGGTCACGTCCGAGGATACGGAAATCCCGGTATTATCCACGTCGAAGCCGAAGGCACGGAAATAATCCTTCTGAGTCGTGGTGAGGGGGTTGCCGTTGAGGAGCAGGGTCGAAGCCGCCCCGCCCGTCACGCTGGACTTCGCGTAGCTCAAACCGACACCGATGCTCGGTTGGATGATGAGGAGACTCCAGCTCGCCTGGGCCTTGAGGTCGAAGACTTTGCTCGTCCAGTCGATGCTGAAGTCCGGCGAGGACAGGCTGAGGGTCTGGCCGCTCAGGGCGGGATTGACCGTGCCGAGGTCGGAGATGGTCGTTCCCGGAACGATGTCGCTCAAGGTGACCGAGCCCTTCAGGTAGTTGAAGCCGGCACCCACGGAAATCTCGGGGATGACGATGAAGGTCTGATCGAGAAGTTTGTATCGGAAGTCGAAGCCGACGAGGAGGTAGTCGATGTCGACCTTCTTGTCGATGCTGTCCTTCACCTGCTTCGGAAGGAAACCGAGTTTGAAGCCGACGTCGAACGGCAGGATGAAGCCGCCGACGCGCCCGTCGATCACCATCGCGGGAAGCGGTAGGCCGTAATCCCTGATCACCGAGGGGATGTCGCTTTCCGGGGTCTTGAGGGTGTCCACCATGATTTTCTTGAAGGCGTCGTAGGGGACCGTCGTGAAGCCGCCGGTCAAACCTATTCCGAAGTGCGGCGGAAGATCGATGAGCTGACCGATATAGGCGTCCGACCAGTTGAGGCCGACCATGGTGTTGAGCGGAAGCGCGGCTGCCATGTCGTCGGCGAAGGTTTTGAAACCTTCTTTGTAATCAGTGATGGTGATGGTATCGGAAAAAGAGGGAATTGCCAGCAAACATACGATAAAAATAGTGATAATTGACTTTTTCATCAATTTTTCCTCCTTCTTCAACTATAGCACGGTTTTTGCACATTTCAATCGACTAATTATCATCATCTGCCGCGGACAACAGGGGGGAAACCGGGCTCCGGGTTCGCGGCATGCGGGACGAGCCGGCCGCGATGCGGTCTCAGCCCAGGTCGTGCACCGTTAGGGTGCCGCCGAAGACCTTCCTCGCGTCCTCGGCGAGGGCTTCATCCTTCGTGAAGAGGACGATCTGCCAACCCGCATTCGAGCGGAATTCGTCGAGCACCTCGAGGGCCTTCCTCGTCCTCGGGCGGTCCAGCGCGAGAAAGGGCTCGTCCAGGACCACGAGGCCGCCCCCCGGCCCCGCCGGGGATTTCCTCGCGAGCACGAGTCTCGCGGCGAGAAGGAAAGCGTCGCGCGTGCCGGAGGAGAGTTGGTTCTCACGTCTCGCCCCGCCTCCCGCGTCGGTCACCGCGGCCTCTTCGGCGTCGAAGGACTCGAAGACGACGTTGCGCTCCATCGCGAGGACCCGCGAAAACGTCGCGCCAATCTCCCGGGAGAGCTCCGACAGCATGGCGCCGTCGTCCCCGGTGAGGGAGGCGAAGATGTCGCGGGCGAGTTCGATCGCCTTCATGGAATTTCGCCTTTCCGCGAGGAGGCGGACGCCTTCCGCCTCGGCCCGCTCGAGGCCTGCGATCCGCTCGGGAAGTCCCTTGAACCGCTCGCGGAGCGAACCCCTGTTCAGGCCGAGATCGCCGAGCGCCGCGCGCTCGTCGCTTCGCAGCGATTCTAGTCTCGCGGTCTTCTCGGCGAAGGCCCGTTCCAGAGCCCTGAATTCCGCTTCGCCCGCCTCGTCCGCGGCGGGAACGGCCGCGAGCTCGGCGAGTTTCCTCGAAGCCCTGCCCTCCAGGTCCGCGTCCGAGGCGGCGCCGTAACGAAGCCTCGCGGCGCCGAGCGCCGCGTCTATCGCCTCGAGCCGTTTTTCGAGGAACTCCCGCTTCTGAAGTCTGGCGGCGTACTCCTCGCGGTCCGCGGCTCCGGCCCGTTCCAGGACCCGCCGGATGCCCCGCTCGGCATCGAGAACGGCGTCCTGGGCCCGCCTGAGTTCGGCCCTCCGGTCCGCGGCGGCCTTCTCCTGTTCCGCAGCCCGGTCGCGCACCTTCTCGAAGAGGCTCGCCGCCCGGGCGGCCCGTTCCGCGGCCCTGTCCAGGGCCACGAGGACGGCTTCGTAGCCCCCCTCGCCGAGGTCGCCGCCAGTTTCCCGTTTCCACGCTTCGCGGACGTCGCGCAAGGCGGCCTCGAGTCTCGAGAAGTCCTCCCGCGTCTCCTTCCGCATCGAGAGGAAGAAGAGGACGAGGCCCGCTGCGGTGGAGGCGACGAACGCGAAGAGCGAGGCCGCGGGCGGCGCGAGGAAGAAAAGGACGAGGCCAGCGGCCAGGGCGACCGCGGCGGCTGCGAGGAGCGGCGGTCTGAAGGAACGGGTCGTCTTCCTGTCGACGAGCCTCTCCCGGTCCAGGAGGCCCTTCTTGAGCATGGAGGCCGCGATCCCGGCCTTCTCGAGTTTCGTTTTTTCCGCTTCCGCCTCGGCCTTCTCGTCGAGGAGATCTCCGAGCTTCTCCTCCGCGGCCTGCAGGGAGGCCTCGCACCGGTCCGCCTCCGATTTGAGCTTCTGGCGGTCCGCCTCCATCCGCTTCAGTTCCTCGAGCGTCTCGCCCGAGTACCGCCCGTACCGCTCGAGGTCCTCCGCGAGCCTCTTCCTTTCCGGAAAGAGGGCGAGCAGATTCTCGACCGACTTCGCCTCCCGGAGATTGCGCTGCCGGTCGATGTCCTCGCGCAGGGTCTTCGTTTCCGCCGCGAGGGCTTCGATCTCCTCCTGGGCACTCCTCCTCCTCTCGTCGAGCGATGCGATCCGTTTCTCGTCCGCCAGACAGACCTCGCGTTCGCCTCTGGCGGCTCGGAGCGCATCCCGCGTCGCACCCAACTCGAGTTCGAGCCGTTCGATCTCCGCGCGGAGCGAATCCTTCGTCCTGCTCTTGAGCTTCCCGTCGAGCTTCTGGGCGACGACCGCGGGCGAGACTCCGCCCGAAAACAACTCGGCCTTCACCCGGTTCATCCATTCCGAATTCTTGTCGATGTCGAAGGAGATCTTCCCGGCCTGGACCGCGAAGAGGTTGAGGAAGTCCGGGGCGGGGATCGAGACCGGCTCGCCGTCGAACTCGAGCCTCGCCTTCCGGTCCGGACCGTAACGGTCCCTGAGCCGTTTGCCGGCCTCGATCGTACCTTTCGGCGCGGAGATGCCGTCGAAGACCGCGTCGAAGACGGTGGTTTTCCCGGCCTCGTTGGGGCCGAAGAAGAGGGTGACCGGACCGAAGGCGAAGTCCCTGTTCCTGAATTTTCCGAAGGATTCGAGGACGAGGCGTTTGATCATTTTCTGGACTCCAGGATTTCCTTCAAGGTCTTGAGGCCGTTGAGCCGGGCGAGACGGTAGAGCTCGTCCTTGTCCGGATTCGCGGCCCTCGCCTTCTCCCAGGCCTCGGCGAAGCGCAGAGCGAGCGGGTGGGCCGAAATGCCGGCGAACACGTCGAGCGCTCCGGCGTCCGACGTCACCCTCCTGCAGAGCCGACCGATCTCGACCGCTAGCTTTTCCAGGTCCCTCATCGTCACGGTCTCGTCCTCCACGAGGCCGGAGACCTCGATGCGGACCCAGTCTCCTCGGCCCGGAACCTGCGGCATCCCGCCGAGGACGGCCTCCGGCGCGGGAAGAGTCCCGTCCAGGCCCGCTTCGAGGCGCAGGGGGATGAAACGGCCCGCGGATTTCAGGACCCTCTCCTCGAGCTTAACCGGCTTCGTCCCGGCGGAGAACACGACGACCTTTCTCGGGCCCTCCTCTCCCTCGCGCCAGACCCTCGCGGAGCCCGGGTAGACCGCCGCCGTCGACCCGACGTTCGCGGCCGCGCCGGCGTGGATGTGCCCCAGCGCCGCGTAGTCTATTCCGAAGCGGAAAAGGAAGTCGGCGTCGATCACCGCGGTCGCTCCTTCCTCGTCCGGGCCGGAGAAGCTCATGCCCGGGACCGTCCCGTGGGCGAGGAGGACTCGAAACGCCCCGTCCTTCGGGGGAACGCTCCAGTCCCGATAATCGGCGTAGTCCCTGCGGAAGGGAAGCGCGAGGAGCTCGATTCCGGCCCCGAGCGGAACGAGGGCGAACGGCCTTTTCGCGAGCAGCCGGGCCCTTCCGAAGTCGAACCGCGAAAGTCCGGCCTCGTCCTCGGAGGCCGCGCCCAGATACTCGTGGTTGCCCGGGATCATGAAGACGCCAGTCTCGGCGGGAAGCCGCTCAAGAGTTTTCCGAAACCGGTCCCGGAGCGCCTCGAGGTCGGCGCGGGAATCGAAGACGTCTCCGGCGAAGAGCAGGGCCCCGAAGGACTCCTTCGCCGCGACGTCCGCGATTTCGTCGAGGACGCGGAAGGAATAGTCCTCCTCGGAACGGGAAAGATGAAGATCCGCGCAATGCAGCAGTTTCATACCGTTTCGAACACCTCGTCCAGGGTCAGGCGGCAGGCCTCGATGAAGCCGTCGATCTCGCCGTCCTCGTGGGCCGCCGACACGAAGCAGGGGGCGAACCGGGAAGCGGGAACGAGCCATCCCCGGTCGAGGAGCCTCCGCGCGAACATGCCGTATCTTCCCACGTCGCAATTCTCGGCGTCCGCTTCGGTGACTACTCTCTCCTTGCGGAAGAACGGTGAAAAAACGCCGCCAGCATTCGCGACGCGGAAATCCATGTCGTTCTCGGCCGCGAATGCGTTGAGTTCTTCCCGGATTCTCCTCGCGTAGAGATCGAGGCGGTCGTAGGGATCTGTCCTTTCCAGCTCGAGGAGGACCGCGACGCCGGCCGCGATCGCCGCGGGATGTGCCGGGGAGCCCGCCTCCGCGAAGGACGCGGCTTCCTTGAGCGCCTCCCTGCTTCCGCCGAGCGCGCCGATGGGGAAGCCTCCCCCGACGATTCCCCCGAGGCAGACGAGGTCCGGCCGGACCCCGCAGAAGGAAGCGTAGTCCGAAAGGCCGAAACGGAATGCGGAAATCCTTTCGTCGAAAACGAGGAAGGCGCCTCCGGCGTCGCAGAGATCGCGAAGCCCCTTGAGGTATCCGGCCGCAGGCTCCGCGACCCCGATGCTCGAGGCGATCGGCTCGACCAGAACGGCCGCGATCCTCCCCTTCCGGGAGGAAAAGGCCGCCGAAGCGGCGGCGAGATCGTTGTAGGGAATCCTTTTCGCATCCGAGGCGAGGTCCGCGGCGCGGCCCTGCCCCGCGTAAAGGACGGTCTTCCTGCCCGTGATTCTCCTCGCGATATCCGCCGCGGAGCGGATCGCCCGGCTCCCAGAATCCGAGAGCACCACCGCGTCCAGGAAGGGGATGTACGAGACGAGAAGCTCCGCCAGTCTCACTTCGTCCTCGGAGCGGAGACCTGGATACAGGCCCCGCTCGCAGGCGGCCTTCACCGCGCGTTCGACGGCTTCGTTCCCGGAGCCGAGGATGAGACTTCCGCAGGCGGCGGTGAAGTCGACGAGAGTCCTGCCGTCAACCGTACTCAAGCGTACGCCTTCGGCCGAGGCGAAGAAGGACGAACCCGCAGTTCCGCCTCCGCCCGGCATCACGCGGCGCGATCTGTCGCGGAGCTGGTTCGATAGGCTCATACCGGCAATTGTAGCCGATTCTCCCGTTTTGTGAAGGGCTCCCTGCAGGACTCATGGAGGAATTCTACCGGTCATCGCCGTTTCGCCGGGATTTTTTCAGATCGGGTGATATTATTTCAATATATAGTAACAAATTATACATGCAGATATTTCGCACGGGAGTCGTGCTCCCGGCCTTTCTCCCCTGAAATCCCCGCGAGTGCGTGTTTGCTGCATGGTTGAAACAAGGAGGAATACGGATGTCGAATAGAATCGAAAAATTCTCTCCCTGTCGCCTATCCTGATCGCCGCGACCCTGTTGCCGAGCTGCACAGGTCTCGGCAAAGATTCCGACAACGACGAACGCGAAGTACCATCGGCCCCCGCCTGTCTCGCTGTATCGGCCAGTACCGGAATCACCATGACGCTTTCCTGGACCGCTTCGTCGGGAGCGTCGAGCTGCACCCTTTACCGCTCGACGACGAGCAACGGCAAGAACACGGGCCTCTCGGAGACCACCACCTAGTACGACAAGGTCTCGGCCGCGAACGGTGCGGGAGAAAGCGAGTTGAGTCCCGCGGTGAGCGGGACCTCCATCACCGCGATGGTGTCGACGATCGCGGGAACCGCCGACGGGACCCTCGCGTCCGCGAAGTTCAACTACCCGAAAGGCATGGCCTTCGACTCCTCGGGCGACATGTATGTTGCCGACACCGGCAATCAGACGATCAGGAAGATCACGTTCTAAGCAGTGCCCCCGGCCGGCCGCGCCGGGGCTTTCATCCCTTCAAAATACGTTTTTTCCCCAACGCCGTGCTATAATTACTCACAAGAACGAATAGAGGGGCACAACCCAGTCATCCGCTCCTTGCACCGCCGCCGAGCAGCCTCCGGGAACGGAACGCATCCGCGTTCTTGGGACACGAAAAGGAGGAAAATCGTGCGGTATCCATCGAAAAACGTCATCGCCATTCTCGCCCTTGCGGTTTCGCTCATAGCGGCCTGTTCCCAGTCCGATTCGGATTCCGACAGCACGGACGGTACCGGCAATCCCGCGTCGCCATCGGCGCCGGCCGCGCCGACGGGGCTCGCGGTCCAGGCGGCCACGGGCATCACCCTGACCCTCTCCTGGTCCGCGTCTTCGGGAGCCACGAGCTACACGCTCTACCGCTCGGCGTCGGAGAACGGGACCTACGCCGCGGTCAAGACCGGGCTCACGGCCCTCACCCACCGCGACCGGGACCTCGCCCAGACCACGGACTACTGGTACAAGGTCTCGGCGACGAACTCGGTAGGCGAGGGCGCACGGAGCGCCGCGGTGAAAGCAACGACGGTCTCGATCATGGTCTCGACCTTCGCAGGTTCCGGGGCCTCGGGCAACGACGACGGTCAGGGTACGGCCGCGACCTTCAATTTTCCTTATAGCCTCGCGGTCGATCCCTCGGGAAACCTTTTCGTGACGAACTCCAATAGCCATACCATCCGAAAGATCACGCCCGCCGGCCTCGTTTCGACCTTCGCAGGCACGGCCGGAACCTACGGCAGTACGGACAGCTCCGGCGGGACCCCGCAGTTCAGGCAGCCCCTCGGCGTCGGGACCGACACCTCCGGAAACGTCTACGTCGCAGACTCCGACAACAACACCGTGAGGAAGATAACTCCCGCGGGTTACGTGACCACGCTCGCGGGCACAGCCGGCGTCACCGGCCACGCCGACGGAACCGGGCCCGCGGCCTCGTTCAACGGCATCTACAGCGTCGCCGCGGACGCGGCCGGGAATCTCTACGTGACCGACAGCAACAACTTTTCGATCCGGAAATGCACCCCGGCAGGCGTCGTCTCGACCCTGGCCGGAGACTACAGTACCTCGGGCAGCGACGACGGGAACGGAAACGCGGCGACCTTCTCGATGCCGGCCGGCGCGGCCGCGGACGGCCAGGGCAACGTCTACGTGTCGGACATCGGCAACCATAACATCCGGAAAATCACCCCCGCAGGCGTCGTCACTACCCTCGCGGGAGATTACAACAACACGGGCAATGCCGATGGGACCGGAACCGCGGCGACTTTTTTTTATCCCACGGGGATCGCGGTCGACGCCTGGGGAACGATCTACGTTGCGGATCGCAACAACGCCCTGATCCGGAAAATAACTCAGACGGGCGTGGTCACGACGATCGCGGGAAGAGCCGGTTCGGGTGACGCGGACGGGACTGCGGCCGAGGCGATGTTCACCATGCCCTGCGGTATCTGCGTAGACGCGGACGGAAACCTCTACGTCTCGGACATAACGCTGAACAAGGTAAAGAAGATCGTACAGTGACGCAGCGACCTCGGCGAAGGCGTTGCTTTTCCGTTTCAAGACAATCGGGCGGAGGACGGACTCCGCCCGATTTTCGCCCAAAAATCCCGAATTTTCAGCGTTATCTTCACCTCCGGTCACATTTGCCCCGAAATCGATCCCGTCTTCGACGTCGATTTAGGACACAATCGTGAATTCGCGTCGAATTCCGGCGGAAAAACGGCGACAATCGACGATTGTCCGAACTTTTCTCAAAATTTCGGTAGAATTTCGATTCTTCGGCCTTGACGAAACCGCCGCGATGCATAGAATGTGAACCATGTCGTTCGAACGTTTTGCGGCAAAAGTCGATACCCCGGTTTCCGTCGTCGTAGTCCTAGTAGTCGTCTCTCCCTGCGGCGGGTCCTGAGGTCGTTCGTTGAATGATAACCGAGCCCGCCCGATAACGGCGGGCTTTTTTATGCCTGAAACAAAGGTCCGGAGGCAGCGATGAAGAAAGGGAACCTGACGGGAGCGAAATCTCTGGTCGAAGCGCTGGAGGCGGAGGGCGTGAAGTACATCTTCGGCTATCCGGGCGGGGCCACGCTTCCCGTCTACGACGCCTTGGCGGGGTCGAAGATCCGGCACGTCCTTTCCAGGCACGAGCAGGGGGCGGCGCACATGGCCGACGGCTACGCCCGGGCCACCGGAAAGACCGGCGTCTGCATGGCGACGAGCGGGCCCGGCGCGACCAACCTGGTCACGGGGATCGCGACCGCCTTCATGGACTCCTCCTCGGTCGTGGCCATCACGGGCCAGGTGCCGCAGGCGATGATCGGGAACGACGCCTTCCAGGAAGTGGACATCACCGGCATCACCATCCCCGTCACCAAGCACAACTATCTCATCCAGGCCCCGGAGGAGATCGCGCCGAGCGTCGAGCAGGCCTTCTACCTGGCGAGGACGGGCAGGAAGGGTCCGGTCCTGCTCGACGTCCCGAAGAACATCATGACCGCGGAATTCTCCAGGAGCACATCGAAGAAGATGGTCCTGGAAGGATACAACCCGACGATCAAGGGACACCCCGGCCAGATCAAGAAGGCGGTCAAGCTCCTCGAGCAGGCGAAGCGGCCGGTCATCATCGCGGGAGGAGGGGCCGTAGGCGTCGAAGGTCTCGTGTCCGTCAGCGAGAAGGGCGACATCCCCGTCGTGTCCTCGCTCATGGGGAAGAGCGCCTTCCCGAACGGGCACGATCATTACCTCGGGCTGTACGGGTACCACGGCAGGGTGGCCTCCAACACCGCGGTGTCCGAGGCGGACGTCATCCTCGCCGTCGGCACCAGGTTCGGCGACAGGTCCACGGGCCCCCTCGGGACCTTCGCGCCCAAGGCCCAGATCATCCACGTGGACATAGACCCCGCGGAGATAAGCAAGAACGTGCCGTCCTTCCTCCCCATCGTGGGGGACGCCGCGCTCATCGTCGGGGAAATCGACGGGCTCCTGAAAAGGACCCCCCGCAGGGAGTGGATCGCCCGCGCCGTCGGCCTCGGGCGGAAGCATCCCCTGCCCGAATCGAAGTACGAGTTTTCCATCCCCCGCATCCTCGGCCTTCTTCAGCCGAGGATCGGCGATTCCGCGGTGGCGACCGACGTGGGCAGGCACCAGATCTTCGCGGCCCACTGGCTTTCGGTCGCCAAGCCGGGAAGGTTCATCACCTCGGGGGGGCTCGGGACCATGGGCTTCGGCCTGCCCGCGGCCATCGGCGCGTCCTTCGGCCTCCCCGGAGAACGCGTGTACCTCGTATCCGGCGACGGATCCTTCCTCATGAACTGCCAGGAGATCATCACCGCCGCGGAAAACGGGCTTCCCATCACCGCGCTCGTCATGAACGACGGGAACCTCGGCATGATCCGCCAGCTCCAGGACGCCTTCTACGGGAAACGCTACCGCTCCTGCCAGTTCCCCAGCTCCGCGGACTACGCGGCCCTGGCCCGCAGCATGGGAGCCTCGGGCGGCACCGCCTCGAGCCTCGCCGAGGTCGAGCGTCTCCTGGACGAGGCCGCGAAGACCAAAGGCCCCTACGTCATCGACTGCAGGATCCCGCAGGGCGAGAACGTCCTGCCCATGGTCACCGGCGAGGACCTCACCTCGTTCATGGAATAAGGAGACGACATGAAACACACCATATCGATCCTCACGGACGACACCCCCGGCGTCATGACCCGGATCTCGGGGCTCTTCTCGCGCAGGGGCTTCAACATCGAGAGCCTCTCGGTCGGCAACACGGAGACGAAGGGCAAGAGCCGCTTCACGATCGTCGTTCAGGGGAACGACCAGGTCCTCGAGCAGGTCCGTAAGCAGCTCCAGAAAATCGTCCACGTGATCAAGGTCTGGGACATCAAGAAGGAGGAGGGGGTCGAGCGGGAGCACGCCCTGGTCAAGATCAAGGTGACCCAGGCCCAGCGGAACGAGGTGCTCCAGCTCATCACCGCGCTCCAGGCGAGGATCATCGACTCGCACCAGGATCTCTGGATCCTCGAGGTCACCGGCGATTCGGGCTCCGTGGACAACGCCTTCAACATGCTCGCCCCGTACAGGATCGTGGAATCCATCAGGACCGGGAAGATCGCCATCGAAAGGGCGTGAGAACCGCGGGCCTCTTCCCGCCGCCTCCTGCCCGGCTCACGGGTCCATGTAGGAATACGAGGTGAACACCGAATCGCCGAAGGTCGAGACTACTTCGCCTTCAGCATCCCGATCCTCACGTCCTTCGCCAGCGCGAGAGCCTCGGACAGGTTCCGCAGCGTCCCCGTGGAATCGTGGAAGCCCATGCTGTTCGCGGAGGCGGTCCAGTCCCAGAGCCACTGGGCCCTGCGAAGCCTCTCCCTTTCCTTCCCGAGCGCCTCGGCATCCGCTCCGCGGGCAGCCGCCTCCGCCACCGCCTTGTGCGCCTCGACCAGGGCCTCGCCGCAGGCTTTCTGGACCTCGGCCGTCGAGTCCTGGATGCGCTTCGCCCGTTCGATCATCCAGTCCTTCGTCTTGCCCTTGTGGCAGAAGAGGCAGGACGACTCGACGGTCCGGAGGGGGCTCCCGATGTCGTGGGACGAGAACTTCTTGCCTCCGGCAACCTCCTTGGGCATGTGGCAGTCAGCGCATGCCACTCCCGCCCCGGCGTGGATTCCGGCGGCGAACTCCTCGTAGTCCGGGTGCTGGGCCTTGAGCAGCCGGGTCTTCGACTCGGGGTGAAGATAGTCTCCCTCGAAGCCCGAGGGCTTCTTGGCGTAGAAGCCGTAGGCTTCGGCAGCGGACAGTCCTTCACTCAAGGGATGGACCACGCGATCGGTCCCGGGCTCGAAAAAATACTCGCTGTGGCACTGGGCGCAGACGTAGGTCTTCATCTCCCGATGCGTCGCCGCGTCCGTGTCGACGCCTCGGGCCTTCATCGCATCGCGAAAGGCGGGCTGCACGACCCTGAGCCTCAGGGTTTCGGGATCGTGGCAGGAGCCGCAGCCGACCGGGCCGAGGTTCATGGCGGCGAATTCGGGCATCTTCCTCTTCGCGTAGTCCCAGCCCTGTTCCGCGAAGATCTTCTCGACCGCGGGAGTCTTGCAGGTGATGCAGGAGCCGGGAGTCTTGTCCGTCACGCGTTTCGACGCGAGGAGGTCTTCCCAGGAATGCACGTGAGGCCTGTCCTCCTTGTATTCCTTTGCGAAGGCGGATCCCGCGTAGAGATAGGGCAGCTCGGGGTAGCGTTCGAGCCTGTCGAAAGGTTCTCCTCCGCCGTATCCCGTCGGCGAAGGAGCCGTGGTTCCCTTCCTGAAGCTCTTCGTCTGAAGAGGGTATTTCTCCTCCGGGGTCTTCGCGGTCGATACCGAGGACTCCTTCGCTTCGGACTCCTTTACGCCGGCCGCTTTTTCCTCTTTGCCGGCCGCGCAGGAAGAAAGAAGGACGAGAACAGCCGCGAACCGGACGAAGCGGAACCATCGTACCACGCTCTTCATACCCCCGGCCTCCTTTCCTGATTCTAATCCATCGCCGGACGGAAAACCATCGCATCGTCGAGAGGATTCCATATCGAAACGACTTTTTACTCAGTGTTTTCCCGGGAAATCTAGTATAGAATGGAATCGGAGGAGACTATGACGAAACTGAACGGTTATTTCCCGAGGATCACGGTCAAGCGGGCTCGGATCTTCGTCATTCTGGCTGCGGCGCTGCTCGTCGCCGCCTGTTCGCCGCGCACCGAAAGGCTTCCCGCTCCCGAAAGCGTCTCCCACGATGAGGAGACCGCCCGCCTCGTGAGCCACGCGACCTCCGGCCTCATCGCGCCGGGAGAACCCGTTCGCGTCAGATTCCAGGAAGGCGTCCTGGGACCCGAGGCCCAGAGCCGTCCCCTTCCGTCGTCGATCTTCAGTTTCACGCCCTCCATCGCCGGAAAAGTCGCGTGGGAAGACAACCGCACCCTCGTCTACATTCCCTCGCAGCGGCTTCGGGCCCGGCAGGCTTATCGCGGCTCACTGGACCTGGGAAAACTCCCCGGCCGGGAAACGAAGGAACGGCGAAAGCTCGACTTCCTCTTCTCGGTGAAGGGAAGGGAAATCGAATCCCTGTCGACCGACCTGCGCGCCTTCGATTCGGCCAAGCCCCATCTGGTCGAATACGTCGGCTCGGTCTCCTTCACCGAAGCTCCGGAAAAAGGCTCGATCGAGAAGGCGGTCCGGCTCGAACTCGCGGGAAGAAAGGTCGAGCTCACGTTCACCGAAGGCAGGACGTCCAGGGATTTCCAATTCTCGTCGGGTCCCCTGGAGAGGACGGCCGAAGGAAAGGACCTCCTTCTCTCGTTCGACGAAAGGGAACTCGACCTTTCCGGTCCGGTCGAGAAGCGCGGCTTCCTCGAGGCGAAGGACCGGGTGTCGCTCCTCTCCGTGGAGCCGGCGGAGAAGGATCGCCGGGGGACCTACCGACTGACTTTTTCCGACGAGCTCGCCCCTGACCAGGACCTCGCAGGCCTCGTGCGCTTCGAACCTTCCCTGAAGACCAGCGTGCGGAAAAACGGCAGGACCGTCCTCGTGAGCGGAGACTTCCGGCCTGGGAACACCTACGTGCTCAAGATCGCCTCGGGCGTCAGGTCGCGCCAGGGAACGAGGACGGACCGCGATACCGAACGGAGTATCGAGGTCGAGGACCTCAAGCCCGAGCTTTCCTTCGTGCAGGCGGGGGTCTTCCTGCCTACGACCGGGGACCGGAAGGTCTTCATCCGTACCGTCAACCTCAGGCGGGCGAGGGTCGAGATCAAGAAGGTCTTCGAGAACAACATGGTCCAATTCCTCCAGACCGAGAAGCTCTCGTCGGCGAAGACGCGGAGCCAGGAATTCGACTCCTCCGCACTGAGCCGCGTCGGCGTCACCGTGGCTTCGCAGGTCCTCGAGATCGGCGAGACGAAGAACGTCCCCCTCGTGAGCGAGCTCGATCTCCGCAAACTCATCGCCCCGAAGGACAGAGGGATCTACATCGTCTCGCTCAATTTCCAGCGGGAGGACATGATCTGGAATTCCGACGAGAATTCCGGGCGGGGCCGCAGGAACGACGATTACTATTCCAACCCGGCGTCGGACGGTTACGTCTGGGCCAGGGGGAGGATCTACAAGCCGGTCATGGTCACGGACGTCGGCCTGACCTGGAAGGCGGGAGGCGGTTCGCACACCGTGTTCGTCACCGATCTCCTCTCCGCGGCGCCGACCAGGGGAGCCCTGGTCAGGCTCATGACCTACCAGAACCAGGCCGTAGCCGAGGGCTACACGGACAACGAGGGCAGGATCGTCTTCGAAGGCGTGCGGGACGAGGTCTTCTTCGTGACCGCGGAACGCGAAGGCATGAGAAGCGTCCTCAAGGCGAACGAGATGGCGTGGAACCTCTCGAGCTTCGACACCGGCGGCACCGACGCGCCGGAGAACGGAACCCGCGCCTTTCTGTACACGGACCGGGGCGTCTACCGGCCCGGCGACGTCGTCCACCTCTCCGCCCTGTTCAGGAACGCGGACGGCGGCTTCCCGGAAAACCATCCCGTCTCCCTGAAATTCTTCAACCCTCGCGGCCAGGAACGGTACGGCAGGACCTCCAAGACCGGAAAGGACGGCTTCTATTCCTTTTCCGTGGAGACGAGGGACGACGACCCGACCGGAACCTGGAACGCATCGCTCACCGCCGGCGGCTCCGTCTTCCAGACGCCCATCAGGATCGAGACCGTGGTGCCCAACCGGCTCAAGGTCCTCCTGGAGGCCAAGCCCCGGGAACTCGGCCCCGGAGACGGCGATCTCTCCGTACTCCTGTCCTCGAATTATCTTTTCGGCGCGCCCGCGGCCGGCCTGGACTACGAGGCCAGGGTCAAGGTTTTCTCGCGCGAACCGAAATTCGCCTCCCGTCCGGACTTCTCGTTCATGAACGAGGGAACCGAGTACTCCGCCGTGGACCTCGATTCGATCTCGGACAAGCTGGACGAAGCGGGGAAGGCGGAGCTTTCCTGGACCTGGGCGGCCTCCGACCTCGGGGAGCCGCCCGGGGCCCTGTACTTCCAGGTGGAAGCCCGCGTGCTCGAGAAGGGCGGCCGCGCGGTGAGGGAAACCAAGATAGTCCCGATGGACCCCTACCCCTTCTACGTGGGACTGAAGAAACCCGAACTCGATTACGGCTACGCCAAGATCGGCGACGAGATCTCGGTGCCCTGCGTCGTCCTCGACGCCAAGGGAGCGGCCGCGGAGGGAAAGGACGTCACCTACAGGATCTACCGCAACGCCCGGTCATGGTGGTGGGAATACGACAGCGCCGAAGCCTTCCGGGTCCGATACAAGACCGACAAGCAGACCTTGCTCGTGAAGGAGGGCGGCCTCGTTTCCAAGGACGGACCGGTCGTCATCGCCTTCAAGCCCGACGCCTGGGGAGAGTACTTCCTGGAGGTCGAGGTCTCGGACGGCGGGACTTCCCCGAAGCACCGCGCCGGATTCTTCTTCCGGGCATCCGCATGGAGCGACCAGGCCGGCGGCGAGAACGAGGGCGTCATGACGCTGAAGACGGACCGCCCGGTCTACTACCCGGGCGACCGGGCCCGCGTCACGCTCGCCACGCCGGCGGCGGGGTTCCTTCTGTCAGCCGTGGAGAAGGGCGACCGCCTCCTCTCCTCGTCGTGGAGGAGGATCGAGGGAAACGAGACCACGGTGGAGATCCCCGTAACCCGGGACATGATCCCGAACGCCTACGTCTCGGTCTCCCTGTTCCAACCTCACGGAACGGGCTCGAACGACAGGCCGCTCAGGATGTACGGCATCGCGCCGCTCAAGGTGGAGGACCCGCTCACGCGGGAGAACCTCACGCTCAAGACTTCCGAGGTCCTCCGGCCGAACAAGGACTTCACCGTGGAGGTGAGAACCGCGAGCGGGACGCAGACCCAGTTCACCGTCGCGGTCGTCGACGAGGGGCTCCTCGACCTCACCCGGTTCCAGACCCCGGACGCATGGAAGAGCTTCTACGCGAAACAGCGCCTCGCCCTCGCCACGCTCGATCTCTATTCCCAGGTCCTCGGCTCCTACAAGGACGACGTCTTCCGCAGCTTCGCGATCGGAGGCGCCGAGGACGCGAAGAGCCTCGCCGAGAGGGAACTCGGCGGAAAGAAGGAGGACTCCCGCGTGAAGCGTTTCAAACCGGTCGCCCTCTTCTCCGGCGTGCTCAAGACCGACGAGAGGGGCGTGGGAAAGGCCACCTTCTCGATGCCGAATTACATGGGCTCGGTGCGCGTCATGGCGGTCAGCGCGAAAGGCGCCCGTTACGGGTCCTCATCACTGACCGTTCCCGTGCGTTCCGACATCATCCTCCTCCCGAACCTGCCGCGGGTCCTCGGACCCGGCGAAAAGTTCCGCGTCCCGGCGACCGTCTTCGTCCTCGAGGACGGCATCGGCAAGGTGGACGTCGAGATCGCCACGGAAGGGCCGGTGAAGGCGACGGGGCCGAAGACGCAGGGCATCCGGACCTCGAAGAACTCCGAGTCCGACGTCTACTTCGAACTCGAAACCCTCCCCGCGGTGGGGCCGGCCAAGATAACCGTCACCGCGCGGGGCGGCAGCGCCTTCGCCAGGGAGGAGACGGAGATCCTCGTCCGTGCCTCCTCGCCGGTCATCTACCGCTCCGAACAGATCACGCTCAAGCCCGGCGAGAGGAGGACCTTTTCGGTCGAGACCGGAGGACTCCCCGGGACCAACAGAACGAAGCTCACGGTGCAGAGACGGGGAGACCTCAAGCTCGGCAACCGGCTTTCGTGGCTCATTCACTATCCCTACGGCTGCATCGAACAGACGACCTCGGCGGCCTTCCCTCAGCTCTACCTCCGGAACTTCATCGATTCGAAGACCCAGGACAGGGCGATCGACGAGAACATCGACGCGGCGATCGAACGTCTCAGGAAATTCCAGATTCCCTCGGGCGGCTTCTCCTACTGGCCCGGTCAGACGGAAGCCTCGGCATGGGGAACGAATTACGCCGGGCATTTCCTGCTGGAAGCCAAGGCGCTCGGCTACGCCGTTCCTCAGGACCTCCTGGACAGGTGGATGAGCTTCCAGCAGTCGGCTGCGACCGCAGGCAGGGACGGCATGGAGGCGAGAATCTACCGCCTCTACCTCCTCGCCAAGGCGGGGCGGCCCGCGATCGGCCCCATGAACCTCATCAAGGAAACGGCCCCGAACCTCAGGGAAATGGAAAGCTGGACGCTCGCCGCGGCCTTCAAGCTCGCGGGAATGGAAAGGGCGGCCTTCGACCTCGCTCAGCGCGCGGGGACCGAGCCGAAGCGCTACACGGAATTCGCCGGAACCTACGGATCGGATCTCCGAGACCGCGCGATGATCCTCGACGCCGCTCTCGTCCTCGGCCTCACGGACACCGCCGACAGGATATTCGACGTCATTGCGGACCACGTCTCGGGCAACGCCTGGTACAGCACCCAGACCCTCGGCTACAGCCTCCTGTCCATGGGCAAGTACCTCGCGGCGCTCAAAGCGGGAGACAATCCCGTGCTGTCGGGAACCGTGACGATCTCGGGGGGCGGCCGGAAAACCTTCTCGACCACCGAGGAAGCCTGGACGATGGAGATCCCGGAGAACCCGGCGTCGCGTCAGGAAACGACCGTGGAGATCGACTCGTCCGCGGGAGCGTCGCGCGTCTTCGCGCTTCTCGAATGGGAGGGACAGCCCCTCAAATACCTGGACGACGCGGTTTCCGAGAATTTCGCCCTCCAGATCGAATGGCGGGACCAGAACGGCAATACCGTCGACCCGGCCGTGTTGAAACAGGGCGAGGAATTCTGGCAGACGATCACGGTCACCAGAACGGGAAAGGAATACCTCGACCTCGCGGAGATCGCGCTCACGCAGATTCTTCCTTCGGGATGGGAACCGGTCAACCTCAGGCTTACGGGGGAAACTCCCCCTTCCTGGACGGGGAACAGGACTTCAGGCAGGGAGAAATACCTCGACATCCGCGACGACAGGATCTCCTGGTTCTTCGACATGCCGTCTTCCCTGAGGCGGATGAGCTTCTCGGCGAAGTATCAGGCGGTAACGGAAGGATCGTTCACCCTGCCGCCGACCCAGGTCCACGCCATGTACCGAAACGACTACCGGGCCCTCATCCCCGGTGCAACCGTGGAAGTGAGGGCGCGGGAATAGCGGGAACGGCGGAACGGATCGGAACGGACGCCGTCGGCGTCCGTCACGATCCGAAGAAAAGCCTCGGCAGACTCAGAACGAGGTCCGGCATGAAAACGAGGATCGAAACCTCGAGCACGATGGTGACGAGGAAGGGCCACATCTCCCCTATCCATTCCTTGACCGACAGGTCCATGATCGAGCAGACGGTATACATCGACAGTCCGACCGGCGGCGTGAGATTGCCCAGGGTGATGGTCGTACAGAAGATGAGCCCGAAATGCACCGGATCTACGCCGAGTTCGCGAACCAGGGGCAGGAAGATCGGCGTGAAGAGCAGGATGATGACGGAACCGTCCATGAACATGCCCAGGAAAATGAGAAAGGTGATGATGAGGAGCATGACGATGTCGGGATTCTTCGTGATCCCCAGGATGCCGCCGGTGAGCAGGTCCGGGACGTGTTCGAAGGGTATGCCGTAGCCGAATATTCCGGAAAGGGCGATGATGAACATGACCGCCCCGATGTCCTTTATGCTCGACTCGAGCACGTCCACGAATTTCTTCCAGGTCAGCTCCTTGTAGATGAAAACGCCGACGCAGACGGCATATACGCACGCGAAGGACCCCACCTCCGACGGGGTGAAAATCCCGGTCCTGATTCCGAAGAGCAGGAGGAACGGAAAAGCCATCGCCCAGATCGTCTCCTTGACGGAGGCGAAGATCTCCTTGAACGAGGCGCGTTTCTCCCTCTCCGGCTTGTACCCCCGCATCCTGGCGGTGATCGCGACCGTGACCATCAGCATCGCCATCATGAGGAGACCGACCACGAGACCGGCCGCGAAGAGCTGTCCGATGGAGACCTCGCCGACGGTTCCGTAGATGATGATGCCCACACCCGGAGGGATCGTCGCGGTGATGAGGCCGGTCCAGCCGATGACGTTCGCGGCGTACCCCTTGGAATATCCGCTTTTGATCATGTCCGGCCCCAGGATGCGGGCTTCCATCGCGGCGTCGGCGATCGCCGACCCCGACACTCCTCCCATGAGGGCGCTGAGCACCACGGAAACCTGGGCGAGCCCTCCGCGCATGTGCCCCGTCAGTACCTTGGCGAGCCTGACGAACCTGCTCGTTATTCCCGCCTCGTTCATGAGGTTGCCCGCGAAGATGAAGAGGGGAACCGCCAGCATCGCGATGTTCTGGGTCTGCGAGATGGGAAGCTGAACGATCATCGCGGAAGGGAGTTCGGGGTGCTGCAGGAAGAAGGAAACCGCCGATATTCCGATGGCGAACGCGACGGGCATGCCCATGGAAAGAAACATCAAAAACAACACGGCTACTAGTAACATTGCGCGTCTCCGGTTTATCTGCGGGTCAATTTCGCGAGATAGCCCTTGAGCTTTCTCACGGTCGTGACGATCATGAGCGACGCTCCCACGGGGATCGAAAGAGTGACCCAGGTATAGCTGAAGCCCGGCATTCCCTGAAAGGTCCTCGACCTCGTCGTGTAGCTGAGCTTGAGACCGATGATCACGAGCGCGACGAGGAAAAGCAGAATGAGGCAGTAGTTGATCAAGGAACAGAGCGTTTTCCATTTGGCCGGGAACAGATCGACGACGAGCTCGACGTTGACCAGCTTGTCGTGCCTCATGGCGGCGTCGGCTGCGATGAAAACGCTCCAGGCGAACAGGAAGAGGCTCAGGTCCCAGGCCCAGTTGATTGGGTAGCCTATACCCCTCATGATCGCCGAAACGAAGATCATGAGGCAGGCTCCGGTGAATCCCACCGCGGCTACATAGGTTTCGCCTTCGATGAGTCGGTCGTAGATATTCTTCATCGTTTCACCAACTTATGGACGGGATGATACTTGCGGCGCGCTCCCCCGGGCGGGAAAGCGCACCGTGAAACGTTCCCGGGCTATTTCCCGAGTTCCTTGTAGATCTTTTCCTTGGCCGCGGTGAGATTGAGCTTCTGATATGCCTTATCTCCTGCCGCCTTGAAAGCCGCCATGTCGATCTGCGAAGCGTCGATGACCGTCACGCCCTTGGCCTGCATGTCCTTCCTGGCCTGCACGTCGATTTTCTCGAGATAATCGCGGGAAACCTGGAGCCCGGCCTTGTTGCATTCGTCCTCCAGCACCTTCTGGAAGTCAGCCGGAAGCGCGTTGAACCATTTGGTGCTGATGATCTCGAAGTTGATGAGAAGAATGTGCTTCGTCTCGCAGACGTACTTCGTCACTTCGTAGAATTTTCCGTTGAACGCCGCGGTGAAGGACAGCTCGAGCCCGTCGATCGCCTTGGTCTGGAGTCCCGGATACATTTCTCCGTACGCCATCGCAACCGGGGTCGCCCCTATGGCGCGGATGGATTCCTGCCAAATCGGCGCCCCGGGGGTTCTGATCCTGAGCCCCGCGAGGTCTTCGGGTTTCTTGATCGGTTTATTGGTGATCATCTGGCGGAAACCCTGCACCCAGTTGAAGGAAAGGATCTTGATTCCGAATTTGTCGTCGAGTTCCTTCTTCCAGCCCTTCACGGTTTCGAGGGTCCCGAGTTTCACCACGTCGTCGAGGTTGTCCACGAAGTAGGGCGCGTTCATGACCGCGATGTCCTTGACGTAGTTGCCGAGACGCGCGGAATCGGTGTTTTGTCCGACGTTGGAGCCGAGCTTGATCTGTTCGATGATGTCCTCTTCGACGCCGAGTTGCGCGCTGTGGAAGACTTCGACGGTGAGGTTGCCGTTGGTCTTGGCCGCTACTTCTGCCGCCCATTTCTTGAAGGCCCCATGGTAGGGATCCTTGTCAGTGAGTACGTGATTGAATTTCAATACGTACTTCTTCGCCTGCGCCCCCGAATCCTTCTGGCCCCCGGCGAAAGCCGGCAACGCGATCAAACACGTCAGCAACGCCAAAATCGCTAGTGTTTTAGCAGATTTCATAGCTCCTCCTTACCTGAGATATTTGATGCTTGATTTTATTATGAATGGAGTCAGTTTTTTTGTCAAATCATAATATGTCATACATTCCAATTTTCAACTCCGTTTGTCCTCTCCGCCTTCTTGCCGAAACAGTCCGGCCCGTGGCATTATCTCCGCACATCATTCGGAACGAGACGGGAACATGGACACGACGCTCTTTTCAATCATCGGAGGGAATTCCCTCGAACAATGGCTGACCGCCGTTTCATACATGCTCGGCGGCTTCCTGGCAGGCAAACTTTTCTACTGGATTTCTTCGAACGTTTTCCGAAAAATCTCCCGAAAAACGAAAACCAAGATAGACGATATAATCCTTTCCGTAGCCGAAAGACCCTTGGTTTTCCTCATCGGACTCATCGGCATCCGGCTCGGAATCGGCGGACTCGACATCGATCCCGAGTTCTTCGCCTGGGCGACGAAGGTCTTCCACATCCTCATAACCTTCTCCGTCGCATGGATCGTCGTTCGCGTCGTCGACTCGATCATCCATGAGTACCTCGTCCCGTACGTGGAGAAGACCGAAGGGACCCTCGACGACCAGCTTCTCCCGATAGCGAGAAAGGCCGTCAAGTTCCTGATCTGGGGCCTGGCGATCCTCGTGGCGCTCAACAACGCCGGATACAACATCGGGGCCCTGCTCGCGGGGCTCGGCATCGGAGGAGTCGCCATCGCCCTCGCCGCGAAGGATACGCTCTCCAACCTCTTCGGATCGCTTTCGATCTTCATCGATCAACCGTTCAAGATCAACGACAGGATCAAGATAGCCGGATACGACGGAGTCATCAGCGAAATCGGCATCCGTACTTCGCGGCTCAGAACCCTCGACAATCGGGTGGTCACGGTCCCGAATTCACTCTTCGCGGCGGGAGTCGTCGAAAACGTCAGCTCCGAACCGAACACGAAATATACCAACGTCCTGGAACTGCCTTCGGGCGCCCAGCCCGAAAAAGTGGAAGAAGCATTGAGAATCCTGAAGGGGCTCGCAGACGACGATCCCGATCTCGATCCCGGAACGGTCGCCGCCGTCACCGGCTTCGGCGAAGGAGTGCTGAAGATCACTTTCATCGTCTACATCAAGAAGTCCGCGAACTACTTCAAGACCGTGAACGGCGTCAACCTGGAAATCATCAAGCGGTTCAAGGCGGCGGACATCGGTCTCGCGGTCCCCGCGAGGATGGTCATGAACCGGTCCTGAGAGAATCAATTCTCGAACCGCCGCTCCGCTATCTCCTTCACCTTCTCCATCTCCTTTCGGATCGTCCGGTACAGATCGGGACGGGCCTTCTCGAGGGCTTCGGCGCGTTCGACCCATTCCTCGAAAAGATGTCTGGACTTCTTGTGCGCGAGCTTCCGCATGACGTCGGGCACGAGGCCGATGAAGTTCCTCTCCTGTTCGGAGCCTGAGTGCAGCCTTGCGAAGATCTCCTCCAATTCCTCGGATTTCGAGGCGCAGAGGCAGGCCTCGAGCTTGGAAGCGAGGATGTCGGTCTCTTCCCCCGAAAGGTTTTCGAGCCCCTCGAATTTCACGATCTCGAAGTGATCTCTCGATGACAGGACGATGTCTGCGGATCCGATCCTTGTCCGGAGGAAGCCGCCGTCCAGGAGCTCGAAATTCGCGGCGAGCCTCCGCCTGCAATACCTGCCCTGGAGGAGAAGCGAGAGCTTTCGGCGCTTCAACACGGAGTCCACGGCGAAGACCGTCCCCGGGGCCGAACCCCTTCGCACGATCAGGACGAATTCGATGTTCTTGTTCTTCCTGGAGTTGCTCTGTTTGCCGCCCCGATACTTGGTGTACTCGTTCGTCACGATGGAAAGGCTGCCTCTCGATTCACACAAGCTCTTCAGATCCTCGAACGGGATGATTCCGTCCGTGCTGTAGCTCACGAGGACGTTCTCCGCGTCGAGATGGGCGAGAAGGTCGTCGAAGGCCTCGATCGCGGTCCCGCGATAGCAATAATCGGATTTCGTGAGCCGCCAGTCCTTTCGGATCGCGGCCTTCTCCCTGAGCCTGCCCTTCTCGTTCAGGTCCAGGGGCGCGGGGATCCTGTCCCAAAGGGCTATCGTGTTGAGAAGATGGTAGTTGCTCCCGTACTGATGCTGGTTGTAGGGGGGATCGAGATAGGCGAGGTCGAACCGCCCGACGGAGCGGACGAGCGAGTTCGCGTCCTCCCGGAATATCGTGCAGGGCCGCTCGGAATCGATGAGCGGAGGCGGCTCGAGCCTGATCGGGGCAAGGATCCGCTTGAGCGCGTCCTTTCCGTGGCCTCCGAATCCCTTGTGGCAGGCCTTGAAAACACCCGAAGTGTTCGTATGGGTCGCTGCCTCGTACAGGAGGAGGGCGATGAGGATCTCCCTGGCGGAAACCGCCTTTCCCGGGGCTTCGGCCGCCGGATAGAGAACGTCGATCGCGTTCCTGATCTTGTCCACGGCCAGGGCGTTGCTTCGCGTGTAGAAGAGCCGTTCCGTCCGGAAGTCCGCCTTCTCGATCTCGAAGTCACGCGGAGCGTAGTAACGCGCGATATACTGCTCGTCCTCCGGCGGGTCGGGCAGACGGTTGAGACGATCCAGGAGTTCCTCGAAGGCCCGCCGCGAGCCGAAGATCCCGTCCAGGTCGCGGGCGTTCGCCTCGACGTAGGCCCTGCCGAGGAGATAGGCATAGGGCTCCCAGTCGTTGGACACGACTTCGAAGCCGAGAGCCTTGCCCAGCCGGGAAACCGCCCCGCTCCCCGCGAAGGCGTCGAAGAATCTGAGTCCCCCGGGGACGCCGCCGTAGATCTCCGTGATGGCCGAATGGATGAGAGGGAGAAGCCTTCGCTTGTTCCCGATGTAGGCGATGATCTGCGAAGTCAGGTACTCGGAATCGAAAAACATGCTCCACCACGATCGACGAGGATGGGACGCAGCACGGGTGCCGCGGAATTATACATCGCGCCGGCGATAAAAGCGAGCGACGAAAACGAAAAAGCCGGGGGATCGCTCCCGCCGGCAAAAAGGGGGTGAAGTAGACTAGTTCATTGGCCGAGGACTTCCTTCCGGAACCTTCCGAGCTCGTCTCGGGCTACCTTGCCCAGGGTGACCGTGTCGTGGATGAGGGTGATCATGTTGTATCCCCGGTCGTATTTCGCCTTGGCGTCCTCGAAACCCGAGCAGACCGTTGCGAGGGCCTTGCCGCTCGCCTTGATCTTCGCCTCGAGGCCCTTGATGATTTCCTGCACCTTGGGTTCGCCGGGATTGCCGCGGAAGCCGTGGGTCGTGGCGAGATCCATGGGCCCGATGAAGATGCCGTCGACTCCTTTCACGGAGAGGATCTCGTCGATGTTCCTCACGGCGTCCGGAGTCTCGATCTGTACGAAAACGAAGATGCTCTTGTTGGCGGCCTCGAAATACTCGCCCGACTTGAAACCGTAGCGGCCGGCCCTCGTGCTCCCTGCGATCCCTCGGATGCCCTCGGGCGGGTACTTCGCGGCCTTCACAGCGGCTTCGGCCTCGGTCTTGCTGCAGACATAGGGGACCACGAGGCCGTACACGCCCGCGTCGAGGATCCTCTTTATCTGGACGAAGTCGTTCCACGGCGCACGGACGAAGGGAACCGCGGGTTCGCCCTTCATGGCCTGGATCTGCGCGATGAGCGTCATGATGTCACCGGGACCGTGTTCCATGTCGATGAGGAGGATGTCGAATCCGGCCTCCGCGAGGATTTCCGCCGTAACGGGGCTTCCGGCCTGGACCCAGGCTGCGGAAAGTTTCTTGCCGGCCCGAAGCGCATCCGCGGCCGGGTTGCAGTTTCTTCCGATCATGTACACTAACTCCTCTGGTCGATCGGCTTCCTCGAACGTCCCGCGTTGCCGCGGATCGAAAGCACGATCAATTTTCAGGTACGAACAACGCGTACCGCTCGATTCATCATGTTCCGCCGTCTCTCGAACCTTCGGCTATCAAGCGGACCATCCGGTTCCGGGAATGGATTCTCGCGAGATCCTCGGCCTTCGCCGCGTCCTGCCGCCGGATCGCCTCGAACACCGCCGCATGGTCCGCATACGCCTCTCGACAGACGACCTCGTCGAAGTTGTCGTATCGATACGGTCTGAGCATGGTTTGAATGGTGTTCAGCAGGAACGTCACCACGGGATTGCGGACGACCTCCGCGAGGCGGAGATGGAATTCCTCGTCCTTCTCGAGAAATGCATGACCGTCGCCGAGACTCGCTTCCTGCCTGCGGAGAATCTCCTCGAGTTCGAACAGGTCCCTTTCGGTCCGGTACTTCACCGCGGCGGAAAACACCTCCCGATCGAGAAGCGTCTTGACCTCGTACAGATGGATCGTCGAGGCTTCGTTCCCGAGCATGCCGAAATGGAAAAACAGCCGGAAAAACGCTTCGATGTCCTTCGGATCGAGCTTGCGCACGAAGGTGCCTGCGCGGGAGTGAGTATCGACGATTCCCAGAGCCGCAAGCGTGATGATCGCGGTCCGTATGCGGCTCGGATTGCATTTCAGCTTCGCGGAGAATTCCCTGATCGACGGCAGCTTGTCTCCCGCCTGGAGGTTCTCATCCACGAGATATCGGATGAGTTTTTCGACGATTTCATCCTGGAGCATTCGTGTACGCTTCTCATCGGTCCGACAGAATCTGATTTCCACTGATAATCAGTAGTCGTTCGATTTTACTCCTTCTTGTTCCGGGAGTCAATGTTTTTCAAGGCGCATTTTTCGCGGAACATCCGAGAGCGCAGGGAAGAGAGTAAGGCCTTGAAGCCGGCCTTACGGTGGAGTAGACTCGGGGAAAGCATTTCATGAAAAATCCGCATGAGGAACCGCTCGTATCGGTCGTAATACCCACCTATAACCGCTCGTCGACGGTAGCCGAGGCGGTCGGATCCGTACTCGCACAAACGTTCGAAAACTTCGAACTCATCGTCGTGGACGATGGTTCCGAGGACGACACCGGGACGCGACTCGCGGCGATGGGTATCTACACGAAAGGTTCGGGCGATCCTCCTCCGAACGCGGGTCCGCGACGCCTGCGGCTTCCCATCGGGCACATCGGCATGCCCGGCGCGGTCCGCAACAGGGGGGCGGCGGCCGCCCGCGGAACCTATCTCGCCTTCCTCGATTCCGACGATCTCTGGTCGCCCTCCAAGCTCGAAAGGCAGATGGGCCTCATGACCGCTCTCGCCCGGGATCCACGCGCGGAGAACAGGATCAGAATGTCCCATACGAGGGAGCGATGGCTCCGCGACGGCAACGTCGTCTCCCAGGCCGGGCAGAAACACCGGCGTGAAGGAGATCTCTTCCGAGATTCTCTGAAGAAGTGCGTAATCGGACCATCCACGGTCGTCCTCGAGCGGGCGCTGTTCGAGGAGTACGGAGGCTTCCGTGAGGACCTGGAAATAGCGGAGGATTACGAGCTCTGGGTGAGGATCACGTCGAAGGAGAGGATCGCCTACCTCGACGAGGAACTGACGATCAAGCGAGGCGGCCGCTCCGATCAGCTATCCGGCAAATACGGCCAGATCGAAATCTTCCGCCTGCGCGCTCTGCGCGGCCTGCTCGACTCCGGTTTCTTCGGGGGCTCGGACGACCGAAAAAGGGAGGCGACCGAGGAATTCGCGCGCAAATGCCGGATCTACGCGGCGGGATGCCGAAAACGCGGAAAAACCGCCGAAGCGGACGAATACGATGCGGCGGCGGACCGCTTTGGCATGTAGCAAAAAATGCGAGACCGCGATACATTGGGAACCGCCATGAACCTCACCACTCGCGCGGCAATCGCGTTCGGAGCCTTGCTCCTGTTCGCCTCGTGCTCGATCAGGCAGGAGCTGCTGCTCGAAGCCGACGGATCGGGGACGTCCACCCTCGACGTGGATCTCAAACCCCTCTTCATGAAGTATTACGAGGACCTCGCTTCCGGATTCTCGCAGACCTGGGACCCGAAGAACCCGAAGGTCTTCGACACGAACGCAATCCGCAGGAGTTTCGAGGGCAATCCGGGCCTGGAGCTCGTTTCCGTCGCCGCTCCGGCGCCTCACAGGCTGAGGCTCGCCTTCCGCTTCAAGGACGTCTCCGCCATGGTGAGAAGCCAGGACCAGCGGGTGAGGGACATGATAAGCGTGAGGCGCAATGACGGAAACGAGACCATCCGGATCTATATCGACGCGAAGAACCTGCCCGGGCTCCTCCGGCTCGCGCCTAACGGGGAATCACGCGTCGCGAAGATGCTCCTGCCTCCGGAAGGCAAGGCCCTGACGGAGGAGGAATATCTCGACCATCTCGCGTGGGCTCTGGAAGATTATGCGGGAGACGAGGACGTAAAGGTTATCTTGAAACGGGCGTCCGTGGATCTCGGCATCAAGGTGAAGGGCAGGATCGTGGAGCAGACCGGCGGGAGGCTGCACGGAGACTCCGAGGTCCGGTTCTCCATACCCCTGCTCAGACTTTTCACGCTGAAGACGCCGCTCGAGTATTCGCTCACGTACAGGAAGAACTGAGGAGGACGCCCCGAAACCGGCGCCGTCCGCTCAATGGAGCAGCAGCGTGGGATTGAGGGACCTGCCCCAGCGGAAGACCGAAAAATGCAGATGGGGTCCCGTGGAGTAGCCCGTGGTCCCCATTTCGCCGATCTTCTCGCCCTCGTTCACCCATTTTCCGACTTTCACGAGCACCCTGTCCAAATGGGCATAAAGGGTGGTATAGCCGCCGACGTGCGTCATCACGACATAGTTGCCCGCGCTTTCGTTGTATCCGCGGTCCACGATCGTGCCTTCCATGGCCGCGACAACCGCCGTTCCCGTCGAATTGGCGATGTCGATGCCGTTGTGGAAACGCGAGGTTCCGTAGATCGGATCGTCCCGATAGCCGTACGAGGACGAGATCCAGCCCCTTGCAGGGTAGCGGAAAAGCTCGCCCCAGACCCTGCGGAGTTCGATCGTGGGCAGTTTCGCGTCGGGCACGAAGAGCTTGGTCCCCGGCGCGTCCTTGAGCGAGGCGATGCTGTTCACCTGCCGGATCTGATCCAAAGGCGCCTTGTATTGTTCGGCTATCTTTTCCAACGTGTCCCCGGAGCCGATCGTATGCATGAGGCCGTCCATGTTCGGAATCTGCAGGATGGTCCCGATCTGGAGATGTCTGGCTTTTTCGATGCCGTTGCAGCTGATGACGCTGTCCTGATTCAACCCGTACCGCTCGGCGATTTCGGACACGGTGTCGCCCTCCGCCACCTTGTAGGGGGCGAACGAGAGGACGTTCTTGGGCGGCACGGTCTCGTCGAGGTAGGCGGCATTCAGGCCGGAAATGAGGCCGGGTTGGCCGAGGCCTCCCATGCCGCCCTCGGCCTCGGGGGTTCTTGCGAGAAAGGGCACGCAGACGAAAAAGACGAGGAACGAAAGCGTGAACAGGATCTCCGCTTTCAATCCGTCCGCGTTCCACCCTTGAAGTTTCAGCCGAAGCAGCACGGCATCGATCGTCTTGAACATTCTGAAAGACATTTTAACCTACTAGTCGTCCTCTATGCAAGAAAAAATTTTAACTGATTCCAAGATAAGCAGTTGCCGGAGAATCGCCGAAAAAACGACGTTCGGATTCTCATCGAACGCCCGAAACGCGGCGTCCGTCCGGCTCGGGATCCTTTTACCTTTCGATCCGGACCCGTTCCTCCGGATGTTCCCGAAAATAGGCGGCGACGAGCTTTTCGATCCCTCCAAAACTTTCGGCTCTTTGGATGCTCGTCTTGAGGTGATGGCCGAAAAAAAGATTGTCGCAGAAATAGGAAAAAAACCTTTTCGCCCTGCTTTCCAGGAAATCCTCGGGCTGATACCGTGGCAGCAGTTCGAGGAACCGGAACGCCGAGGCTTCCAGATCCGCCTCGAGCTCGAATTCCCGGTCCGCGATCCTTCCCCGGAGAAAGGCGAAAAACCAAGGGGCCCTCGCGGCGCTCCTGCCGATCATGACGCCGTCCGACGGGAACCGGCCGGTCTTGTAGGCGTAATCTTCGAACGTTCTCACGTCCCCGTTGACGAAGACGGGAATCCTCAGGTTCCGTTTGAGTTCGGCCACGTATTCCCAGCGGGCGAAACGGCCGAATTTCTCCTTCTTGAGCCGGGGGTGCAGGGTGATGAAATCCGCGCCGGCTTCCTCCAGCCCCCTGCAGAACTTGAGGAGGTACTCGCCGTCCTCATCGAAGCCGATCCGGAGCTTGACGGAAAGCGTCTTGGCTTTGAGTCTCGGCCGGAGAAGCGCGACGAGCCTTTCCGCCCTCTCGGCGTCCTTCATCCAGGTTATACCGCCTCCAGCATGGAGGATCTCCGGCGCGCAGCAACCCATGTTCACGTCGACGCCAAGGCCGGGCAGCACGTCGAGCATCTCGGCCGCCTCGGCCAGGGAATCCTCGCGCCCTCCGACGAGCTGGTACACGAGCTTCTCGGGAGCCGGATCCGGGATCACGTAGTAGCGCTCGTACGGTCCCTGGTCGACGAAGGATGCGGCGTTGATCATCTCGGTGAAGTAGAGATCGCAGCCTCCGGCCTCCTCGACCATCACGCGATGCGCCGGGGTCGTGATTCCCGCCATGGGGGCCAGTATCAGGAGGTCGCGGAATTCCATCCGGCGAGTATAGCGGTATGCCGGAGCTTGCTCAACGACCGGTTGAGGCCGTTTGAGGCGCGTGTTTCGATCGCGGAGGACACGAAGCGCGCGGTTCCGCGGGAAGCGGCCTTGATGGGCGAGGCCGCGTGACGTTAGTATGCGTAGAGACTGACGGCCCGGGGGCGGGCCCGCGGGCGGGCGAATCAGACCGTAGAAACTACAAGGATGTGTTATGGATGCTGCGCGAATAAAGAAGGAAGTCGGCTACGCGGCCGTGGACGAATTCGTCAGGAGCGGAATGAAGATCGGCCTCGGCACGGGTTCTACCGCGGTTTGGGCGGTGAGAAGGGTCGGAGAGCTGCTCGAGGCGGGCAGGATCTCGGACATCCTCGCCGTGCCGACGAGTTCGCAGACGGAGATGGAATGCCAGAAATACGGAATCCCGCTCCGCTCGATGAACGATCCCGAGATCGACGGAAGCCTCGATTTCGCGATCGACGGCGCCGACGAGATCGACGATGATCTGCGCCTCGTCAAGGGCGGCGGGGGCGCCCTCCTCATCGAGAAGATCGTGGCCTACGCGGCGAAGAAATTCGTCGTGGTGGCCGATTCCTCCAAGGTGGTGAAGAACCTCGGGCTCGCGTTCCCGCTCCCGACCGAGGTCCTCCGCGAGGCCCGCGTGCCTGCAGCGAAGGCCTTCGAGGCCCTGGGAGCGAAGCCGGAGGTCAGGATGGCGGTGAGAAAGATGGGGGCGGTCATCACCGACAACGGGAACATACTCCTCGACCTCAGGTTCTCCTCGCCCTTCGATCCCGTGGAAATGGAGAGGACGCTGTCCATGATTCCCGGCGTACTGGGAAACGGGCTCTTCACGCGATGCGACCCCGAAGTCTTCGTCGGGCATCCCGACGGAAGGATCGAGCGCAGGAAACGCTGATCTTCCGCACGCAGAAATCCTCGGAATCCAACCTCACATCTTCTTGGTGACCTCGTACGCGAGACCCCTGCCGAGCATGAGCCTCGTCTGGGCGTGGAGCGCGGGAAGAGCGACGAATACGAGAAGGACGACGGGCAACAGGTTCCACTGGACGATCGCCGCCGGAATCCTCCACCAGGGGGAGTCGCCGGGCACGGGAGGACCGAACGCGTAGTCGAGGATGGGAAGCAGGGGCCCCGTGATCGAAAGGAAGACGATGGTCCCGTGGTAGAGGGCCTCGAGTATCCGGCCGGTCGCGAGCTGAAAGACCTCCGGATGCAGATTCAGCGGGAGCAGGAAACCGAGCGTCACGACGAACCAGCTCGTCGACCAGAAGAGGTGCTCGCGGAAGAGAACGAGAACCTTCGGGGCCTTCGCACGGAAAGGGATCTCGACGTGTTCGAAGCTTTCCTTCACGGCGTAGGCGAAATCGGTGATGCCCCAGGCGTGCCGTTTCGCCTGCGTGTAGCGGTTGACCGCGGTTTCGGCCGGCGAAGAGCCCTCCGGCGCGTCGCCCGTCGTGAACAGATACACCGGCTCGACCTCCACCCTGCCGAAGCGATGGAAGAAACATTTGAGATACATGTGCCAGTCCTCGGGGATGATGTCCGCGTCCCAGCCGCCCACGCCGTGGAAGAGGTTCAGCCCCGCGCTGTAGGTGGAGATGGGGAAATTGTGCTTCCAGCCCTTTACGAGCGAAGCGAGCTGGCCGACGCTCTGGAACACCATGATGAAGCGGATGTAGGCGGGCACCTTCCAGGCGTTGTTGTGGAAGAAGAGCGGGGCCTGCCAAATCCTGAGGTCGCGTTTCGGATGCAGCGCGTACCGGTAGGTGAGATAGGAGAAATACTTGGGATGGAAGACCGAATCGGCGTCGCAGCTCGTCATAGTGAAAAGGCGGGGATCGCCCCCGAGTTCGTCGATGAAGCGGTCATAGGCCCATTTTCCGGCCCACGCCTCGTTGGAGGATTTTCCGGGCAGCTCCCCGGGAAGAGCGGCCGGGTGGATCGTGTAGTGCACGCCGCCGAGCCGGGACCCGAATTTTTCCCGCAGCAGGCGGGCCTTCTCCTCGGCCGCTCCGTCCTTCGCCTCCATCGCGAGGACGACGTGGATGTTCTTCGCGACCCCTTCCTGTGCCGCAAGGGCCCGCACGGTCTCCTCGAGCTTATGGAGAGGCTCCTTGTAGTTGGGAACGATGACGATGTGCCTGATCCCCTCCCAGGGCAGGGCGTCGGGGACCTCGCCCGCCTCCTCGTTGTAACGTTCCTTCCAATCGGTCCTTTCGTGCGCGCGCGAACGCCGGTATCCGACGATCCCGTAATGAACGACTTCCACGCCCCTGAGGCACCAGTAGAACTGGAGAATCAGCGCGAGCAGAACCGCGGCGAGAGGCTTCACGAAGGACAACGCGACGACCAGGACGATGATGGACCAGGCGGCGACCCCGGGCAGACTGTCCAGCAGCCTTCTGTTCCGCACGGCCGCTTCGATTCCGCCGGGAAACGGAAATCCGAAAACGCTTCGCGGAATTCCCGCTGTTTTGGTGAGTTCTTTTACAAGCATATTATTTGTAGAATATATACCAAGATTGTCCAATGATCGTCAATACTGAGACAAACCCGTTCCTGCCGCTTCGCCCCTTGACCTCGAACCGCTTCGACTTCCATAATCCACGAATGACCAACCCCATCTATACCGAGCGGGACCTCGTGCTCAAGGGTTCCTCCGTCGAAAAACTGCTGGTCAATTGTTCGCGCATGGGACTCTGCGTCCAGGGTTCCGACGCGCAGAAAGACCTCGTGAAATGCATAGATCTCGCCCGATACGAACGGCGCCCCGTGCTGTGCGAAGAATTGAACCTCACCGTCGGCTGGGACGAAGACCGGCAGGAATACTGCGCGGTGGCCAAGGACGTCTACGATCCGGGCAACCTCGTTTCCGTGCTGTACGAGCGGCTCATCTCCGTGGAGGAGGACGATGCGGGCATCGACTCCCTCATCGACGCATACCTCGGGGTGATCGAGGGGAAGGAAAAAGTCTCGCTCCTCGACGTCAGGGAAAAGCTGAAGAGCCTCACGAAGGAGATGAGCCGAACCCTTCGGCTCTATCAAGGCGACGAGTTTTCCGAGTCCGACCTGGAAAGGCTCTCGGAAATTCTCGACTCGTCCTACTTCGATCCCATCGCGGAACTACTCGAAGGAGTTCTCGTGACCATCGCCGGAAACTGAAAGGAAAGGAGCCGTCATGCCGTTGCCCATCAGCCGCATCCCCGATGACTTCTGCTCGAATCTCGAATACGTATTCTGCGACATCGACGACACGCTCACCACGGACGGTCTCCTGACGGACGACTCGTACGGCGCGATCTGGGACCTTCACCGGGCGGACGTGAAGGTCGTTCCCGTGACGGGAAGGCCGGCGGGCTGGTGCGATCACATCGCGAGAATGTGGCCGGTCGACGGCGTGATAGGAGAAAACGGCTCGTTCTACTTCGTGTACGACCGCAAGGCGAGAAAGATGCGGCGCGAGTATTTCCAGTCCCCGGAGGAACGCGAGCGGGGAAAGTCGGGCTTGGCCCGTATCCGGGAGGAGGTGCTCCGTGAGGTTCCGGGCTGCGGAATCGCCGCCGACCAGGCCTACCGGATAACCGATCTCGCAGTGGATTTCTGCGAGGACGTCGAGCCCCTCGACGACGAGGCGGTGGACCGGATCTGCGGGATCGCGAAGCGGAACGGCGCCATCTGCAAGGTGTCGAGCATCCACGTGAACTGCTGGTTCGGGGACTTCGACAAGGTTTCGTGCCTCAAGACCTTTCTGCTCAAGGAAACCGGCGCCGCGCTCGCGGAGATGCAGGGAAGGATACTTTTCGTCGGCGACTCGCCGAACGACGAGCCGAGCTTCAGGGAATTGGAAACCTCCGTGGGAGTGGCGAACATCGCGAAATTCCTTCCTCGGCTGGAGCATCCGCCCCGCTACGTCACCGAGAAAGAGGGCGCCGAAGGCTTCGCGGAAATGGCGAAGACGATTCTGGATAAAAGACTCCGCCGAACGGCTTGAGTCGAGGAGGAGCCCATGTCGTCGTTGTCGAGATCGTTCGGTTTCATCCTGCCGACGAACATCGAATTCGGAGCGGGCTGCCGCAGGAAGCTCCCGGAGACGCTCGAGGGCCTCGGCGTGAAAAGGCCCCTCCTGGTGACGGACCGCGGTCTCCGTGCCCTTCCCTGGTTCGAGGAACTCGTGTCGATGATCCGGACTGCGGGCTTCGCGGTCGAAATTTTCGACGGCGTCGAGGCGAACCCCAAGGACTACAACGTCGAGGCGGCAGCCGAGGCGGCAAGGTCGTTCGGCGCGGACGGCATCGTCGCGATCGGAGGCGGCAGCCCGATCGACTGCTCGAAGGCCGCGGCGATCCTCGCGCTCCAGGGCGGAAAGGCCCGCGATTACGAGGACCGCTCCAGGATCGGCCCGGCGGTCCTTCCCGTCGCGGCCGTGCCCACGACCGCGGGGACCGGCAGCGAGGTGACGTTCAGCTCGGTCGTCACCGATTCGAAGGCCAAATTCAAATTCACCGTGAAATCCCCCAAAATCGCCCCCAGGATCGCGCTGGCCGACCCCGAGCTCGGGCTCTCCCTGCCCCCGGCCCTCACGGCCGCCACCGGAATGGACGCGCTCACCCATGCGATCGAGGCCTATACCTCCCGCGCGGCCGAGCCCATAGCGGACGCCTGCGCCCTGTACGCAGCCGAACTCATAGCCAGCAATCTTCCCGGGGCGGTCGCCTCGGGCCGCGACCTCGAGGCGAGATCCGCCATGCTCCTCGGGAGCCTCATCGCCGGCATCGCCTTCAGCCATTCGGACGTGGGAGCGGTCCACTGCCTCGCCGAAGCCTTGGGGGGCATGTACGACGTGCCCCACGGCGTCTGCAACGCGGTCTGCCTTCCCGTCGTCATGGAATACTGCCGGGAAGCCTGCTCGGACCGATACGCCCGTCTCGGGGCGGCCATGGGAGCGGAGCCGTCGTCCGAGGCTGCGGTCTCGTTCGTCCGGGACCTCGCCCGCAGGGTCGGGCTCCCGGAATTCGGCAGTTTCGGTGTTCCCGAAAGGGACTTCGCGGTCATCGCGGAAAAGTCCTCGGTAAACGGTTCGAACCGGGACAACATCCCGACGCTTTCGAAGGAAGACTACCTCGAGATCCTGAAAAGGCTCTCGAACTAGAAGGCGTTCGCGCATGAAAAATTCCTCCGTACCCCCGGTCCCGGGCCTCGTGCGGCTCGTCCCCTACCGGCAGGAAGGCGAACCTCCGCGCCGGGCGGCTGTGCTGAAAGTCGAGTTCCCCCTGGACGGCGTTTCCGACGACACCCTCCAGCTCCTCGGCCACCTCTCGGACGCCGCCGACTGCATGAACGCGATCGCCGTCCATCAGGTCTGTCCGGAAACCGAAGAAATCGCCTCGGTCCTCGAAGAAATGCTCCTCCGGGCACGCGAGGAAGGCGACGACGAGGCGGCGGCGGACCTCGACGCCTACCTCGACGTCCTCAGGATGCAGAACTCGCCCTGGTCCACCCTGCCGCGGAAGAACCATCTCCTCGGCATGGATCAGAAAAAGGCCGCCGGAATCGCGAAGCGCGCCGGAGCGGCTTCGAGGTTCGAAGCGATCGCGAGGTTTCTCTTCGAGGGAGTCGAGCTTTCAGACAAAGCCAACTTCTACCCGGAGGACCTCTCGGAGGCCGAATTCGCCGGGCTGGGCGAGGAAGCCGAAAAGGTGAACTCGTCGATCGTGAGGAACCAGGGCGGCGGGCTCGACGTCGTCGTGAACGAGGCGAGGTACCGGACCGCCTGCAGGGCCGCGGCCGGGCATCTCCGGAAGGCGCGGGCTTGGACGAAGGATCCCGTCTTCCTGCTCTACCTCGACGCGAAAATCGAGGAGCTTGCGACCGGAAGCGCCGAGGCCCGCCGCATCGCGGATTATTTCTGGATCCGCCACTCCAACCCGGCGGACATCATCATCTCGACGGCGCTCGAGGTGTATCAGGACGGATGGAAGAACCTGAAGGGCCAGGCCGCCGCGGCCGTCACCCTGAGGAGCGCCGAGGCCGAAGACTTCCTGAAGCGGGTCATCGAGATCGTCCCGGACCTGGAAAAGGCCGCGCCCTGGACATGGCGGAGGACCGAGCTGGATCCGGAAACCCTTCCTCGGCTGAAATTCGTCGACGTCCTCGATTGGACCGGCGATTACGTGACGAGCCCCCTCACCACGCTCGCCCAGAGCCTGCCCAACGACGATTGGACGGGAAAGAACGTCGGCACGGTGAACCTCGTTTTCCGAAACACCGGCAAGGCTGTCCACGGCGTTTCCTCGGGCGCGGCCGCGAAGGAGTTCCTGCCCGCCGGGGCCGTGGAACGGTTCGGAGACCTTCTTTTCGAGGCCGGACAGATCCACTCCACCCTGCACGAGATCGGGCACACGACCGGCCGGCAGGATCCCGACCATCCCGGCGAGCCGAACGGGTATCTCAAGAACGAGTTCAGCTACATCGAGGAAACGAGGGCGGAGCTCTTCGGTCTCTGGTCGGCTCCCGTCGCTGCGGAGCGGGGAATCATCGAACCGGAAACGGCTCTGGCGATCCCCTACGCCATGCTGCTCAGCATGGTGTATGCGCTCAAATTCGATCCGGTTCAGGCCCACTACCGGGCGCGGAACACCATGTATCATTTCTTCCGCGAAAGAGGAGCGATTCTGGAAACCACGGAAGGGGGACGGAGGAGGTTCGATATCGACGCCGCCGCATTCGCGCGGGGGACGGAGGAACTGCTCCGCACGACGGCGGACATCAAGGCCTCCGGCGACCTCGCGGGGGCGAAGGCCCTTTCGGACCGCCATTGCCGCCCCGATCCGCTCAAGACGGAGATCGAAGAGCGCACTCGGGACATACCCCTAGGCAGGGCGCTCGTCTTCCCCGAGCTCGGGCGGGACGGCGGACGCTTCACCCGGGACGTCAGGTATCCCGAATTCCGGAAGCAGAGGAAGTTCCTTTCGCGGTCACGTTTCGAATAGCGGGTTCGGCCGGGACCTGTTCTTCGCTCCCGGCCGTCGGCCGTCCGCCGGTTCAGCCGTTGGACGGTTTTTTCGTCCGCACGTATTTTTGGGCCGTATAGAGGAGCACCAGGAAGAAGACGACGCGAAGCGCGACTTCGGAAATATATTGGGCCGCGGTTCCGCTCGAGAAGGATCCTACGAAGATTCCCGCGATCAGCGCAGGAAGAATGTCCTTCTTCACGTTCCCGAGCTTCCAATAGGTATAGGCTCCGACGAGGCCCGTCGGCACCATGGCGAGCAAGGAACTGCCCTGGGCGAGATGCTGGCCCATTCCCATGATCACGACCATGGAAGGCACCATGATGGTGCCGCCTCCGACCCCCATCATGCCGGAGAGGAATCCGGTGAAGACGCCGGTGAACAGCAACACGACGATCTCGAAAATCTCCGAGGAGTTTTCTCCTCCCTGGGAGAGATACGGCTTCAGAATCAGCATCAAAGCCACGAAAAACTGAAGGTACCCGAAGGCCCGCTTCAGCTTCCACTCGGGCAGCGCATGGGCGAATCTCGCCCCGAGCCTGGCCGTCACCATCGCGGTCGCCGCCAGGAGAACTGCGGCTTTCACGTCCACGGAGCCCTTGAGGCCGTAGGCCAGCGCTCCCGAAAATCCGGTGAAAACCAAGGCGATGAGGCTCGTCCCGTGAGCCAAGCGTTGATCGAATTTGAGCACGCCTACCATGAGCGGAATCATGATGATTCCGCCGCCGACTCCGACGAGACCGCCGAAGCCTCCGGCGGCAAGACCGATGAGAAAGGGAACGATATACTTCATGTTGCACAGACTATCGGAGAACGGGCGGAGCATCAAGCCGATCTCTCGGTTTTTTTGACTGCGGAGCCTTCTTTCATTATATTAAACTGGAACTATATAGCGGACCGTGCTGTTCCGGTCTCGCGGAAAAGGAGATCCCATGATAAGCAAGAAAATGGAAGAAGCCCTCAACACGCAGATCAACAAGGAAATGTTCTCCGGTTATCTGTACATGGCCATGTCCGCCCGGTGCACGGACATGGGATTGGACGGTTTCGCTTCCTGGTTCATGATTCAATATCATGAAGAGATGTTCCATGCGATGAAGATCTATCAATACATCCACGATCAGGGCGGAACGGTCTCGCTCAAGGCCATCGGCGATCCGTCAGGAAAATACGATTCGGTGAAGGACATGTTCGAGAAGACGCTGGCCCACGAAAAAACCGTCACGCAAAGCATAAACGACCTCGTGGAGCTCGCCAAGAAGGAGAACGATCTCGCGACCGAAACCTTCCTCCGCTGGTACGTCACCGAACAGGTGGAGGAGGAAAAAAATCCCTCCGACATCCTGCTCAAGCTGAAATTCGCGGGGGAAGGCCACAGCCCCGGGCTTCTCTTCCTCGACGCCGCGCTTCGGGGACGGAAGCTCTCCGTCCAGTCCGATTTCTCAGGCGGGATCGGCGAAGGGAACTGACGTCCGCCCGAGGAGGCGGAGGAGGGAAACGCCGAAGGCCGTTCTTCCTCCTCCGGCCGCCCCCGTCATCCGAACAGCCACATGTAGAAAGGAATCACGAGCAGGCTCGAGAGCGAGGTGACGGTGACCATGACGCTCGCGTTCCTGTGGTCGGCGTCGTAGGCCTTGCTCACGAGAGCTATCTGCGTCATCACCGGCATGGCGGCCACGAGGAAGAAAACCTTCCTCATGAGATCCGGAACCGCGACGACTGACATGACGTACCAGGCGGTCGCAGGCGCGATTACGAACCTTCCCGCGAGGACTGCGATCATTTCACGGTCCACCTTTATTCCCCTGATGCCTATGGACTCGATCGCTATGCCGATGATGAGCATCGAGAGCGGCGTGGTCAGGCTCGCGGCGTACTTCAACGAACTCATGAGAAACCTGGGCAGGGAGAGGTCGTACATGACGAGGAAGATCGAGAAGATGAAGGATAGGAGGACGGGCGTGAAGATCCTCTTCACGGTTTCCATGGAAAACAGCCTGACTTCCGCTTCCTCTCCGTCCCTGCGGATGTAGTACACGCCGATCGTCCAGAAAAGCGTCGTGTTGACGAGGTAGTAGAGCGTGACGAAGGGGACGGAGGCTTCGCCGAAGAGCGCGACGTTGACCGGCAGCCCGACGAAGATCGTGTTCGAGAAGGCGAACAGGGCCCGAAAGAGCCCGCGGCGCTTTTTCGGCACCTTGAGCAGGAAGCAGAGCCCCGCAGCCAGGAGATAGGCGGAAATTATGGTGAGAAGCGGAACGACGACTCCGGGCCCGAGCTGCAGGATCATCTTCTTGTCGAAGGTACCGACGAAATTCGTTATCATGAGAGCGGGAAGAGAAATCTGGATCACCAGCCGGGAGAGCAGGGCCGAGGACGTCTCGGTGAACCAGCCCTTTCGGGCAAGCCATGCGCCAGCCAAGATCATGACGAGGATGGTGAGCACTCCCTGAATAGCGTCGAGCACGAGATTCATTCAACGTTTCTCCTTTCTCGAGTTGACCGCGGGCAGGTTCCAGCCGCGCTTCACGGAAATCATGCGCAGGAAAAAGACGACGGAAACGGCCGCGAGCGCCCCGGCTTCCCGGGGAAGCGGGGTCCGGTTCGACGCGATGTACACGAGGATCCCGGCCATGCTCGCCGAAGCGTAGATTTCCCGCCTGAGCACGGCGGGGATCTCTCCCAGGAGAACGTCCTTGATCATGCCGCCGAAGGTCCCGGTCACCACGCCCAGGAACAGCGATCCGTACCACGCGACGCCCCTGGAGAAAGCCGCTTCGTAGCCGACCACGGAAAAAAAACCGAGGCCCAGGGCGTCCATGAAGACGACCGACCGCTCGATCTTCTTGATCTTTCTTCCGAGGAGGAAGCAGGCGAAGGTCGTCGCGAGAATGACGGCGAGATAGAGCCAGTGCGTGAGCGCGGCGGGAGGAACGCTTCCGATGATCACGTCCCTCACCAGTCCTCCGCCGATGGCCGTGAAGACGGCGACGACGAAGACGCCGTAGAGGTCGAGGTTTTTCCGCATCGCCGCCATGGCCCCGCCCGCTGCGAAGCCGACGGTTCCCGCGATGTCGAGAAAGCGGAAAAACATCTGGAGTTCCGGATTCAGCATGTCGAATTGTCCCGCGTCCGATCCAATCCGTGACATCATACTCCGCGGCGGCTCCGTTCCGCAAGGCTGAACCGATCGCGCCCTCGCCGTATCCCTCCGCTTTCCGCTTTCCCGAGCCTTGACAGCTTCCGAGTCGACCCGGATACTGTGCATCCATGAAAACCGTGATGAAGCTCCGCCTCCTCGTCCCGCTCGTCCTCGCGGCGGGCTTCGCGGTCATCATCGCGGTTTTCTCGTTCCGCGGACGCGACGCCCTCGAGAAGGCGGAGGAGGCGCGCCTCGCGACCTCCGCCGAGCTCTACGCGTCGGTGATCCGGAACGTCATGCTGAGCGGCGAGGCGTCCCTCGCCCAGCGCATCATTACGTCGCTCAGGACGGTCTCCGGCTTCGAGGATGCCGATCTCTACCGCACCGACGGATCGTCAGCCTTTCACGACTTTTCGACCCTGAATTTCGTCAATTCGCACCAGAACCGAGTTTCCTTCCCCCTCACCGCCCGACGGACGAACGAGCCCTCCTCCGCTCCGGTTCTTCGGGAAACCGTGCAGGCCGCGAAACCGCGGACCGTCGTCCTCGGCAAGGAGGGAAGGATCGAGTACTGGTATCCCCTCCTCAATTTCGTGGAATGCAGGCAATGCCACGGAGGAAGCCCGTTCGTCCGCGGCGTCCTGCACTTGTCGGCCTCCACCGCGGCGATTCGAAAGAGGGAAACCGAGGACCTGATCGCCGTTTCGGCATGGGGCTTCGTCCTCGTCGCGGCGACGACGGCAGGCATGTTCCTGGTCCTGCGGAAATCGAACGCGGCCCCCGAACGGCGGGAGGAGCCTCGGGCGGAAGCCGCGCCGAAAACCGAAAGCAGGGACGAACCGGAACGCTCGGAACGGCCGGCGGATTTCCTCGAATCGTTGAAATACACGGCCGAAGAGCTGGCGGCGTCGCTCGGGAAGAAGGTCCGCCTCGACGTCACGACGAACGGAATCTTCCCGCTCCTTCCCGAATCGATCGAGGGACCGCTCGTCTCCCTCGTCAGGAACGCGGTCGGCCGCGGAATCGAAGATCCGGGAGACCGGCTCGCGGCCGGCAAGCCGGAGGAAGGAAGAATAGCGCTTTCCTTCGAAGGCTCTCCCTCGACCGGATTCAAGGTTTCATGCTCGGACGACGGCAGGGGGCTCGACTTCCTTCTCCTCCAAGGCAGGGTCCGGACCCTGAAACTCGTCCCCCCCGGCACCGATCCGATTCCCAAGGAAACGCTGCTCAGGCTCCTCTTCGTGCCCGGACTGGGAAAGAACGGGAAATCCGGGCTTGCGGAAGTGTACGAAACCGCGAAGCGGAACCGATGGAAAATCTCCGTCGCGTCGAAAAGCGGCGGCGGCATGAAGATCGTCCTGGCCATTCCCCCCGCCTGACCGGGATGCAGACAAGGGGCGGATTTGCGTGCTACCGTTGCGGAAAGGAGTCCAGACATCATGTCCGACGATACGATTTTCGACAAGATTGTGCGGAAGGAAATCCCGGCGGACCTCGTCTACGAAGACGAAGAGGTCGTGGCGTTCAGGGACATCAATCCTCAGGGACCGGTGCACGTTCTCGTGGTCCCCAAGAAAAAGGTCGAGGGATTCGACCGCCTTTCGGGGCTGTCGGCCGAAGAAACGGGAAGATACGTGCATTCGATCGCCAAGGTCGCAGGCAAACTCGGACTCGAAGACGGATACCGCGTCGTCTTCAACGTCGGGAAGCACGGCCAGCAGACCGTGCCCTACGTGCACGCCCACGTGATCGGCGGCAGGCAGATGGGATGGCCGCCGGGCTGAGGCGACATGAGGCACGGCAAAGACGACGAGGCCCGACGCACGCGGTCCCGTCGGGACGGAAAACTGCGCTGCGCGGTCGTCGGCCTCGGCAGGATAGGGAGTCTCCTGGAGGACGACGCGCTCAGGGAAAAACCCTGCACCCATGCAGGCGCCATAACCGGGAATCCGGAATGCATTCTCGTGGGAGGCTGCGATACCGATCCCGAGCGTCGGCGTTTGTTCGCCGAGCGGTGGAACTGCGACGCCGTCTTCGCTTCGGCCGACGACCTGCTCCGCGAGACGAAACCCGACATCCTCCACATAGCCACGCACCCCGATTCCCACTACCTGTACGTGAAGATGGCGGCCGCGTCCGGCGTCGGAGTCGCGGTCTGCGAGAAGCCGCTCGCCGACGGCCTCGCGGCGGCGAGGAGGATCGCGGCGCTCCATTCCTCGGGCGCGGTCACCGTGCTCACCAACCACGAGCGGCGCTACTCCGAAGACTACCGCAGGGCCCGTTCCCGCGTCGCGGACGGGACCTACGGAAGGCTCCTTTCGATCTCCTCGAAGCTCTACTTCGGAAGGACGCGGAAGCTCGTGAGCCAGCTGGTCCACGACGGGACCCACCTCGCGGATATCGTCGCATTTCTCGCGGGGGGAACCCTGAAGAAGACCGCGGTGACCGGGAACCTCCTCAAGGCGTCGGGAACCGCCTTCATCGCCGCGGTCTGCAGGCTCGACGATGAAGGGCCCGCGGTACGGGTCTCGATCGAGGTCGGGGCGGAACGGGACCATCTCGTCTTCGAGTCGGACCTGAGCTTCGAGAAAGGCCGCATCAGGATCGGAAACGGGATCTACGAGGAGTGGAGAAGCGTTCCGAGCCCCTATTACGAGGGATTCAGGTCGCTCGGACCCGAGAAGGCGCCCGTCTTCGAAAAGACCGGATATTTCGAGAACATGATGAAGGACGCCGCGGCCTGCGCGAGGGACCGCGCACGGCAACCCGTCTCATCGGCGGTCGACGGGCTCGCCGCGCTGAGATTCATCCTATCGCTCTGAGCCGCTTCATTTCACGATCGTATAGTTCACGAGGGTCTGTGCCTGTTCGCCCTTCCTCTCCTCCGTGATGATGCCCCTCGTCATGAGCCCCTTGCTCACCTTGCCGAGATCCTTGAAGGATTCCTCGACGTCCTTGAACTGCGCCGTGGAGGCTATGACCTTGATGAACTCGGTGCCGTAGGGCGGACCGAGCACGAAGGCGAAGGGGTAGCCGGGGCCCGGTATCTGGACGAGCTTCTCCTTGGGAACGAAATTGTTCGCGTGGAATTTGTTCGGGAAGATGAGCTGGGTCTTGCCTTCGGCGTCCACGAGATAGATCTTGATGTAGGCGTCGCGGTTCGAGAAGAAGTTGACCACCATCTCCTCGCCGTCCTTGAAGACGGCGCCGTTCCCGCGGTTCGTGGTCGCCTTCACGAGGAAACGGTCGTCGCCGGACTTGATGACGTCCTCGAGTTCCTTGAACACCGCGGTCGCGCTCTGGAGGTTCGGCGGCAGGAGCGAGATCCCCGCGGGGATTTCGCTCTTCGCGATCCGGACTTCCTCCTTGCCGACGAGCGTGCCGTTCGTGAAGTCCACGATCTCGAGCTGGAACCTGACCGAATCGCCGGCGTCGAAGTAGCGGCCGGACAGGACCGATTCCACGCCTTCCACGTTGATGACGGCGCCGAAGGCCTTCGAGAACGAGGGGTCGAGGTTCTTCAGGGACCCGAGCGCGAAGAGGTTGACCTTGTCCCCGGTCAGGGAGATCGCGGTCGTGAGCCGTTCTTCGAGGAACCGGGCGAAGGAGCTGCCGATCGGCGTATACTCGTAGGTGAAGCTTCCGAAGGAGACCCGGAGGGTGGGCCTGAACTGGTTCTTCGCGATCCTCACCAGGGCGTCCCGGAGGTCGATGACGCTCCGGGGCTGACCCTTTTCCGCCGGCTGGGCCTGGAGATTCGCGGACAGACTCGCGACGAGGAGAATCGCCGCGGTGAACAGGTGCGTCGTTTTCATGGAAAAATTATAGTTGGATTCGCCCGGCGGTTCAATCTTTGATCCGCGGAGACTTTTCGAAGGCCGGACAGTGCCTCCCCGTGGCCCGGAACACTTCGGCGCTCGGCAGGTCGCGGCTCTTGATGCCGAAGACGGCGCAGGACCTGGGAAAGGAGGGATCCCAGGTCACGGTGAAATGAAGGCATTTCAGGCAGTTCGGCGCACGGTCGGGGGCGGCTCCGCGGGGCGGCATGTTCGCGGGCATGTCAGAAGAGCGGCCCCCTCTCCGCGGCCCAGCTGTCCAGGAACCGGTCGTAGAGCTTCGCGATCCTCGGGACGATGTCGGGTATCGCGAATTCCGTTTCGCCGACCATCCTGAGCGGCATGATCTTCGTCGACGTGCTCGTGAGGAAAATCCCCGCCCACCGGCCGAGGTCCGCCTCCGGCAGGACCCTTTCCTCCATCGGAATTCCCGCCTCCCCCACGACCCGTTCCACGGTGATCTTCGTCACCCCCGCGAGCACCGTGTCCTTGGGAGGCGTGAAGATCCTCTCGCCGTCGGTGAAGAAGAGGTTGGTCCGGGTTCCCTCCGTGAGGTTCCCGTACCTGTCCTTGAGGACGGCGTCGTAGGCGCCTGCAGCCTTCGCCTTCCTGAAGGCGATCGAACTCATGAGCATGTTGAGGGTCTTGGCCTCGGGATAGAGACGTTCCCCCTCGAAGACGACCGCCGTAGCCCCGTGCCGGAGGTCCCTTCGGTCGGGGAACAGCGGATTCAGGGTCATGGCGTAGAGCCTCGCCGATGCCGGCGATTCGCCGCCGAAGAGCAGGACCTTGACGTTCGCGTTCTCCGGCCGATTCGCCCTCACGAGGGATTCGATCCAGTCTCGGATCCGGCCCCGCGGGAAGGGATGCGGAATTCCCACGATCTCCGCCGACCGGAGAAGCCTCTCCTCGTGCAGTTCGGGGAAGTAGAGCACGCGGTTCCTCACCTTGAGCGTCTCGTAGACCCCGTAGCCGTACACGACGTCAACGTCGTCCACGGCGACCTTCGCGGCTTCTACGGGAAGGAGCTCGCCGTTCAAGGAAGCGTAGGGACCGGTCATGCCCCGGCCTCCTTCCGCTCGGAGGGGAAGGGTACCCGCCCAAGGCCGCCGGACCGGACTTCCCGCCGGGAATCCAGAAAGGCCCGGAGCACGGGGACGTCGGCCGCGGCCCAGTCGAGACCCGGCAGGTTCCCCGGCTCCTCCCAGCGGGCCTCGTCGTGATCGGAGAGAAACGCCTCGGGTCCGTCGGCCGCGCAGAGGAAAGGGTGGAGCGTGATTTCGAAGTCGGGATAACGGTGGACCGTCACGGGCAGGGAGGAAACGACTCGGACCGGGAGCCCGAGTTCCTCACGGAGCTCCCTGACCACGCAGGCTTCGGCGGACTCCTCGGGCTCGATCTTGCCGCCGGGGAATTCCCACTTGCCGGCCATGGAAACGCCCGGCCGACGCCGGGTCGCGAGAACCCTCCCCTCCCGTTCGACGACCGCGCACGCGACCCGCAGGCTCGGTAATTTCATGGGCGGTATTCTATCATGACGGAGGCCTTTGGAGAATTCCCGCCTGCTTCGAAGCTGCCTTCCAAAAGAATCCACATCGGCCGCCGCCGCGAGGGCGTCTCTTGAAGGGCGGGACGCCGGCGGGTATAGTAGGCGCCATGAATCAAGATCAAGTCAAAGACGCCCTCCTTAGGCTCGAGCCGGACACCGAAGAATTCAGCGTCGTTCTTTCCGGCAAACAGAGCCGGAAAGTGAACGGCCTCTATCACCCCGAAAGCCGGGAAATCATCATCCACAACAAGAACTTCTCCGACGACAACGATCTCATGTACACCGCGATCCACGAGTTCGCCCACCACCTCCATTTCACCCGGTCGCCGGTACCCATATCCTGCAAGGCCCACACGAACGAATTCTGGGACACCTTCCATCGGCTTCTCGTCAAGGCGGAAGAGTCCCGGATCTACCGCAACGTCTTCGAGGACAACGAGGAATTCAAGATCCTGACCCAGAAGATCAAGGTCGAGTATCTCGCGAAGAACGGCTTCCTCATGAAGGAGTTCGGCAAGCTCCTCGTGGAGGCCGAGGGTCTCTGCAAGCGAAACAACGCCCGTTTCGAGGACTTCGTGGACCGCGTCCTCGGCGTCCACCGGACCACGGCCAAGGTGCTCATGCGGATGCACGCGCTCGACGTGAATCCGTCCATAGGCTTCGAGAACATGAAGACCGTCACCTCGATGAAGAGCGAGGAGGTCCGGAAACAGGCCGAGGACGCCTTCCTGTCCGGCAAGAGCCCGGACATGGTGAAGGCCCAGTTCGGGAGAAGGCCGAAGGAGCTGGAGCCCTCCGCCCGGCTGAAGCAGGAGAAGGCAAGGATCGAGAAGACCATCGCCTCGCTCCGGCACCGGCTCGAGGAGATCGAAAGCCGTCTCGAACGGATGGAAGAGTAGGGGCTCCTTCCCTAGTGAAAAGCCCGGCGAAACGCTGTATATTGAATTTCGTGCAAGGAAGAACGCGCGCCCGAAAAATCCGCACTCCTCGAAAAGTAGCGGCAACGATCCTCGCCGCGTTCGCGGCCGCGATCGTCCTCGCGTCCTGCTCCTCCGAGAGCCGCTTCGGAGCCTACGAAGGCGTCAACCTCGTCTCCGCCTACTCCCTGGGAACGGACTGGGTGCCGGATTACAACACGGCCTCTTCCCCGTCCGCTGCGAATTCCGGCGGGATCTACATGACCTACGAGGACTCGGGCGAAACCTACAACGGCGCTCCCGCCTATCGCCTCCGGACGGTCAACCTCTTCCCGAACGGGGATTTCGAAGACGTAACCAAGGCCGGAACTCATGCGGACTGGTTGAATTCCGACGCCACCTACACGAGTTATTCGGTGGCGACTACGGACGTGATTCAAGGTTCCTATTCACTCACCTGCAGAATCTCGAACCAATCCGCTCTCATCTATTTCCCGCTCGACAGCCTTGCCGACGCGTTTCCGGAGAAAATACCCTACACCTTCCGTTTTTCTTTGGCCTATCTGGACAATAAGAGCAACGCGGCCTTCGAGATCAACGGAAGCACCGTCCTCAGCGACGTGCAGAAGACGCTCTCTCTGGCCAACCCCTCGGGAGCCGCGGACACCACCTTCACTTATCCCGACGATTTCACCGACAGCCCGTTCGACAACACGACATTCCGCAACGATGCGGCCACGCCGCTGTATTTCTACCTGAACACTCTTTCGGTCACCGATGCGCGCGGCCCGCAGTCCGTGTCCCTCGACAAGATCCGTTTCCTCCGCTCGGACCTCGGCTACAAGATCAGGCTCAAGCTCTTCCGCACGGCGGCCGGCCGCCTCGAGCTTCTTTCCGGCACCTACCGGCTCTCGGTCTACGTGAAGCAGGACCCGAACGCGGGCGCGAGCAACGTGTTCCCCGCCTCGCGCATCTCCCTCGGGATCAACAGGACGTACGATTCCGTGACCAAGACCTTCCTCGACGACGGGTCCAAGGGTATAGCGGCGACCTCCGACTGGTCGGGCTGGACCCAGGTATCGGCCACCTTCAAGAACGTCCAGGTCGACACCTACGGGAGCGCCTATCCCTGCTTGGAACTCACGATCTCCGCCACGGATTCCGCGGGCGACGCGACGCGCGACGTGGGGAGCATCCTCATCTCCTCGCCCTCCCTCGAGTTTCTTCCCGACGGCTGAATTTCGGCCGCCGACCGACAAATTCACGAAAAATGCCTCGGATTTCATTGTTCAGGCTGAATTTGAACCGTTTTATCGGCCATCGACCGACAAATTCTCTTGACCCGTGGACCGGAAATATTTACTATATTCGGCGTGAAAGCTTATATCCAAGGGATCGGCGCCTACGTACCGCCGAAGAAACTGTCCAACGACGATCTCGCCAAGATCGTCGAGACTTCGGACGAATGGATCTATTCCCACACGGGAATCAAGAACCGCCACATCGCGGAAGATGGCGAATCGGCGTCGGATCTCGCCGCGAAGGCCGCCTCGGCGGCGCTCGAGGACGCGGGGAGGAAGGCGGAGGAGCTCGACCTCATCCTCGTGGCGACCGTGACGCCGGACTACGTAGGATTTCCGGCCACGGCCTGCGTGGTCCAGGACAAGCTCGGAGCGCCGCAGGCCGCGGCCATGGACATCTCCGCCGCATGCACGGGCTTCATCTACGGACTCGAGACCGCGAGGGCCTACATCGAGGCCGGCATCTACCGCACCGTCCTCGTGATCGGGACCGAGACCCTGAGTAAGATCGTCGACTGGAAGGACCGGAACACCTGCGTGCTTTTCGGCGACGGGGCCGGCGCGGCGGTCGTCGCGGCGGGGGACGATACGAAGCGCGGCATCATGACGAGCATCCTCGCCGCCTCCGGAAAGGACGCCGAGGCGCTCCTCCGTCCGGCCGGAGGCACCCGCCGTCCCTTTCAGCCCGGGAAGACGCCGATCGAGGACCTCTACCTGAAGATGGACGGCAGGCGGGTCTACTACTTCGCGGTGGGAGTCCTCGGCAAGACCATCGAGGATCTCCTCGCGAGAACCGGGATCTCCATCGAGGACGTGAATTACGTCGTCCCGCATCAGGCGAACGTCAGGATCATCGAGGCCTGCGCGAAGAGGATCGGCGTGCCGCTGGAAAAGTTCTTCCTCGACATCGACGAATTCGCGAACACCTCGGCGGCCTCCATCCCCATCGCGCTCGCGGACATGAAGACGAAGGGGCTCCTGCCGCCCGGCTCCCTGATCGTGACCGTCGGTTTCGGCGGCGGCCTCACCTACGGCGGAAACGTGATCCGGTTCTAGCATCCCGGCCGTAGCGCGCGCGGAGGGCTTCGGCTATACTCCTTCTCCATGAGCGTCTCCGTCCTCCTCGTCCAGCTTCCCGTCCAGGAGCCGGACGCCTTCTCCGTCAAGGCGAACGTGCCCCTCGCCGCGGGCTGCCTCGCCGCCTACGCCGCGAACAGGCTCGGCGGCGACGTCCGGATCGCGATCGCTCCCCGGGAGATCGTGAACGAGGGCGGCGACGAAGGGATCATCCGATGGATCTCCGACGGAGGCTGGGACGTCGTCGGCTTCACGCTCTACCTCTGGAACCTCGAGCGGAGCGTCCATATAGCGTGCGAGCTGAAAAGGCGAGTTCCCGGAATTCTCACGGTCGCGGGAGGGCCGGAAACCGCGGAGGCCGCGGAACCGGTCGTCCGGGAATCCTTCCCGGGCATGGACTCGGTCGTCCTGGGCGAGGGGGAGGCGGGATTCGTGCGGCTTCTCGGGGATTTCCTCGCGACGGGCACGGCGAAACCGCTCTACGCGGAGTCCCCGCTCCTCTCCCTCGACGAAGCGCCCAATCCCTACCTCGCGGGTACGATTCCCGTGCTGCCGGGTGATCCCGTCTACTTCGAGACGATGCGGGGCTGTCCCTGCCGCTGCACCTACTGCTTCTACGGGAAGGCCATGGGCGGTATCCGTTCCTTCCCGAAGGCGGCCGCAGGCGATGTCTTCGCCCTGGCCCGCGCCGCTCGCGCCTCGGAAATCTACCTCATGGACCCGTCGTTCAACGCGACGGGGAACCTGGACGCCCGGCTCCGCGCTCTCGCCGCCATCAACCGTCCCGCACTTCCCCTCCACACGGAGCTCAGGCTCGAGTCGGTCACGCGGGACCGGGCGAGGCTCCTCGAGGACGCGGGTTTCGCGTCGGTGGAGGTCGGGCTCCAGTCCGCCAGACCCGAGGTGCTCCGAAGGGTGAAACGGCCCTTCGACCGGGACAAATTCGTGCGCGGCGCGGAGCTGCTCTCCGGCACCGGGATCGAGGTCAGGACCGGCGTCATCCTCGGCCTTCCCGGCGACGATCTCGACGGCTTTCTCGAGACCCTGCGCTTCGCCGCGGACCTCGGCCTGGAGCCGGGCCTTGAGATCTATCCGCTCGCGGTCCTGCCGGGGACGGAGCTCAGGAGAAGCGCCGCCTCGCTCGGACTTTCCTACATGCCGCGGCCCCCCTACTGGGTCCTCGAGACCCCGACCCTGCCGCAGGAGGAGGTCTTCGCCGCCCTGACCGAGGCGGAGGACCTCCTCGGCATCGAGTACTTCCGTCCCATCCCGCCGAGGTTCGCGTCCTCGCGGGGAGGCTGGACGAGCTTCGCGGACCTCGGCGATCCCCGGGCGTTCCGGGCCCTCCGCGAGGCGCCTGAGAGAATCGCCTCGGACCTCACCCTCCTCGTCCCCGGCGCGATGCTGCGGAAGACGGCGGCGCTCCGCGATCTCGAGGCTCTCGGCAGGCTGCTCCTCGAGAAGAACCCCTTCACGCTCTTCAAGCTCGTCGCGGAGGAGGACGGGGGTCCGCTCCCTCCCGCGGCGGAGAGCATTCAGGAAGCCTTCTTCAATCCAGCCCATCCGGTCAATCGGGGCAGATACTTCCAGGTCGACGCCCAACGCCGCTTTTCCTCCAGGCTCTATCACCTGACGGGAAACGCGGAACTCGCGGCGAGGCTGTACGGGGGGAAGGGAGCGTCGAGGAAGGACGGAATCGCCGCGGACCTCGTGCTCAGGTATCGGGAGGAAAACGAGGGGAAGGCCGAATTCAAGCGGCTGCTCAGGACCCGGCCCTTCGTCCTCCTCGACGAATCCGCCGTCTCGGAACACGGGAGGTCACGGATCGAGAAGCTGTATCGGGACCATCCCGGCCTGCTCTTGCGGACGGGAGGAACGGTCGCGGCGAAGCGGCGCTAGATGCCGATGCGGTCTCCCCGCTTCCACTTCTCGTACCAGAAGAGGGCCACCACCATGATGGCGTGGTTGTGGATGCCGGTGCCCATGTCCCGCTCGAGATCCTCGACTGGGACGAGCTCGTAGTCCACGAATTCGTTCTCGTCCAGATCCTGCGCGGTCACGTGCCTGAGGCCGGTCGCGATGAAGGTGTGGCACCAGTTCGTCATGAAGGCCGGATTCGGATTTATCTTCCCCGCGTAGAGGAGGCTCTCCGCCTCGTGGCCCGTCTCCTCCCTGAGCTCGCGGACCGCGGCGGTCATGGGTTCCTCGCCGGGGTCCACCATCCCGCCCGGAAACTCGAGGGTGAGCGACCTGCTCCCCTGCCGGTACTGCCTCACCATGAGGAAGCAGTCCCGTCCCTCCGGGTTCCTCATGACCGGGACTACGTTGACCCAGTCCGGGCAGGACACGACCACGAAGGAACTCCGCTTGCCCGAGTCGGCTTCCCGTTCGATCCTGAAAAGGTCGAAGATGGGGGTCTCGTACACCTTTTCGCTGCCGAGTTCCCTCCATTCGAGGTGCTCGTAGTTTCCCGGGGTCTTCATGTCACTTCTCCTTCGGATATCGGTACGGTCTTCCTTCGATGCTCCTGAATCGCAACGAGTCTTCGTCGTCGCCCTCGAAGTAGGATTCGGTGAGCGGGATCTTCCCTCCGCCGCCGGGTAGGTCTACCGCGTAAATCGGCATGGCGACCGAGGAGAGCCTGAGGCGAAGCTCCTTCATGATCGCGAGGCCCCGTTCCAGAGGCACGCGCAGATGCGACGTTCCCGCGGCGAGATCGCCCTGGAAAAGGTAATAGGGCTTTACCCTGAGACCGACGAGACCGCGGAATAGGGCGTCGAGGACGTCGGGCGAGTCGTTGACGCCGCGGAGCAGGACGCTCTGGCTGAGGACGGGAATCCCTGAATCGACGAGGCGTCCGATCGCAACGGACGCGGCTTCGGAAAGCTCGCGCGGGTGATTGAAGTGCGCGACGATCCAGACCGGGGAGCGCGCGCGAAGCCCGCGAACGAGTCCCCGCGTCACGCGGGAAGGGAGGGCGCCTGGCACCCGCGTCCCGATTCTGACGACGAGGTCCGGCCGCGCCTTCTTCACCTCGTCCATGACGCGGAAGAGCGGCCCGTCGTCGAGCACGAGGGGATCTCCTCCCGAGAGGAGCAGGTCCTTGATCTCGCGATGCTTCGCGAGATAGGACGCCGCGGCCCTGAGTTCCCGTCCCGCGAGGACGCCCTTGCCCGACATCGCGAACGAACGACGAAAGCAGTACCTGCAGTGAACCGCGCATTCGTCGTTCACGAGGAGGAGGGCTCGGTCGTGGTAGCGGTGGATGAGTCGGGTCGCCGTCTTGTGCATCTCCTCGCCGAGGGGATCCGCGAGTTCGTAGGACCTGAAGACGAATTCCTGGGCGGTGGGAACGAACTGCCTGCGGATCGGATCGTCCGTCGCGGGCTCCGCCAGTGCCGCGAAATGCCTGGTGGAAAGAAAGCCGAAGCAGCTGCCGTCGAATTCCCCGACGTTGAAGAATTCCCGCTCGTCCGCGGTCAGGGGGAACAGCTTTTCCAGGCTCTTCCGGGTTTCGAGACGGGATTCGAGTTCCTGTTTCCAGTTCATGACTGCAGTAGTGGTATCACGAAGGGCGGATCTTCTGCAATGAGATGCCGGACGACTGTCCGTCGCTCTGCCTCGGGACCGGAAACGGCGCGGGCGAGTGCAAAGGAAGCCGCACGCCGGACGGCGCGGACCGCCGCCCCGGCCGTCCTAGGGCTCGAAGACCACCTTGCACGCCTCTCCCGAGATCGCGAGATCGACGCCCGACTTCCAGTCCGCGAGCGGGAGGACGTGAGTTATGACGGCGCCCACGTCCAGGTCCCCGGATGCGAGCAGGTTCTCCAGCTTCGTCCAGGTTTCGTACATCCTGCGGCCGTGGAAACCGGCGATCTTCGCTTCCTTGAAGACGACATCCGGCCCGAGGTCGAGGGCCACGGGCTTTTCGGGCAGGCCCACGAGCGCGACCCTCCCTCCCTTTCTGAGAAATTTGAAGGACCCGGCGATCGCCTCGCCGTTCCCCGACGCGTCGATCACGACGTCGGCGCCGACTCCGGAGGTTGCGGACAGGACCTCCTCCCGGACGTTCCCGCTCCTCGGATCGAGGGCGCGGGAGACCCCGAGCCCGCGGGCTATGGCGAGGCGCGCCGGGCTCACGTCGGTCGCGAACACCTTCGCCGCGCCGAGCGCAAGGGCGGAGGCCGCCGCGAAAAGGCCGATCGGGCCGCAGCCGAGCACGACGACCGCGGCGCCGCCGACCTGCGATTCGAGGGCTGCGCGGAAGGCGGTGCCGAGAGGCTCCATGACGGAACCGGTCGCGAAGGAGATCTCCCCGGGTATTTTCCGCGCGACCTTCTCGGGCACGACCGCGTACTCCGCGAAGCAGCCGTTCCGGTGGACGCCGAAGAGGACGAGATCGGCGCAGATGTGCTGCTCTCCGTCGAGGCACTGGCGGCATTTCCCGCAGGGGATGTGCGTCTCGACGGCGACCCTGTCTCCCGGCTTCAAGCCGCGGACGCCCGCGCCAAGGGCCGCCACCTCCCCGCAGCATTCGTGACCCATGACGAAGGGAAGCACGACGCCGGCTCTCCTCGCCCACTCGTTCCAGCCGTAGATGTGGAGATCGGTTCCGCAGAGCGCGGCGGCTCGCACCCTCACCAGGACCTCCTCTTCCGCGGGAACCGGAACCGGGACCCGACGCAATTCGGTCTCGTCCGGCGACAACTTCACCAAGGCAGACATGGTTTCCATGCTATCCGCTCCTTTCGGGTTCCGGCTCCTACAGGTACATCCGGTCGGGGTTCTCGACGCCGTCCTTGATCCGTTTCAGGAATCCGGCAGCCAGCGCGCCGTCCGCTATACGGTGGTCGAAGGAAAGGCTCAAGGTGATCACGGACGCCGGAACCACCGCGCCGGCTTCGTCGACCACCGGCTTCCGGACGATCCTTCCCACCCCGAGGACCGCGCACTCCGGCAGGTTCACGATAGGCGTGAAGGCGTCCACGTCGTAGGCGCCGAGGTTGCTGACCGAGAAGGTCCCTCCGCTCGTCTCCTCCGCCGTGAGCCTTCCTTCCCTGGCTTTCGCCGCGAGATCCTTGACGGTCTCGTGGATGGCCTTCAGCCCCTTCCGGTCCGCGTCCTTCACGACCGGGACGAGCAGTCCGCCCGGGACCGCGACCGCCACACCGACGTCGATCCTTCCGTGCAGGACGAGATCGCCTCCGTCGATCGAGGAATTCATCTCGGGAAAATCGCGGAGCGCGATCGCCGAAAGCTTCACCACGATGTCCGTGTAGCCGATCCGCGCCTCAGGGTCCGCGGAATTGAGCCTTTCCCGGAAAGCGATCATTCCGTCCGCCCTCGCCTCGGTGACGAGCGTCACCTGGGGGGCTTCGCGGAGGCTTTCCGTCATCCTCCTGCCGATTGTCTTCCGCATGCCGCCGAGCGGCGACCTCCGGGACGGAATTCCGGGGCCGGAGGACGCGGACGCACGGCCCGAGCCGCCGATCGGGGTCTCCGGGGCTCGGGCGAGGACGTCCTTCCGCCTTATCCTGCCTCCCGGTCCCGTGCCGCGGACCCGGTCCAGGGAGATTCCCCTGAGGGAGGCGGTCCTCCTCGCGAGCGGCGAGGCTACGATGCGGCCGCCCCGTTTCCCGGCGGATTCCCCGGCGGCGGTTCTCGCTGCGGCGTTCCCCGAGGGTTCTTTCGGCGCGGACCGTTCTCCGCCGCCGGGGACGATCGCCTCCCGGTCGCCCGCCGGTGCCGCCGAGACCGCTGCCCCGGCCTCCTCCGGACTGCCGGCGACCGCGAGCAGGCCCTGGACCGGCAGGGTTTCGCCCTCGCGGGCGCAGATCTTGAGGAGAACGCCGTCTACGGGGCTTTCGACGTCGCTCGTGAGTTTGTCGGTCTCGATCCGCGCCACGACTTCTCCGGTCTTCACCGCGTCGCCTTCGCGTTTCACCCATTCGACGACCGTTCCTTCGGTCATGGTAAGTCCCAGTTGGGGCATTCTGATCTCGACAGCCATGGTTCCCCCTTCGTCAATCGTTCAGGTCGAGCACGCGCCTCACCGCCACGACGATGTCGCCGGGATGCGGAAAGAAGACGTCCTCCAGCGGCGGGCTGAAGGGAGCCGGAGTGTTGAGTCCCCCGACCCGCGTCACCGGCGAATCCAGCTCGTCGAAGAGCTCCTCCCCGATCTGCGCGGCCAGCTCGCCGGCGTAGCCGCTCCTCCTGTAGCCCTCCTGCACGACGACCACGTTGTGGGTCTTGCTCACGGTCTTCCTCACGGCTTCCCAGTCCAGGGGAACGAGGGTCCTGAGGTCGAGCACCTCGGCGTCCACGCCCGATTTCTCGAGCTCCGCCGCGGCTTCGAGGGCGAAGAGGACCTGGCGGGACCAGGTGATGATGCTGACGTCCCTGCCCTCGCGCTTGACGTCGGCGAGGCCGAGGGGAATGACGTATTCGTCCTCGGGGACGTCGTCGACCCGGGCGTAGAGCAGCTTGTGCTCCATGAAGACGACGGGATCGTCGTCGCGAATGGCCGACTTCATAAGGCCCTTCGCGTCCGCCGGGGTCGACGGGCTCACGACCTTGAGCCCCGGGATATGGGTGAAGAGCGGTTCGAGACACTGGGAATGCTGCCCCGCGTTCCGCCTCCCGGCCCCCATGGGGGTCCGGATAACCATCGGGATGCTCACCTGGCCGCCGGTCATGTAGCGCATCTTCGCGGCCTGGTTCATGACGGGGTCCATGGCCACGCCGATGAAGTCCACGTACATGAGCTCGACGACGGGCCTGAGTCCCCGCATCGCGGCGCCCACCGCCATCCCGGTGAAGCCGGACTCGCAGATCGGCGTCTCGACGACCCGGTCCGGGCCGAATTCGTCGAGGAACCCGAGCGTGATGCCGAAGGGGCTCCCCAGTTTCCCCAGGTCCTCGCCGACCATGATGACGTTTCCGTCCCGAATCATCTCCTCGCGCATCGCCTCCCTGATGGCCTTGCTCATGCTGAGTTTCTTCATCGCGCCACGCTCCTTTCGTTGTCCGAGGTGTACACGTCCTTCGTCGCCTCCTCGGCGTCAGGATAAGGAGAGTCCGCGGCGAAGCGGCAGGCCTCCTCGATCTCACCGTCCAGGGTCTCGTCCACGGCGGCGAGTTCTTCCTCCTTCGTGCCGGAGGCGAGAAGCAGCGCGCGGAGACGTTCGATGGGATCCTTTTTCCTCCACTCCTCGGTGACCTCCTTCGGGCGGTAGGTCGCGGGGTCCCCCTCGTAGTGGCCGCGCATGCGGTAGGTCCTGCATTCCACGAGGGTCGGGCCCTCGCCTCCGCGGGCGCGGGCCGCCGCTCGCTTCACCGCTTCGTACACAGCGAGCACGTCGTTTCCGTCCACGGTCACGCCGGGAATGCCGTAGGCCCCGGCCCGCACCGCGATCGTGTCCGTGTTCGTGACCGAGGCGATGTTCACCGATACGGCGTATTGGTTGTTCTCGCAGAGGTAGACTACGGGGAGCTTCCACGCGGCCGCCATGTTGACCGACTCGTGGAAGGTCCCGTGGTTCGACGCCCCGTCGCCGAAAAAGGCCACGGTCACCTCGCCGGTCCTCCTGATCTTGGAGGCCAGGCCCGAGCCCGTCGCGAGCGGAAGCCCCGCTCCCACGATGCCGTTCGCGCCGAGAATCCCGAGACCGAGGTCCGCCACGTGCATCGAACCGCCCTTTCCGCGGCAATAACCGGTGGACTTTCCGAAAAGCTCGGCCATCATCCTGTCGGTCTTCGCCCCCTTCGCGATGCAGTGCCCGTGGCCTCGGTGCGTCGAGGTGATGAAGTCTCCCTTCTCCAGTGCCCGGCAGGCTCCGACGACCGTCGCCTCCTGGCCGATGCAGGTGTGGATGTTGCCGGCGAGCAAGCCCTTCGCGAAAAACTCGGTCAGTTTCGTCTCGAATTTCCTGATCCTCAGCATGTCCTCGAACATCCGAAGAAGAAGATCCCTCGGGTACGCGTCTTTCTCCATGGTAGGCCGCTCCTTTTCATCGTATTGTAACCCGAGAACGCCGGGGACCGTGAATTTTTTCGTGTTCATACTTCCGTCGACATGCATTACACTCTATATCATGCACAACGAGGATTCGATCAGACGGACGGGGTCCTTCGGCCGCTTCTTCGACGAGCTTCTCCTCTATTCCGGCCAATACGCCCTGTTCTACATCATCATGAATTTCGCCTGGACGAAACTCGGGTATTTTTCCGATTTCGGCCATACCCTGCTTCTCTTCATCCTGGTGCTGCAGACCTCCCTGCTCGCGAAGTTCGGCACGAAGCCCCTGCCTCGCTTTCTCGGGTCCCTGCTCGCGCCCCTCATCTACACGATCATCGAGTCGCGAGACGAGGCCGACTTCCTCCTCAACACCGCCCATCTGTTCTTCTGGGTATTCTCGCTCCTCACCGGCGCGCTCCAGGCATGGTTCCTGATCGTGAAGGACCGCAGGACGAAGCAGGTCCTGGAGTTCGTCGTCACGACCCTGAACGTGGTCATCTTCCTGTTCGTCTATTTTTATTTCGACCTCCAGCTCACGATCCGGGAGGAACTGGACGCGGGACGCTACACGGCCCGGCAGGCGCAGGAAGGCCTGAACGTACGGAACCTGCTGCCCGCTCTCGACATCTTCTTCCGGGACCCCGCCCACGTCTACGCGGTCATCGGGGGAATCCTCCTCGCCCTCACCCTGTCCATCGGGCGGGTGAAGATCGTCGCGCTCAAGGAAACGCTGAACGACCTCTTCGGCCGCTACGTGGACAAGAACATCAGGGACCGGATCGTCCTCTCCGGCGGGGCGAAGAGCGAGCGGAGGACCCTCTGCATCCTCTTCGCGGATATCAAGAATTTCACCTCGACCACGGAGCGGGCTGACGCCGAAGCCGTGACCGCCATGCTCAACGCGGCGTTCTCGCGCTGGGACTCGATCATCGTGCAATCCGGCGGCGTCATCGACAAGTTCATCGGCGACGCGATCATGGTCATCTTCGGTATGAAAAGGCCCGAAACGGAGGCCGAAGACGCGGTCGCCTGCGCACGGGCTATCCTCGCGGAGCTCCCCGAACTCCGGGCCGAACTCGCGAGAGCGGGTCTTCCGGTCATCGAAGACCTCAGAATCGGCATCAACAGCGGCGAAGCGATCCTCGGCGACATCGGAAGCCCGGACCGGCGGAATTTCACCGTCATCGGCGACGCGGTGAACACGGCCTCCCGGCTGGAATCCGCCTGCAAGGAATTCGGCGTCCGCCTTCTCGTGAGCGAATCCGCCTATCTCGCCCTTCCCGAGGAGGTTCGACGGACCCTCGTCCGCCTCGGCGAGCTCAGCCTCAAGGGTAAGGCCGAAAAAATCACCGCCTATACGCTCAAAGCATAGCCCTTCCCGCGGCGCCCCCGGTTTCGATTCCCAGCTTCCCTTGACGCAGAGTTCGTTTTCTGCTATCATAGCTGTGAAATATTTCACAGCTATGTGAAGGAGTATTCCGTCGTGCCTGTCGTCCATGGGCCGGTCATCGAGCGGCTCAGCCGCTTATACACCATCCTCTGCCGCTTTTCGGGGACGGAGGAAGGAAAGGATCGCCTCTCGTCCGCCGAGCTCGGCCGACTCCTCGGCGAGGAGCCGCACACCGTACGCAAGGACCTCAGCATCCTGAAGACTCTCGGGGACGGAGGAGAGACGGAACGTCTTTTGGCTGCGGCCGGCTCCGAGCGCGGGTACGACGCCGGTAGGCTGAAGGAGGCCCTTCGCGTCGGCCTCGGGCTGGACAGGCCCAGAACGGCCTGCCTCGCGGGCCTCGGAAGACTCGGGAGCGCGATCCTCCACCGAATGACCGAGGAAGACGGCGCATACATCCTCGCCGCGGCCTTCGATTCCAGCGTCAACAGGCTCGAGCTGCTCCAAACCTCCGTCCCCCTCTTCCATTCCCGGGAGATCGTCCGGGTCGTGAAGGAGAAAGGCATCGACCTCGGCATCATCGCGGTCCCCGAGGCCGCGGCCCAGGACACGGCCAACCGCCTCATCTCGGGCGGCGTCCGCGGCATCGTGAATTTCGCCCCCGTGGCCCTTTCGCCGGGCGCGACGGGCGTTCTCATACGCAACGTATCCCTCGCCGGAGAGCTCCACGCCCTCTCGGCCCATCTTTTCATGCAAGGAGTGTGACGAAATGAGCAGAGTGTACAATTTTTCGGCCGGCCCCTCGATTCTGCCCGAAACGGTGCTGAAAAAAGCGGCGGAGGAAATGCTCGACTATCGGGGATCGGGCCAATCAGTCATGGAAATGAGCCATCGGTCCCCCGTCTTCGAGGGAATCATCCGCGAGACCGAGGCCCTGCTCAGGGAACTCCTCTCCGTCGGCGACGAATACGCGGTCCTTTTCCTGCAAGGCGGAGGGTCCCTGCAGTTTTCCATGGTTCCCCTGAACCTCCTGCCCGAAGGAGGGTCGGCCGACTATGTCGAGACCGGAATCTGGGCGAAAAAGGCCGCCGAGGAGGCAGCCCGCTACGGCACCGTGAACACGGTCGCGAGCTCGAAGGACAAGAACTACACGTACATACCCGAGACTCCTCCTCCGTCCCCCGGAGCCTCCTACTACTACATCACGATGAACAACACGCTCTTCGGCACGCGGTACACGAAGCTTCCCGAGACCGGAAAAACCGTTCTCGCGGCCGACATCTCGAGCAACATCCTGTCCGAGCCCATCGACGTGAAAAAATTCGGCCTGCTCTTCGCGGGGGCGCAGAAGAACCTGGCGCCCGCCGGGGTGACGGTCGTGATCGTCCGCAAGGATCTCCTGGGCAGGCACCGGCCGAGCACGCCTACGATGCTCCGTTACGACATCCACGCCGAAAACGGCTCGCTGTACAACACGCCGCCATGTTACAGCATCTACGTCATGAAGCTCGTGCTCGAGGAACTCAAGGCTGCGGGAGGGCTTCCGGCCGTCCACGCGATCAACCGGGAGAAGGCTAAAATCCTCTACGACTTCCTCGACGAATCGAAATTCTACCGAGGCACGGCCGAGAAGGCTCACCGTTCCCTCATGAACGTGACCTTCGTCCTGCCGGACGAAAAATACTCCAAACCCTTCACGGCCGAGGCCGAGGCGAAGGGCCTCGTCAACCTGAAGGGGCACCGCCTCGTGGGCGGCATGAGGGCGAGCATCTACAACGCGATGCCCGTCGAGGGCGTGAGGAAGCTCGTCGAGTTCATGAAGGACTTCGAGGCGAGAAACGCTGGAAAAGGAGCCTGACCATGTACAGGATACAGACCGTAAACAAACTCTCGGCGAAGGGTCTCGACGTCTTTTCCCGCGACGAGTACGAAATCGCGTCCGAATTCTCGAATCCGGACGCCATCATCGTCAGAAGCAGCCCGCTTCACGACCTGCAGTTCCCGCCGAGCCTCAAGGCCATAGCCCGGGCCGGAGCAGGGACCAACAACATCCCCGTGGAGCGCTGCACGAACGCGGGCATCGTCGTTTTCAACACGCCCGGCGCGAACGCGAACGGCGTCAAGGAGCTCGTGATCACCGGCATGCTCATCTCATCGCGCAGGGTGAGCGAGGGCATCGCCTGGACGAAGAGTCTCGTGGGCAAGGGCGGCGACGTGCCGGAGATCGTGGAGCAGGAGAAGGGGCGCTTCTCCGGCCCCGAGCTCGCCGGAAAGACGCTCGGCGTCATCGGCCTCGGAGCGATCGGCGTCATGGTGTCGAACGCCGCCCACGGCCTCGGCATGAAGGTGATCGGCTACGACCCCTTCATCTCGGTCGAGTCCGCGTGGAGGCTGTCCCGGGACGTCGAGCGCGCCGAGGGGCTCGAAAGCCTTCTCCGGGCGAGCGACTACATCACGATCCACACCCCCCTGAACGACAAGACGCGCGGCATCTTCAACGCGGAACGCTTCGCCGTCATGAAGAAGGGGGTCAGGATCATGAATTTCGCCCGCGGCGGCCTCGTCAACAACGAGGACCTCATCAAGGCCCTGCGCTCCGGACAGGTGGCCTGCTACGTGACGGACTTCCCGGAGGAGAACCTCCTCAAGGAGGAGAGGATCATCGCGATCCCCCATCTCGGGGCCTCCACCCCGGAAGCCGAGGAGAACTGCGCCGTCATGGCGGCCAACCAGGTGAAGACCTTCCTGGAGACCGGGAACGTGAAGCACTCGGTGAACTTCCCGGACTGCTCCATGGAGAAGAACCACAAGAAGCGTATCGTGGTCGCGAACCGGAACATCCCGAACATGGTCGGCCAGATCACGACCGTCCTCGCGGAGGAGAAGATCAACATCGCGGGCCTGCTCAACCGGCACAAGGACGACGTCGCCTACAACATCATCGACATCGACGACGACATTTCCGACGTCCTCATGGGAAAGATCCAGAAGATCGAGGGCGTCATCATGGCGAGGAAGATCTGAGCGGAGGGCGCGCCCGCCGGGCCCTCACTGCACCTGCCAGACGTCGTTCATGGCGGTCATCGGCCCAGACCCGGTACCGCCGGCGATGATGTAGAGCTTGTTGTCGAAAGCCGTCATCGTGGAACTGAAACGCCCCGGGAAAACCGAGTTGCCGTCGGGCAGGACCTCGGTCCACGCGACCCCGTCCGACGACGACCAGAGGTCGTTCATGACGACGTAGGAGTCGTGAAAACCGCTCGCGACCCAGAATTTGCCGCCGTAGGACGCAAATGCATGATAGGCGCGGGGCGGGAAGGCGGAGTCCGTGAGTTTCGTCCAGGTCGCCCCCTTGTCGGAGGAGGACCAGACATCGGCGAGGGCCCCGACCGTATCGGAACCAGCCAGGACGTAGAAGGTCCCGTTCAGGTTGAAACTGGAGTGATCGATTCGAGCTACGAAACCGCCCGCGGCTCCGTCGGCCCTGACCTGCGTCCAGGTCGCTCCGTCCGTGGACGACCATACGTCGTCGAGTCTCGTTGCGCCGGCGCCGCCGAGGATGTACATCGCATCGCCGTCCGTCAGCATGGAGAACCTGCACCGCCGCTCGAACTGGGACGGCCCGGGCGTCGCGGTGTCCGCAAGAACCTGCGTCCACGTGACGCCGTCGGCCGAGGACCAGACGTCGTTCTTCGGGATTTCCGTCCCGGACCAAAATTCGCCGCCGATCACCCATATCTTTTCCTTGAACACGATGCATCGGTGACTTCTTCTTTGCGGGAACTGCGTCGCTCCGGGTGACGCGGTATGAGGCAGGATGTTCGTCCAGTTTATGCCGTCGCTCGACGACCAGACGTCGTTCAGGATCGTGTCGTCGCTGCGGTTTCCCGCGATCACGTAGAGCTTTCCGTTGTAGGCGAGGCTCTGATGATAACGCCTCGCGGTGAAGGGCGAGGAGGAACTCGCCGCGACGTTGACCCACGAGGTCGGGGTATACACGTTGACCGGGCAGGCCGCCGCATAACCCCCGTCCTCGGTCGTCGCCGTGATCGTCGCGCTTCCCCCGGCGATGGCGGTCACGAGGCCCGAAGCCGACACCGCGGCCCTGCTCGGGTCCGAACTCGTCCAGCTCACCTTCTTGTTCTTCGCCGCACCCGGCGTGACCGAGGCCGTAAGTTGCCCGCTCTCCCCGGCCGTGAGCGCGAGGTTCGAAGGACTCAAAGTGACCCCGCTCACCGCCGGGATATACACCAGCACCGCGCAGCTCGCCGAACGGCTCCCGTCCTCCGTAGTCGCCGTAATCACGGAGTCTCCCTCCGAAATCCCGGTCACGAGCCCCTCCTCCGATACCGAGGCCGCGGCCGGGTTCGAACTCGACCAGGTCACGCTCGAATACGTCGCATTCGCGGGCGTCACCGTGCAGAATAGGCAGAACGTCGTCCCAACCGCCAACGAATGCGCCGTTTCGCTGAGGGCCATTCCGGTCACCGCGATCGGATCGGCGGTGCAGCTCACCGTCACCCTGAACGCCGAGTTCGACCCGTCGTTGCACTCGATCCGGAGCGTCACGTGCTTCGTCCCCAGCGACGCCGGCGTGAAACGCACCTTGAAGGGCAGGTACCCTCCTACCGGAAGGATGGCGGGAAAGTCGGCCGTCTTCAGGACGAACTGCGAGGCGCCCTCTCCGTCGAAGGCGACCGCCGGGCTGCCCGACAGCATGAGATATTTCGAGCCCTTGTTCCTGATCGCGAACGCGAGGTCCTTGTGGGTCCCGATGAGAGCGCTTCCGACGTTCAAGGAGCCGCCCGAGACGACCGCGGTCGTTCCGTACCTGAGCTCGACGCCGGCCGCGCGGGAAGAGGCGGTATCGCCCGAGTCGAGGAAAGAGGAACAGGTGCACAGGCAAAACCCGAGAACGAGACTTCCGGCAAGGAGAGCCGGAATACGAACGTATCCGACGGCACCTTTCATTCCTCGTTCCGCCCTTTTTTCAGTCGACCACGATGAAATATTATCATTAATTCGGAGAAAAAAGGAATAATTTACTGAAATCAGGAACCTCGTCCCGACCGGCGTTATTACTGCACCTGCCAGACGTCCTGTTGAGCCATCCCGGCGCCTGCATCTTCCGACCCGCCGATGACGTACAGTTTGTTCTTGAAAACGGTCAATGTCAGGCCGGTACGCCGAGAAAAGAAGGCGTTGCCGTCCGCGAGCACCTCGGTCCAGGTGATCCCGTCGGCGGACGAGAGGAGATCGTTCCTGGTGGTGAACGTTCCGTAATCGTATGCTCCGCCGGCAAGCCACATCTTGCCGCCGTAAACCGCATAGCCCGACGAATTCCTCCCGACCGGAGAATAGCTGGAAGAAATCAACGTCCAGGTCTTCCCTTTGTCGGAAGATATGAAAACTGTCGTCGGAAAGCCGGAGGAATCGCTTCCTCCGTAAATATAGAAACTGTCATTTAAATAAACACAGCCCGGAAAGCTGCGATTCAAAAAGCGGTTCATGCCGTCTTTCACCCCCGAGTCCGGCAGCACTTCCGTCCAGGTGACGCCGTCGGTCGTGGACCACACATCGTTGTACAGGCTGTCCGAGGAAGACCCGATGAGGTAGAGCTTCTCTCCGTCGGTGACGAGGCGATGACCGACCCGCGGCGAGAAGGCGGCCGCGCTCGTCGCCTCGGTCCAGGAAATTCCGTCGGCGGAGGACCAGACATCGTTCAGGCTTGCAGCGCCCGACTGGCCGCCGACGAGCCAGATCCTGCCGTTGAATACGGCGCAGGCATGCCATCGCCTTCCGGAGAAGGGGGAGGCGCCGGTCGTGAGGATATTGGCGAAGGTGACGCCGTCGGTCGACGACCATACGTCGTTGAGCTGCGTGTCGGAGGTATTGTTTCCCCCGATGATGTAGAGCGTATCGTTCAGCACGACGGATTGGTGATAGCGCCTCCCGCCGTAGGCCGTCGTCGTGGTCGTGGTCGTCCACGAAGTGGGTGTATACGGGGTGTACACCGAGACCGGGAAGGCGACGCTGTAGTCACCCGCGTCCGTCGTCACCGCGATCGTCGTGCTCCCCACGGCGAGGCCCGTCACGAGGCCCGTGTCCGACACCGTCGCCACCCCCGGAGCAGAACTCGCCCAGGTCACGCTCGAATACGTCGCGTTCGGCGGCGTCACCGTCGCGGTCAGCAGCCCCGTCTCCCCGACCATGAGGGGAAGCGCCGTCGGATTGAAACTGATACCCATCACCGGTATCTTGTACGCCAGGCAGCTCACCGTCATCCTGAACGCCGAGCTCGACCCGTCGTTGCAGTCGATCCTGAGCGTCACGCTCTTCGTCCCCAGCGACGCCGGCGTGAAGCGCACCTTGAAGGGAAGGTACCCCCCGGCGGGAAGGATGGCGGGAAAGTCGGCCGTCTTCAGGACGAACTGCGAGGCGCCCTCTCCGTCGAAGGCGACCGCCGGGCTGCCCGACAGCATGAGATATTTCGAGCCCTTGTTCCTGATCGCGAACGCGAGGTCCTTGTGGGTCCCGATGAGAGCGCTTCCGAGATCCAGCGTGCCGCCGGAACTCACCGTCGCGGTCCCGTACCTGAGCTCGACGCCCGCGGCATGATGCGACTGAGAATCACCGGAATTGAAAATCGACGAGCACCCGAACAGAAGAGCTGCTGGGAGGATGAGGCCGGAAACGCGCCGAGGAATTCCGGGGAATGAAGAACCGGTGTCCATCCTTCGATCTCCTGCTTTCGAGGGACCGATGCTCCAACCAAGGTGATGAAATATTTCCCGAATTCCATTTTATCACTTCATCAAGTGATACGCAATTATATTTTTCGACCCGACGACGCCGAAGGCGTCGCAGGCCGGGGACCCGCGTTGAGCATTGTAAGTGCGCTCGCCCCGGGCGCCCATTGAGCGGAGGCCGTTCATCGGGTATGATGACGGCCTCGGGCGGTTTTTCCCGCCGAAATGACAACAGAGACATCGAAACCATCTGGAGGAACCATGAAATCCTTTTCCTTTTCGTCCGGAACGAAGGCCTTCGTCCTCGCGGCTGCGCTCGCGGTCGCGGCCGAGGGGGCCGACGCCCAGCAGCTTTCCGACGGACTGTACGCGAAGATCGCCACGAACCGCGGAGACATCGTTCTCCGGCTCGAGTTCGAAAAGACCCCCCTCACCTGCATCAACTTCGTCGGCCTCGCCGAGGGCACGATCAAGTCGAACCAGAAGGCGGGAAAGCATTATTACGACGGACTCGTCTTCCACCGCGTCATCGCCGACTTCATGATCCAGGGAGGAGACCCCGCGGGGAACGGCTCCGGCGGGCCCGGCTACCAGTTCCCGGACGAATTCGACCGGAGTCTCCGCCATTCGGGACCGGGAGTCCTCTCGATGGCGAACGCGGGCCCGGGCACCAACGGAAGCCAGTTCTTCATCACCCACAAGGCCACGCCCTGGCTCGACGACAAGCACACGGTCTTCGGCCACGTGGTCCAGGGCCAGGACGTCGTGAACAAGATCAAGCAGGGCGACAAGATCGAAAAGGTGACCGTCATCCGCCAGGGTGCCAAGGCCCAGTCCTTCAAAACCGACCAGGCCGCCTTCGACAAGGCCCTGGGCGAAATGAGCTCCCGCGCGGCGAAGCGGGCCGAGTCCGAAAAGGAAGAATCTCTGAAGAAGGTCGCCGAGCTCCTTCCCGGCGCGAAGAAAAGCGCGAGCGGAATTTTCTACGTGATCAACAGGGAAGGCTCGGGCGACAAGCCGGAAAAGGGGGCCATGGTCACGGTCCACTACACCGGCCTGTTCCTGGACGGGAACGTCTTCGACAGCTCCGTGCAGCGGGGCTCGCCCTTCGAATTCCAGGTAGGCAAGGGCAGGGTAATCAAGGGCTGGGACGAATCGCTCATGGACATGAGGCCGGGGGAGAAGAGGACCGTCGCGCTTCCGCCCGAGCTCGGATACGGCTCCCGGGGAGCGGGCGGGGTGATTCCCCCCAACGCCTTCCTGCTTTTCGAGATCGAGCTGCTCAAGGTGTCGAGGTGAGTCTCAAGGCGAAGGAAAGAACGATATTCACCTGCCGCAGCTGCGGCAACGAAGAGCCCAAATGGCTCGGCCGCTGCCCGGCCTGCGGGGAGTGGAACACCTTCTCCGAAGGGTCCGCCTCCAAGGGCAAGGCCCCGGCAGCGGCCGGAACGGGCGGCAAGGCGCCCAAGAAGGCGCAGCAGCTCAAGGCCGTGCCGGCCTCCGACGGGGTCAGGATCGCGAGCGGCAACGACGAGCTCGACCGCGTCCTCGGCGGCGGCATCATGAAGGGCTCCACGGTCCTCGTGGGAGGCGAGCCGGGGATCGGGAAATCCACGCTCCTCCTGCAGGTCGCCTGCGGCCTCGCCGCTGGGCACAGGGCCCTCTACGTATCGGGCGAGGAATCGCCGGGGCAGATCAAACAGCGGGCCGACCGGCTCGGCCTCGGGTCTTCCGCCCTCCGCATCTTCGCGGAAACCGAGCTCGCGGCCCTCGACCGCTGCCTCAGGGAACTCGATCCCGAGTTCCTCGTCGTGGACTCCGTCCAGACCCTCAGATCCCCGGATCTCGGAAGCGTCCCCGGCACCGTGAACCAGATCAAGTACTGCTGCCACGAGATCGCCGAATGGGCGCGGGAACGGAACGCCTCGGTCTTCTTCATCGCACACGTGACCAAGGAGGGCGCCATCGCCGGCCCGAAGGTCATCGAGCACATGGTGGACACCGTCCTCTACTTCGACCAGTCCGGAAGCGACGTCCGTTTCCTTCGAGCCGCTAAGAACCGCTTCGGCTCCGTGGACGAGATCGGCCTCTTCACCATGCAGGACCGCGGCCTCGTGCAGATCCAGGACCCCTCGTCCCTCTTCCTCGTGGAACGCGACGGAGAGCTTCCGCCGGGAGTGGTTCCCGCGCCGGTGTACGAGGGAAGCCGCGTCCTCCTCGTCGAGATCCAGGCGCTCACCGTACCCGCCAAGGGAGGGCTGTCGCGGGTCTATTCCGACCGCATCGATCCCGGCAGGGTCGCGCGCGTCGCGGCGGTGCTCGAGAAGCACGCGGGGCTCCGCTTTTCGGACCAGGACATCTACGTGAACGTGGCGGGAGGCATCCGGCTCTCCGAGGTCGGCATCGAACTTCCCCTCGCCATGGCCCTGTACTCCGCGCGGACCGGGATCCCCTTTCCCGGAGGCACCACGGTCGCGGGCGAGGTGAGCCTCGCCGGCGAGATCCGCCCCGTCCCCCACCTGAAGCGCCGCCTCCGCGCCGCCGCGGACATGGGCTTCACGACCTGCATCGGCCCCGCGAAGGTCCGCGACGACGAGGAGTCCTCCGAGACCTGGGTCCGCGTCGCCTCGATCCCCGAAGGCGTCAAGGCCGTGTTCGCGTCGAAGACCCCGAAACCGGATTACCGCGACGAGGCATAGCTCCCGGCCCGCGCATGGACCGCTCGCAGGACCAGAAATCCCCGATTTTTCCGATGAGTCGTGATATAATTGACCGCAGAATGTAAAATTCTTCTTCGTTGATCGACTCGCGGGAAGGTGATCCATGAAAACCGAACGGAAAAAACCATGGTGCGGCTCGCCCTGCTTTTTGCGGGCTTCGTCCTCGTTTCCCTCTTCTTCTCCTGTCCGACATCGAGTTCCTCGGACGCGGCCGACGAGGCTCCGGACGTGCTCCTTTCCGGCCTCGCCTTGTCCGCCGGCACCCTCACCCCCGCCTTTTCGGCCAACGTGACGAGCTACACGGCGGCCGTGGACTACGCGGTCTCCTCCGTCGTCGTCACCCCGGCGGTCGCGGACTCCGACCTCACGGTCACGGTCGACGGGACGAAAATAATCCCGGGTGCCGGAACCGCGACGATCGCTCTCGACGCCGGAGCATCGAAGGCCGTTACCATCGCGGTCAAGTACGGTACCACGACCAAGACCTACACCGTGACCGTGACGCGGGCCCCCGCGGTTTCGCTGAGCGGACTCTCCCTCTCGAAAGGCACGCTCTCGCCCGGCTTCGCCTCCGCGATCTACAGCTATACCGCGACGGTCGCAAACAACGTCTCCTCGCTGACCGTCACGGCCTCGGTGACGAACGCTTCATATACGGTGAAGGTGAACGAAACCGTCATCCCGCTCTCCTCCTCCGGAAGCGAATACTCCGGGACCTCGTCCTCACTCCCCATCGTCGAAGGGCCGAACACGATCGACGTGACCGTTTCGTACGGCGACGCGAGCTTCGCTTACGTCATCACCGTCACACGGGCCCCGAGCCTGCAGCTCTCCGCCCTCACCCTATCGGCGGGAACTCTCGCTCCGAGCTTCTCTCCGAGCACCGCCGACTACACGGCCTCCGTCCTGAACGGCGTATCCTCGGTCACCGTGACGCCGACGCCCGCGGGCTCGGGAGTCACGGTCACGGTCGACGGCTTCACGGTCATCCTCGGCGCGGGCTCGGCCTCGGTGGCGCTTGCCGCGGGAGTCGCGAAGGCGATCCCCGTCGTCGTGAGTTACGGGGCCCTGACGAACACCTACACCGTCACGGTGACGCGAGCCGGCCTTCCCGCCATCCAGGTGTCGGGGCTGACCGATTACGACGATTCGGGAAGCAACGCGGTTTACGTGTCGGGAAGCACGACGGTCTACTTCGGTACGTCCATGGGGGCGGGCACCGACAACAACATCACCTTCACGATCAGGAACACGGGGACGGCCGACCTGACGCTCACGGGGGGGAGCCCCTACATGACCATAACGTCGTCGACTTCGGACGAATTGGACTTCCTCGTTTTCACGCCGCCGGCCCAGGCCGTCATCCCGAAGAACACGGAGGTCTACGCGGTACTGCAGTTCTCCAACAACGACGGCACCTCGAAAAATCCAGAAACCGCGACGCTCGCGATACACAGCGACGATCCGGCGGGAGATTTCGTGATCAACCTCACCGGAAGGTCGAGCTGAGGTAAAGGAAACACTAGGCTCGAAGGAACGACGCCGATCCGGCCCGGATTCCGCGGCTCGGCGCCGCCTCCGTTCCCGAAAACGCCGAAGGCGTGTTCCCGGAGCAAACATAAAGCGACATCTTTACTTTAATGAAATGTGCGCATATATTATGCGTATATTATACAAAGGAGGATATCGTGTCCTCGATCTACAATGCGAATGCTCCGAAAAAACCTGCCAACCTTACCATCAATTCGGATCTCCTGGCAAAGGCGAAAAGCCTCGACATCAACATCTCACAGGTCCTCGAGGCGGCGCTGACGGAAGCCGTAAAACGGGAAAAAAGGGAAAAATGGCTCGATGAGAATGCCGATGCGATCGAAGCATACAACGAACATGTGTCGCGATTCGGGCTGTTCAGCGATGGGATGAGGACGTTCTGATGTCGCAGTTTTCCGTCCACCAAAACGTCGATCCCGTTTCGAAGAAAAACTATCCTTTTCTCCTCGACGTCCAGCATTCCCTATTCGAGGCCTTGGAAACGCGGCTGGTGATCCCGTTGACGAGAAAAACAGGAATCGGAAAAAAACCGATGAAAGATCTGAATCTCCTCATCGAAGTCAGCGGCGATGATTACGTCGTTCTCACCCAGCAGATGGCTGCGATCCATGTAAAAAGCCTCGGTCCGGCGGTATCCGACGCTTCGGGCCATCGGCGTGAGATACTTTCCGCGATCGACTTTCTCATAACCGGTTTTTGACGGATTCCCGATCTCATCGTTTTCCGGTACCCTGTTCAATAAAAACAGTGGTTTTCCCCCACACTGTGATACATTTGTACGCATACACCATCCGCCTTTCTTCTTCCGGAAAACACGGAAAAAACAGGGAGATACCGATGCGCGCGCAGCGAAAAAAATACCTTCCCTTTATTCTTGCCGGACTCATCGGGGCACTGCTTCTCTCCGGCTGTGATGCGGCGTCCTCGGGCGGCGACAGCGCCGGCGACCCCGCGGTGCTCCTCTCCGGCCTCTCCTTGTCCGCCGGCACCCTGACTCCCGCCTTTTCCGCAGGCGTCACGAGCTACACGGCGTCCGTCGCGTATTCCGTGTCCTCGATCGTCGTTACGCCGACGGTAGCGGACGCGGACCTCGCGGTCACGGTCGACGGCACGAAGGTATCTTCGGGCGCCGGCGCGACCACGACGACAACCGTCGCCGCAAAGTTCGGGACCGTGACGAAGACCTACACCGTCGCGGTGACCCGAGGCGGACCCGAGCTGAGCGGGCTCACCCCTTCGGTCGGGACGCTCTCGCCGTCCTTCAGCGCGAAGATAACGAGCTACTCGATCTCGGTCGCGAACACGGAAAACAACATCGCCTTCACTCCCACGGCCGCGGCTTCGGGCCTCACGATAAAATCAACGGGGTCGTGGTTCCTTCGGGCACTGAATCAGCGCCGATCAATCTCGCCGTAGGAACCAACAGCATACCCATTACCGTTTCCGACGGGACCGCGACGACGACCTACACGATCACGGTGACCAGGGCCGCTTCCGCCTTGCCCACGTTGAATTCGGTGGTCATTGTCGATGACATGGATTCACCAGTGTCACTCAACCCGTCTTTCACCTCGGGGAACACGAGCTATACAGGCACGACCTCGGGTGCCTCTTCAGTTCAGCTTACTATTGGCGTACCGCATACTGCCTATGAAGTAAAGGTCAATACGGTCGCCGTTGATGTGACATCCGGAAGCGGAACATCGGGCTCGATCGACCTCATCTCAGGAGCAAACCCTATTTCCGTGACGGTCACCTACGGAGGCGAGACTAACACCTATACCTTCACGATAACGAAACCATGAGCAGCTGCCCCGGCCTCTCGGGCACCGAAGAATGGTCGTTTCCTCAAGTTTTTTATTAAGGATCGACCCATGCCTTCAATACGGAATATTCGCCTTCTCCCGATCTTGGCAGGACTCCTTGCCATGATGCTTCTCTCCGGCTATGACGCCTCTTCGAACGGAGACTCGGACGGCGACCCCGAAGCGGTCCTGTCGGGCCTCGCGCTTTCCGCCGGCACGCTTTCGCCTTCTTTTTCGGCCGCCAAGACGAGCTACACGGCCGCGGTTGATTACACGGACTTCACTATCGTCGTGACGCCGAAGGTCTCGGACGCGGACCTCGCGGTCACGGTCGACGGTACCAAGGTCCTGCCGGGCGCGGGCTCGGCGACGATAGCGCTCGTCTCGGGCGTGCCGAAGGAGATAAGCGTCACGGTCTCATTCGGAAGCACGACGAAGACCTACACCGTCACGGTCACGCGCGCCCTCCCAGCGGTGACGTTGAGCGGACTCGCCCCGTCGGTCGGAACGCTTTCCCCTGCCTTCGGCGCTGGAATTACGAACTACTCGATCTCGGTCGCGAGTTCGGAAACCGGCATCGCATTCACACCCACGGCCGCGGCTTCGGGCCTCACGATAAAAATAAACGGCGTCGCGGTTCCTTCGGGCGCCGCATCGGGGGAGATCTCGCTCGCCGAAGGAAGCAACACCATAGCCGTTACGGTTTCCGACGGGACCGCGACGACGACCTACACGATCACGGTGACGAGGCCCGCGGCCCCCGTCCTGAACATGCTGTCCATCTACAACATCAACGGAGGAAACTCCATCACGACGACCCCGCCGTTCTCCTCGGGCACTACGATTTACTCGGCGGTAGACTATCTGCCGGCGACGATCAGAGTGACGCCGGCGGCATCGGGCGGAACGATCAAGGTGAACGGGACCATAGTCGCTTCGGGGAACTATGTCACGATACCCTACGACTTGTCGGGGACCTACGACATCGTCATCGAGGTGAGCGACGGGAGCACGACGACCACGTACACCGTCACGCTGGACCTCATCGGCTCGTGATGCCCTGATCCCGGTCCAGCGGAAAAACGGCGGCCCTGCTGCGGTCCGCTTAGGGATGAAATCCCCGCGTTCGAATCGTTGGCATTTTCCATCCGGCCGGGTATACACTATGTGTCGCGGCGACAATTACGCTCCTTCTTCAAGAGCTCCGGGAGGTATGCATGGAAAAACGGTCGATGCCGTCCAAGGTCGTTTTCGCCTGGCCTACCGCGGGAAGGAGGGCAGGCCTCGTCGAGAGCGTGGAAGGCTTCGCGCGGAATCTCGCCGAACACGGGAGGGTCGCCCCGGTCCTCGTCGCGACGGACTTTCCGTACGAAGGCCTGGACCCGGCAGTGGCCGCGGAAACGGCGGCGTCAGCCCGCGCTCACGGCCTGCCGTTCCTCGTCTCGGACGCGAAGGCGAGGGAGCGCTTCCTGAACCGCCTCGAAGGGGACTTCGACCCGGAAACCGCCGGTTACGCCTTCCTTGCCCACCCGGACGGAAAGGGCTCGGGACGAAACTACAACGCGATCATGCTCGCGGCCGCGGGAGGGATCGCGGTCTCCACGGACGACGACGTCCTCTGCAGGCCTGCCGTCCGCCGGGGCGGCCGGGGCGCCAGCACCACGGCTTTCACGAAGGCCGCCTTTCCCCTCGACTATCTCTATCGGAAGGACCGGGAGGAGATCCTCGCGGACATCGAACCGGTCGACGTAGACGTCGCGGCGGAACACCTCCGTTTCCTCGGAGCGGGGGCGGCAGAGCTCACGGACGGGCAGCTTCCGAACGGAGCGGGAATCGTGACGGTCACGAGCCCCGGCACCTACGGCGACTCAGGTTTCGGAAGGGCGAGGACCGTCCTCTCCTTGAAAGGCCGCGCCCGGGACGAAATGACGGCGCGAGGGTATTCCGAGCTCAAGTACTCCCGCGAGGTGCTCAGGATCGCGGAGACCAATCTCGTCGGGCCGAGCATGAGCTTCATGGCCATGCAGTCCGGCTGGGACTGCCGGGGGCTTCTTCCTCCCTTCCTCCCGGTGGGAAGGAACCCGGACGGCTTTTTCGCCTTCGTTCACCGCCTCCTCGATCCTTCGAGCCTCACAGCCTTCCTCGGCTTCGGCTTTCTCCACGATTCCCGTGAGCAGCGGAGCTTCGAGCCCGAGAGCCTCACCGACTTCAAGCCCTACCTCTCGGAGCTGCTCATGGCCCTCGCGCTCCGCTGCCGCCCCTCGTCCGGGACCGAAGGCGTGAAGGAGCGCTTCCGCGAGCTCTCGGAGAACCTCGGGGAGGCGGCGTCGCTCGGGACGAGCGGCTTCGCGCATTTTCTCCACGACGCCTGGTCGGAAGGGGCCGGAGCCTACGCCACCTCGCTCGAGGAAGCCCTGGACGGCGACTGCCTGCCGGAGGAATGGGGGAAGGACACGCAAGCCCATCTCGAGGCGGTCTACGAGATGCTCAGGGAGCCGTCCTATCTTTTCGGAAAACGCGGATGCGGCCTTTCGGTCGAGCAGGTCAGGAACCACGCCGCGGGCTACGGCAGGCTGCTCGGGATCTGGCCCGACCTCCTCGAGGCCGCGGCCTTGCTCAATGCGGAAGGAAGAGGAATTGCGGAGGAAAGGCCGGCGGGCGCCTGAAACCTCCGGGGCCGGACGCGGCGCGGGCTACTTCCCGGCGAGGACCGTGAGGTACGGCAGGGCGATGAAGTTCCCGATCATGCCTCCGATGTTCGAAAAGAAAAACACCAGAAGGACGTGCGTGACCCTGTTGCGGAAGAAGCCCCTGAGGCTCGCGATGTCCTGATGGAGACGTTCGAAATCCTCGACACGCGGCTTGCGGAAAAACGCCTCCAGGAGGCCGGTTATCATGCCCACGCCGATGGCCGGGTTCAGCGTGGCGACCGGCGCCGCGACGAACGAGGAGAGGATCGTGACGGGATGGGCCAGGGCTATGAGCGAGCCGACGGCGGCGAGTCCTCCGTTCGCGAGCACCCAGAACCAGACCATGTCCAAGCCCTGGCTCCAGCCCGAGCGGAAGAATCCGGCGGCGATGATTCCCACGATGGCGAGGGGAAGGATCCAGGGCATGGCCTTGGAGATCCTGCCGGGGGCCGGGATCTCGTCGATGGGGCCGAGGTCGCTCGCGCAACTTCCCCCGGCGAGGCCTTCGAGCCATTTCACGATACCGGGAACGTGCCCCGCGCCTACGACCGCGAGCACCTTCTTCTCCGGCGTCTCGAAGATCCGGGTCGCGAGGTATTGGTCGCGCTCGTCGATGAGGACCTTCTTCACCGACGGGAGGAAGCCGGCGAGTTCCTCCATCATTCCCTCGAGCTCGCTCTTCTTCTTGAGATCCTCGATCTGCTCGCTGGTGAGCTTCTCGGTGGACACGATCGACGAGACCATGGCGGCGAGCATCTTGTTCTTCCCCCAGAACCCGGTCATGGCCCAGGCCCTGCGGAGGGTCGTCTGGATCTCCCGGTCGCAGAGGGAAAAGGGGATCCCGAGGCTTTCGGCCGTCCTGACCGCCTGCATCATCTCCTCGCCCGGCTTCACGCCGAGGTCCAGCCCGAGCCGCCGCTGAAACGACGAGAGCACGAGGTTCCCCAGGAGGAGGAAGCCCTTCTTCGCCTTGATGACCTGATAGATGTCGAGCGAAGACCAGCTCTTCGTCTCGCTCATGGACTTGTAACGCGAGGCGTCGATCTCCACGCAGACCCGTTCGGGCCTTTCCTCGCCGATGATCCTCTCGACCTCGGTGACGCTTTCGCGGGACACGTGTGCGGTCCCGACCAGGATGAATTCCCGGTCTCCGAACCGGAGACGGGTGACGGTTTCGCTCATCGATGCAACCTCAACGTTTGGATAGGTCCGCGAGTACTCGGGAAAAGAGCCGCCTGAGGCCTTCTGCGCCCGGATATCGGTCCAGGGGGATCGAGCCTCCGCTCATGTGCAGGTGCCCGCCGCCGTACCCGATGCCTTCCAGCACCTTCCGGATGACGAAGTCCGCGGGTTTTTTCGGGTCTTCGCTCCGGACCGAGATCCGGCATTCCTCCGAATCGAGCTCCCAGGCCGCCACGAAATGTATCTCCTTGAAACTGAGGAGATAATCGGACAACAGGCCCAAGAGCTCCGACCTGCAGGGGCTGTCGAGCTCGAGGTAGCAATCGTCCCCCTCGACGACGCAGTTGTCGATCGCATAGCGGATGACCGGAATATCCCTTATGGAAAGGCAGTTGCGAAGGATATAGGCCGCCAGTTCCCAATCGCCCTTGAAAAATAGCCCGGAAAACGCGGCGAGGTCAACGGGGGCCACTCCCCTCGTCATATAGGCCGTGTCCATCATGATGCCCATGAGGAGGGCGGTGGCGACCGGTTTCGGGGCCTCCAAGCCTGTCTCCAGGTAGTATTGGTGGATGATCGTCGAGCAGGAGCCGTAGCCTCTCCGGATGTCCGCGAAGGCGCAGTTCGGAGCCTCGGGGGGCTCGTGATGATCGATGATTCCCACGAGGCGTCCCGAAAGGTCGGTCACGTTCTTGTTGCCCGCGAAGCTGTCCACGAGCACGATCTGAGTCCGATCGGTGATCCCGATCGTCGAGGCGGGAACGATTGGAATGTCGATCAGCTTGATGGTGTCCGCGAGCGTTTCGCTCTGGAGCTCGCCTCCGTAGCAGAGTTCCGAGCAGTAGCCGTATTCCCCGAGCAGGTGCTTGAGGGCGTATCCCGCCGCGACCGCGTCGTGGTCGGGATAGTCGTGTGTCTGGATGATGACGGGATGATCCCGGTTCAGGATATCGAGAAGTCGGTGATACGACCCTTCCGAGGTCACTGTCCCTTTGCTCGTTTCAGTTCCCATTCCGCAAGCCGGTTTTCCACAAACCCCGACGTTTTCTGCTCGGAGGCTTCCAGGAAATATTTCATCGCAAGCGAACGCTTATCCTGTAGTTTATACTGCGCCGCGATATAAAACAACATCCGCGCCTTAAGGGTCTTGTTCTTCTCCAGATTCACCTGCCGGACGATGAACAGGTCGGAGGAGGGCAGGAGGTAGAACCGAGCCATATGGTAGAAGAGCGAATCCCTGGGGAAATCGCCGAGCCGGGCCTGGAGGTAGTCCGAGGCCGTCTTTTCCTTGTTCGCGTTCTTGTAGCAGAGGGCGACGAGGAGCGGGTAGCCGTATTCCGAGGATTCGAATTCATAGGCCTTCTTGAAGAACGCCGCGGCCTCGTCCCATTTCCCCTTTTTGTAGGAGATGATCGCCAGGGGCAGATTCGGATACGGATAGTCCGGCTTGATTGCGAGGGCCCTCCGGTAGTCCGCCTCCGCCCTGCCCAGGTCGTCCTTGCCGTCGTGAATCCTCGCGCGGTAGACGTAGGCGAGAAAAAGGTCGGGTTCGAGCTCGATCGCCTTGTCGAAGTCCTTCAAGGCCTCGTCGGGTCTGCCGCCGTTCACCAGCACCTTGCCCCGGTCGTAGTAATTCCAGCCGAACTCCGGATCGATCGCGATGGCCTTGGAGACGTCCTTCTCCGCCCCCGCGAAGTCCCCGAGCTCCGACCTCGCTTTGCTCCTGTCCACGTAGGCGAACGGGTAGGAAGGCTCCTTTTCGATGGCCTTCGAGAGGGTCGCCTCCGCCTCCTTGGCCTTTCCCTGACGGAGTTCGACGTTCCCCTTCCCGATGAGGGCCACGACGTTGCCGGCATCCGACTCGAGGCTTTTTCCGAAGGCGGCCTCCGCCTCCGCGTACTTCTTCTCCCGGAGGTAGAGTTCGCCCAGCGAGGCCTGGGCCTTCCCGTTGCCGGGATCGAGAACGAGGATTCTGCGGAGAAGCTCCTTCTGCCCGGCCGCGTGTCCCTTGGCTCCTTCGGCGAGAGAAAGGGCATACAGCGCTTCGACGTCGTCGGGATTCTTCGCGAGAAGCTCGTTCAGAGTCCGGACCGCCTCGTCCGTCCTGCCCGCCATCATGAGGACCTGGGAAAGCAGGTATTTGGTCTCGGAGGACTCGGGATTTCGTTTCTCGGCGGCCTCGAGTTCCCGGACCGCCTTCTCCGGATCGCCGAGGGAAAGGGCGAACGCCACCCCCGAATAGACGTCCTCCTCCGGAGGCGGTCCTTCCTTTTTCCCGGTCCTTTCCGGCTCCTCGACTTTTCCGGATTTCCCGAGGCCCGCGCAGGCGGAAAAAATCAGAGACAGGACCGCCGCGGAGGCGAAAACGGTGAAAAATTTACGAAAAATCATAGAGCCCTCTTCGATCGGCATTGTTGGGTTTCCCATAATACCCGGCAGAAAATTCTTGCTCAAGGGCCGGGGCTGTGTCGGTGCGGACGCAGAGGTCCGAGGTTGTCATTCTTCTCCGGAAAAGATAGAATGCCCGAAATGGGCAAGGCTTTCAACAAATCCTATTTCATTACACCGCTTATCTATGTCGCGATCATCTTCGGCCTCCTCTTCCTCCAGTTCGCGAAACGGAGCGAGAAATTCTTCGATTCCTTCAAGGACCTCTCCCTCATGGGAAAAACCGCCGCCGCAGAGGGCGACCCCAAGAAAAAAAAGGCCGAAATCTCCGACCTCCACGTCCGCTTCAGGGGAATCGACTTCTCCTTCGGCGCCCGGCAGACCGCCGAACTCGCGGGCGAGGGCCAGGAGACGGTCAAGCTCCTGCCCGTGAACTACAAAAAGACCGACAAGGGATTCTCCGTCCTGCTCAGCCAGGACGTCACGATGAATTTCACCCTGGACGAGAAAAAGGACGTTCTCTCCATCCAGCCCGTCCTCGGCGGGAAATCGGGACAGAAGGCGAAGACTCTCACCCTCAGGTTCGCGGTCGTGGACGGCGCGCGCGCGAACAGCGTCGAACGGATGCCCATCCTTTCGGTCAATTACAAGGACAAGAATTACTTCCTCTCCCTTCCCGTGAAAGCCTCCATCGACATGGCCCGTCAGCAGATGGTCCTCCAGACCGAAGGGGGTCTCAACATCAGTTTCGGGCCCTCGACCGGCGGCACCAAGGAATCCTTCCGCCAGTGGTACGCGAACCAGGGAAGCACCACGACCGACGACCTTCTCCTGAGGAAGGTCAACGACTATTTGGCCGGAGCCTACCAGGGCTGGCGGACGAGCCGTTATTCGGCCGCGGACGGCACGTGGCTCACGGAAAAGGGAACGCAGGCCTTCAAGGAAAGCCTCCTCAACGCCTACCTCGCCGAGGCCCTCCGCCGGGGCGAATTCCTCGGGGCCGTCGAGGAGATGCAGAAGGCGGCGGCGCTCCATCCGGACAGCCTGACCTTCGCGACCTGCGCATTCCTCGGGAACCTCCAGAACCTGTCCGACCGTCTCCTGCAGGAGGACGAGGACGCTTCGGCGAAGCTCGCGGCACTCGTCCGCGGCCGGGACGCCTCGATCTTCGCCAGGGGAGACCTCGTCCAATTCGCCCTGGACCGGGGTTCGCAGGGTCTCGCGGCGGACGTCCTGAAATTCGCCTCCGAAGCCGATCTCTCCTCGGTTTCGCTCCCCGTCGCCCTGGGCATGCTCCAGAATTTCTACGACTCCTCGAACCTCGACGCATCGGTCACGACGGTCATGGAAAGGTTCGGGACCCTCATCAATACGAAGATCTTTCCCTCCATCATCAAGATCAAGGAGGGCTTCTTCCTCGAAGTCGAACCCGGCAAGGTCGACATCCAGGCGTCCCTCCTGGCCGGGAAGATCCTCATCAGGGCGGGAAAAACGGACAAGGATCCGGTTCTCGAATCGATCGGCCGGGATCTCGTGCTCTCGGTCCTGGACCTCTCGGACAAGCAGGGCTTCCTGCCCCGCTATTTCGTCGTGGAGAACATGGCCTTCAAGGGGACCGAAGGCCGCATCGCGCCCGAAGACATCTACACCTCAATCGCGGCGAATCCGTATTATCCGCGCTTCGTCAGCCTTTCGAAGAGCCTGGGGCCGGGAAACTGGATCTACATCGCCGCCAAGATCGACGAGATCTCCATCGCAGCGGCGATGTATAAATTCGTCTTCCAGTTCCCGGAGGGAGCGACCCACCACTTCGTGTTCCGAGGGGCCAAGCCCTACAAGGAAATCCAGATCTGGGGAATCACCTGGCGCATCGATCCCAATTTCGAGCGCTATGCGGCGGGAGCATACTTCAACGAAGCGAAGCGGATCATCACCATAAAATACCGCCACAAGAAACCGCAGGAAGAATTCTTCATGCGTTTCGAGTGATTTTCTCAGCTCGACGGCACCTCCCTTTTCAGGACGCGCTTCCAGCTCTCGTATGCTTCCCGGTACGCGCCCGCGGCTTCCTCGTCCGGCTCGACGGTCTCCCTGAGCCCGAGGCCCGCGAAGGCTTCGCCCGGATCCCGGTACGTCCCCGCCCCGATTCCCGCTCCGCGGGCCGCGCCTTCGGCGCCGTCAGTCTCGTACAGGAGGACCCTGGCGCCGGTTACGGTCGCGAAGGCCGTCCTGAAGAGCGGGCTCAGGAACATGTTCGCGTAGCCGGCTTTCACCGTGTCCACCCGCAGCCCTTGGGCGCGCATGATCTCGATGCCGTAGGCGAGCGCGAAGACGATACCCTCCTGCCCCGCGCGGAAGAGGTGGGCCTTCCCGTGGATGTTGAAGTTGATCCCGTGAAGCGAGGCGCCGGGATCGAGGTTGCCGAGGGTGCGTTCCGCCCCGTTCCCGTAGGGCAGAACCACGAGGCCCGCGGAACCCACGGGCACCTTCGAGGCGAGCTCGTTCATGCCGGCGTAGGAGATGCCCTTGCCGTCGAATTCCGCCGCGGTCTGCCTGAGCCAGCGGTTCAGGCTTCCGGTGCCGTTCAGGCAGAGCAGCATGCCGTAGCGCTTCCTGTCGGCCGCGTGGTTCACGTGGACGAAGGTGTTCGTCCTGGACTCCGGGTCGCAGACCGGCTCGTCGACGATGCCGTAGACCACGCCGGAAGTGCCGGCCGTGGCCGCGAGTTCGCCCGGCTCGAGAACGCCGAGCGAAAGGGCGTTGTTCGGCTGGTCGCCTGCCCTGTAGGTGACGGGGACGCCGGCCGGAAGCCCGAGCTCCTTCGCCGCCGACGGCGTGATCCTTCCCTGCTCCGCGAAGGTCGGGACGAGCCTCGGGAGAAGGCCGCGGTCGAACCCGAAGTGGTCCATGAGGAAGCCCGCCGGTTCCTCCCGCGAGGAATCCCAGAGCACGCCCTCCGAGAGGCCGGAGGCGGTGGTCGCCGCCTCTCCCGTCATCCTGTAGGCGAGGTAATCGCCGGGAAGGAACATCTTCTTGGCCTTCGCGTACAGGCCGGACTCGTTCTCCTTGACCCAGGCGAGCTTGGCCGCGGTGAAGTTGCCGGGCGAGTTGAGCAGCCTGCCGAGGCAGGTTTCCCTTCCGAGCGCCTTGAAGGCCCGCTCGCCGTAGGGCACGGCCCGGCCGTCGCACCAGATGATCGCCGGCCGGAGCACCCGTCCGCCCTCGTCCACGACCACGAGCCCGTGCATCTGATAGGAAATGCCCACCGCCGCGATCCCCGCGACCGCGTCGGGAGCGTGTGTTCGGAGCTTCGCTACGCACCTCGCCATGTGCGTCCACCAGGCCTCGGGGTCCTGCTCGGCCCAGCCGGGCCTCGGCGCCCGGATCTCCATCTCGGTCTCGGGCGAGGCCGCCGAGGCCGCCGGTTTTCCGCTTTCGGAATCCAGGAGGCTCGCCTTCACCGAGGAACTTCCGACGTCGAAACCCAAGAGGAATTTTCCGCTCATCGTCTTGTCTCCTTATCTCATGAAAAGAATCGTATCACGGGTTTTTCGTATGAGGAAAGATTTTTCGTCTCCCTGCCCCGCTTCCCTCCGGGAGTATTTGCTGGAACGGGCCCATTCCTGGTATATTCGAGGAAGATGCGCCGTTCGTCACGTACCGCCGTCCTTCTCATCCTGTCCTTCCTCTCCCTCGGGGGCTGTTACGTCCTCAAGCAGGGCTCAACCCTGCTCGATTACCGGCATCGGGCCGTCCCAATCGACTCCATGATCCGAGACGAATCGACGCCGGAAGACACGAGGAAATTCCTCGAACGGGTGAAGGAGATCAAACGATTCGCCGTTGACGAGCTCGGCCTCGCGGAAAACGACAACTACACAAACTACGTCGACATAAACCGCGACTATCTCGCCCTCGTCGTCTCCGCCACGGAGAAGGACTCGTTCAAGCGGTACGAATGGTGGTTCCCGGTCGTCGGCGACGTCCCCTACAAGGGCTTCTTCGAGGAAAAGGATGCCAGGGAGGAGGCCGCCGAACTCAAAAAGAAAGACTTGGACGTCTGGATCCGGAAGGTCGACGCCTTCAGCACGCTGGGCTACTTCTCCGACCCGCTCTACTCCTACATGAAGAAGTACTCGGACTACCGGATCGCCGAGCTTCTCATCCACGAGCAGACCCACGCTACCGTGTATCTTTCCGGGGAGTCGCAGTTCAACGAAGAACTCGCGAATCTCGTCGGACGGGAAGGGGCCCGGCTCTACCTGGAACGGAAATACGGCAGGGAGTCCCGGGAATACCGCGCGATGGAGGCTTCCGAGGCGGACTATGCCGCCTTCTACGCCTGGATCCGTGGCATGATCGCGGGACTCGACGAGCTGTACCGGAAGCCCGTTCCCCGAGCGGAAAAGCTCGCCGAGAAGGAAAAGCTCATCGCCTCCTACAAGAAAACCTACGAGGACGAGTACGTCTCCCGATTCAGGAGCGACGGCTACCGCTGGTTCGTCCGCGTGCCGGTCAACAACGCCTTCCTCAGCCTGTACCAGCTCTACGACGAGAACTCCGCGGAATATCGGGACATCTTCGCGAGGAGCGGAAAGGACCTTCGCAGGCTCATAGCCGCGGCGAAAACCATCGAAGGCAGGAAAGGGGATCCGAAGGGGCTTCTGAAGAAAGCCCTGGGTCAGGACTGAGCGCTAGACGGAGGAGGTCGAACCCCTGAGCCCCTCCGCCTTGAAGAGCAGTCCCCGCCGGAAGAGCGTGGTCCGGTTCCTTCCCCCGCTCTTCGAGCGATAGAGCGCCTTGTCCGCCCGGTCCAGGATCTCCTCGGGACTCCCCAGACCTCTCTCGTCGATGAAGCAGCAACCGAGGCTTATGGTGACCTTGATCCGCTCGTCCTTGAACGCCACCGTGAGGTCGTCCACCGCCTTCCTGATGCGCTCGGCGACCAGGGGAAGGATGTGCTCGGAACATTCGACGACGAGGACGATGAACTCCTCGCCTCCGAACCTCGCCGCGACGTCCTCGGAACGGATCGCGCCCTGGGCCGCCTTCGCCACCGACGCGAGCACTTCGTCGCCGGCCATGTGCCCGTAGGTGTCGTTCAGCCGCTTGAAATGATCGAGATCCATGAGGATGAGGCCGGCCTTCGAGCGGTGACGCGAGACGCGTTTCAATTCCTGCTCGAAGCGCTTCATGAAATAGGCGTGGTTGTAAAGCCCGGTCTTGAAATCCGTTATCGACGTCTCGTGGTAGAGGACGTTCTGGCTCGCGATGGAAAGGATCCGCATGAATCTGAAGGCGTATTCGATCTCGGTCCTGTCGTACCCGCGGTCGACGACCTTGGTGCCGAAAACGGCGAAGCCGTGAACCCCGCCGAGCCCCGTCATGGGAACGACGAATTCGGGGCTGAACTGCAGGAGCCGATCGGTCACGGCCTTGTCCTGAAGCTGGTATTCGAGTATCGCGAATGCGAGAGGCCTCGGATTCTGCTGGAAGAAATCCTTCAAAACCTGATAGTCCGGCGGCTCGAAGGTTTCCCCGATGGGCTTCAAGTTTTCGTAATAATAGGCCTTCACCTTGCCGCCCCTCGCGGTTTCGATGAAGAAACAGAGGAATCGAGGAATGAATTTCGTGAGAAGTTTGCCGAGGACGACTTCGATCATCTTGTCGACGCTTCTCTCCGAGAACAGGGTCAGGCCGTCGTTGATGAGGGCCGAAAGTTCCCGATTCTCGGCCTGCAGTTCGGCGAATTTGTCCCACAGGCCGGACGATTTGAGAATCTCGTAATGCTTGAGCATGAGAGGGTCGAGCGCTTTCTGATCGGCACCCATAGATTCAACGATTTTAGGGGAAAAACGGGCGGTATGCAACAAAATTTGCCGTCATTTTCATATCGCATAATTATACAATTTCGTAGGAATCCTCGCTTTTTTATCTTCATATCCGAGAATTATATAAAAAGATCGACATCATCTATAGTCAAAGCGGCAAGATTTATTGCATAATAATGCATCACAGGAGGCTGACCGTGTACAAGAGCAAGAAAACATCGTCGTTCGTTTTCGTCCTCGCCGTTTTCTTCCTGACCGCGCAGACCGTCGTATGGGCGGGCGGAGCGAAAGAAGAAAAGAAAAGCGAAGGACCCGTCAAATGGATCGCGAACTCCGTTTGGCCGCCCAACAACCAGCAGACCATAGGTTTGGAATTGTTCGCCAAAAAAGCGAAAGAGGCGACGAAGGGGAAAGTCGAGATTTCGGTCCAGAGCGGCGGAGCCCTCGGATACAAAGGTCCGGAGCTCCTCAAGGTCGTCCGCGACGGTCTCGTGCCGGTTTCCGACATGCTCACGAGCGGCGTCGCAGGTGACGAGCCGCTCTTCGGCGTAGTCACCCTTCCCTTCCTCATCCAGGGCTTCGACGAAGGCAAGATCCTCAACGATATCGCCAAGCCCTACTTCGACAAGATCGCGGAAAAGAAATGGAACCAGAAGATCCTCTACATCGCCCCCTGGCCGGCCGCCGGCTTCTGGTCGAAGAAGGAGCTGAAATCCGTCGCGGACCTCAAGGGCATCAAGATGAGGACCTACGACAAGAACGGCGGGCTCGTCGTGCAGGCAGTCGGAGGAACCCCCTACCCGCTGCCCTTCAGCGAAGTCTATTCGTCCCTCGCTACCGGCGTGATCGACTCCGTGCTCACCTCCACGCCCACCGCGGTGGACGCTAAATTCTGGGAAGTGCTCAAGTATTATTCTCCCTGCAGCGTCACCATGGCGACCGACCTCGTCACGGTGAACTTGAAGGAGTTCAACAAGCTCGACAAGGCGACCCAGGACGCGCTCATCGCGACCGGCAAGGCCGTCGAGGACGAGATGTGGACGATGATCCCGAAGGTTGACAAGGAACAGGAAGCCATAAGCAACAAGAACGGCATCGTGACGATTCCGCCGAGCAAGGAATTCCTCAACGAGCTTTCCCAGGTCACCAAGAGCATCCGGGACGAGTGGCTCAAGACCGCACCCGAGGATGCGAAGGCCATCGTCGAGGCTTTCAACAAGAAAGTCGGACGGTAGGACCGTTTCTCGCGGAGACCGGCGGGCAGTCCCGCCGGTTCTTTCATTTGCCCCTCTGGAAGGAGTCATGCATGGATAGGATTCTTCGCAGCTTCGAACGCGCCTCGAAAGCCGGCGGCGTGCTTTCCGGATTCATGATGGTCGCCGGCCTCATCCTGGTGCTCGCTGAAATCGTCGTGCGGACGGTTTTCGGAAAAACCTTGTACGTAGCCGAAGAGTTTTCGGGCTATCTCATGGCGGGGATGACTTTCATCGCTCTGGCCTATACGCTCAAGGACAAGAGTCATATCCGCATGGTTTTTCTCCATTCCGTGCTGAAAGGGAAATCCAGGGTGCTGCTCGACGTCTACGCCTATGCCGTGGGCTTCGTCTTCAGTTCCGTGCTCACCTGGACGACGTTTCTCTTCTTCTGGGACTCAGTCGTGACGAGCAGCAAGTCGATGCAGATATCGGAAACGCCGCTCGCGATCCCCCAGGCCTTCCTTCCCTTGGGATCGCTCCTGCTCGCGCTTCAATTCGCGGCCGAGCTCGCGAATTCGATCCTCAGGCTGGTTTCCGGCCGGACGGACGACGGCGAAGTCGAATCCGGCACGCTCGGACGTTGACCGAAGGACACCATGAAATAGGGAGGCTCACGCCTTGGAACTTCTGACCATATCGTTCGTCCTATTGGCGTCTCTCACGCTGTTCCTCGGGAGCACCATCTGGATAGGAATTTCGCTCTTCATCGTGGGGATTACGGGACTGACCTGCTTCACCTCAGTCGATCCCTTCGCGATCATGTCCAACATCGTGTGGAACAGCACGAGCGGCTCCACGATGATCGCCCTGCCGCTTTTCATCTTCATGGGAGAAATCCTCTTCAGAAGCAAAATATCCGAAAATCTCTTCAACGGTCTCTCTCCCTGGATGAACAAACTGCCCGGCCGCCTCGTCCACGTCAACATCGTGGCGAGTTCCCTCTTCGCCGCGGTGAGCGGCTCCTCGGCCGCAACGACTGCGACCGTGGGCAAAATCACGCTGCCCGAGCTCTTCAAGCGTAACTACGACAAATCGCTCTGCCTCGGATCCCTCGCGGGGGCCGGGACTCTCGGGTTCCTCATACCCCCCAGCATGGTCATGCTCGTCTACGGCATCGTAGCGGACGTCAGCATCGGGAAGCTGTTCATCGCCGGGATCATCCCCGGCATCATCCTCGCCGGGGCCTTCAGCGGATACGTGCTCGTGCGGTGCGTCGTCAATCCGGAGCTCACGCCCGACGACGGCTCGGTCTATTCTTGGAAGGACAGGTTCAGTACGCTTCCCCAACTCCTCCCGGTGGCCAGCCTCATCGTCATGGTCCTCGGCAGCATCTATCTGGGCTGGGCGACCCCCACCGAGGCGGCGGCCGTGGGAGTCGTCGGCTCCGTCTTCTTCGCCTTTCTCTCGCGGAGCATGGACCGGAAGGTCTTCGTCGACTCCCTCATGGGATCGGTCAAGACGAGCTGCATGATCATGCTCATCGTGAGCGGAGCCTCCTTCCTGTCGGTCACGGTCGGGTATCTCGGGCTCCCCGCGAACCTCACGAAGTTCATCGGGTCTCTGGGGCTCTCCCCCTACATGCTCATAGCGATACTCACCGTCATGTACATAATCCTGGGCTGCCTCCTCGACGGATTCTCCATGATCGTGATGAGCCTTCCCATAGCCCTGCCGCTCGTCAAGGCCGCGGGCTTCGACCCGCTCTGGTTCGGAATCTATCTCGTCGTCATGATCGAGGTCGCCCAGATCACGCCTCCCGTGGGCTTCAACCTCTTCGTCATCAACGGCCTCACGGGGGAGAGCCTGTTCAGGATAGCGAAGTACTCGATGCCTTCGTTCATCATCATGCTCGCCATGACCATGGTGATCACGGTCTATCCGGACATGGTGCTCGCGCTGCCGCGGATGATGATCAAGTGATCCGTGAGGAGCCGTCGTGGAGAAGGCAAGGCTGCTCAATGCGGGAGAGCAAGGTCTCGTCGTAGAATTCGGCGACGAGATCGATCCCGCGATCAACCGAAGGGTACATCGCCTGGCCGCAGCGATCCGCGGCGAAAGGATCGGAGCGATCGTCGAGGTGGTTCCGTCCTATCGGTCGCTTCTCGTCTATTTCGATCCTCTCGAACTTTCCCGAAACAGGCTGAAAAAGCTGGTCGACGATCTCCTCGAGCGCGAAGAAGGCCGGAGCACGCACGGAAACGAGGGGAAGACCGTCGTCGTCCCGGTGGTGTACGGCGGGGAATTCGGCCCGGACCTTCCCTTCGTCGCAGAACACGCCGGCCTCTCCGAGGATGAGGTGATAACCCTTCATGCGTCCCGTCCCTATCTCGTCTACATGTTGGGGTTCATCCCCGGCTTCCCCTACCTCGGAGGAATGCCGGAACGGCTTTCGACGCCGAGGCTCGAGAGGCCCAGGGTGAGGATTCCGGCCGGTTCCGTCGGCATCGCCGGAGGGCAGACGGGATTCTACCCCCTGGAAAGCCCCGGCGGATGGAGGATCATCGGCCGAACGCCTTTCCAGGGCTATCCGCTCGGGAACGGCGACGAGCCGCTCTTTTCCGCCGGGGACTCCCTTCTCTTCCGACGGATCGGCGAGGAGGATTACCGCAGGATTCGGGCGGAACTCGAAGCCCGAAGCTACGTCCCGGAGGTCCTCCCATGACGCTCACCGTGATCGATCCGGGACTTTTCACCTCCGTGCAGGACTCGGGCCGCTGGGGACATCAGTCCCAGGGCATGCCCGTCGCGGGAGCCATGGACCGCTGGGCCCTGGGCGCCGCCAACCTCCTCGCGGGGAATTCGCGGAACGCCGCGGCGCTCGAGATGACCGTCAAGGGCGGAACCTTCCGTTTCGAGAAGGATACGTTCGCGGCGATCGCGGGGGCGGACATGCGGGCCGTCCTCGACGGGAGGCCGATTCCGTGCTGGTCGAGCTTCCGCGCGGCCGCCGGAAGCGTGCTTCGCTTCGATTTCATCACGACGGGCTGCAGGACCTACCTCGCGCTCCGCGGCGGCGCGGACGTCCCTCCGGTACAGGGAAGCCGCTCCACCTATCTCAAGGCGAAGATCGGCGGGCTCGAAGGAAGGACCTTGAAGGAGGGAGACTCCGTCAGGGCCGGGGACGAGGCGGCGCCGGCGTGGTTCATCGAGGAACCCCGCGTTCTTCCGGCGATGTTCGTTCCGTGTTACGGAAGCGAAATCGTCCTCCGGGTCCTGCCCGGACCGCAGGACGACCTGTTCACGGAAAAAGGAATCGCGACCTTCTTCGGCGGGACCTATGCAGTGACCAACGAGGCAGACCGCATGGGTTACCGGCTGGAAGGTCCCGCGATCGAGCACAGGGGCGGGGCAGACATCGTCTCGGACGCCATCCCGCAGGGAGCGGTACAGGTCCCCGGCCACGGCATGCCGATAGTCATGATGGCGGACCGTCAGACGACGGGAGGCTACGCGAAGATCGGCACGGTCGTCGGGCCGGACCTCGGCCTCCTCGCTCAGGCGAAACCCGGCGATCTGGTGCGCTTCGCGTGCGTCGGCGAGGACGACGCCGAGGCCGCGCTCCGCGAGGAAAGGATGCGCTTCGGAACGATGGAAATCGCCCTCCGCGGCGAGCGGCGGGCGGGAGGAGAACGGCCATGCTGAGAATCGACCTCAACTGCGACATGGGAGAGAGCTTCGGGGACTGGACCCTCGGATGCGACGCGGAGGCTGTCCCCTACGTGACCTCGATCAACGCGGCCTGCGGCTTCCACGCCTCGGACCCCCTCACCATGCAGAGGACCGTACGCCTCGCCAAGAAACACGGCGTCGCGGTCGGGGCCCATCCGGGATTCCGCGATCTCGTGGGCTTCGGAAGGAGGGCCGTCGCAGCGACACCGGAGGAGATCGAAGCCGACGTCATTTACCAGATAGGAGCCCTCCTCGGATTCTGCCGAGCGGAGGGAGTGGGGCTCCAGCACGTCAAAGCTCACGGGGCGCTCTACAACCTCGCCGAAAAGGACATGGGTGTGGCCTCCGCGATAGCCGAGGCGATCAAGGCGGTCGATCCCTCGCTCTACATGCTCTGCCTCGCGGGCTCCGTCATGGTCGAGGCGGCGAAGAAGGCAGGCCTCGGGTACGTCGAAGAAGCCTTCGCGGACCGCGCCTACACGCCCGAGGGAACCCTCGTTTCGCGAAAACTCCCCGGAGCCGTCATCAGCGACGCGGGCGAGGTCGCGGACCGCGTCCTTCTCATGGTGACGGAGAACAAGGTCGTCGCGGTCGACGGCACCGAAATCCCGATCCGGGCGCAAACCGTCTGCGTCCACGGCGACACGCCGGGAGCCGTGGACATGATCAAGAAGATCCGCTCGAGGCTCGAGGCGGCCGGGGTCGAGCTCAGGGCCTTCGGAAGATAGCAGGCGACGGATATTTACGTGCGAATGTCCGCGAGGGCGTCCAGCGAGGCCTTGATTCCCTCCTCGTAGGTCGTCGGGCGGAGGCCGAAGGCCTCTTCGAACCTGCTCGAATCGAAGACATAGTCGAACTCGTTCTGATAACTCATTTCAACGACTTCCGAGATCGTCTTGTCCGCGAGTCCCGCGAGCCTCAGCATCCATTTCTTCAGGACGAAGACCTCGGGGGGAACTCCCAAAAGATCCGCCGCGATCTTTACGATCTCGTTTCCCGTGAGCGCCGGCGCCGCGGTGGGAAGGTGCCAGACCCTGCCCCAGCCGCTTTCGCTCCGCGCGAGGAGCAGGAGCGCCTTTCCCAGATCATCCGCGTAGGTGAGCGAATGCTTTGCATCCGGGTTGAGGAGCCACTGCGCCGCCTTTCCCGCCCGCAGACGGCCGAACACCATCAGATGGGGAACGCTCGTGTTCCCCGTCGAGGGGCCGTAGAAATCCGCGGCCCTGGCGATGAGCGCCCGGAGGTTCTCGGCCCTGACCTCGTTCAGCAGGGACTCGGCGATCCTCGCCCGAATCTCGCCCTTTTTGCTGCAGGGATTGACCGGCGTGTCCTCGGTCATCTTTCCTTCCACTCTTCCGTACATGTAGACGTTGTCGAAGAAAATCAGTCTCGCATTCTTGCGCTTGCATGCCTCGACGACGTTGTCCATGATCCTCGGCCATTGCGCGGCCCAAACCTCCTTCGAGTACCGCAGACCAGCGGTGAGGTACGCGGTCGAGCCATCCTCCACCGCGGCGAGGACCTTCTCCCGATCGAGGAGGTCCGCCTCGCAGGCTTCGGTTCCCGCGGGGGCGGTTCCCCGCCGGGAGACGGCTTTCATCGGAAGGCCTTCCGCCGCGAGTTCCCTCGCGAGGACCCTTCCTATGCTTCCGCCGTACCCGAGAATAATGTGCTTCCGGTTCGATTCGTCCATGGGTTCTCCTTCAGGACGGTTCCGTCCTGCGGCAGAATCTTTTTCGCTATGATGAGGTCGGTGTGCACGGGAAGCTCGAGCCGATCGCCCTTCGAAAGGATCAGCTCCTCCATCTTCCCGTAAAACGTCTTCATGATCTCTTCCGATCTCGCGGCGTTCTTGGAAAAAGTCCGGAGCAGCTTCACGTACTCGGCCGCGGCGAAGGTCCGGCGTTCGACGAATTCCTCGCAGCGTCGGAGACGGAAGAGGCCGCTCCGCTCGACCTCCTTCCGCCTGTCTTCGATGGACTTCCTTTGAACGATCCTGATGTCCTTGTTGTAGGTCCTGACCGGATAGTATTTTCGATAAACGGCCTGGATCTCGTCGAACACGGGATCGTCGTCCCTCGAGTAGTTGTTCCAGTAGAGGACGAGCCCTCCGCCTTCTCCGAGCGCGTCGAAGGCGAGCCTGAATTTCATCTTCCGGTCGACCCAATGGAAGGCAGTGGCGGAAAACAGGAAGTCGTACTTCCTTTTCGGCTCGAATGCCTCGAATTTCACCCCTTCGATTTCGACCTTCGGGTTGCCCCGAAAACGCTCCTCGAGAATCCCGCGAAGTTCGGTCCCGGGTTCGAGGGCCGTTATGCGGGGGTTCCAAGCCTCGACGATCTGCGCCGTGGCCGCGCCGCTTCCTGCGCCAACCTCCAGGACGGAACTCTCCGGCCCGATACGCAATTCCTCGGAAACGACGCGGTAGAGACCGGCCGGATAGGAGGGCCTCACGGCATCGTAGTATTCCGCCACGCCTGAGAACACCTCCGGAGCGCGCTCAACCATCGATCGATAAGGCACGTTTACCTCCCATCGCCTCGGCCGACGAGGGATTTCCGGCGCCCGCGACTCCTTGGTTGAGCAATCTGAGGCATCCGGGGGATGGGGTTTTCTTCATGGCGTTCCGTCAGGTTCAAGGATATTGAATTCGGAGTCCTGCGGCAAATTCTTCCCTAACGCGCGATCATCTCGAAGCTTTCCCGCAGAGCGTCGAAGAACCTCCCGATATGGATCCCGTCGACGAAGGCGTGGTTCACCTGTACCGAATAGGGCAGCATCGTTCTGGCTCCGTCCTCGAAGTACTTGCCCCAGGAGAGCCTGGGCACGGAATCGATCCTGTCGAGCTTCATCGTGTGCGAGATGTGCGTGAACGAGACCCAGGGCAGGCAGGTGATATAGAGAAGATCGTCCCGGCCACGCAGGTACTCCGCGCCGAAGTAGTCCTTCTGGACCGCGAGCCGTTCCCTCACCCGTTCCAGGAATTCGTCGAGGCCTCCCGTCGCGTCGACGGTCACCAGACTGAAGAGTTCGTCGCCGCCTATGCTCTCGGTGAACGAGGGATGGACCCTGTCGTGCAGTACGACGCCGTCCTGCCTCGTCCTGTAGCGGAATTCCTCCACCTCGTTCGCTGCGAGCGTCGAGGCCCATACCGCGGTGTGATAGAAGGAGATCCCCCGAGATTTCACATACTTCCTGAGGGCGGTCGCATCCACGTTCGCACAGACGTTGTACTGCGGATAATCCATGCGGCTGAAGAACTCGTAGTGAGCCTTCCGTTTCCAGGTTTCCTTGTCGATGTAACGCATCGATCGGCTCCTCCCCCACTCGGTGACGGGGATCCTTCCGTTTCCAGCCGGGTTTCCCCTCGTCAGATGAACCCGAGCTTCCCGAGCACGCTGTCCATGGCGGCCGTGTTTTCGCGCTCCACATCGGGACGCCCCGGCTCCTTCCACAGGGCCCTGAGCCGGTCGTGCATCTCCGGCGTGATCTTCTTCGCGCCGGTCTTCGCGGCGAGCTCCCTGAATTCGACGAGCGCCCTCGCGGACTTCTCGGTGAGGACCGCAGCGGCGTGCGGATGGGACTTGAGCGCCGAGGAAGGGACCTCGTTCAGGATCGCGTCGTTGCCGTAGGAGGCGAGCACGGAGAACTCCTTCGCGGCCTGGGGCACGTTGTCCACGATGCAGTCGGCCTTGAGGAAGAGGCTCACGGTGCAGGAATAGGCGAACTTCGGTACGTCATCGTCGGTCTTGAAATACTGCGGCCAGTCGATCTTCTGCTGGTGGATGTTCTGGCCCTTCATCCTCACCTTGATGATGCCCGGTTCCCGGTCGAGCGGGGTCTCGGCCCCGTGGAAGCCCCAATGCCCGTCCATGCCGATCCCCTTTATCTGGACGACGTAGGAATCCCGGTCGTCGAGGAATTTCAGGAGGAGCTTCACGTAATCCGCCGTCACCTCGTCGTCCCCCGGGCCTCCCGTGAGTTCCAGGAGATGGACGTTGGCGAGCCTGCCGCAGACCTTCTCGAGCGGCTTGAAGAAGTAGTCCTCGAGAAGGGCCCTGAAGGTGATGGGGAATTTCGGGTCGGTCCTGGCGACGGGATAATCGTCGAATTGGAAAAAATGCACGGACGGAACGAGGGCCCTGAGCCCCTCGTCAGAGGCGCAGAGCTCGACGAAGGCCTTGTAGAACGCGAATCCGCTCGGGGCTGCCATGAGCCAGAGGACCGGAGTCATCTTCGCCGAGGCCGCCTTCTTGAGCTCGACTGCGATCATGTCGGCGGTCCTCTTTCCCATAGCCGCCTCGTCGGCCTCCACGTAAATTCTCACTTTTCCCGCAGTCAGTTCCTTCGACATTTCTTTCCTCCTGGCTCGTTCCGATGCTCAAGCGGGGGTGAAAACCTCGTTTCCCGCCGCGACCTTTCGTATTTTCAAAATTTCGTTTCCCGGTTCGTAATCGAACAGCACGACGCCGGCGCGAGTCCCCGGAGCGAGGTCGAACGGTCCGATCGGCAGACCGAGAAGCCGCGCAGGATTCTCCGTGCAGAGCCTCACGGCCCCGCCGACTCCCTCGCCCGTGAAATTCATGAACTGCGCCAGACACCGATCGAGCAGGTGGCCGGCTCCCGCGAGATAGGGCGTACCGTACAGCCCGAGGTGTCCGTCGGGATGGAGTTCCACCTGCATGTTGCCCCATTTGTAGACTCCGGGTTCGCCGCCGGCGATGAACGCGGCGTCGCTCACGAGAACGAGCCTGTCCCTTCCCTTCGCGCGGGCGAAGGTCTTCACCACCGCCGGGGGAAGGTGGAAGCCGTCCGAGATGACCCCGGCCGTGAGTTCGTCCGCGGCGAGCTGCTCCCAGATGTGGTTCCTGAGCCTGGGGAGTTCCGCACGGCAGCCGTTCCCGAGATGGGTCGAGTACCTCGCGCCGGCCGAGACAGCGTCGCGGATCATCTCGGGCGATGCGCCCGTGTGCCCGATCCCTACCACGACTCCGGTCCCGGCCGCCTTTTCTATGAAGGAGAGCGCGCCTTCGACTTCCGGAGCGACCGTGACCATCTTCACGAGTCCTCCGCAGGCATCCTGCCATCGAAGGAACTCGTCGAAATCCGGCCTGCGGACATAGGTCCGGTCGTGGGCGCCGCGAGGGCCGTCATCGGGGGCGATGAAGGGACCCTCCAGATGGATTCCGGGGATCGAGTCGCGGACGAAGGAATCCTTCCCGCGGGCTTCCGCGATGATTCCGAGATTCCGGAGAATCACGTGTTCGGGATTCGTGACGATCGTCGGCAGGTGCATGACCGTCCCGGAAGCGGCGAGAAGGCGGCAAAGCCTGGAGATCCCCGCCGCGTCGAGCTCAGGGGCCGAATAATCAATTCCTGCGTAGCCGTTGACCTGCAGGTCGAAGAAGCCGGGAGAAACGAACGTCTTCGTTCCGCCTGCGACGCGAAGCGACGCGACCACGACTCCGTTCTCGACCGTGACCTCGGTCGGTTCGCCTCCGACGACGGAAATTCCGCTGTATGTCATGTTTTCACCGGTTCAACTATGATCAGTCGGCGGCTGTTTGTCAACATACTATGTTGGTAAATAACCGCCGCAAAACGCCGGCGTTCGGCGTGACGGCCGGCCTCAGCGGGCCGCCTCGAATTTGTCCGCGAATTCCTCGATCTTTTCCTTCTCGATGCGGTACGAGCCGTTGGAATGTCGCGCGAGCTCCGTCGATACGAGCTTGCTCAAATAATTCTTCCCGCCGAAATCGCCGGTCGACCCGAAGAGCCCCAGCACGGCCGCGTGGTCGAGGATGTCCCGGGGAAAGTCGCGAAAATGCTTTTCCGCCTTTTCCGGAGGCTCCGTCGTACAGAGGAAAAGACCGAGTTTCTTCCCGAGAAGCCTAGCCCGCTCGCGGTCGCAGTAGGAAACGACGGAACGGGACGCTCCCGTGAGGCCGACCGGCCCTCCGACGATCGCCTCGTCGTAGGCGTCGAGATCAGGAACCGGCTGCCGTGCTCCGAGGGCGTAGACCGTAACCGATCCGGAAAGCCGCGAACTCAGGATACGCACGCAGTCCTCCACCGAGGGACTCGAAGCGTCGTAGATGATCAATGCGTTCATGGAATCATTATAGCCGTTTCGGCCGGGTTGGGAAACACTCGACACGTGAATTCATTTCCCCTATAGTGTGTGCAAACTCACGAGGAGGAATACCCATGTCAAAACCCGTCATCGTCGTTCTCGACGGTTACACCCTCAACCCGGGAGACAATCCCTGGACCGAACTCGAAGCCGTCGGCTCGGTCACCGTATACGATCGAACGACGAATCCCGAGGACGTGGTCCCGCGCGGCAAGGACGCCGACATGCTCATCACGAACAAGACTCCGATCACCAAGTCGGACATGGATCGGCTGCCAAGGCTGAAATACATCGGAGTCCTGGCAACGGGATACAATATCGTCGATTCCGCCCATGCGAAGGCGAAAGGCATCCCCGTGACGAACATCCCCGAATACGGGACGAACGCCGTTTCCCAGTTCGTATTCGCACTGCTCCTCGAGCTCTGCCACCGCGTAGGCTACCACAGCGACGCCGTCCGCGCCGGACGGTGGTCGAATCAATCCGACTTCTCGGTATGGGACCATCCTCTCATCGAATTGTACGGCCTCACCCTCGGCATCGTGGGTTTCGGCCGCATAGGCCGCAGGGTCGGGGAGATCGGAGCCGCCCTCGGGATGAAGGTGATCGCGCACGACACGTACCGGGGAAATCCGCCCTCCTATCCCTTCGAATGGGCGGAGATCGACGACCTGCTTTCGCGGTCGGACGTCGTCAGCCTTAACTGCCCTCTTTTCCCGGAGAACACCGGCATGATCAACAAGAAGTCCTTGAAACTCATGAAGAAAAGCGCCTTCCTCGTCAACGCGTCCCGCGGCGGACTCGTCGTGGACGAGGATCTCGCGGACGCATTGAACGCGGGTGAGATCGCGGGCGCGGCGCTCGATGTCGTGGGATTCGCGGAACCGCCGGCCAAGGACAATCCGCTCCTGTCCGCGAGAAACTGCATCGTCACCCCCCACATAGCGTGGGCGGCCCTCGAGGCGAGGAAAAGGCTCATGCACACAGCCGCGGAAAACATTAAGGCCTACCTCGCAGGCAAGCCGGTCAACGTGGTCAACGCGTGACGAATCCCGAACGATGAAGAAGCCGGGAAGCTCTCCGCCTAGCGGATCTTCCCGTGCTCGACGATGAGCTGCATGACGTAGGTGAGGATCTTGAGGTCGAGTTCTCCGGCCGCCTCGTTGACGGTCTCCCTGAGGAAGACCCAGTCGTCCCCGGAGAGAGGGTCCTCCTTCGCGTCGTACTCCATCCAAAAGACGTCGATGAAAGGCCCCAGGGAATATGCGGATTCGATGAATTCCCCTTCGGCCTTTCCGCTCCTGTTGAAACCGTCGAGAAACCGGAGGAAAACCGCCCGCGCGAGGTCCTCGGGAACCTTCCCCATGGAAGATTCGAAGGCTTCCTGGACGGCGCCGACGGTCGTTTTCAGGCCCTCGTCCCGAAGCCGGCTCTTCAGCTTGTCCAGGGAACGATAGTACTTTTCCGACATTACCATGGATCGAGCATACCAGATTCCCCACGCCCTGTGAACAAGCTTCTTTGACCTTGACACAAACCGGGATGCCTTTTAATGTATCATCATGTCCCTGCTCAAATACCTCACATTGGAAACCGTGACAGCCGACCTCGAAGGAACCCAGAAACAGGAGATCATCGAAGAACTCCTCGACCTCATCGTCGGTACCGGCAAGGTGAAAAACCGGGAAGCAGCCCTCGACGCCATCATGAACCGGGAAAACAAGATGTCGACGGGAATGGAGAACGGCATAGCCATCCCGCACGGCAAGACCGACGCGGTCGACGAACTCGTCGCCTGCGTGGGAGTCTCCCGGAAACCCGTGGAATTCAACTCGCTCGACGGAAAGCCGTGCCGCATCTTCATCATGACCATCTCGCCGAGCCACAGAACCGGTCCGCACATCCAGTTCCTTTCCGAAATCAGCCAGCTCCTTCGCAGCGAATCCAAGCGCAAGAAGCTCCTCGAGGCCAGGGATGCCAGGACGATTCTGCAGATACTCGCCGAACGGACGTAGATTCCCATGAGACTCGACGCGGGCGTCCTGGTCTGCATAGCAGCCGCTCTCGCCTTCTATTTTCGCCTCATCCGCGTCCAGAAAAGGCGCGGCTCGACCCGGGATTCCGGCGGCCGGACGAATCTCATCAGGAGATGGCCCGCGGCTGTAGCGGGGATGGCCCTCGCATTCCTCGGCGCGTTGATGGCCTCGCCCGGCTATTTTCCCCCGGAAGCTCAGCCCTACTGGTGGGTCCCGGTGACCTTGGGATTCCTCGTTTTCCAGCTCGCGGTCTGAAGGAACCATGACGGAAACGAGTAAGGAAGAAGTCCGATGCCCGGCCTGCGGTTCTTCGGCCGCGATCGACAAGATCGGAAAGCTCTACGTCGAAGCGCTTTCGCTCCTCTCCGATCCCAAGGGTGCGGTTCCCGATACCTTGAACCGTCATTACGGCGAGAGTCTTCGCCCGGAAGGCAGGATGGAGAGAGTCTCGCGGCTTCGGGAAATCGTGCGTCTCGTCGCGCCTCCCGAAGGACGGAAGACCGTTACGCGCATCGTCCACCCCGACGTCGCGGTCGCCGGATTCTTCGTCATCGCCCTCCTGCCCCTCTACAGCATGCACTCGAGCGGATCCTCGCAGCTTCCCGCCTCGGCGGCGCTCCTCGTCGTTTCCCTTCTCGCCTACCTCCTCGCGCGAAAAAGGATTCTTCTCCGCCACAGGCGAAGAATCGACGCGGAGATCGCCTCTCGGGAGGCGGTCCGGCGCGGCATCGAAACCTGGATGCGCCTGTATCGCTGCGCCGGGGACGGAACGGTCTTCGATCCCGTGTCGGGGCGGCGTTTCGACGACGGTCCGCTCGCCTCGCAGCTCCTCGTCCAGCCCGACGCAAAGGGCTGAAGAACCTGCCTCGGATCGCCGCGGGTCCCGGAAAGAAAAGGCCTCTCCGTCGCCGGAGAGGCCCGCAGCATCGAAGCAGAAAGGATCCCTAAAGGTTGATGTTCTCCCTTTCCTTCACTCCGAACATCGAGGGGGGAAGAACGAGGAAGAGCAGGTTCAGGAGTATTCCCACCAGGGCCGCGAAGACGATCGCGGGGATGCCGCTCGGGAAGACACCGGGAATCGGGAAGGGGAAGAGACCGTCCTTGAGCCCCAGGTTCCCGCCGATTCCGAGGATGATGATCGTCGACCCGACGGCGAGCTGCCGCGGTTCGAAGAGGTTGACCTTCTCGGACTGGATGAGCGCGATACCCTGCATGCCGATGACGCCGAAGAGGTAGATCGAGAGGCCTCCGGTGACCGCGACGGGAATCGTGTTGACGAGAGCCGCCAGCTTTCCGACGAAACCGAGGAGAACCGCGATGACGCCGGCGCAGATGAGGACGGGAACCGAATAGTTCCGCGTGATCGCCATGAGGCTGTTGTTCTCGCCGTAGTTCGTACCGGCGCAGCCGCCGAGCATACCGACCACGATGTCGTCCGCGCCGTCCGCGACCAGGTTGAGGCCGATGAGCTTCTTGATCTCGAGGACAGGCTTGCCCAGTTCCTTGGCGAGAGCGTCGATGTAGAGGCTCATCTGATAGAGGTGCGCGGTGCTTTCCGGGATGGTCGCGATTGCGATGAGGGCGATGCTCAGGATGGAGCCCCAGGCGCGGGGATCTTCGAAGGCGGGCAAGGTGATCGCGGGAATCCTGAGCCAGGCGGCGTCGGCGATGAGCTTGAATTCCACGATTCCCATGAAGGCGGAAACGACGTATCCCACGATCGCCCCCATGAGGATCGGGAGCATGCCGAGCAGGCCCTTGCCCTGGAGGTAGACCGAGAAGACGACGGTCGCCACCAGGGTCACGAAGGCCACGAACCAGTTGGCGGACGACTCGCCGAGAGCGACGCCTGCCAGGGCGACGCCGATGATCACGGCGACGCTGCCCGTGATGATCGGGGGCAGGACCTTGTCGAGCGCGGCCTTGCCCGCCCTCATGATGAGGAGCCCGACCAGGATTTCGAGCACGCCGGTCCCGATGATGCCCACCTGGACGATCCTGACACCTTCGGCTACGTAGTGGACCGCCTGGTTCGAGAAGGCGTCCTTCGCGTAGAGGTTCATGGTGGTGATGACGACGCTGATGTAGCTGAAGCTCGAACCGTAATACATCGGAATCCTGCGTCCCGAGACGAAAAGCGCGACGATGGTTCCGATGCCCGACGCGAGCAGAGTGACGCTCACGTCGAACTTCGTGAGAATCGCCACCAGGACGGTGGCGGGAAACATGGTGAGCACCTGCTGGAATCCCAGGCTGAGCATCGCGCCGAAAGGCGGCGTGTCGCTCGGCAGGTATCCCAGGACCTTCGATTGACTTTCATTCGCCATTCTCTTCTCCTTTCCAAAAAATCGGACTTTGTCGGTGGAAAAAACGAGATTTTGCGGTAGAACCGCCCGTCACCGTGAGACTGTGGTCTTTCTTCGTTGCACCTCCTCGAGAGCGAGCGTTCGTATGAAAAGCCCAGGCTTTACTGTTCAGGTGTGCACGATTTCAAGGATCACGAAAACGGGCTGGTCGGAAGGAAAGGAAAAAAGACGTCCGAACCCTTGCGCGGATTATAAGTGGAGTTTATTCTTTTTGGCAAGGGTCGGAAGGGAAAAAACGAATAAAATTACATATTTTAAGGATTTTTATTCATGCGACGCCCGAATCATCGGGGCTTCGGCGAATCGGTGGAAAACGGCCGGTACGGTGGTCGGAGTCTCGGACGGCATCGTGAACGTCCTCTCCTCGGAAGGGGTTCTCATCACGCTGACCGCTAAGCTCCCGGCTCTCTCCCCCTATGCGATCCTCCTCGACGACGCGAGTCTCCTCGCCGTTTGCGGCATCGGCACCGAAGCGTCGGCGGATCATCGGCGAGGATTCGTCACGCTCTCGAACCGAGGAGGTATCGTGGGGAGAATCTCGCTGCGGCACGCCGTGCGCTGGAGCGGAAGGATACGGAAAACCCTCGTGTCGGCCTTCTTCGCCAAGATCCGCCTCGGAGGCTCGGCTTCACTGAGGGATCTGCTCGCCCGGCGGGGAAGCCCGGAAGGGCTCCTCGGTCTGGTCGACGGCAAGTCGGAGTCGCCCGCGGCCCGCTTCGCGCGGAAGCTCGCCGGCGCACGGCGCGGCGGAGGGGTAAAGCACCCCGCGGCAAGTGCTCCCGCCGACTGGCTCGGAAGTCTCGTCGGACTCGGTCCCGGTCTCACGCCTTCCGGGGACGACTTTCTCGCCGGCTGCCTTCTCGCGAAAGCCGTCGCGGGAGAAAAACTCCCGCCCGCCGCGGCAGCATCGATCCGAGGCAGGTTCGGCTCGACCACCCCGGCGGGCAGAACCCTTCTGGAGGGCGCCCTCGACCGGCGTTTCCCCTATTACCTTCACGAGTTCGTCGGAGCCTGGGCCGCCGCGAAGGGCCCCGCCGGGGAGGAGGAGGCGGTCGCGAAGGCCCTGTCTCACGGCTCAACCTCGGGGACCGACGCGCTCGCCGGCCTCGTCTTCGGCCTAGACTAGCTTCGCGGTCTCCTCGGCGATGATCTCGATCCCCCGCCTCACGTCCGCCTCGTTCGCCGCGTAGTTGAAACGGATGCACTGCCTGCTGTGGGGCCAATCGCGCTCCAGGCCGAAGAAGAAGTACTCGCCCGGCACCACGACGACGTTGCGCTTCTTGAGCCTCTCGTAGAGCTCCTTGGAGGAGACGGAGAGATTCTTGAACCAGATCCAGAGGAAGATGGCGCCCTGGCTCTTGTGCACCGCATAGTCGAGGTTCTTCGGGAAGCTCTGCCGTATCCACCGGATCGTATCGCGCGAACGGTTCCGGTAGAAGGGCCGTATGAACTTCTCGCTGATGTCGAGAATTTCGCCGCTCCTGATGAGAGGCTCGACGAGGATCTGGCCGACGCCTCCGTTCGCGAGGTTCACTATCGCGTTGGCCGCGGCGAAGGCCTTCACGATCTCCTTTCGGGCGATGATGATGCCGGTCCTTACCGAAGGCAGGCCGAGCTTCGAGAGGCTCATGCTGTAGATGACGTTCTCGTCCCAGTAGGGCGCGACGTCCTCGAATATGATGCGGGGGAAGGGAAGCCCGTAGGCGTTGTCGAGGAAGAGCGGAATGCCCTTCTCCGCGGCGAGCCGCGCGAGTTTGCGGACCTCATCGTCCGAGAGGACGTTGCCCGTCGGGTTCGTGGGCCGGGAAACGGCGACGGCGGCGGCGTCCCGAGGAAGTACGAGGCCGTCGAAGTCGACGTGATACTTGAAGCTGTTCTCGGGAAGTTCCTCGATGCGCGAGGGGAAGGCGAGGAACTGGCCGGGCTCGATCCCCTGGTCCGCGTAGCCGATGTACTCGGGGCAGAGGGGGAAGACGATGCGCCGCGGGCTTCCGTCCTTTCCCCGGCCGCCGAAGAGGTTGTAGAAGAGGAAGCAGGCGCTCTGGCTCCCGTTCGTCACCGCGATGTTCTCCGCGGAAAGAGGCCAGCCGAATTGCTCGCGGAGGAGAGCGGCGAGGGCTTCGGCGAAGGCGGAGTTCGCCTGGGCGCTGTCGTAATTGCCGAGCATTCTCTCCATCTCGCCCGGGGATTCGAGGATCTCCTTCAGCCTCCTCCTCCAGACCGCGTTCACCTCCGGAATGCAGGCGGGGTTTCCGCCCCCGAGCATGTACTTCTTCTCGCTCCCCTGGAGGGCGAGGGCGAGGTCGTCCATGAGTTCGAGAATGCCGGAACGGCCGGTGAATTTTTCGCCGAAGAGGGAAAGTTCCATGATCCTACGCTCCTTGAATGCCTTCGAGTATAGGCCATGATCCCATTCTCGGGCAATGCTCGATCTGCTATGATGGCGTCATGATCGCCGTCGTACGAAGATCCAAGCTCGGGGGCACCGTCCTCGTCCCGGCCTCCAAGTCCCATACCATACGGGCCCTCCTCATCGCGTCCCTCGCGAAGGGAAGGAGCTCCATCCTCAATCCCCTCGATTCCGCGGACGCCAGGTCGTGCATCGAGGCCTGCAGGCGCTTCGGAGCCGACGTGCGGGAATCCTCCCGCGGCGGCGAGCGCGTCCTCGAGGTGACAGGGACGGGCGGCAAGCCCGAGGTCCCGGACGGGCCGGTCGACGTGGGGAACTCCGGCACGACGCTCTACCTCGCGGCCTCGATCGCTGCGCTCGCGGACCGGCCGATCACCTTCACCGGCGACGCCCAGATCCGTTCGCGGCCGGCGGGAAACCTCCTCGCGAGCCTCGCCGATCTCGGCGCGGAGGTGAGCTCCGAGCGGGGCGACGGAAAGGCCCCCTTCACCGTCCGAGGTCCCTGGAAAGGAGGCAGGACCTCCATCGAATGCCCGACGAGTCAGTACCTCTCGAGCCTGCTCATCTCGGCCCCGCTCGCCGAAGCCGCCGAGACGGTCATCGAGGTCCCCCTCCTCCACGAGCGGCCGTACGTGGAGATGACGCTCCGCTGGCTGGAGGAGCAGGGCGTCGCCCTCGAGCGAAACGGACTCGAACGGTTTCGCGTTCCCGGCGGCCAGCGCTACCGCGCCTTCGAGAAGCGGGTCCCCGGCGACTTCTCCTCCGCGACCTTCTTCCTCTGCGCCGCCGCGGTCACCGGCTCCGAGCTCACCCTCCTCGGCCTCGACATGGGCGACAGCCAGGGCGACAAGGCCGTGGTCGGCATCCTCGAGTCCCTCGGCTGCGCGGTCGAGGCCGGCTCCTCGGGAATCCGGATCGCCGGGAGAAGGCTTCGCGGCCGCGACATCGACATGAACGCGATACCGGACGCGCTTCCGGCCCTCGCCGCCGCCGCCTGCTACGCCGAGGGGACGACCCGGCTCCTCAACGTGCCCCAGGCCCGTCTCAAGGAGACCGACCGCATCGCCGTCATGGCGGCCGAGCTCGCGAAGCTCGGCGCGGACGTGAAGGAGCTCCCGGACGGGCTCGAGATCCGGGGCGGGGTCGGGCTGAAAGGCGCCCTCACGGACGGCCGCGGGGACCACCGCGTGGTCATGGCGCTCGCGGTCGCCGGCCTCGGAGCCGCGGGCGAGACGAGGATCGAGACCGCGGAAGCCGCCGGCGTGACCTTCCCAGGCTTCTTCGATCTCCTCGAGAAGTCGGTCCGCTGAGACAGGAGGCCCCGCGAGGGTCCTCCGTCTGGGCCGCGGGCGTCGACCGGCTGGAAAAAAAGCGCGCGTCCGGCTACAATCCGCTCCATGGAAAAAATACCATTCGGCGGAACCGGACTCAGGGTGAGCCGGCTGGCCTTCGGCGGCATCCCCATCATGCGGCTGCCTCGGCAGGAGGCGGTCAAGGTCGTAAGGCGCGGAATCGACCTCGGGATCAACTTCATCGACACGGCCCACGGCTATACGGACAGCGAGGAAAAAATCGGCGAGGCCATCAAGCCGTACAAGAGAAGCGACATCGTCCTCGCCTCCAAGTCGCCCGCTCAGGACAAGAAGACCTTTCTCGAGCACCTGGACCTCAGCCTGAAGCGGCTCGGCGTCGACTGCATCGACATCTATCAGCATCACAACGTGAGCACCCGAAAGGGCCTCGAGACCATCATGGGCCCCGGCGGAGCCTTCGAGGGACTCATGGAGGCCGTGAAGGCGGGCAAGGTCCGTCACCCCGGCTTCAGCTCCCACAGCGTACCCCTCGCGATCGAAATCATGAAAAGCGGGAAATTCGAATCGGTGCAGCTTCCCGTCAACTTCATCGACACCGAGGCCGAGAAAGAGGCGATTCCCCTCGCGAAGGCCCTCGGCATCGGCTTCATCGCCATGAAACCCATGGGAGGTGGACTCCTCGAGGAGGCGGGGACGGCGATGCGCTATCTCCTCCGCCACGGCCATATAGTCCCCGATCCCGGCATGGAAAAGATCGAGGAGGTCGAGGAAATGGTCTCGATCGTCGGAAATCCAAGGCCGCTCGAAGCGGGCGAGCTCGCGAAGATCGAGGCGCTCCGCACGGAGCTCGGCTCCGAATGGTGCCACCGCTGCGACTACTGCCAGCCCTGTCCGAAGGAGATCAGGATAAGCACGATCCTCAGCATGAAGAGCATGATCAAACGCATGCCCCGCGACCGCGCGATCGCCTTCGTGGACGACGCCGCGAAAAAGGCGCGGGATTGCGCAGAGTGCGGAGTCTGCATGAGCCGCTGTCCCTACGGACTCGAGATCCCGAAGCTCCTGAAGAAGAGCGTCGCGTTCTGGGAGGAGTGGAAGACGGAACGGACATGAAGCTGCCGCGGAAGGAGAGGCCGCCGATTCAGGAACGGGTGGCCGCGAGTTCCTTCGCGATCGCTGAGGCGAGCCGGGCGTTCGAAAAGACGAGTTCCGCATTCGCCGCGAGGCTCCTTCCTCCGGTGACGTCCTTGATCCGGGCGAGAAGGAAAGGCGTGAGTTCCCTGCCGCGGACGCCCTCGCGCTTCGCCTCCGCCACTACCTTCTCCACGGCGGCCTCGACCGCCTCGCGTTCCATCGCGAATTCCCCCGGGACCGGGTTCGCGATGAGGACTCCCCCTTCGAGTCCGCTCCGCCATTTCAGCGCGAGGAGTTTCGCGCATTCCGCCGGCGAATCGAGCCGGAGGTCGACCCGAAAGCCGCTTTCCCGCGTATAGAACGCCGGGAACTCGTCGGTTCGGTAGCCGACGACCGGAACCCCGAGGGTCTCGAGATATTCCAAGGTGAGTCCTATGTCGAGGATGGCCTTTACCCCCGACGATACGAGTGCGATGTTCGTCCTCGCGAGCTCGGGAAGGTCCGCGGAGATATCGAAACTCTCCGTGGCGCCCCGATGAACGCCCCCCATGCCGCCGGTCGCGAAAACGCGTATTCCGGCCCGCGCCGCTATGAACATGGTGGATGCGACCGTCGTTGACGCGTTTCCGCCCGCGAGCAGCACTCCGGGCAGGTCCCTTCTGCTCGCTTTCGCGACGCCGCGGGAGGTCGCGAGGAACTCGATGTCCTTCCTTTCCAAACCGACGCGGAATCGTCCGCCGAGGACCGCGACGGTCGCGGGGACGGCCCCGGCCTTCCTCACCTCCTCCTCGGCGCGGAGCGCGACGGACAGGTTGTCCGGATAGGGCATTCCGTGGGCTATGATCGTGGATTCGAGGGCTACGAGCGGCCGGCCAGATGCGAGCGCCTCGGAGGCTTCTTCGGAAAAAACGAGATCGGAGAAACTCTCTTTCATGCCTCAACCCTAATCTCTCTCGAACGAAAAATCCAGGCCGGCCGCCGGGTACCCGCCGGAAAGTCTCCCCTGCGCCCGTTCCGGCACAGCGGCGGCCGCGGCTTGCAAAATGCCGCGAACAACCTTAGTATGATGGCATTCGGAACGTGTATGTCTACGAATAAAGTATCGTTTCTCGACATCTTCGGGCCCGTGATGATCGGGCCTTCGAGTTCGCACACTGCGGGAGTCGCCAGAATCGGAAAAATCGCGGGTCTCATCCTCCAAGGTCCGGTGAGGAAGGCCGAGATCCGATTCTACGGATCCCTCGCCTACACCTACAAGGGCCACGGAAGCGACAAGGCCGTCCTCGCCGGACTCCTCGGCTGCGACGCCGACGACGAACGGATTTCGGAGAGCCCTGTCCTGGCCGCCCGCGAGAAGGTAGACTACTCCATCGTCCCGGTGTACGAATTTCCGGAGGACTGGCACCCCAACACCGTCGTTCTCGACGTCGCCTCGGACTCGAAGCGGCTCGTCCTCCGGGGGGCTTCCGTAGGAGGCGGGCGCATCCTCATCCAGGAGATCAACGGCTACGAGGTTTCGCTCACCGGCGTCTTCGACGCCCTCATCGTCCTTCACCACGACGAGATCGGAGTCATAGCGATCGTGTCGCACATTCTCGCCGCCAACAGGATCAACATCGCGGGCACCATGTCCCTCCGCAAGGACAAGGGCCAGGACGCGCTGCTTCTCATCGAGGTCGACGGCGTCATCGGCTCCCAGGTGATCGAGCAGGTCGAAAACCTGCCCGCGGTCTACGAAACCGTCTATGTACCGAGGTTGCCGGTATGAAGACCGTTTTCCACACATCGGCAGACCTCATCGCCCTCCTCGCCGAGACCGGGCTCTCCCCGGAGGACTTCACCGTGAAGCGCGAGGCCTTCCTCCAGGGAAAGACCGAGGAGGAGATCGTCGAAGAGATCGACCGGAGGATCGAGGTGACGGGGGCCGCTCTCCGAAAGGGCCTCGAGACCCCGCAGCATTCGTATTCAGGCCTCACCCGAGGGGCCGCGGGAATCCTCCGCGAGGCGCGGAATCCCCTCGTGGAGGACGAGTTCTTCCTCAAGGCCGTGACCTACGCGCTCGCCGTCTCCGAGGTGAACGCCTGCGGCGGCAAGGTCATAGCCTTCCCCACGGCCGGATCCTGCGGCATCGTTCCCGGCGTCCTCTGGGCCTACCGCGACGCGAGGGGAAAGGCCGGGGACCGGGCCGGATTCCGCGCAGCATTCACGGTCGCGGGTCTCGTCGGAGTCCTCGTCGCCCAGCGCGCCACCCTCGCCGGTTCCGAAGGCGGATGCCAGGCCGAATGCGGGGTCGCGGGGGCGATGGCAGCCGCCGGGCTCGTCCGGTTCGCGGGCGGCGACTTCGGCAGGGGGCTCAACGCGGCGGCGCTTTCCCTGAAGAACAGCCTCGGACTCGCGTGCGACCCGGTGGCGGGCCTCGTGGAGGTCCCCTGCGTGAAGCGAAACGCCTTCGTGGCCGTCCAGGCCATCACCGCGGCCCAGCTGTCCCTGTCCGGCGTCGACAGCGCGATCCCCTTCGACGAAGTCGTCGGAGCGCTCAGGGAGATAGGAGCCTCGCTTCCCTCGTCGATCAAGGAAAGCGCGGAAGGAGGCCTCGCGGCCACTCCGACCGGAAAAGAATACAAAGAGAGGATCCGGTAGGAAGGTATGAGACGATTCGCGTTCTTCGACGTTGACCACACGATAACCCGGCATTCCACGGGCCGGAGGTTCGCCTTCATGGGAGTGAGGACCGGCATGTTTCCCCGGTCGGCCCTTCTTCTCATGCCCGTCTATTATTTCTTCTACCGCCTCGGCATGATGCCGATCAAGCGTCTCAACCGAGAGATCCCATTCCTGAAGGGCAAGAGTTTCGAGGAAATTCAGGCCGTGGCACTGGCCAGCTTCGAGCACTGGGTGAGACGCGACGTGTACACGGGCGCGAGGGAACTCATCGCGAAGCTCCAAAGCGAAAAAGTACGGGTCGTTCTCGCCTCGTCGTCGCTCTCGTTGCTCATCGAGCCCCTCGCGCATTATCTCGGCGTGAGGGATTCCATCTCCAGCAACCTCGAATTCATCGACGGTTACACCAGCGGCCATCTCACGGGCTTTCCGGCCTACGGCGAGGAGAAGAAGAAATTCGTGCTCGATTTCCTCGAAAAAAACGAGGGCAGCCCGGAGGAGAGTTCCTTCTATTCGGACAGCATCAACGATCTTCCGCTGCTCGAGACGGTTGCCCACCCCGTGGCGGTCAATCCCGACCCCAAGCTGAAGAGCCTCGCCCGGAAACGGAACTGGGAAATCCTGCGCTTCCGTTGAGAGCCCGCGCCTTGGCGAGCGCCTTCGGTGCCGCCTGGGCGAGCGCCTTCGGTGTCGCCTTCTTTACGACTGTCTGAGCTCCCCGACTTCGCCGTCCGGGCCGCGGAAATACACTACCCAGACTCCCGGGCGGAATTCCACCGGCTCGCTCAGAAAGGTGACTCCGGCCGCCTTGAGGCGCTCGTAATCGCCCCGCGTGTCCGTGGAGGTGAAGCCGACGTGAACGAGGCCGAGGTCGGCCTGCCTCCGGTCCGCCGGGACGGGTTTTCCCCTCGGGCTCTTGTACTCGAACAGCTCGAGCATCTCGTCGCCCTTCATCATGTGGGCGATCCTCGCCGAGCAGCCCGGCATGCCCACGATGTCGCCGAGCCTCATGGTCGGGCCGGCCTCGATCACCCGAAGCACCTCGAGGCCGAGAAGGTCCCGGTAAAAGGCGATCGAGCGGTCCAGGTCCGATACGCTGAGGCCTACGTGCTCCAATCTCGAGATCATACTATCCTCCTATACCGCCCGGCCCATGACGCGGTTGAGCCGCTTCACGAACGCCGCCGGGTCCTTGAGCTCGACGCCTTCCAGGAGCAGGGCCTGCTCGAGCAGCAGGAAGCTCACGTCCTCCACGAGGACCGCTTCCTCCGTTTCCTTCAATTTTCTCACGATTTCATGGTCGGGATTGATTTCGAGGATGGGTCTGGTTTCCGGAAGATCCTTCTGCCCCATCGCCTTGAGCATGGCCGCCATCTTGAAGGTCGGATCGCTCTCGTCGGTGACGATGCAGGAAGGAGAATCCGAGAGCCGCACCGAAACCTTCACGTCCTTCACCCGTTCGCCCAGGGCCTTCTTGATCTTTTCGACTACGGGGACGGCTTCCTTCTCCTTCTCCTTGTCCTGATCCGCCTTGAGATCGTCCCCGGCGTCGCTCCGATTCACGGCCTTGAGCTCCGTGTCCTTGTACTTTCCGATCGTGGGGACAACGATCTCGTCGATCTCGTCGTCCATGACGAGGACCTCGATGTCCTTTTTCGCGTAAGCCTCGAGGAGGGGGGAATTCTTGAGGGCAGCCTCGTTTTCCCCGGTGATGTAATAGACCGCCTTCTGATCCGGCAGCATCCTGGCCTTGTATTCCTCCAGGCTCGTGAAGCCGTCGACCTTCGTCGACTTGAACCGAACGAGCTCGAGGAGGGTCTCGCGGTTCTCGTAATCCGAGTAGAGACCTTCCTTGAGCGGCCGGTTGAACTCCTTCACGAATTCCGCGTATTTCTCCTTGTCTTCGAGGGCGATCCGCCTGAACTCTCCGAGGACCTTCTTCACCGAGGCGTTCTTGATGTTGTGCAATATCCTGTTCTGCTGGAGGATCTCCCTGCTCACGTTCAGCGGCAGATCCTCGGAATCGATGACGCCGCGAAGGAACCGCAGATAGGTCGGCATGAGCTCCTTGTCGTCGTCGGTGATGAAGACCCTCTTCACGTAGAGCTTGATTCCGGGCGTGTAATCCACCTGATAGAGATCGAAGGGGGCCTTCTTCGGGACGAAGAAGAGCGTCGTGTATTCCTGCGCTCCTTCCGCCTTCGTATGGATGTAGAAGAGGGGATCGTCCGAGTCGTGCGAGATGGTCTTGTAGAATTCCTTGTAGTCGTCGTCCTTGAGTTCGCTCTTCGGCCTCTTCCACAGCGCCGAGGCGGAATTGACCTGCTCGACCGCGCTTTCCTTCCCCTTCTCCTTGCCCTTGTCGTCGTAGAGGGTCTTCTCGTAATGCAGAAGGATCGGGAATGCGATGTGGTTGGAATATTTCCTTATCACGTCCTCGGTCTTCCACCGGGAAGCGTACTCCCTGCCTTCGTCGTTGAGGTGCAGGGTAACCGTGGTGCCCCATCCGTCCCTCGAAGCCTCGACGATGTCGTAGTCCCCCTTGCCGTCGCTCGTCCAGAGCCAGGCCTTGTCCTCGCCCGCCTTCCTCGTGAGGACTTCGACCTTGTCCGCCACCATGAAGGAGCTGTAGAACCCCACTCCGAACTGTCCGATCAGGTTGGAATCCTTCCTGCTGTCGCCGGAGAGCCGGTCGAGGAAAAGACGGGTCCCCGATCTGGCGATGGTGCCCAGGTTTTCCACGAGATCCTGCTCGTTCATGCCGATGCCGGTGTCGGAGACGGTGAGGGTCTTCCTGTCCTTGTCGTCGAAGAGGATGTCGATCCTCGGATCGAATTTGAGCCTCTTGAAGGATTCCTCGGTCAGGTTGAGATACTTGAGCTTGTCGAGGGCGTCGGAAGAGTTGGAGATGAGTTCCCTGAGGAAGATCTCCTTGTGGGAATACAGGGAATGGATGATGAGATGGAGAAGCTGCGCCACCTCGGTCTGGAATTGATGTTTGGACATGGATGGATCTCCGTCATTTTCTCGTAGGTTTCGTCGGTATTGAGAATATCGAAAATATACTGAAAAAACCTCGATTCGGCAAAGGGGACCAGCGATATTCCCGTTTCCGATATTCGATTCAGCGGACTTCAGGCGCAGTAAAAACCCGCATCACCCAGTTCGCGCGCGCGAAACTCCGCATAGCCCTCGGAGTCGAGCGGATAATCCCAACAGCCCTGCCGATGGAACAGGCTGCCGCCGAAACCCGACTTGAAGCGGTACAGGCCGTACATGGGATGATTCGGATCGGGCCGGGGCGAGACGCCGAACAAGTCGTAGTCGTCGCAGCCTTCGGCGCGGGCGGTGCGGATCGCCGCCCACTGGAGGGCGTAGGGGGCCATGAGACTCCTGCCGCCCGACGACGAAGCTCCGTAGAGATAGGTGGCACGAGTCGACGAAACGGCGAGAAAGAGGGCCGCCAGGGGGACGCCTTCGCGCTCCGCGACGAGGAATTTGATTTTTTCAAGTCCCGATCCGCCGCTGCCGTCCGGGAAAACCGCCCGAAAATACTCCTCGCCGTGCCTGAAAAAGCCGTTCCTCGCCGCGGTTTCCGTGTAGAGCTCCATCCATGCCGGCAAGTCCCCGGGTCCGCCCTCGCGGACTTCCACGCCGTTCCGGAGGGCGAGCCTCACGTTGTACCGGGTCTTGGGCTTCATCCTAGAAAGCAGTTCCTCCTCGCTTCCCGAGAGGGAAACGAGAACAGTATCCGTCGGGAGGACGTTCCCCAAGGCCTTTCTCAGCCTGCCGCGGTTCGTGCCGAAGTTCATCCTCATCTCCCTGACGCGCGGCTCAGGCGCCCCCTTCCACACGCCCGCCTCGTCGTACAGCTCCGGTTCCCGAGCGTAGGGAGACTCCCACGGCAGGTCCCAACGAATGAGCAGGCAGGTCTTCGGAAGCCTTTCCCTGAGTTCTTCCGACAGTTCCTCGAGAAAGACTCCCTGCCGGTCGTCGTCGGGTAAAAGCTCGGGACCGTACGGAACGTAGGCTATCTGCGAATCCCTGGCCACATTCCTCACCACGACAAGCACGTCTCCGACTCCCCCGTTCGTCCCAAGGTCGTAGGCCTTCGGGGCCCAGCCGAGGCGGGATTTGACGCGGCCCCAATACGAAGTCTGCTGAAACAGCGAGGTCGGAAGGAGATGATCCGCTGGCTTCTGACCGAAGAAGGTTATCATTGGTACATGACCAGGACAGGCTGGGGATCGAGAGCCAGCACCTCCCGGGGGGTAAAGACCGGTACGTCGAATCCTCCCTTCCTCCAGCTCTTCGCGAGAAAAAGTTTGAAGCCCTTCACGGGCATGTTGACCGCCGTCTTGTTGTAGGCGTAGGACTTGTATTTTTCCTCGGGCGTTCCGAAGCCGTCCGCGTTGTGGATGAGGACCACGCGCGAGAAATCCGAGCGAACGGCTTTCCGGTCCGAGATCATTTTCCAGTTGAATTGGTGGACGACGAGCATTTTTTCTCCGGGAATGTCGTTCTTCTCGATGTAGTCCTGCATCATCTTCTGTGCGAGGTTCACGTCCTCGGCGGTGACGGTGCCGATCTCCTGACCGGGAATCGAGGTCGACCATTCGGGATCGAGCGCAAGATGGACGGAAGGGCGGGACAGGTAGGGAAGCATGCTCTTCATCGCGTCCTGGACGGAGTAACGACCGATCTGATGGTCGAGGAAAACGAGAATGCCGTTTTTTTCGGCGAACTCGATATAGGGCATCAGTTTCTTCTTGGCCAGGATCCCGATCTCTCCCTCGGGATAGGCCGTGCCGAAGATGATGTGAAACGCCGGGATCGCTCCCTTGTCTCCGTTCGCTTCGTCGAAGGACGCGACGTATTCCCGGAGTTTTCCCGCCATTTCCTCGATGGTCTTGAATTCGCCGAGAATTCCCATGGTCTTGGAACTCGGGTGCCCGTAGAAGGCGACGATATGGTTGTTTGCGAGGAGGCTCTTGACCGAGGCCGTCTCCTCCTTCTGCTCCTTCGATTCGGGAAGCTCGGGCTTTTTCTTCACCGCCGAAGCCGGCTCTTCGGAGAAACCGCTCATCCCGAGGGCGAGAAGGAGGCCCAGCATCAATGTTCGCGTTTTCATTCCCTCACCTTTTGAGCGATTGTCGATTCGAAACCGGATCCGATCTGATCCCGAGTCCGGCTCAAACATCCTATATCAAAACAGCCTTTCCCGCAAGGACGGACGGATCGGCGATTTGCATTCGCCGGCACGAATACCTATACTTTTTGGAAAAGGACGGTGCCCAAGGTGGCTTCTTTCAGGATCTCCGGGATCCTCGTCCTGTCCGCGGCCCTCGCCGCCTCGGGATGCGGAAAGAATCCCAAACCCGACCTCCCCTCGATCGAAAGCCGCATCAGGAAACTGCTCGAAATGCCGACCGTCGAATACGTCTACAAGGACATCGTGTATCTCGGAGACAAAAAGACCTTTCTCTTCTTCACGACCGTGGACAAAAAACTCCTCTTTTCCCTCAACCTCCGCGTCCGCGCCGGGGTCGGCCTCGGCAACGAGGGTATACGACTCGCCGTGGACGAAAAGAATCCGAAGAGGATCTCAGTCCGCCTGCCCAAGCCGGCCGTCCTCCTCGTCGATGCCGACGAACGGAGCATACACCAGTACTTCGCCGTGGAGAAGGGCGGACGATTCGGCAGGCTCGAGTACTCCCGGGAAATCGAGAAGATCAAGCCTCGGATCGAGAAGGACGCGAAGGACCGCGGGATCCTCCGGCATTCGGAGGACAACGCGAGGCGCATCGTCAGGAGCTTCCTCGAACTCGCGGGGTTCGAGGAGGTCGATTTCGGCCAGCCGACGAAAGGATGATCCGCCGTGAAACTTCCATTCATCGTACCGGTCAAGATCGTCGCGGGCATCGTCGTCGCAGTGGCGGCGGTCTTCCTGATTTCGGCGGCGGCGGGAAATCCCCTCTTCGCCCTCCGGGCCCTCGGCATGATGGGCGAGGAAAAGACCGCCGCGTCGGACGTCCTCCTCCGCGAGATCCGCGACCTCTACGGCCTGACTACGGTGGAGTACGTGCATAAGACCGTGTTTCCCCACGACTACCTCCATACCTCGATGAGCTTCGACTCGATCCTCCGCAAGCTCAGGGCCGGCAAGGGCAAGGTGAGCGAGATCCTCGATCCCGAGGAGAAGGATTACCTCGACGCCTGCAACCTCGCCTCCGCCGTGGGCCTCGACACGGGGAAGGACGCCAGCAGGTTCGTAGTCGTCACCTCGGTCATCCGGGGCGGCTTCGACCTCGAGGGCACGGCGCTCGACCCGCGGGCCCGCCTGTCCCCGGAGGAACGTTCCCGCCTCTTCCCCGTCAGCGACGTCCGCGATCCATCGACGGGGAAGAGGACCGGGAAAAGGATACGGATCGAGCTCCCCAGGGCGGTGATCACGGACGTCGTCATCGAGGATCCGAAGCCGGAAACCTACGCCTACCCGGACGTCGAACTCGAGCCCGAGCACTGGAAGCGACTCGCCGCCTTCGTAGAGAGCAGGGTGAGGAAATCCGCAGAACGCGAAGGCATCCTGAAAGCGGCGGACGAGAACTGCCGGGAGTTCCTCAAGGAACTGCTCTCTCAGGCCGGATTCACTCACGTGGAATTCACCGTATCCCGGGGCTCGCTCGGCGAGCAACGGCAAGAATTCTATTGACTAATTTCTATATATGAATTATATTATATTCAACGAACTAAAGGAGAGATGAATCATGGCCGAGCATCTTACGAACGAAGGTTTCATAGAGAAGGTTTTCGATTACAAAACCGAAAAAACCTGGAAATATCGGGGCGAGATCCCGAGCATCATCGATTTCTACGCCGACTGGTGCGGTCCCTGCAAGATGATCGCTCCGGTTCTCGAGGAAATATCCAAGGAATACGAGGGAAAGGTCAACGTCTACAAAGTCAACACCGAGGAGGAACCCGAGCTCTCCGCCGCTTTCGGCATATCGAGCATTCCCACCCTCCTCTTCATTCCCATGGAAGGCGATCCCCGCATGGCGCAGGGAGCGCTTCCCAAGGAAATCCTGAAAAACGTGATGAAGGACGTGCTCAAGGTAGCGTAAGCTCCCCGTCCTCCATGAGAACGACGCTTTTTCCGCCCTCGAGTCTCACGGTGACGGTCGGCTTCGAGACCAGACCGTCGAGATGGATGAGGGCGGGAGCGTCGTCGTCGTAATTCGATCCTATCGCGAAGTGACAGGTGCGGTAGACCTTCTCGTCCTCGAGCATGTTGCCGGTTATCTTTGCCCTGTCGTTGAGCCCTATGCCGAGTTCTCCGATGTTCCGGGCGTTTTTCGCGTATTCCGCTCCCATTCCCGAGGGAAGTTTACCTTCCTTTTCGAAGTCGAGGGCGTTCTTCGTCCCCAGTTCCAGCGATTCCGAAAGCCTGTCCGCCTCCGTCCCCCCGCTCAAGCCGGTCACGAAACCCTTTTCGATCCTCGCCTCGATGGGCCGCTCGATGAGGATTTCGCCCCGGTGCGAGGCTATGCTCCCGTCGAAGACGACGAGCCCCTCGGCCGTACCGGTCACGGGCGAGATGAAGGTTTCTCCCGCCGGAAGGTTCCCGCCCGCTCCGGGAAAGGAGAAGTCGCCGTCGTCGGTGAAGGCCTTCCTGCCCGAAGTGCCGAAGGATACGTCGGTGCCGTTACCGTTCGTCACCCTGACGGATACGGCGCCGTCGAGGATATCCTTCAACCGCAGGCAGCGGCTCTTCAGCGCCTCGTAATCGATGGGCACCGCGCGGACGAAGCAATCCACGGTGACGTGCGGAGACCAGAAGCTTCTGACGGACTTCCGTCCGTAGAGAAGGTAATGAAACGTGCTGTCGTAGCGCTTCCCTCCCGCGGAGAACGGGGATTTTATCGCGGCGCGGTCCTTCCCGAGCCTGTCGGCGCTCAGGGACACGATGACCGAAGGCAGGGCGGCTATGGCTGCGACGACTTCGTCTTCCGTAAAATCGAACTGGGACTTGACCGGCTGATACGCCAGAATCGGTCTTCCCCCGGCATCGGCCACGGCGTCCGAGAGAGCACAGGCAATGAGGCCGACCTCTCGTTCGGGATTCGCGACGATGAGGACCCGTTCTCCTTCCCTCACCTTGAGCGATCGGATGGCGGCGACGCGGGCCGCCTCCTCCAGGCCTTCCGGAAAATTCATCCAGGAACGAAACACATACGACATGCCGGAATTGTAAAGGGCAACACCGCTTTGAGCAAGGGTATAGCTCCGCGCCTTCTTCCCGAATGCCCGGTTTTTCAAAAAGATCCATCTTGCTTCGGGCTTTACTTTCAACTCCATGTACCATAGGGATTTTTGAAAATCGCGTACATCCAAAAGGACTATTTTCACTGATCCCTCTATAGATCGATTTAAATTTTTGTTGTATATCTAGTTGACTATTATTAGAGATTTTGGTAAATATAATATGTCTGTCAGGAGGAATTCCGACGGATCGGTTCTGAAAAAGTGCTTACCTTCGTGCAAAACCGTGAGTATATTCAGACCGTTGACAATTGAACGAAACTTTCCAGGTTTTTCACCTCCTTTCCTGGGAAGTTGAAGATGATGTGAATCATCGCTTTTTGTACTTGCCCTTCAGGTTTTCTAACCTCCTTTCCTGAAGGGCTTTTTTTTGTCTCCGTCCCTGGACAGGTCTTTCAATACCGCGGCCGGAGAGTTACAATCGTGCAAGGAGTCCGATCGGATCGTTCCATGTTCACGCCTTTGACCGTCATCCTGCTTTTCGCCGCCTCGGTTTTCGCCGGCCTCATCGATTCCATAGCCGGCGGCGGAGGTATCATCATGATACCGGCCCTGTTGTCCACCGGAATGCCTCCCCACCTCGCCTTGGGCACCAACAAGCTTCAGGCGAGCTTCGGAAGCTTCTCCGCGAGTTTTCAGTTCTGGCGCAGGGGGCTCATCCGTCTCCGAGAATGCGTATGGGGCGTCGCCTTCACCTTCGCGGGCGGCGTAACCGGGACGATCCTCGTCCAGAGGGTCTCCTCGAAATTCCTCAACAACCTCATCCCGGTTTTCCTCCTCGCCATCTTCGTCTATACCCTTCTTTCCCCGAAATTCGGCGTCGAGGAGAAGAAACCGAAAATGCGGCTCGCTCTCTTTTCCGTCCTCTTCGGGCTGTTTCTCGGATTCTACGACGGTTTCTTCGGACCCGGCACGGGCAGCTTCTGGACCATCGCCTACCTCGCCCTTCTCGGCCACGGTCTCAGGTCCGCGGTGGCCCATTCGAAAGTCATGAACTTCACCAGCAACATCGCCGCCCTCATCTTCTTCTTCCTGAACGGCAACGTCCTCGTACCCATCGGACTCCTCCTCGGCCTCGGCCAGTTCATCGGCGCCTGGATAGGATCGCACATCGTCATCCATAAGGAGCTGAAATACCTCAAGGCGGTCTTCCTCGTCGTCGTCGGAGCAACCATCGCCCGGCTTCTCTACCTGCAGTATTTCTGAATCGGCCGAATGGATCATCCCGGTATTCTTCCTAGATACGCGCGTTGACCCTAGGTGCCTCTTTCCGCTATCATGAGGATCATGAGCACAGGCAAATACCCCTTCAACGAAATCGAGAGCAAATGGCAGAAGTATTGGGAAACCCATAAGACTTTCCGCGTCACCGAAGACGCATCCGTACCCAGGGAAAAACGGAAATTCGTCATGGACATGTTCCCCTACCCCTCGGGCGCGGGGCTCCACGTGGGACATCCAGAAGGCTACACCGCGACGGACATCTATTGCCGCTTCCTGCGGATGAAAGGATTCAAGGTCCTCCACCCGATGGGATTCGACTCCTTCGGGCTCCCGGCCGAAAACTACGCGATCAAGACCGGAACTCACCCGAAGGCCACGACCGAGCAGAACATCGATCGCTTCAGGCAGCAGATCAAGGCCCTCGGATTTTCCTACGACTGGGACCGGGAAATCGCCACCCACACCCCGAAATACTACAAATGGACCCAATGGATCTTCCTCAAGCTCTTCGAGAAGGGGCTCGCGTACGAGGACACGATCCCCATCAACTGGTGTCCGTCCTGCAAGACCGGCCTCGCCAACGAAGAGGTGAAGGAAGGCCGGTGCGACCGCTGCAACACGCAGGTCGTCAGGAAGGACATTCGGCAGTGGATGCTCAGGATCACGAGGTACGCGGAGAAGCTCCTCGCCGACCTCGATCTCCTCGACTGGCACGAATCGATCAAGCTCATGCAGCGAAACTGGATAGGCAGAAGCGAGGGTGCGAACGTCGTGTTCCCCCTCGCAGAGGGTTCCGGAAGCATCGAAGTCTACACGACCCGGCCCGACACCCTCTTCGGCGCGACCTACATGGTGCTCTCCCCGGAGCATCCTCTCGTCGACAAGATCACCACTCCCGAGCGGAAACGGGCGGTCGAGGACTACAAGAACGCGGCGAGACTCAAATCCGACCTCGAGCGGACCGATCTCGCGAAGGACAAGACCGGAGTCTTCACCGGAGCCTACGCGGTCAATCCGGTGAACGGCAGGAAGATCCCGGTGTGGATCTCCGACTACATCCTCATCTCCTACGGCACCGGCGCCATCATGGCGGTCCCCGCCCACGACGAGCGCGACTGGGACTTCGCGAAGAAATACGGCATCGAGATCATCCAGGTCGTCTCGAAGACCGGAAAAGCCTACGAGATGGAGCATGTGGAGACCGAGGAGGGTTTTTCCGTCAATTCCGGAGATTTCACCGGCCTTTCCACCGCGGAGTGCAAGAAGAAAATCATCGAATGGCTCGTCTCGAAGAACATAGGGAAACGGTCGGTCAACTACAAGCTCCGCGACTGGGTCTTCTCGCGCCAACGTTACTGGGGCGAGCCCATTCCCCTTGTCCATTGCGAGAAATGCGGCATCGTGCCCGTTCCTTACGACCAGCTTCCCCTCACCCTGCCGAACGTCGAGAGTTACGCCCCCACCGGTACCGGTGAATCGCCCCTCGCGGCGATCGACGACTGGGTCAACACGACCTGCCCGAAATGCGGAGGACCGGGCAAGCGGGAAACCAACACCATGCCCCAATGGGCCGGTTCCTGCTGGTACTACCTGCGCTACCTCGATCCCGAGAACGAGCGGGAACTCGCCTCCAAGGACAGGATCGATTACTGGATGCCGGTCGACCTCTACGTCGGCGGGGCCGAACACGCGGTGCTCCATCTCCTGTACTCGCGGTTCTGGCACAAGGTACTCTACGAGATCGGCGTCGTGAACTCGCCCGAACCTTTCATGAGGCTGGTCAATCAGGGCATGATCCTGGGAGAGGACGGGCAGAAAATGTCCAAATCCCTCGGCAACGTCATCAACCCCGACGACATCATCAAGGAATTCGGGGCGGACTCCATGCGGGTCTACGAGATGTTCATGGGACCCCTCCAGGTTTCGAAACCCTGGTCCACGAACGGCCTCATGGGAGTGCATCGTTTCCTGGACAGGATTTGGAGGATCTCCGAAAGGCCTATCTCCGACGCCGAGGCTCCCGAGGCCCTCGTCAAGCTCCTTCACAAGACGATCAAGAAGGTCTCGCTCGGGACGGAAGCCCTCGAATTCAACACCGCGATAGCCCAGATGATGATCTTCATCAACGAGGCGTTCAAGGAAGAGACCGTTCCGCGGAAAATCTGGGAGACCTTCGTCCTCATCATCGCGCCCTACGCCCCCCACCTCGCGGAGGAGCTCTGGGAACGGCTCGGAAACGAACCTTCGCTCGCCTTCCATCCCTACCCGACCTGGAACGAGGAACTCACGAAGGACGACGAGGTGACCGTGGTCTTCCAGGTGAACGGCAAGCTCCGCGCCAAACTCGAGCTGCCCGTGGGAACGCCCGAAGAAGTGCTCAAGGCGAAGGCCCTCGAGCACCCGCGGGTGAAGGAATACACGGAAGGCAAGACCGTCGTCAAGGTCGTCACGGTTCCGAACAAGCTCGTCAGCATCGTGGTGAAATGATGTCCGCATGCGAAGGGAGGCGAAAGAAAGTCCATCGCTTCCTCGAACGCAGGGGCATCGACGTCCTCGTGATCGAGGACTGCGAGGGTCGGAGGAATCCGTCCCTCCGCTACCTCTCCGGCCACCCGAACGACGCTCTGCTCTTCCTCACGAGAAAGGGCAGATCGGTCCTCATGCCCTGGGACGTGAATCTCGCGAACATCCACGCTTCCGTGGACGAAATCATTCCCTACAACGACTTCGGCCGAAGAACCACGTCCGGCATCCTGGGCTTCCTCGAACGCGAAGGCCTGCCGGGAAAGGCGGGGAAAATTTCCCTGGAGGTGGGAAAGGCCACTCCGTTCCCCCTCGTGGTCCGGCTCGAGGAGGAGCTCGCGAAGAGTATGCCTCGGATCGAGCTTGTCTGCAGGGATGAAGGGGCGGATTCGTTCATCGAGTCCCTTCGCATGGTGAAGGACGACGAGGAAACTGCGGCCCTCAGGAAGGCCGCCGGCATCCTGAACGAGCTCATCCGCGGCCTGGAGCGGGAACTTCTCGCGGGCCGGCTCCTGACCGAGACCGACGTCGCCCTCTTCATCGAGAAGGAGGCCCGCGCCCTGGGGGCGGAAGGCACGAGCTTCCCCACGATCGCCGCGGGCCCCTCGAGGAGCTTCGGCATCCACGCCTTCCCGAACTACGGACCCGGGCCTTTCGTCGCGCCGGGGCTTTCCATCCTCGATTTCGGCGTATTCGCCGACGGATATGCGGGCGACGTGACGATCACGCTCGCAACGGGCAGGCTTTCGGCTGGACAGAAGCGCTATCTATCGCTCACGGAAGAGGCCTACGCCCTCGCCCTGTCCCTCTGCAGGCCGGGCGAAACGGCCAGGAACATCGCCCGCTCGGTGGACGAGTTCTTCGCCCGGAACGGCGTCTCGATGCCGCACTCCCTCGGCCACGGTCTCGGCCTCGAGGTCCACGAAGCGCCCTATCTCCGGGACAGGGACGACTGTGGAACCGTTCTCGAAGAAGGGATGGTCTTCACCCTCGAACCGGGGCTCTATCATCCCGACATCGGAGGCGTCAGACTGGAAAACGACGTCCTCATAACCCGATCGGGGCACGAGGTGCTCACCGAGTCGAAAATTCTCTCCAAGCCGTAGCGCCGTCCTCCCCGATGTCCACGTCGAGCCTCGATCCCGTCCGTCCCGACCGGAAAAACCTGTGGAATCCGGCAGGAAAGCAACCGAAATCCGCGTCTCCCTCGCCGCCGAATGCGTAAGGCTCCAGGAGAGGATTCCAGGAGAACCACTCGCCCCCGAGTCCGGGTATCCTGAGGGGATGGATCTTCGCCTTCACGATCCTGTCCGCACGGAAGGAAAGACCGGTTAGGGTCTCCAGGATCCGCGCCCGGTTCAACATCCACGGATTTCCGCCGCCGCGCGCCCGTATTTCGCGGAAGAAGCGCTCGGCGTTGAACGCGTCCACGGGAAAGCCCCGTTCTTCCGCCTGAACGAGAATTCCGGCGGCGAAACCGTTCTCCCACGTGAGATGAAGAAAGCCTCCGGGTTCGACGTCGTGCGGGTAAAGACCGCCAGCCGGAAGCACGAGATCGCCTTTTCCCCCGAAGAGGGGGACCGCCAGGACGGGAAGGGAAGACCTGGCGGGCAGGTCGAGACGGAGGCCCGCAGCTCCCGCCCCGGTGCGCCGCTCCTCGAGCCGGCCTTCCTCGCCGAACCACGAAATACGGTACTCCGGCGGGCCGAAGACGGCGGCGCATGCGGGAAGCTCGGGGAATACGATCGTGATCTCCTCGGAGGGAGTCCAGGGAAGGGCACAGGCGGTCAGAAGAAAGACCGCAGCAGGAACGAGCCTTTTCATACCGGAAACTACGCCCTGAGGAACCCTTCCCGCTTCAAATCATCCTTGTAAATCTCCCGGATCGCCGCGAGGATCTCGTGATATTCCCGGCTGCGATAATCCGGATAGGTCCAGGGAAAGGTCCTGAATTCCTTTCTGGTGAAAAGCAGGGTGAGTTCGGCATAGATGCCGTCCCGAAGCGCGATCCTCTGTGCGTTGTCCTTCGTCGTGGCGAGGACGAACCGGCTCAGGGCGAGAAGGCCGGGGTCGAGGTTCACGGACCTCTTCCCGTCGGCGGCGAACACCTTTTCCATTTCGTTGGTGGCGATCTTGATCGCGGCTAGATTTTCGGGATTCACCAACCTCCGGAAGGAGACGAAATACCTGCCGATTCCCGGCCCCATTTCCTCGTCGTAAAAATGCGTATAGGTGAATGGTAGTATTCCGCTCGTGAAGTCGATCTCACCGAACTCCTTTTCGAGCAGCGACTCGACGGCTCCCCTCTTGTCGTCTCCCGAGAACAGGATTCCGACGACCAATTTTTGCGGAATGAAGCCTTCTCGTGTTCCCATGAATTGCCTTATTCGACATTTTAGACCATAATAATCGCATTATGGAAGGGAATACCGGTTTCAGTGCCATCCTTCATGAAGCTCTCGAGCATTACAAGGACCATCTGGACCGAACGGAGCTTCCGCAGCTCAAGGAGCATTACCGCATCCTTCATACCGCCTATAAGGGAATTTACAACGTCCTTCTGAAAAAGGGACTCATTCACGAAGATCCCTACAAGCACGAAACGAAGATTTCCGAGATTTCCAATCCCCCCGACGAACATTTCCTCGAATCCGCGAAGGACGATCAGATGAGCATCCGTCTTTCCATGTTCGAGTCCCAGCTCGACTTTCTCCTGAACTACTACCAGTTCAGCGTCGAGTTCCTGGACCTCGGCAGGGTGAAACTCCTCGTCGACCTCACCAGGTACATCGCCTGGGACCAGCTCAGCGAAGTCTCGGGCAACATGACGACCCGGGCCCTCGCGGAGTACGTCGGCAAGATCAAGAAGGGCGGAGACGGTCTTTCCTCGGGGATCGTCGCGGACTCCCTCGATCAGATCCAGCGAGCGAGCAAGGCCGCCCTCGCCATCCTCAAGAACCTCGCGAACTTCCACAAGGAGAACTACAAATTCGAAATCCGCCTGAGCCTGCTCCCCAACCTGGAGATCGACGGCGTGAAAGCCCTCAATCAGAGGGAAGACGTGATGAGGCAGATCAAGAAACGGTTCGCGTCGGAAATGCCGGGCAGACCGTTCTATCCCGAGCTCGTCACGGAAATTCTGGACGAGGACTACGGAGCCGAATCGGACGCCCTTAAGGCGGGAGTCGTCGACCGGCTCAGGGTGAAGGAAAAGAAGACGAAGGTCCAGAACGCCCAGATTTCCTTCCCGGCCATGCTGCTCGACGCGATCCGCGCCATGGCTGCAGTCTCCCGGTATCTCGACGAGGCAATCATGAAACTCGTGGACAACAGCATGCTGCTGGAGAACAAGAGGCTGCCTTTCTTCGAGCGGTTCAAGAGATGGATCGTCAAGCTGACGCAGAAGAGCGAAGAGGCCGTCGTATACGACGTAGAATACTTCGACATCACCACGTCCTCGACCAAACACGAGAACATCCAGTTCAGGAACTTCGTAGAGGATGTGAGGAAGAAGGCGAGGGTCTACGGCGGAATCATGTCGAAATCGAGCGCGATCTACAAAAAAATCGAGAAAGCCTCGGAGGAACAGTTGTTCACCTTCCTCAACAAGCATCTTGAGGAACTCGGCATCATTCTTCGTCGGTTCCAGGCCCTGGACACGTTCTTCAAAAGCGAGGTTTCCCGCGAAGACAAGGCCGAACTGAGGGGAATCAAGATCGAAATCACCGCGATCAAGAACAACCTCGTGAAGACGAACCAGAAGAAACACGAGTACGTCGCTAAAAAAGAAGAGAACGAGCAGCTGAAGAAGCTGGGCATCAATACTTCCGCGACCTGATCCCCGAAACCTTCAGACCCGGTAGGTCCCGAGAACACGGAGACCGTCCTCCGAAAGAACTTTCAACTCCTCCACCGCCGAACGGAAAAGCTCGACGTCCTCCGGAACCTCCACGTCCACGTAGAACATGTACTGCCAGGGCTTGCCGAGAATCGGCCTGGACTCGATCTTCTTCATGTTGAGGTTTTTTTCGGCCAGGACCTTCATGCACTTGTACAACGAGCCCGGCTGGTCGGGCGTGGAAAAGACGAGCGAGGCTTTGTTCGGTCTGGCGCCGCTCGCGCTCTCTTCGCGCGAAAGGATGACGAAACGGGTGTAGTTCCTCGGGTTCGTCTCGATTCCGATCTTGAGGACCTTTACTCCGTAAATCCTCGCGGCTTCCTCGTTCGCGATCGCGGCGTATTCCTTCCTGCCTTCCCTCGCGATGTAGGCGACGGAGCCGGCCGTGTCGTAGAAGGGAATGCGCTCGATCCGGGGATGTTCGTCGAGGAAGCTCCTGCACTGCGCGAGACCCTGGGGATGGGAGAACACCTTGCGCACGTCACCGATCTCCGCTTCCGGGACCCCGATGAGACTGTGGATGATGCGTATCTTCGTCTCGCCCACGATCTGTATGTCCGGGTATTGGAGAAGGAGGTCGTAGTTCTCGTGGACCGATCCCGCGAGGGAATTCTCCACGGGCACGATGCCGAAGTCGGCAGAGCCGTCGAGAACCGACGAGAAAACGTCCGAGAAGTTCTTCTTCGGGACCGCCTCCGTCTCCTCGCCGAAATACCCCCTGAGGGCCATTTCGCTGTAGGCCCCCCGCTCCCCTTGGAAGGAGATCTTGACGGTTCCGCCGGAAGCCCTCTCCGGAATCGAAGCCGCGCCGACGACGGGCTTTCCCGAGGGCAGCTTCTCCACTTCCTTCCCCACCACGGGCGACAGGGCCTCGATGTCCCTCATGAGCTTCTCGAACTGGTCGGGATAGAGGGTCTGGGCGCCGTCGGACAACGCCTTCGCCGGATCGGGATGCACTTCCACGATGAGTCCGTCGGCGCCGGCCGCGATCGCCGCGAGGCCGACCGGAAGGACCTTTTCACGAAGGCCCGTCGCGTGGCTCGGATCCACGATGACCGGAAGGTGGCTGAGTTTCTTCACGACGGGTATGGCGGAGATGTCCAGCGTGTTCCTCGTATAGGTCTCGAAGGTCCGAATCCCCCGCTCGCAGAGTATGACGTTGTCGGTGCCGTGGGCGAGGAGGTACTCCGCGGCCATGAGCCATTCCTCGATGGTGGCCGCGAGGCCGCGCTTCAGTATGACCGGCCTTCCCGTCCTGCCGACCTTCTTGAGCAGCTCGAAATTCTGCATGTTCCTCGCTCCGATCTGGAACATGTCCACGTAGTCGATCATCGTATCGACGTGTTCCGTGGCTACGATCTCCGTTACCACGGGCAGTCCGGTCTTCTCGCCCGCCTCCTTGAGGTAGCGGAGGCCCTCCTCGCCGAGGCCCTGGAACGAATAGGGCGACGTCCTAGGCTTGAAGGCGCCGCCCCGCAGGACCACCGCGCCCGAGTCCTTCACGAGCCGGGCGGTCTCCAGGATCTGATCCCGGCTTTCCACCGAACAGGGCCCCGCAATAACCGCTATCCTTTTTCCGCCGATCTTCACCGGCCCGACGGGAACGATGGAATCGTCCTTCTTGAGTTCCCTGGACGCGAGCTTGTACGGCTTGCTGATGGGGATGACCCTGACCACCCCCGGGAGGAGCTCGACCTCACGAGGATCGACCTTCGGAAGTCCGACGGCTCCCAGAATGGTCTCTTCCTGACCGACGATCTCCCTGACCTGATACCCCTTCCCTTCGAGAAAGGAGCGGATCTCGTTCTTGTGTTCCTGCTTTATGCCCCGTTCGAGTACTATGACCATGAAGACAGACTATTTCTTTCGTTTTTTGATGTCAAGGAAGGTCTTGTCCCTGCCTTTTGAGGACGCGGCCGACCGATCCCTGAAGGCCTCGTGCATGCACACCCTGAAGGAATCCTCGAGCTTCCGGCGGTAATCCACGTATTTGCTGATGTATTCAAGGGTCGCGACCGGAGCCCCGGAGGAACTCACCCTCTGCCTTCCCGCGTTGTACATGGCGATCGCGACGATGTCGTTCCTGCTCTCCGCGAGGCAGCTCTTGAGATGGGACACTCCGTGGTCGGCGTTGATCTCCGGGTCGAAGAAATCCTTCTCCTTCAGATGGGGGAACGAGAGGGAATTGAGCTGGAAAAGCCCGCGATCCACCGACGAGACGTTGCGGTTCACCGCCTTGGGATTGAATTCGCTTTCCACGAAGACCACGGAAAACGCGAGGAAGGGAGAAAGATCGTTCTGATCGGCGTACCGGAGTATCGCCTTCGCGATTTTTTCGGAATCGGCCAGTTCTACGAAAAAATCCGTCACGAGCCCGCGCGCCGCCGGATTCCGATACAGGTCGAGGGAAGGATCGTTCCGGTCGAGGAGATCCAGGATACGATCGCGTTCGGCGTCCGTGAGGTAGGGAACCCTGTCGGTGAGCACGATTTCTTCGGGAGCCTTTGCATGCGGTACCTGGGTGCAAGCGACGGAGAACAATCCCGCGGACAAAAGTAACACTAGAGCTTTGATGACGTTTCCTCCTGACGAAATTAGCGTTCGGATTTCGGATTCGTGAGCTCCCGCTTCCATTCGAGGAGCACCTGTTCGTGTGCCGCGATCGTCGCCTGCGAAACGACGTCGCCGACGCCTCCCCTTCCGCCCTGATCGTTGCCGTCATTCACGTAGAGAGCCGTCAGGAGCCTCTCGAGATCCTTTATCGTGAAGTCGGGATCCATGAGTCTCCGGTATCGCGTGGTGGATAGAACGTTGTCGAAAACCTCGTGGTACTTCTTTTCCTGCCATTCCAGCATTGACACACCGAATCTCCCGGGAGGGAAAGCGGCACCGCTCCTCCCCCAGAAACTTGGCGCACTATAACAAATATCGATGCTTATGAAAACCCTCGAAACCGAGATCTCGCAAAGAAGGCCGTCCGAACCCTCTTGGAATGCCAATCGCGCGGAGTTTGTCCTGAGCCGATTAATTACGTATACTAGAACGGCACGGTAGACATACGATGAGATCATTTTCTTTCACGAAGCTCAGCGATTCGGTTTTGAACGGTCTCTGCACCCTCGGCTCGGAGGACAAGGAGAGAGTGACGCTGGCCTATCCGCCGGACTTTCCCCGTGAGGTATTCGGCAAATACAAGGACGTTTCGAACCTCTTGAACCTGCTTTTCGCCTGGACGGTCATGGATCGGCGGATCGAGAGATCCGACTTCTCCTGGGCCGCACGCAGCGAGAGCGAGGACGGGATGGTCATAGAAGGCAGGGTCGTGATCCATCCCTCGGAATCCTGCTCTGCGGAGGAGATCAGCTTCCGGGCTCTCACGGAAAAGCCGGTCTTCGGACATCTGCTTTCGGCACTCCAAGGCCGCGTCGTCGAGGAAACCCGCCATTCCCTCATGTTCGTCCTTCAGTTCGACAAGCCGCCCTCCGGGGCCCCTCTCGAGCTCGATTCGATGCTGAAACTCGTCGGAGACCGTGAGCTCTGCGGAGCTCTGATCGAACATTATCTCGCGACAGCGCCTTCGCTCATCTCCGGAATCGAGACGGCGCTCAGTCAGGACGATTCGCAGACCGTTCACAGGCTCGCCCACACGATCAAAGGCGGTGCCCTGAACATCCACGCGCCTGCATTGAGGAAGGCGGCCCTTGATCTGGAGAACGACGCCAAGGCGAAACGGCTGAACAACGTGAATTTCCACCTCGAGAAAATACGCAGAGAATTCTTAACGGTTTCGGAATATTACGCTATATTTATCAAAGAGCGCATATGATGAAATCGAGCAGGGTTCTCTACGCGGAAGACGAATTCACGAACCGGAAACTCATGGAAATTCAGCTGCGGAATTCGGGCATTTCCTGCGATCTCGCGGTCGACGGCATCGAAGCGTTGGCGCTCTTCAAAAATGGTCAATACGAACTCGTCATTCTCGATCAATACATGCCGGGGATGAACGGCGACGAAGTGGCCCGAGCGATAAGGTTGATTTCCCCCTCGACTCCGCTCATCGCGATCACGAGCGACGACGAAGAAACGGAAAACCTGCGACAGGCCGGATTCAAGGAAATCTTCATCAAGCCTCTTCGCGGGAAGAACCATATCGAGAAAATCAGATACTACCTGGAAAAGGGCGAAGGAAAAGCTCCATGAGGAAATTGTGTTGCCTGATCTGTGCGCTCTCGTTCGCCGGCCTCGGATTCGCCGAAGAAACCAAGGATCGCGAATTCGTGACGGCTTTCCTTCCCTCGGAAATCCATCTCAACCCCCTCAATTCGTTCTCGTCGACCGAGGCCCAGATCTACACCGCCATCTACGAAGGGCTCGTCACCTACAATCCCGCGAGCCTCGATCCGACACCGGGGGTCGCCAGGACCTGGGAAGTGTCCGAAGACGGCAGGACCTATACGTTCAGGTTGCGGGAAAACGCGAAATACTGGAATGGAGATCCGGTGACCGCCCAGGACTTCAAGAACAGCTGGCTCAAATTCCTGGATCCCGCGTCGAAGGCCGAGTACTCGTTCCTCTACGACGTCATCGAAGGAGCTCGGGATTACCGCACGGGAAAGAACGACGATCCCGAATCGGTGAAGATTCGCGTCCTGAGCCCGACGAGGCTCCAGGTTGTCCTGGAAGAGCCCGCCGCGCATTTCCTCAAGGTTCTCTGCCACCACAGTTTTCTGCCCATCCATCCCTCGCTGCTCGATACCAAGGACTGGGACTCCCTCCCCGGGATCATGGGGAACGGTCCCTATGCTATCGAGAAACGGACGCCCGACAGGATGCTCCTCAGGAAATCCTCCCGGTACTGGGACGCGGAGCAGGTAAAAATCGAACGACTCAGGTTGGAATTCGTCAACGATCCCCTCGTGACGACGCAACGGTTCAACGACTACGACGTCCATTGGGTGGCGGACGGCATGATCCTCGACAAGGTGCTCTACAAGGACACGATCATCGTGAACCCGTTGTTCGCCACTCAGTATTTCTATTTTTCCAACCGCGACAAACCCTGGAACGATGCGCGGGTTAGGAGGGCGCTCGCTCTTTTCCTTCCCTGGAAGAACATCCGATCCACGGAATACCAGTTCATCCCCGCGCAGACCCTCGTGCCTCCTATCCCCAAGTACCCTACTCCGGCGGTGATCGCGGCACCGGACAGGAAGGAGGCCCTCGAACTCCTCGCCGAAGCCGGTTTCCCGGACGGCAAGGGCCTGCCCAAGATAGTCCTCAAAATCCCCGAGGGAGAGGAGAACAAGAGGATCGCGGCGCTCATGGCCGCGTCGTGGAAGGAGAGCATCGGGCAGGAAGCGGAGATCATCGTATCGGACTTCTCAACGTATTACGACGCGCTCAAGAAGGGCGATTACACCCTCGGGACGGTCACCTGGATCGGCGACTTCGCGGACCCCCTCACCTTCCTCCAGATGTGGACTTCCCACAGCAACCTGAACGACGGGAAATATTCGGAAGAGACCTACGACGGCCTCGTGAAGAAGAGTCTGGGGCAGAGCGGAGAAATCCGTTACAACACCCTTTCCGAAGCGGAATCCCTCCTGCTCAAGGGGGCGGAGGTCCTGCCGATCAGCCACTCGCCGGCCGTGAATCTCATCGATCTGCAGTACGTTTCGGGATGGTTCCAGAATCCTCTGGATATCCATCCTTTCAAGTACCTGTCCTTCGCCCCGTTCAAACCTCTTCCCGGCGTCGTTCTTCGCGGGGAGGAAGGACGTCTTTCCTCAAAATGAACCTCTCCAGCCAAGCCTGGAAGCGGTCCCGCCACCTGAGGCCCGCGAGGAAAAGCAGACCCGCGACGGCGATGAGGACGCCCGCCAAGACCCACCGCCGCTCCGCCGCAGCGTTGCCTACGAGGCTGCTGCCCAGGATGCCGGGAAGCCTTCCGACGAAGGAAATCGCCATGAAAGCAGGAAAACGGAAGCTGGCAAGCCCGGCGAGGTAGCAGAGAAAATCCTTCGGAATGCCCGGAACTACGAAAAGCAGGAAAAAAGCGCCTACGGCTCGCCGCGAGAAGAGAAACGTCTCGAAACGGGCGACCTTTTCCCTGCCGAAGAGCTTCACGACCATCGGCAACCCGAACATCCTCGCGAGAAAGAAGTTGAAGGTCGAACCCATCAGGATGCCGAAGGAGGACAAAAGGCTTCCTTCGACGGTGCCGAAAAGGTATCCGCCCGCGATTTGGGGAATTTCGCCGGGAATGAAGAAAACGACGACCTGGAAAAACTGCAGGAGCACGAAAGCGAAGGGGGCCTTCCACCCCCAGGAACGGACCCAGTCCTGCAGCACGTCCGGCGACGAAAAAAGCCGGTAGATCTCCGACCGGTATCGCACGGCGCAGAACGCCGCGGCTCCCAGGAGCAGGAGCAAAAACGGCACCGCATAAGTCTTTCCCTTGGAGAGAGATCTTTTCGATCGTTCCGGCATGCCAGGATTCTATCGGGATTTCGTCCCTTTGACTACGGCGGTACATTTCGATATAATCTCCCTATGACAAGCTCGAAAGCTCATGCGGCTACTCATTTCAAAAAAAACCAGCAGGTGGTCTATCCTCTTCAGGGCGTAGGCAAGATTAAATCGATCGAAGAACGAGTATTCAAGGACAAGAAGACCCTCTATTACGTCATATACCTCGAAGTCTCGGACATGACCGTCATGGTTCCCGTGAACAAGGCGGAGGAGCTCGGCATCCGCGCGATCGTGAGCAAGCAAGAAGCGGAAAAGGCCCTCGTCTTCATTTCCGAGGACTACGATCCCGTACCGGCGGATTGGAAGATCCGCTATCAGATGAACCTCGACCTCCTGAAACAGGGGAGTGTCGTGGACATCGCGCGGGTCGTCCGCACCCTGTATCACAGGTCCAAGATAAAGGAACTCCCCATCCTCGAACGGAAACTCTTCGACAACGCCCTCAAGCTTCTCGTGGACGAGATATCCTTCTCCCTGAACAACGGCAAGGAGGAAGTCGAGCAGATGATCTTCTCCAAATTGGAGGCGGATCTGCCGGAAAAGCTGAAAGCCCCGAACGCCGCGCTCCGGGAAGAGGAGGAGGAATTCACGGAATTCGAGGAAGAGGCCGAAGAAACCGACGAAGACGAAGGCTACGATTACTGAACGATGGGAATGCGTTCCGTTCTGATCACCGCCGCGGGATCGAGTTCCCGCATGGGCGGGACCCGGAAGAAAGAATACCTCGACCTTGACGGAAAGCCGGTCATCGAACGGTGCCTCGATGCCTTCGAATCGACCGGCCTCTTCGACCTGTACGTCGTGACCGTCCCGCAGGGGGGCGAACCCGAAATCAGGGATGTCCTCTCCTCCTGGCTCTCGGACGAAGGCAGAGCGAAAAGGACCCTGTTCGCGGAAGGCTCCGACACAAGGCAGAAGTCGGTCCGTCTCGGACTCCAAGCCATCGCGGATCGCGAGCCGGCTACGGTTCTCATACACGACGGAGCTCGTCCCTGGGTTTCCTCGGAGCTCATCCGCACGGTTCAGAAGACCGTCGACGAGAGTGGCGCATGCGTCCCCGTCGTGCCTTCCACGGACGCGCTGAAGGAGTTGGACGGGAACGGTTTCCTCTCCGGGCACCTCGACAGGAACAGGATTTTCGGCGCTCAGACGCCCCAGGGCTTCGGCTTCCGGGACATCCTCCTCGCGCACGAGAAGGCCGCGGGCGACGGCCGCGACTACGTCGACGACACGGAAATCTACCAGAATTACAGCGGTCCGGTCGCCGCGGTCAAAGGCGACGTGAAGAACAGGAAGATCACCTACCCCGAGGACCTGCATTCGGTGCGGGGAGGATCCTCCGGGCCGGACCCGCGGAGTCCGCGAGTCGGCTTCGGCTACGACCTCCATCGGCTCGTAGAAGGCAGAAAGCTCCTCCTGGGCGGAGTGGAGATCCCGTCGCCCGTGGGAGAAGACGGGCATTCGGACGGGGACGTGCTGATCCATGCGGTCATCGACGCCCTGTTCGGAGCCGCTCGGCTCGGCGACATCGGTTCCCATTTTCCGCCATCCGACCGGGCCTACAAGGACATTTCGAGCCGCGTCCTCCTGCGCCGCGCCGCGGCGCTCGTCTCGGGCAAGGGCTGGACGATTTCGAACCTCGACTGCACCGTCGTCCTGGAGACCCCGAAAATTCTGCCGTACCGCGACGCCATCGCGAACACCCTCGCCGAGGACCTCGGCATACCGCAGGACGCGATCTCGGTGAAGGGAAAGACGAAGGAAAAAGTGGACGCGGTCGGGGAAGGAAGGGCCGTGGAAGCCTTCGCAACCGCCCTGATCGCCCGATGAGCGCCTCTTGTGCCGGGGAGAAATCGGCGATGGATTGGAAGCTCGTCTTCGGCATCCTCGAGGAATCTGCGGCGGAAGACGAAAAGCTCCCCTCGGTTTCGCAAATCGCTGCAGATCACGGACGAAATCCCTTCAAGGTCCTCGTCTCCACCATGATTTCGCTCAGAACCAAGGACGAGGTCACCTATCGGGCCTCGGAAAGGCTCTTCGGCGAAGCTGACACTCCCGAGGCGGTAGCATCCCTCACGGCGGAGCGCATCGCGGGACTCATACGCCCCGCGGGTTTCTACAAAACGAAGGCGAGGCACATAAGGGAAACCGCGAAGCTCATCACGGAAAAGCACGGCGGAAAGGTTCCCTCGGACGAAGATCAATTGCTGGCTTTCCCGGGCGTTGGCAGGAAGACCGCGAACCTGGTCCTCAACCTGGGATTCGGCCTCGAAGCCATATGCGTGGACACTCACGTCCATAGGATCGCGAACCGCCTCGGCTGGGTGGATACGAAAACCCCGGAAGAAACGGAACGTGCCCTCCAGGGAGTACTTCCGCGGAAGTACTGGATACCGGTCAACGGGCTTCTCGTCGCGTACGGGAAAAAAATTTGCACTCCCCTATCTCCGAAATGCTCGCTCTGCCGACTCTCCGACCTGTGCCCGAGAAGAAACGTGAGCGTCAGCAGATGACCGTCCCACCCGAAAAAAAAACCCGCCTGCCGGCGGGCTCAAATCGTGAACCGGGTCCTCAACCCTCGTCTGCGATGAGCAGCGTTTTCGGATCGAGCCGGATGTGGAGGTTCTCCTTGGGATATACGTCGTGATCCTTGACCAGGCGGAGCGCGATGTGCTCCTTCTCGTCGGCGAGGGTTATCACGATCGACGTGAGATCCATGAAACTCTCGAGAGGCGTCGGCACCCCCTTGGGTCCGGACATGTTCTCGCTCTTGATCGAGGCGCTGAACCAGAAGGACACCCCGACCTCCTTGGCGAAGTCCGACAGCTGGGAGAAGTCTTGCGGAGAGCTCTTCGAAAAGTCGTACCCGTCCACCACGATCTGGTCGGCGGCGAACCCGCCTCCCTGCATCATTGCGCGAAGGCTGCGGACGATCTGATCGGTCTTCATCCCCTCCTGGTTGAAATTCATGATGACCCTGTTGCGGATTATCTCGTCATGCACGTCCATGACGGAATCGATTTCCAGCTTCCTCGCGATCTCCCTGAAAATATCCTCGTACCAGCTGACGATGTGATCGGTTCGGGACGAAAAGGAAACATGGATTATGTGCTTTCCCTGAATAAGGTTGTCGGTCGCGATGTGCACGAGGCACGCGGTTTTTCCTATACCCTTCGGCGACGCTATGATGGCGATGTCGCCCTTCTTCACGCCGCCCCGGATAGATTTTTCGAGAATGCGCAAAGGACTTCTTTTGATAAGTTCCTTTCTCACCATAAACATCCCTCCGATTTTATTTTTGTTCCTTACGGCGTTTTTCTTGATACTGTTTCTTCAGTTCCTCGGCTATGTTGTTGGGGACTTTCCCGTACTTGAGGAACTCCATGGTGAACTCCGCCTTGCCCTGGGTGAGGGAGCGGATCACCGTGGAATACCCGAACATTTCGCTCAAAGGTACCTCCGCTTCGATCCGCGAGAAATTCCCGTCTTCGGTGGAGCTCACGATGACGCCGCGCCGCTGGTTTATGCTTCCGAAGATATTCCCCTGGAACTCGGTGGGCCCTTCCACGCTCACCTTCATGATCGGCTCGAGGATGATAGGTTTCGCCTTGTCGTAAGCCTGGCGGAAGGCCCCGATGGCCGCCTGCTGGAAGGCCATGTCGGAGGAGTCCACGGGGTGCGTGCTTCCGTCGTTGATCGCGCATCTGATGTTGACGATGGGGAAGCCGATGAGGGTGCCCTTCGTCTTCGCTGCCTGGAAGCCCTTATCGCAGGAGGGGATGAACTCGTTGGGAATGACGCCGCCCTTGATGAGGTTGAGGAACTCGTATTCCTTTTCCTCGTTCGGCTCGATATATCCGGCAACGCGGCCGTACTGGCCGGAACCGCCGGTCTGTTTCTTGTGCAGGTAATCGAACTCGGCCTTTTGGGTGATGGTCTCCCGATATGCGACCTGAGGCATCCCCGTTTCGACCTCCGCCTTGTATTCCCGTTTCATCCGTTCGATATAGACGTCCAGGTGGAGCTCGCCCATACCTTGAATTATAGTCTGATTCGATTCGGGGTCAACGAAAGTCCTGAAAGTCGGATCTTCTTTGGTGAATCGCCCGAGGGCCTTCGCCATGTTGTCGCTCGAGTTCTTGTCCTTGGGCGTTACGGCGAGCGAGATGACCGGCTGCGGCACGTACATCGAGGTCATCGAGTAATTGGTGCCGTATTTGCAGAAGGTGTCGCCGGAAGCGCACTCCACTCCGAAGAGCGCCACGATATCGCCGCAAGGCGCCTCGCCGATATCCTCCATCGCGTTCGCATGCATCCTGATGAGGCGGCCGACCTTGAACTTCCGCCGCGAACGGCTGTTGTAGAGTTCGTCCCCCTTCCTGATCTCGCCCTGGTAGACGCGGATGTAGGTGAGCTGTCCGTACTGACCATCTTCGAGCTTGAAGGCGAGGGCGACGGCCGGAAGCTTGGGATCCGACTTGAGCTCCACCTGGGTCTCCTCGTTGTCGAGGTCGAGGGCGAAGTTCTTCACGTCCGTAGGGTCCGGCAGGTAACGCACGACGCCGTCCAGAAGGGTCTGTATGCCCTTGTTCTTGTACGCGGATCCCATGAATACCGGGATGAGCTCCCGTTTCAGGACGCCGGTCCTGATGGCGGCGTGGATCTGCTCAACCGTGGCCTTTCCGTCGAGATAAGCCTCGGACAGTTCGTCGGAAAAAAGCGAGGCGGCGTCGATGATCTCCTCGCGCCTCCTGGCGGCCTCCTCCTTCATGGAATCGGGGATGTCCCTCTCCACGAGATCGTCGCCGTTCGGGCCTTCGTAGTAGAGGGCCTTCATGCCGATGAGGTCCACGACGCCTTCGAACTTGTCTTCGAGCCCGATGGGAATCTGCATGAGAACCGCGTTGTGACCGAGTTTTTCCCTGAGCTGGTCCTTCACGCGGTAGGGGTTGGCGCCCGTCCTGTCGCACTTGTTCACGAACGCGACGAAGGGCACGTTGTACCGCTTGAGCTGCCGGTCCACGGTTATCGACTGGGACTGGACGCCGCCGACCGAGCAGAGGACCAGGATGGCCCCGTCGAGCACGCGCAGGGAGCGTTCGACCTCGATGGTGAAATCCACGTGGCCAGGGGTGTCGATGATGTTGATCGTATGGCCGTCCCAGGTCACGTTGGTGGAAGCGGAGGTGATGGTGATCCCCCGTTCCCGTTCGAGTTCCATATAGTCCATGGTTGCGCCATGGCCGTCTTTCCCCTTCACTTCATGGATCGCGTGTATCTTGTCGCAGTAATACAGAATCCTTTCCGTTAGGGTGGTCTTTCCCGAGTCAATATGGGCGCTGATCCCGATATTCCTCATTTTGGAAATTTCACTCATAGATAATCCTGACCTCTCAAATTAGTGTCTACTTTACGAATCAATCGTAGGCGAATCCTGCGATTCCTACGAGAGAATCGATCTTTCATGTGGTACAAATTCACGCTCGAGTCGAAGGTTTTTCAATGCACCTTCCCCTGAAACCGCCGATGCGAATACGCCCCTCCCGAACGTGAGAAGCGAAGAAGTGAATCTCGGCGCGACGAGGGGTGTTCCAGAAGAAGTGAGGCGTTTTCAAAAATCACCGATTTTGAAAGAGCCTCCGATTACTGAAATTCGTTGAAATACACACTGTATACCAAAAACACTTCTTTGCTCGAAATCTGAACGCCTTCGGCCTGCATGCGCGCCTCCGCATTCTGCATGGTAAGACCTGGTTCGCGTTTCTTCATTTCGACAAGCTTCGCGACAGCTTCCCGCGAGGGTATGTTGATGCTACCGAAAAATCCGCGATTATTCAAGACCACGACGGCATTTCTGAGCAGATTGAAATCCGAGAGCAGGCTTTCGGCTTTCTTGTTGGCGGCGGCCAAGTCGCTCTTCGTCGCCGAAAGCTCGGCCTTCAAGGCCGAAAGCTCGTCCTTTCCGGCGGCCACGGTCGAGGCGAACGCGGCCTTCATCCTCTCGATGTTTTCTTCGATCTCCTGGAATTTCTTGATGATGTATTCGGGATCGTGGGTCTGGATGTAGGAGTAGGGATTCTCCACGGCGCTCGCGATCTTGTCGGCGAATTGCTCCTCCGAGAAATACTGTCCGCGCACCCTGAGGAAAAGGTTCTGCACCATGAGCCGGAAGTCGTACTCGAGGGAATCGACGTAGAAGAACTGCACGCCCGACGGCATGTAGGGCACGTAATCGACGCCTTTGTACGTGAAAGACTTGGGCACCATGATGACCTCGGCCCGCCTGTCCGACAGAGCTATGCGCACGGTCGAGGGAACCAGGTACTTCATGCCCATGATCGATCTGGCGATGGATTCGACCATCTTCACCTGTTCCTGCGTGGGCTCGCCGCGTACTGAGACGGTCAAGGCGAAGCCGGTCGCGTGGCGCACCTCGTAAACCGTGTTCGCGCCTTCCTGCGAAGTCCCCGTGAGGGTGAAATCCTTGATGAGCTCTCCCTGCTGAGCCGAAAGCGCAAGGGTGAGGCCCGCGGCGAGAATCGGAATTATAATAAGCATCTTCCTCATAGCGCGACTCCTATTGTTCCTGAATCAGGACTTTGTCGAAGGGTTCGAGGGGGACCGCGGACTTTTTGAGTTCCGCGACGGACGCGAAGAACTCCCCGTCCTTCTTGTAGAACTTCACCTTTCCGATGTACTCGTCGTCCTTCCTGAACACGACGCCGATCATTCCTTCCGCGAGCCTGCGGTCCTTGTCGACGTAAACCTTGACCGTTTTCGGGTCGCGAGCGTCGAGAATGTAGCCGTTCTCCCTGCTGGTCTTCTGCAGGCGCTCAAGGGCGAAGAGGAATTGGCCGATCTCCGAGCCCTGAGAGGCGATGATGCCGTTCTTCTTGGCCACGGAATCCGAAAGCCTCGTCCAGAGCTCGTCGTACTTCTTCGCGATGACCCGATGCCGGTATTCCATCTGGGCGACGACGGCGGGAACGGAATTCACGGAGGGAATCTTCTTCAACTCCGCGGTGAGGAGATCGTATTCGACTCCGGCGCGCTGCAGGGCCTGGAAGTCCTCGGGCTTCATGAGGCCTTCCTGCTGCAGGAGGGGGCGATACGCGGAGGGGAAGGTTTCCTTGATCAGCTTCGGGTCGATTCCGGCCTGAAGCAGGGAAACGACACCGGGATCGGTCATCTTGGGATTGAATTTGAGGATGAGGTTCTCTATTTCCTTCGCATGGCTGTCCTGCAGGGTGGCCACGTAGTTCTTGTGGTAGGTCCTGAGGGCCGCGGTATCCTTGTCGTATTTCGCGTTGAGAGCCGCGATCCGATCCTCGTAATACTTCGTGGTTTTGTCCAATTCTATCTTGAAGAGCCGCTGCTGGTTGTTGAGCACCTCTTCCTGCTTCCTCGCCTTCTCCACCTGCCGGGAATCGTATTCGTCGATCCGGGCCTGAATGGCCTTGATCGCCTTGTTCTTCTCCTGGATCCTGGGATTGTAGCTGGCCCGGATCGCGTCGATCCGGCGGGCTTCCCGAACCCTCGCGGCCTGCGTCCTCTGGTCCTTCTCCGCCTGGGTTATTCGTTCCGCCGCAATGAGATCGATCTCCCGTCTCGTTTCCTCCCGGACCGCGGCAATCTCGCTTTCCATGCCTTGGTTGAGGGCTTCGAGGTCTCTCTTCGCCTGCTGCATCTCCTGCTCGTTCCGCTTGGCCGCGTCGAGTACGTCCTTCAGGTTCACGTCTTCGAATTCCTGGATGCCGACCGTGATTCTCCTGCTCGTTTCCTGGATGTACAACGTCACCGCAACCGCCCCGAGTACGAAGAGGAGGGTCATCCCCAGAACCACGAGCGGGACGATCGGGCTTCGGTTCTTCTTCGTCTTGGCGAATTCCGTTCCCGCGTCGTAGAGAGCCTGCTGCCGCCGGAAGTCCTCGATGACTTCCCTGAGAAAGATGAGCTTGCTCTGCTCGACGAGATCCTTGACCTCGAAGTCGTTCGGTTTTTTTATTTCGTTGTCATTGTCCATATGCCGTTCCATTCCTTAGGACATGCATGTTTCCCGGTTCTATTCCGGAACTCGACAGCCAGAGGCAGGGTGCACGAGGTGAATTTCTTGTTCGCCGCCTTCCAATCGCCTTCGTAATACTTCGCGAGGCCTTCCGAAAAATCCTCGAGGTCTTTTTCGAGCTGCTGATCGATGAGAGCCCTTCTCACCGGCCAATAAACCCTCTTGCCTATGGTCTTTCCCTTGACTTGGACCTGATCCAGTTCTAGGAAGACATAATCGGCCGATTCCCTTTCGATTTCGTTCTTAATATACTCCGATACTATCACGGGGACCTGATAAATTCTCGTCAATCCTTCGAGCCGCGAGGAAGAGTTGACGTTGTCCCCGATGACCGTGTTGACCATGCGTTCGTACGACCCGATGGTCCCGTAGAAGACCTCCCCGCCGTCTATGCCTACGCCGACTTCCAGGAGCACGGCCTTGTACACCCTTTCCTCGGCCTCAGTCATGGCTCCCCTGCGCCGGAGGATTTCCTCCTTGCGCTTCATCATTTCCTGGCGAAGCGAGGCGGCTACCTCCTGGATCTTGTAAGCGGCCTTGACTGCCTGCAGGGACTTGTTCTGGTTCTCCGCATCGATGACGCCGAACACCGCGAGGAGGGCGTCGCCGATGATGGAGCCTATGTCCCCGTTGTTTTCGTGGATGTACCTGATGGCCTTGTCGTAATGGATGTTGAGCAGCTTGATGATGTCGTTCCCGAGGGTCTCGGTCATGAAGGTGAAGCTCTTGATGTCCGTGAAGAGGATGGCGAGGTCCTTCTTGGAACCTTCGAGCCGGATCTCCCTCTCCTTGTAGGCCTTGAGGGCGATGTCGCGGGCCACGAATTTCTTGAATATGGTGAGCAGGTTGTCGATCGTGCTGGAAAGCGCGTTGAAGGAGACTCCGAGGAAGGTGACGTCGTCGTTCGGAGCCCGGCTCATGTCGAGAAGCTCGATCTTCTGGGTGGTCTGCATCTTCATGATGTCCTTGGTGAAAAGGCTCACGAAGCGGAGGATGAAACGAAGGAGGAAGACCCCGACGACAACGCAGACGAGGGTGATGATGAGGATCAGCACCGAGATGTTCCAGAAGATCCTGCGCGAATCCTGGTAGAACTCGTCGAGTTCCTCGCCGCGGATGAGAAAAACGTCCCACTTCGGGTTGTATTTGTAGATTCCGAAATAAGCGGAGTCGAGGAAGCGGAAATTGACGGTGCCTTCCATCACGTTCTTCTGCTTCGACTCGTTCATCATGGCGAGGATCTTCTTGTCGGAGAAAGCTTTCTCCTTCGGCAGCTTGGAGGCCATGGCGAAAATCTCTCCGCCCGGCTTCACCGCGAGGAGCACGGATTTTTCACCCTTCAACTCCTTGGCCGCGCTCTGCTCGATCGCGGAAACGGCGCCCGGAAGGTCCTGGTTGAAGGTGTAGATGTCGTGCTGGTTCATGGCGAAGACGTAGGATTCCTTGAGGTCCTTGACCAGAAGCTGATTCATGAGCTTGATGAGTTCGCCCCTGTTCAGCATCAAGCTGATGTAATTCGACGAGAAATTCGAAAGAAGGAGAAAAATCGTGAACAGGACGACGATTTTGAGAAGAAGGGGAACGACGCGTACCCCGTTCACTTTCTGTCCGAGAATATTATCGATGTAATTCGCCATACCATCACCTCGCCGGGCTTTCCATCATTACTGTAAACCACAACAGGGAATTTTAATAGATCAAAGAGAAAAAAAACACCGAAATCGACGGCATCCTCTCAACGTCGCAAAACGAGGCTTTTTCACACTTCCCTGAGATCCAGAAGTTCCTTCACGTATGGCACGATCGATTCCTCGAGCTTCTCCTTGGAGATTTCTTCGGTTTTGATGAGGAGGAGGGAACTCTCGATGTTTTCGCCGGGGAAGGTTCCGAGGGAGATTATGTTGCCTCCCCGTTCCGCGATCGCGGAGGTGATCTTGGCGAGCAATCCCGGCTTCTCGGACACCAGCGCCGTGGCCCGCAAGCCCTTTCTGCGTGTGCCGAAAAGCTCGATGAACAGGCGGAAGATGTCGGACTCGGTCACGATGCCCGCCAGCACGCCGCCGCGCATGATGGGAAGTCCGCCGATGTTCCGGTCTACCATGATGTGCGCCGCATCCTCGACGAGCGTGTCCTCGCCGATGGTGATGACGTTCTTCGTCATGACCTTCTCGATCTTGAGTTTCGAGAGCAGATCGTTCATCTCGTACACGTTCAGGGTGGTCGCGGGAGAAGGCGAAGCGTAGAGAAGGTCCTTTTCCGTAACGATGCCCACGAGCTTGTCGTTCCTGTCCACGACGGGAAGATGATGGATCTTCTCCCGTTTTAGGACGGCCTGCGCCTCCGGAACGGTCGTCTCGGGACGGATGGTGACGGGATTGTGCGTCATGATCTGTTTGATGAACATGAATGCCCTCCGGAAAAATTCTAACGGGGGAAGAACGGTTTGTCAAACCGGACGGCCCTCCTTGGAAGAACGAAAGATCAGCCCCCGAGATATGCCGCCTTCACCTTTTCGTCCTTTTTCAGATCCTCGGAATTTCCGGAAAAGACTATGTTTCCCGTCTCGAATACGTAGGCCCGGTGTGCGATCTCGAGGGCCCGGAACGCGTTCTGCTCGACGAGGAGGATAGTCGTCCCCTGCTCGTTGATGCTCTTGATGATCCGGAAAATTTCGTCGACGAGTACGGGCGCGAGCCCCATGGACGGCTCATCGAGGATGATGAGCTCGCCCTTGGTCATGAGGGCCCTGCCGACCGCGAGCATCTGCTGCTCGCCGCCCGAGAGGGTGCCCGCGGACTGCCTGCGGCGCTCCTTGAGCCGCGGGAAAAGCGAATACACGCGATCGAAGTCGCCGGCGAGCCCGCTCTTGTCCTTCCGGGTATAGGTGGCGAGGGTGAGGTTCTCCTGCACGGTGAGGTTCGTGAAGATGCCCCTTCCTTCAGGGACGTGGGTGAGGCCGAGCTCGACGATCTTGTGGGCCGCCAAGCCGGTGATGTCCTCGCCGCGGAACGAAACCCCGCCCCGGTTCGGCCTGAGCAGTCCGGAGATGGTCTTCAGCGTCGTCGTCTTTCCCGCGCCGTTGGCTCCGATGAGGGTGACGATCTCGCCCTTTCGGACGTCGAAGGAGATCCCCTTCACGGCCAGGATGGAACCGTAGGAGACCGCGAGGTCCCTGATTTCTAGGATCATTTCAAAGCCCCCTCGCCGAGATAGGCCTCTATGACCTTGGGATTGTTCTGGATCTCCTCGGGGCCGCCGACGGCGATGGTCTTCCCGAAGTCGAGCACGTAGATTCGCTCGGCGACGCCCATAACCACCGGCATCTGGTGCTCGATGAGCAGGATCGTGAGCCTGAAATCCGAGGCGATCTTGCGGATGAGATGAAGCAGCTCCAAGGCCTCCGCGGTGTTCATGCCGGCGGCCGGCTCGTCGAGAAGGAGGAGCTTCGGTTCGGTCGCAAGGGCCCGGGCTATCTCGAGCCTCCTCTGCTGACCGTAGGGAAGGCTCGATGCTGGAAGGTCCCGCTTGGAATCCAGGTTGAAGATGGAAAGATATTCGCGGGCGTGCTCTTCGGCGTCCCGCTCCTCGCGGCCGTAGGACGGAAGCCGGCCGACCGCGGAGGCGATGCCGTAGCGCATCCGGTAATGCCGCGCGATGGTGACGTTTTCGAGCACCGACATGCTGGAGAACAGGCGGATGTTCTGGAAGGTCCTCACCACGCCGCGGGAAGTGATGACGTGCGGCTGAAGCCCGGTGATGTCCTGCTCGTCGAAGAAGATCTTCCCCTGGGTGGGTTTGTAGAAGCCGGTGATGAGGTTGAAGAGCGTCGTCTTCCCCGCGCCGTTGGGCCCGATGAGGCCGATCAATTCCCTCGGCTTGATTTCGATGTTGAAATCGTCGATCGCCTTGAGCCCGCCGAACTGCTGGCTGAGGTTATTTATTCTGAGCAGCATGACGCTCCCTCTCCTTCTCCGGAAGTATGAACGAGAACTCCCGCTGACCCATGAGTCCCTCCGGCCGCTTCAGCATGAGGATGACGAGAAGGATTCCGTAGATGACCATTCTGAGCTCGCCGATCGGCCTGAGAAGTTCCGAAAGCCCGGTAAGGCCCACGGCCGCGAGAATGGTGCCGGAGATGCTTCCCATGCCGCCGAGGTACACGATGATGAGGTATTCCACCGACTTCATGAAGCCGCCCATGGTCGGATGCAGCATCTGGATGAAATGGGCGAGCAGGGCCCCGCCGATGCCCGCGAAGGCGGAGCCCAGAACGAAGGCGAGCACCTTGTATTTCGTGATGTCGATTCCCATCATGTGCGCGGCCACCTCGCTCTCCCTGATCGCGATGCAGGCCCTGCCGTGGCGCGAGTAGATGAAATTGCGGATGAACGCGACGGTGAACAGCGTGAAGAGGAAGATCACCGTGAAGTTCGAGAGCGGCGGAATGCCGAGAAGCCCCCGCGGACCGCCGATGTCGAGATCCCAGTTGCCGACCTTCTTCTTGAATGAGATGAAATTGAAAACCACCCGGATGATCTCGCCGAAGCCGATGGTGACGATGGCGAGATAGTCGTCGGTGAGCCTGAGGACCGGAAGCCCGATGAGGAAGCCCACCAGCCCGGATACGAGAGCGGCCGCGAGAATGGAAACCAGAAAGAAGGGCAGGGCGGTGAAATAGGAGGTGTCTCTGGTGATCTCGAAGAGAAGCGTGGTCATGAAACCGGAAACGTAGCCTCCCACGATCATGAAGCCCGCGTGCCCGACGGAGAAGAGCCCCGTGTATCCGTTGATGAGATTGAGGGAAACGCCCAGGATGATGTTGATCATCATGAGGTTGATGATCCTGAGGATGTAATCGTTCATGAGGCCGGTCGAACTGGAGATCATGACGACTACGTAGAAGCCGGCGAGTCCCGCCAGCGTGAGGAGCGTGATGCTCTTGTTGGAATGTTGTTTCATGAGATCACCGGTCCTTACAGTTTCTCTCTCGGCGGTTCGCCGAAAATGCCCTGAGGCCTGAGCAGGAGGACGACGATGAGGATCGCGAAGGCCACACCGTCCGACAGGGGGGTGAAATCGATGTGCGTGGGACCGAAATCGCTCGGCAGGAGGCCGATGGCGAACTGCTCGGCTATGCCCATGATGATGCCGCCGAGCATAGCCCCCTCTATGGAGCCTATGCCTCCCAGGACCGCCGCGACGAAGGCCTTCAATCCCGGCTGGATCCCCATGAAGGCCGTGAGCCGCGGATAGGTGACGGCGCTCAAGACGCCGGCGGCTCCGGCCAGCGCGGTGCCGATGATGAAGGTCAGGGAGATTATGAAGTTCACGTTGATTCCCATGAGCGCGACGGTTTCCATCTTGTTCTTGCTCGCCCGCATCGCCATGCCGACGATGGTCCTGTTGACCAGGAAGGAGAGGAGAACCATGAGCACGATGGAAATCATGAAGTTCATGATCTGGATGTTGGTGATGTAAACGCTCTTGTAGAGCGGGATTTTCTCGATTTTCAGGAGCTTGTCCACCGGATAGGAGGCGAAGCTCGATCCCTTCCACCTGAGTTCGAGGAGGTAATCCTTCGCCATCCAGAACGCGAGGCCCAGGAGGACGAGGGATACGAAGGGAATCGCGAATTTCACGTAGCTCCGGTTCGCCTTCGCCCTGACCGGAAAGTTGAAGTATTTGACCCCGACGACGTAGAGGAGCAGCACCGCGGCGAGGACGAACGCTATGGCGGCGGAAAGCCTGATGGTGTCGCCGCTCGAGTAGGAGACGAAGTTGCCGAGAAAAAAGGAAACGCCGATCGCGGTGATGAGGGCGGCGAGGCGAGGCTTCTGCCTGAGCGGCTTGTACGCGAGCGAATCCATTGCGAGCCCCAGAAGGGAGCAGAAGGTCATGGGAATCAGGAAGGCGAAGGCGATGAGGAAAGGCTGCGGAAGGTCGATTCCGTTCACGAGAAAGAAGGATATGAAGGCCCCGATCATGAAGACTTCGCCGTAGGCGAAATTGATGAGCCTTACGACTCCGTATACCATCGTATAGCCGAGCGCTATCAGCGCATAGATCGTGCCTCGCTGTAAGCCGAAAATCAATTGTGACAGGAATGTTTCCATCGCTCACCTCGACGTCGTTAATGACGAAGGGCTGAAGAACGACAGTTCCTCAGCCCTTCGCTTCGTTGAAACCCCTTAAGGATTGACGGAAGCCTTGAAGACGGCGGCGCCGTTCTTCACCTCGAGGATGACCGCGCCCTTCACTGGGTTGCGGTTCTGGTCGAATTTGACGACGCCCGTGAGCGTCTCGAGGTTCGTCGCCTTCATCGCGTCGCGGATGGCCTTGGGATCGGTGCTCTTGGCCCGTTTGATGGAATCGACCACGATCATCGCCGCCTCGTAAGCGAGGGCCGCGAGGGCGTCGGGATCCTTGTTGAACTTGGCCTTGTAGTCGCTCACGAATTTCTTCGCCGCGGGGGCCTGGGAGTCCTTGGAAAAATGATTCGCGAAGAATCCGCCTTCGATCGCCTTTCCGCCGATCTTGAAGAGATCGGGAGAGTCCCAGCCGTCTCCGCCGATGAACACGGCGTCGATTCCCATTTCCCGCGCCTGTTTGGCGATGAGGCCTGCATCGTTGTAGTAGTTGGGCAGGAACAGGACTTCGGGTTTGGTGGCCTTGATCTTCACGAGCTGAGCGTTGAAGTCGGAGGTTCCGGCCGCGTAACTTTCGAATGCGGTGATCTTTCCGCCGGCTTTGCCGAACTCGTCGCGGAACACTTCGGCGAGACCCTTGGTGTAATCGTTTCCGGAGTCGTAGAGGACCGCGGCGGTCTTTTTCTTCAGGTCGCCGGCGGCGAACTTCGCGGCGACGAGGCCCTGGAAGGGATCGATGAAGCACGCGCGGAAGATGAAGTCGCCGACCAGCGTGACCGCGGGATTGGTCGAGGTCGGGCTGATCATGGGTATGCCCTTGTTCTGCGCGATGGGGGCGCCGGCGAGGGAGACCTTGCTCATGACGGTTCCGACGATGACGGAAACCTTGTTCTGATCGATGAGCTTCGAATAGGCGTTCGCACCTTCGGTGGGATCGCCCTTGTCGTCCTCGACGAAATAGGCGATCTTGAGACCGTCGATGCCGCCCGCGGCATTGATCTGGTCGAAGTAGAGCTTGGCGCCGTTCGCGGTGGATTCGCCGAAGGTGGCGGCTTCTCCCGAGATGGGAGCGATGATGCCCACCTTGACTTCCTTGGCGGCCTGCTGGCATCCGAGAAGCAGGGAACCGGCGAGGACCAGAAGCGATAAGAAGGCGATATTGATCTTCTTCATAACTTCCCCTTTTTAACTGAGATTTTCGGCCGAATAACTATACCAAATAGATAGGCATTGTGTCCACAAGAAAAAATCGAAGGAAAAAACCGAGGCCTGCCCGGACGGAATTGAGTCCACCCCTCACCGCCTCCCCCTCCGCCGCCTTGCCAAAATCGATGTATCAATCTATCGTACGCGAATGGAAAAGTACTATTTCTCCTACGCCCAGATCCATAAAACCATCAAGGGCCTGTCGGAACGGTTGAAGTCGTCCGGCTACGATCCCGACGTCATCGTGGCCATCGGTTCCGGGGGCTTCATCCCCGCACGGATGCTCAGGACGTTCATCAACAAGCCCATCCTCACGGTGGGACTCGCCTATTACGACCAGGAGAACAAACCGACCGAACTCCCGAGAAAAGTCCAGTGGATCGACGAGGTGGAGAAGAAGCTCGCCGGAAAGAACGTGCTACTCGTGGACGAGGTCGACGATTCCAGGACGACGCTGGAATACTGCCTGAAGGAACTCCTCTCGCACAAACCCCGCGAGATAGCCGTCATGGTCCTGCACAACAAACTCAAGGAAAAGCGCGGCAGCCTTCCGGAAGACGTGCGGCTGTACATCGCCGGGGAGAATCTCAAAGACAAGTGGATCTGCTATCCCTGGGACGCGGCGGACATCGACGAGCATGAGAAGATCGCCGAGGACCGCGCTCAGCCCTCTCCGCGCTTATAGGCCTCTCCGAGCTTCGCGGGGGCGTGCAGGTTCCTGTGGTCCTTGTGGAGTCCGTCGAGGAACAGCACGAACAGCGTGGCGAGATACGGCAGCATGGCGAGCAGGTTCGACGGGATCCCGAGGGGCTGGAGCAGATACTGCAGCACGAAGATTCCGCCGAACAGGAAGGAGCCGACGAAGCCGCGCAGCGGATTCCAGAGCGCGAAGATCGTGAGACCCACGACTATCCATCCCCGGCCCGCGACCATTCCTTCGGTCCAGGACGAGCTGTAGGCGATGGACACGTGCGCCCCGGCGAGGCCCGCGAAGGCTCCTCCGGCGACCACGCAGAGATATCTGATCAGGTAGACCGGAACGCCCTGGGTTTCGGCGGCCTCGGGATTCTCCCCCACCGACCGGACCTTGATGCCGGGCCTCGTATGCGCGAGAAAGATCCAGGCCGCGAGGCCGAGGGCCGTCGCGATATAGAAGTAGACGTCGTGGTAGAAGAGGATGTCGCCAAGGAACGGAATGTCGCCCAAAACGGGCACGCGGAAGGGATCGACCTTGACGGGCAGGGGCTGGCCGATGAAGGGCTTGCCCACGATCCCGGCGACGCCGATCCCCAGCATGGTGAGGGCGAGGCCTGACACGACCTGATTGGCCCGGAGGCTTATCGAGAAGAACGCGTGCAGGAGGGCGGCGAACGCCCCGGCTCCCGCCGCGGCGAGTGTCCCGAGAAACGGGTCCCTCGTGACCAGGGTGACGATGAAGCCGGTGACCGCCCCCAGGTTCATCATGCCTTCCACCCCCAGGTTCATGACCCCCGCGCGCTCGGCGATGATCTCGCCCGTGGTCCCGAGCAGGAGCGACGTTCCCGCAATGAGGGTCCTTCGGAGGACCGCCACGATGACAGCTTCCATCAGTCTTTCCCCTTGCGAAACCCCAGGCTTATCCTGTTCTTCAGGAAATAGTCCCCGCCGATGAGGAAGAACAGGATGATGCCGTTGAACACGTTCACCGTGGCGGCGGGAAAACCCAGGGAAATCTGGATGGCGTCGCCGCCCACGAGGATTCCGGCGAAGAAGAAGCCGGAAACGAGGACGAGGAGCGGATTGAGCTTGGCGAGCCAGGCCACGATGATGGCCGTGAACCCGTAACCGGCGGAAATGTTCCCCGGATTGCTGAGATGGTGGTGAATGCCCGCGATCTCGCCGACGCCCGCGAGCCCCGCAGCCCCGCCGGAGACGATCATGACGAGGAGGCTCGTCCGGAAAAATCCGATCCCCGCGTATCGTGCGGCTTCCGGGCTTTCGCCCGCGACCCTGACCTCGTAGCCGAATTTGCTCTTGTAGAGCAGGACGAAGAGGACCGCACAGAGGACGATTCCCAGGATCAGGGTCGCGTAATGTATCCTGCTTCCGGGCAGGAGGTCGAGCACGACCTTCTTGGAAAGATCGTCGGTGTAGGGATAGCCGTGCTTCGTGGCCCCCTTCCACGGTCCGACGACGAGGTAGTTCGTGAATTCCGCGGCCACGTAGTTGAACATGAGCGTGGAGATGACCTCGTTGATGCCGAAGCGCACCTTGAGGAGGACCGGGATGGCCGCCCAGAGCGCCCCGCCGACGAAGCCCGCCGCGAACATGGCGACAAGACCCAAAGGTCCCGGAAGCGAGGGCCCGAAGCCGAGGCCGACCCAGGTGCCGAACACCGCGCCGAAGAGCAGCTGGCTCTCCGCGCCGATGTTCCAGAACTTGCCTCGGAACGCGAAGGTGAGCCCGGCGCCGATGAGGATGAGCGGGATCGCCTTCGAAAGAGTCTCCTTGACGCCGTACAGACTCCCGAAGGAACCGACGAAGATCTTCTTGATCGCGAAGACCGGATCCGCTCCTGCGGCGGCGAAGACGAGCCCGACCGCCGCGAAACCGGCTGCGAGCGAAAGCACGAGTACGGCGAAGGAGAAAAGCCGCGAAGCGTCCTCCCTTTCCTCGATGCGTACGGTCGGGATCATCTCGCGACCTCCGCCTTTCCGGGCCGGGAGCCCGCCATCATGAGGCCGATGTCCTCGATCTTCGCGCCCTCGCGATCGACGACGCCCATGATGCGGCCGCCGAAGATGACGGCGATGCGGTCGGAAAGCTCGAATATCTCCTCGAGGTCCTCGGACACGAGGAGGACGGCCACGCCCTGGTCGCGCTTCGCGAGAAGCTGCCCGCGGATGTATTCCGTGGCGCCGACGTCGAGCCCGTACGTCGGATGCGAGGCGACGAGGAGCTCCGGATTACCGGAAATTTCGCGCCCGAGGATGAGCTTCTGGATGTTGCCGCCCGAGAGGTGCTTGATCGGCATGTTGATCGTCGGCGTCGCGACCTGGAAGTCCTTCACGATGTCCCGGGCCCGTCCCCGGATGTGGCGATAGTCGAGGAAGATCCTGTCGGAAAAGGGCTTGAAATGGTGCTGTTTGAGCACCGCGTTCTCGTAGATGAAGAGGTTGGGCACCGTGCCGAAACGGATCCTCTCCTCGGGGACGTGGGCTATGCCGCTCGCATGGATCATCCGAGCCGACTGGTTCGCGATCTCCTTCCCGTTGATGCGGATGGAACCCTTCTGTACCTTCCTGAGGCCGGTGAGGGCTTCGACGAGTTCGCGCTGCCCGTTCCCTGAAACCCCGGCGATCCCGACGATCTCCCGCCTGTGGACCGAGAGGCTCACGTCCTCGACCGCGAGGTTCCGCCGGTCGCCGAGAACCTTGAGGCCCTCCACCTCGAGCACGAGTTCGCCCCGCTCGAGGGGCTTGCGGTCGAACTGGAAAACGACGTCCCTGCCCACCATCATCCTGGCGAGCTCCCGCCTCGTCACGCCTTCGGTCTTCGCCTCGCCGACGAGTTCCCCCCGCCTGAGGACGAGGACGCGGTTGCAGACGCTCAGGATTTCCTCGAGCTTGTGGCTGATGATGATGACCGAGTGCCCTTCGCGGCTCATGGTCCTGAGGATCTTGAAGAGATCCTCGGCTTCCTGGGGGGTCAGCACCGAGGTCGGCTCGTCGAGGATGAGGAGGTCCGCTCCCTGGAGCAGGGCCTTCACGATCTCTACGCGCTGCTGCTCTCCGGCGGAAAGCTGCCAGACCTTGGCCCGCGGATTCACCTGGAGACCGTACTTTTCGGAGAACTCCCTGAGCTTCGCCTCGATCGTGCGCTGGGGAAACAGGAAGGGGCTGCCCTCGTAGCCGAGCGCGACGTTTTCCCCGACCGTGTGGTTCTGCACCAGCATGAAATGCTGATGGACCATGCCGATTCCCGCCCGGATCGCGTCCTTGGGCGACCTGAACCTGACGGGCTTCCCGTCGATCCGGATTTCCCCGGAAGTCGGCTGGCAAAGACCGTAGAGGATCTTCATGAGCGTGGTCTTGCCTGCCCCGTTCTCACCGAGGAGACCGAGGATCTCCCCGGTCCGGATTTTCAAATTCACGTCTATGTTCGCCCGAAAGCCGTGGAAGGACTTGCAGATCCCCGTCATTTCGAGGTTTTCGATTTTCTTCACGCGTCCGATCCTTACCGATTTCAGCCATCATACCAGGGAGGCGGGTAAAAAGAAAGGCCGTGAAATCCGTTTCACCGGATTCCGCGGCCGAAAAAACAGCAGGGCACCGTTTCCGGTAGCCGTAACTCACTTCTTGGGGATCTCGCCCCTCACGTTGTCGACGAAGTAATCGATTGTGAGGAGGTGCTTGGCGTCCGCCTTTTCCCCGGCCTTGATCCTCACCGTCCCCTTCTGATCCTTGATCGGGCCGGTGAAAGGCTCGAACTGGTTCGCCTTGACCTGCTCGTAGCGCTTCATGACGAAATCATAGGCGTTCATCTCGCCGAGGTCCGCGGCCTTGATCTTCTTGGCTTTGAGAGGCTCGACGAATTTCGTGTTGACGGGCTGGGAGGGGTCGCCTCCGAGGATCGCGGCTTTCTCCGCGGCGAGCCACCAGAGGTCGTAGTTGGAATAGTCCTTGGTCTTGCCGTCGTACACGTCCTGGAGGATTCTCTCGTACATGATGCCCCAGTCCACGAGCTGGCCGGAGATGACCGAGTCCTCGCCGAAGCGCTGCATCGGGCTGTAGTGGCTGAAGGTGTAGACGGGTTTTCCCTTCTTCGTGTGCTCCTGGCCGACCTCGATGACCGCCGGGGAATCCTCGGTGAACGCGAGGCAGTCGACGCCGGAGGCTACGAGGGCCTCCGCCGCTTCGCGGGCCTTGGCCGGGTCGTACCACGAGTTGATCCAGCGGACGTCTACAACTGCCTTGGGATTGGAGGCCTTCACGCCGAGGGCGAAGGCGTCGATGTGGCGGACGACTTCGGAGATCGGGAAGGCGCCGACGTAGCCGACCTTGCCGGACTTCGTCATGACGCCGGCCGTGAGTCCGTTCAGGTAGTACATCTGATAGAGCTCGGAGAAGTAGTTGCCGAGGTTGGGGGCCCGCTTGAAGCCGGAGCAGTGGAAGAAGAGCTTGTCCTTGTACTTCTCCGCCGCCTTCACGGTGTCGTCCATGAAACCGAAGCTGGTGGTGAAGATGATGTCGCATTTCTCCTCGTTCACGAGACGGTCGATGATGCGGATCGAATCGCCTTCGGGAACGCTTTCGACGTATACCGATTCGAGCCATGGGAACTTGCCCATGACGTACTTCCGGCCGACCTCGTGGGCGTTGGTCCACCCGAAGTCGCCGATGGCCCCGACGTAGACGAACCCGGCCTTGATCTTCTTGGCGGGCTGAGCGGAGGCCGCGGGCTTGCCTTTTTCAGCTTCGGCGGAACCCTTTCCGCCGCATGAAATTACAAGGCCCAAGGCCAATACCGCTACCGCAACGAGCATAAATATGCGCGCGAGCTTTTTCATTGGGATCTCCTTTCGATTTTATTGCATTCAAATTAGATATTTATGCAGGGCTTGTCAAGGACGGGGAAGGGGCATCCTGCTTATCCTGCCCATCCATTTAATTTCCCTTTTCCCAGAAGAACCCTGAAGACCGGCTTTATAATTTCAAGCAACGCGGGTATAATCCGAGTATCTAGTGAGGGACCATTCGGGAAGTTTCCTTATCGATCATCAGCCCGACAAGGAGGCTGCATCTTGGACAAGCACGAACCATTTCTGAAGATCCGCTTCGACGGCGAAGCCGTGGGACCGGGAACGATTCCGGTGGCTTTGCTGCTCGCCTTTTTGGAAAACATGAACAAAGCTCTTGTCCGCACGGGCCGTGTTCTTTTGGGAGAAAGCGAGAGCGCACACCGCGGAACTCCGCCGCGAAGCATCAGAGAAGAAACCTCCCTCGACCTCGTCATGCTCACCCAGGGAAGCCCGGCGGCTATTCTTGGCTTCGAGCGACGGCAACCGCAAAAATTACTCCCCGGTTTTGACCTCGGCGTAGAGATCATGGAAAAGGCATTGATCGGCCTTTCAGCGGTCCAGAGCTCGGGAGACGCGCTTCCGGCGGGTTTCGACGCCGGAGTCCTCATGGCCTGGCGCGACGCTGGCTTGCTCTTCAATCAGGGAATAAAGAAAATATCCTTTACCTTGAATCATCGAAAAGCCCCGTTGAAATCGGATTATACCCCGGAGGGCTTCGGCATACTCCAACGGCGGATAAAGGGGCCGGAGAAGAACATCCGAACCATCGAAGGCAGGCTCCTCATGGCGGATTTCAAGGAGCACGGTACGCGCTGCAGGGTGCATCCTTCGGCGGGTGAACCAGTGGTCTGCCTCTTCGATGAATCCCAGAAGGATGAGGTATTGGAGGACATTCTGCATTTCGTACGGATCGTCGGCGAGGCGAAAGAGGACCCCGTAACCGGAAAAATAGACACAATCAGAATCCGTGACATCGAACGATTCGAGGAAAGGGAAGACGAATCGACGGACCTCCTTCCTCAGGGAACTCCCATCACGCGGAGTTTTTGGGAAACTCCGACGATCGAGGAGCTGGCCCTGGCTCAAAACGTAAAACCGATGACCGATATCGGGGCGCTTTTCGGAACTTGGCCAGGAGAAACGGACGACGGCTTCGAAGCCGCGATCGACGAACTCCGGCATGAACACCTGAGGGACGACGGATTGCGGTGAGCGGGGCAAAGATTCTCCTCGACACGAATATCGTATCCTATCTGATGAAAGGCGGGCCAATCGCGGAACTCTATGGAACTCATATCAAAGGTCGGTTGCTCGCAATTTCTTTCATTACCGTCGGAGAACTCTACTACGGAGCGGAGAAGGCCCGCTGGGGAGAACAAAAGCGACTTGTGCTTGAAACGCACTTGAGAAATTTCGTAGTCCTTCCTTACGATCATGAAATTGCCCGCTGCTACGCCCGCTTGTCGGCGGAACGAAAAAGAAACGGAAATCCGATCGCGCCCAACGACGCATGGATAGCCGCGTGCGCGATTCGCCATGGAATTCCGTTAATTACGCACAACGCCAAGCATTTTCACGGAATTGCATCGCTGGAAGTCATCACCGAAAACTTAGACCTGAATTGACCACGCAACCGTCGAGCCGATAAAATCACCCATGAGGAGGAACCCATGACGAATCACGACGACCTGCGCGGCCTGCCCGAGTTCAAAGGAGCGGAGCGCTACCCCGACCCCGCGGTCCGGGTCCTGGACGAGCGTTTCGCGAAGTACAGGATCGCCTCCGCCGCGGTGGAGAGGCTCTACACGGGCTGCCGCTGGGCCGAGGGGCCGGTCTGGTTCGGCGACGGCAGGTACCTCCTCTGGAGCGACATCCCGAACGACCGCATCCTCCGCTGGGACGAGGCGACCGGCGCGGTCTCCGAGTTCAGGAAGCCGTCGGACAACGCGAATGGGAACACCCGGGACACGAGGGGCAGGCTCGTCACCTGCGAGCACGACACGCGCCGCGTGACGCGCACCGAACACGACGGATCGGTCACCGTCGTCATGGACTCTTGGCAGGGCAGGAGGCTCAACTCCCCGAACGACGTCGTCGTGAAGAGCGACGGCTCGGTCTGGTTCTCCGACCCGCCCTTCGGGATCATGGGCTGGTACGAGGGGCATAAGGCAGAGCAGGAGATCCCGCAGTACGTGTTCCGCGTGGACGGCGATACCGGCAAGGCCGAGATCGCCGCCGAGGACATCCTCTTCCCCAACGGGCTCTGCTTCTCCCCGGACGAGAAGATCCTCTATATCGTCGAATCGCGCGGAAAGCCGAACAGGAAGATCCTCGCCTACGACGTGGTCGACTCGGGGACCCGCCTCGCGAACAGGAGGGTCCTCATCGACGCGGGCCCGGGCACCCCGGACGGGATCAGGTGCGACGAGGACGGGAACCTCTGGTGCGGCTGGGGCATGGGCTCGCCGGAGCTGGACGGGGTCATGGTCTTCGCGCCGGACGGAAAGCCCATCGGCAGGATAGCCCTCCCCGAACGGTGCGCGAACCTCTGCTTCGGCGGGGAAAAGCGGAACAGACTTTTCATGGCAGCGAGCCGTTCGATCTACGCGCTCTACGTGGGAGTCAGGGGTGCGACCCTGGGCGGCTGAGCGTCAAGCCGGGCCGCGCCGGTCCGCGGCCCTCCAGCCGGGCGGCGTGAAGCCTGCCTCGACCCGGGCGTCGAAGTACGCCTCCAGGTTTTCGAGGGGAATGTTTCCGTGCAGCCCGCCGGGAGAGGACAGGGCGAAACCGGGAATTCCCCCGGTAGCGGCCGCGATTTCCGCGACGTTCCTTCGGATTTCCCCGGGCGTGCCGAAAGTCAGGAGCTTGGTGTCCGCCCCGCCGATGACGATTTTGTCCCCGAAAACGTCGAGGATGCGGCCGAAATCCGTCGCGGGATTCTCCAGCATGACGCCGTCGACGCCCAGGTCCCGCAGCGGGCGAAGGAAGCGTTCCATGTTGCCGTCCGCGACGAAGACGACCTTCTTTCCCGCCTCCTTGACCGGCCGGAAAAGCTCGGCGTACCTCGGCAGGATGTAGGCGTCGTACCAGGCGGGAGGAAAGACCGGGCCCCGCACGTCCGCGAGATCGTCGTGGAGGAACACGAGGGGACAGGAGGCCTTGCAGAGTTCCCGAACGCAGGCGAGCGAGGCCTCGAAGGCTGGGTCGAGGAATTTTTCCCGGAAGCCTTCGGGATCGGTCATGGCCGCGATCATGAACACTTCCCAGCCCAGGTACTCCACTCCCCACATGAAGAAGGTCGTATAATACTGGCAGTAGTACAGCCCGCGTTCTCCGAGGGCCTCTTCCCGGGACCGTATGTCCTCGATATCGAGGGGATGCGGGACCGGCGTCACGAGGCTGCGATAATCGAGGCGGAGGTCTTCCGAGGCCCAGAATTCCTCGACGTCGCGGAAAGGAAATTCGTTCCGGGAGACCGTGTCGTAGAGGCCGAGCGACGTCTTCCGGTAGCCGTTTCCCAGATCCTCGACCTCGCCCGCAGCCAGGGGTGGCGAGGCGTTTTCCAGGGGGACCCGGTTCACGATGTCTATGCCGAGAGCCTCGTACGCAGAGAGATACGCCGACTTGGTCTCGGTCAGGGGGTCCAGGCCGGAGGCGAGGAGGATGATCCCGGGATGATTCAAGGTCTCCTTGGAGGGACGTTTGAGCGGCAGCTCACCGCGGGAGGCCAGGATCACGTCCGATTTCATGCGTTCAGTTTCCGGCCGCGCGGCGGCCGATCGCGATCGCCTCGCAGGCCCCGCTCTCGATCAACAGATTGTCCATGCCGAGGGCGATGAAGGTGAAGCCTTGTTCCACGGCGTTCCTGATGCTCGCCTCGTCGAGCTTGACGAGGTGCAGGCCCGCGGCTTTTTTCGCCTTGGCGCACGCTTCCCTGACCTTCCGTAGGGCCTCGGTCATGACCGGATCGCCGATCTTCCCGGGGATCCCGTAGGAGAGGCTGAGATCGTAGGGACCGATGAAGACCCCGTCCACACCGTCCACCGCGAGGATCGCGTCGATGGAGTCCACGGCCGCCTTCGTCTCGATCATGACCACGACGAGAATCCTCTCGTTCGCTTCCTTCATATAATTGTCGAAACCTCTGCCGTAATCGTTCGCCCGGAAAAAAGCGGTCCCGCGGATGCCCCGGGGAGGGAACTTCGCGGCCCGAACCGCTTTCTCCGCCTCGGCCGCGGAATTCACGAGCGGGACGATCACGCCGCCCGCGCCCGCATCCAGGACCTGGCGGATCGCGAGCGTGTCGTTCTCGCGGACCCGGGCCATCGGGACCGTTCCCCTGCCGTAGAGCCCCCGAGCGATGTCCGTGAATTCCCGGATGCCGATGTCCGTATGCTCCATGTCAGCCGCGATCCAGTCGAAATCAGCTCCGGCGAGGACCTCCGCCACCGCGGGGTGCCCGATCTGGATCCACGAGCCGAAGCAGACCTCGCCTTCCCGGAGTTTCTTCCGCAAGGAATTCTCTATAGTCGTGTTCATTGCAATCCCTTTCCTCCTCCGTATCTATTCCACAGGTCGAGGGCCTCATCCGGGTCCCTGACGACCGCGTTGACCGCGACGCCACGGTCAGGTAGTTCGGAAAAAATCCATTCGAAATCGTCCTCGGACAGCGCCCCCCAGACGATCAAAGGGGCCTTTTCGAGGATCTTGCGATGCGTTTCATGGAGCTGCCGCGCGGACGGGCCGCCGGAATCGATATGCATCTCCACCGCCGTCGGCCCGAGCGAGAGGATCTCGTCCAAGGGAAGGTAACCGCCGACGGAATGGAAGTGCATGACGTTGCCCCGAAAGGAGCGGAAGATCGCGGCGTCGGCCGGCAAGATGAAGTCCCGGTAAAGCTCGGGCGACAGCAGCATGACCGAGTCCTCCTGATGCCACAAGGTCCCCTCGGGGACCCAGGCATGATAGTAGAAGGAACCGAGTCCGCCCAGGAAACGCGGGATGTGTCCGAGCTGCAGCTTTCCGATCTCGATGTAGAAGGCGGTGAGTTTCTCGACCGCGGAGCGGATCTCATCGGGTCGTTCGAGCATCCGGAAGATGAGGTCCTCGGTCCCGTAGAGGGCGGAAAGAAGGTCCGCGATCCCGCGCATCCTCGTGGTCGCGAGCGGATACCTTCCGCGGCTTCGGCTTGCCGCTTTGTCGAGGAATTCGACGAGCTTCCTCATCCACGGGGAATCGGGATCGAAGGCCGGGACGGACTCCGGCCCGCGGAATCCCTCGGGCCTTTCCGCGTACAGGGAGCCGGTCTGTTTGTTCACCCGGATCGGACAGCCCAGGGCCGCCTCGAGCCAGGGGATACCCCAGAAGGCCGAGGCGCCGAAGATGAAGTCGCCCGGGCACCGTTCCATTTCCTCGAAGAGCCGGTCGTAATCGTCCAGGTAGGAATCGACGGCGAAGTCCTCCGGCCTCAAGGCCCGGTCCTCCGGAAGCCCGGCCGCGGAAGCGTAGCGCTTCGCGGGAAACTCGCTGCCGTAGAAAAAGCCGAGCAGTTTCCTTTCGTTTTCCTTCGCGTAGAACCGCTTCCAATTCCCGACCCGTTCGGCGACGGACAAGACGGGCGTATGTTCCTTCATGACGACGGGTCCTTAGGCGAAAGGTTCTTGGCGGTCTCGTACATGGCCCGCACGTTCTCGACCGGCGTATCGGCCTGCAGGCTGTTGCAGGAAACGAAGATGTACCCGCCGTCCTTTCCGAGCGTCCTGATGGTTTCCTCGGCATGGGCGGCCACGTCTGCCGGCGAGCCTTCGGGGAGGACGCGCTGGGTATCGATCGCCCCGTGGAACACGAGCCGTTTCCCGTAGCGCTTCTTCAGCGCTGCGGGATCCATCCCTTCGGCCGTCGTCTGCACCGGGTCCAGGATATCGACTCCGCAGCCGATGAAGTGAGGCAGAAGGGGTTCCACAGCCCCGCAGGAATGCACCATGACGTCGTACCCGCGGCTCTTCGCGTGGCCGATGAGCTTCTTGTAGGGCTCGAAGAAAAAGTCCAGCCACATGCTCTCGCTGAAAAGCAAGCCGCTCTGGGTGCCGAAATCGTTCCCCATGAAGAAAATCTTCATGCGTTCGCCGAGGGCGGAAAAGAGCCTCTCGTTCAGCTCGAGATAGAAGTCGGTCGTCCGGGCGATCAGCGCGTGGATGACCTCGGGCCGGAGGGCCATGTTGAGGAGAAAATTCTGGAAGCCGTGCATCCGGTAGCTGTCCCCGAAGATCCCGGTCCAGAAGCCGCCGATGACGACCTTGTCGGAAAACTCCTCGCATTCCGGGATGAGGGCCTCGACGTCGAACCAAGCCGGGTCCGGGAAGCGGTGGGCCAGGATCTCCTTGACGGTCTCGGCCTTTTCGAGGGGACCTTCCAACGCCTCGTCCGCCCCGAATTTGTCGTCGAAAACCGACCTTCTGAACCGGATGCCGAAGGGACAGATCCGCTCTTCATCGGAAACCGCGAGCTTCGGTCCGCGATACAGGGGGACGGAGGTCTCGTTTTGGCTGATGTCGCGGACGGAAAGGTAGTAGAAATCACAGCCCAGCTCGTCGAGGAGTTCTCTTTCGGTTTTCACCCCGTAGGCGAGCCTGAGCTTCGCGTCCAGCGCCTTCTTCGCCTGATAATCGATCGGCACGCGATCGGGGGCCCGGCGCGCCTTGGCAGCCTCGTACCGTTCCTTCGACGTCATCCGTTTCATCCTTTGATCCCCGACAGCGCGACTCCCTCGATGATGTACCGCTGGAACAGAACGAAAAGAAAGACGACGGGAAGTACGATCAGGGTCGTGAGCCCCATGACGAGGCCGAAATCCGTATAGTATTCGAAGTCGATGAAGGTGGAGAGAATGATCTGCAGGGTCATCTTCTTCTCGTCCGTCAGCATGATGAGGGGAAAGAAGAAGTCGTTCCACGTCATGAGGAACTTCAGGATGCCGAGGGCCGCGCAGCCCGAACTCACGACCGGGAAAACGACCCTGAGGAGAATGCTCATCTCCGAAGCGCCGTCGATCCTCGCCGCCGCCAGGAGGTCGTCCGGGACCGAGAGGCAGAATTGCCGCATGAGAAAAATCCCGAAGTTGCTGATGCAGAACGGAACGATGACCGCCCAGAGGGAATTGATCACTCCGAAATTCGCCGCCGCGATATAGAGGGGAATCGCCACGAGAAAGGGCGGCAGCATGAGGGCCGAGAGAATGAGAACGAGGAAGAGATCGAGCCCCCGGCTCCTGAACTTGGCGACGCCATAGCCGACCATCGTGGAGAAGAAAACCGTGATAACCGTGGTGACGGACGAGACGAAGACGCTGTTGAACAGGCTCCGGAAATACGAAACCCGCTTGAACATGTTTTCGAAGTTGATCAGCGTCGGGGCCTCGGGAAGAAACGTCGGAGGCCTGGCCATGATCTCCGGAGCCGGTTTGAAGGAGGTCGAGAGCATCCAGAAGAACGGGACGAGAATGAGTATCCCCGCGAATATCAGAACGCCGTAGAGCCCGGCGTTCCGGATTTTTTTCCTGAAGGAATACGAGACGGTCATTCTTGAGTCTCCCTAATACGATCTCGTTTTCCGGTCGATGAGCCTGAGCTGGAAAACGGTTATCGTCATGATGATGAGCAGCAGCATGACGGCGATGGCGCTCGCCTTTCCGAAATTGAAAAAGAGAAAGGACTCCTGATAGATCCGAAACCCGACCGTCGTAGAAGCGAAGCCGGGACCTCCGCCGGTCATGACGAAAATCTCGCTGAAGACCTGAAGGTCCTGTATCGAGTTGTTGACGATGATGAAGAACAGGGTCGGTGCCACGAGAGGGATCGTTATGGAGACGTGACGGCGGACAAGGGAGGCGCCGTCGATTTCCGCTGCCTCATAATAATCCTTCGATATGGCCATGAGGCCCGCGAGAATGATGACCACACTGTAGCCCATGGTCCTCCAGATCGTCATCGCCGCGATGCTCGGGATCGCCAGGTTCTTGTCCCGGAGCCACGCCAGTCCGGTGATTCCCAGCTTCGACAGGATCAGGTTGAGAAGCCCGGAATAGGGCTCGTAGATCCAGGTGAAGACGATGCCGACGGAGATGACGCCCGCGACGCTGGGAATGAAGTACAGCGCCCGGAAGAACCCCTTGCATCTCCCGATTCCGTGGAGCGCGACCGCGACCACGAACGAGATGAAGGTCCCGAAGGGAATGGTCAACAGGACGTAGAAGAACGTGTTTTTCAAGGCGCCCCAGAAGACCTTGTCCCGAAATATCTCGCGGTAATTGTCCCAGCCGATGAAGGCCCACTCGACCCCGCTGCTCCGCGCGCTCGAGAAGGACAGGAGGAGCGAACGCAGGGCGGGATAGAAGGTAAAGAGGAGATAGGAAACGAGCCCGGGAATCACGAACATATACCCCCATCTCGCGACGGGATGGTGAAAATCACGAAAAAGACCGCTCTTGTTTTTCATCCATATCACCTTGCCGATCATCGAAGACGGCCGCGCATTCGAACCGCACGGCCGCCTTCGTCAGAGGCAGTTACTTTTTCTTGCTTTCCTGCAGGCGTTTCCTGCCGTACTCGGCCAGGCCCTTGAGGAGTTTCTCGGGATCGGCCTTCGAATCGGTGAGCAGCTGCACGACGACTTCGCCGAGCTTCGCTTCAAGTTCCGCCTGGAGGGCGTTGGGATCGAGGTAGGGGTTCTGCACCAGCGGACGCTGTTCGGTCATGACCTTGTAGGTGTCGTAGTACGGAAGCGCCTTGAAGAACGAATCGTTCTGATGGACCTTGAGGCGCGAGAATCCGCCGTTGTTCTTCGCCATGCGCAGTTCGTTCTTCTCGTTCGCCATGAACATGGCGAAGTCCCAGGCGACGTCCGAGTACTTGGAGTTGGTGCTGACGCTCATGATGCCGAGCCAGGGGATGGCTCCGGTCGGGAACTTTCCGACGGGGAAGGGAGCGATGCCGAATTCCATGCCGGGGGCGTTCTGCTTGAGGAAATTCGCGTAGAAGGATTCGCGGAAAGTCATGGCCGCGAGCCCCTGCGCGACCGCCTGGTCCGGAATCGGCAGCGTCGTATTGGTCACCTTGTACTTGAAGATCAGGTCCTGGACGAACTTCGACGCCTCGATCCACTCCGGGCTGTCGAAAACCACGTCGGTAAAATCCTTGTTGTAGTAGAATTGCTTCGTCGTATCCATGAAGGGCATGGCAAACTTACTGAACTTGTCGCCGATCCCCTGATGGCCGCCGGAATACCGCAGCGCGACGCCCGCAACCTTTATGTTGCCGTTGGGATCGTATTTCGTGAGCTTCTTCGCGTAGTCGAGGAATTCAGCCACGGTCTTGGGGGGATTGTTCGGATCGAGACCCGCCTCGCGGAACATACCCTTGTTGTAGTAGAGCATCTGCCCGGCATCGACTTCGGCGCCGGTCCAGCCGTAGTATTTTCCGTTGATCCTGCTCAGCGATGCCGCATAGGGGGTGAAGGTATCGTCCACCATCTTCACGGCCCAGGCCGGCATTTCCTGGAGTCCCTTGGCGAGCAGGCCTACCTGCGTTTCGATCCAAACGACGTCGGGAGCGGTATGGGACTCGAAGGCGGCCGCCCAGATCGCCCGCTGCTGGGCGTTCGGGATCTTGCGGATCTCGATGCTGACGTTCGGGTGAATCTTCGAGTATTCGTTCGCGATTTCCAGGGCGAGTTCATGATAGCCAGGCCGGCCTTCCAGGGCGTGCCAATAGGAAAGATGGATCTTCTCCGCCGGATAGGTAAAACCGGACTTGTAGATCTCTATCGGGGTCTTTTCCGCGGAAGCCTTCGGCTGCCCCGCGGGCTGGGTTCCCGTATCCTTCTGCCCGCCCGCGTAGGCGAGACCCGCGGCGAGGGATAGCCCCAAAAGTATACATAAGAATCTCTTCATGCGATCCTCCTTACTTGAAATATGCGGAATATTTTACCGTCGCTTTCGTGAGGCGAAAATGATGATTTTTTGCATTTCATGACGCTTTTTTACTAGCGGTACTCTTTGGGGCTTCGTCCCATGATCTTCTTGAACATCCGGGAGAAATGCTCCGTGTTCGAATATCCGATGCGCTCGGCGATTTCGTAAATCTTGAGATCCGTGGTTCGAAGCAGCCTGAGGGCATGATTCATCCTGCGCCTCGAAAGATACTGCACGAAGCTGCATTTCATCTCTTTCGAAAAAGTCCTGCTGATATGAGCCTCGGAGACGCCGAGACGCCGAGCGACCTCCGAGAGCCGGAGATCCCTGCAGAAATTCGAGTTCACGTATTCGACCGTCTTCCGCACGAGCGGGCAGCGGGATTTCAGGATTTCGCAAAAAACGAAAAGGGTATCGCGTAGCCAGCGGTTGTACTCGTCCAGGGTCCCCTCGTCCCGGATATAGGAATCGAACTCCGCGAGAGCGATCTTGAAATCGAGGAAATCCTCCTCGCTTTCCCCTTCCACGGCCTTCCGCAGGCAGGCGTGATAGGCGAGAAAAAGCTCGCGTATGGAACCGGCGTCTTCCGGCGAAGGATGGAAGGCTCTCACGAGCAGGTCCTTCGCCTGCTCCTCGAGCTGCTTCACGTTCTTCAAATCGAGAAGCCTTCGGAGCCTGTCAGCCTGGCCCGAACGGTCAGTCCCGGAAACGGCATCGTCCCCGAAGGATGCCTTCGAATAGGCGAAGAGCTTTCCTCGGCCGCGAAAGAACCAGAAGGACTCCGCGATCGACGCTTCCCTGCGGAGAAGCGGAAACTTTTCCGAATCGGAGGAAAACGAACTCATCCCGCCGACCGCTTCGAGCCCCTCGTCGGCCGCCCGAGCCGAGACGTAGCGGAAGAACTTTTCCGTCAGTTCGTCCCCGGCCCGGTCCTCCGGAAAACAGAAGAGGCCCGTAACGCCGCCGTCCATAGGCGCGAGGAAGACGTTTTCCCCGGCGGCCGTTTCGGGGAATTCCAGGATCTTCCCGACGAGGCCGCTTTCGGGAAAACCCGCCTCGGGACGGAAATACTTCCTCCTTTTTTCCCCGAGCGTCCTGACGGTCACGATTCTGAACCTGCGGCCGCCTTCCCCGAGCCCCATCGCCCTCAAGCTCCGCATGGAAGATTCCGTCTTTCCGCTCACCAGGTCGCGCACAAGGGGATATCCGGCGGCGGAGCCTTTCATCTTCCGTTCCTCGAGGATCGAACGCGCGACCCGGTCGAGGACGCGAAGCAGTTCCTCCCGGGTGATCTCGGATTTGAGCAGGTAATCCCGCGCGCCCAGCTTGAAGGCTTCCTTCACGAGGTGGAATTCGTCATAGGCGCTCAGCACGACGAAGCCGGAAGAAAGGGACTCTTTCGCGGCCTCGCGAATCAAGTCGAGGCCGTCCATGACGGGCATCTTGATGTCGGTGATCACGATGTCCGCCGGTTCTTTCCGAAGCTGCTCCAGCGCGAGGGCCCCGTTTATCGCCTCGCCGGCGACGACGTAATCCGAGCCTTCTTCCGGCAGCAGGGAGATCACCAATTCCCGCATGAAGGGTTCGTCGTCGACGAGGAGAATTCTATGCGCCATGATCCTCCGCCTCGGGAAGAAGGGGAAGCCTTATCTTCACCAGCGTGTACTCCCCCTTTTTCCCCTGAATCGACAAGCCATAGGCCTTTCCGCACTGCCTCTGAATCCGTTCGTGGATGTTGTGAATGCCGATGTGGATTCCCGATTCGTTCGGGTCCCGGGGACTCGCGGCAAAGGACTTCGCTATCTCCTCCTCGTCCATGCCGGTGCCGTTGTCTCTGATCTCGAAGAAAAGCGATGCATGGGACACCCGGGCCGAGATATCGAGCCTCGCGTCTCCGTCCTGGTCGTTGAGGCGAACGGTGAGCCCGTGGAGGACCGCGTTCTCGATGAGAGGCTGAAGGATCAGGCTCGGCATGAGAAAGCGTTCGACGCCGGCGGGAAAATCCAATCCCACGGTCAGCCGGTTTTTGTAACGGATCTGGAGGATCGCGAGATAATCGGAAACGACCAGCCTTTCGTCGCCTACCGAAATGAGGGCGTTCGTCCGGGAAATCGTCTTGCGGAAAAACCTGCTCACGATTCGGAGCATCTCCGCGATTTCCTCCTGGCCCGCGCCGACCGCCACGCTCCGGATCGAGCCTAGGGTGTTGTAGAGAAAATGCGGGTTTATCTGATACCGCAGGGCTCGAAGTTCGGCGTCCCGCTTTTCCGTCTCCTGTTCCCTGACCTCGTCGATGAGCCGGTCGAGCTGACGCACCAAGGCCTGATGGCTGAACAGAAGGAAGAAAACCAGGGCCCCGGTCACCACCGTGAGGATGATGGCGACCGAAGAGAAAAGGCTGTAGCGGATATAAGCGTCCGCGGAAGCCGCGATCTTCTCGTTGAGATCGGTGAACACGAGACCGTAGCTGTAGGAAGAAGCGGTAAAGCTTTCGATCGCGTTCTCGAGCGAGAGGAGATGATACCGTTCCTGCCCGGCGCTGTATCCGTCGCGATGGAGCAGGTAGCCGTACTGGGATCTGCTGATGAGCCCGGTCCGCTTGTCGATGCCGAGTTCGATGAGCTTTTCGAGATGGTTCGAAACGAGATCGAGGTCCCTGCGGGTCATGTTCCACAGGGCCTTGGCGTTTTTCAGGCTCATAGAGAGCTCCGCGTCGGACAGCAGCTTCCGGGAGTTCTTTTCGACGAACAGGAGCGATTGCTCGAAGCTGCCCACCGTTTCCAGGAGGCTCGTCCTGAGTTCCTCGGTGGTGATCCCGGTCGCGGTCATGATGTTCTTTATCTCGAAATTGAGCCGATACATGTCCGCGAGAAGCATGGTCGATTGGTTTTTCAGCTCCTTCAGCTGAAAGGACAACTTTCCCACGTACATGAGCATGGAGAAGGCGACGCCGAAGACAAGGAGGACGAAAAACAAGGTCAACGCGATTCTTCTCTTGAATTTCATATCTATGCAATTCCCGAAAAGAAAAAGGGAGCCTCTCGGCCCCCCGCTCTCACTTCACGATCACGATCTGCACGTCGCAGACGTTGGTGTTCGTCGGGCCCGGCTTGTGGAGGTATCCTATTTTGTCGAAGTAATGGTAGGAATCGTTCCGCGCGAGGTAGTCCTGGATGGAGAGCCCGGCCTTCTTTCCCGCGGCCAGCACGTCCAGGTCCGCGAAGGCCCCTGCGGCGTCGGTCGGACCGTCGTTGCCGTCGGTCGAGGCGGCGAGGAAGTGGATGCCCTCCGAACCCTCGGGATTGGACGCGATCTCGGCGAGAAAGGAGAGCGCCATCTCCTGGTTCCTGCCCCCCTTGCCGCTTCCCCGGAGGGTCACGGTCGTCTCGCCGCCGGCGATGACGCAGGCGGGCTTCTTCGCGACGAGCTCGTGCTTGAGGACGTCCCGGCCGACGCCGATGTAGAATTTCGCGATCTCCCGCGCCTCTCCAACGATTTCGGAGGAGAGCACGACCGTGCGGTAGCCGAGCTTCTTCGCCTGTTTTTCGGCGGCGAGGAGGGCTCCGTAGTTCGAGCCGATGAGGATGTTCCTCACCTTTTTGAACAGGGGGTCTCCCTTCTTGGGGGTCTCCGGGATCTTTCCCGCGGCCCCGAGCTCGAGCACCCGGAGCGCCTTGGGAGGGAGCTTCGCGGCTATGTCGTACTTCTTCACGAGTTCCATGGCCTCGGCGTAGGTGGAGTTGTCCGGCGCGGTAAGGCCCGAGGCGATGGAGTCCAGCCGGTCGCCTACGACATCGGAGAGGATGAGGTTTACGGACTCGGCCGGCGCCATGAGCCGGGCGAGCCTGCCGCCCTTGATCGAGGAAAGATGCTTGCGGATGCAGTTGATCTCCTGGATGGTGGCTCCGCAGGCGAGCAGGACCTTGGTGGTCGCCTGTTTGTCCTCGAGCGTGAGCGCCGGAGCGCCGGCTTTCTCGTCGCCGCCGAAGGGAAAACTGAGCAGGGCCGAGCCCCCGCCCGAAACGAGGTTGAAGATGAGAGTCTTCTTGTCAGCCTCCCCGCAGAGCCGGGCCACGGTCTTTCCCGCCTCCACGCTCCCCGCGTCGGGAACGGGATGGCCCGCCTGGATCATCTTGATCCTTTTCAGCGTTTCCGTGTGCCCGGGCTTGACCGCGATGACGCCTTCAGAAATCCGGTCGCCGAGGATTTCCTCCACGGCCAGGGCCATCTTCGCGGTCGCCTTCCCGGCGCCGAGCACGACGATCTTCTTGTAGTTCTTGAGGTCCCAGGAGAGGGTCTCCCCGTCGGTCTTGACGGTCAGGACGTTCTTTTTCAGCTTCATCCGGTCCAGGATCATGTGGTACGGATCGACGCGGCGCACCGCGGTCTGAAATATGGCCGCAAGATCCTTGCGTACTGCCTTGCTCATCCTTTTCCCTCCTTCTTGGCGGCGAGACTCTTCGCATGGTTGAGGTTGCCGAGTATCGCGGGAAGGCTGGTGAGCCGGACGGCCTTCTCGAAATACCTGATCGCCTTTTCCGTGTTTTTCCTGTAATGGATCTCCAGGGCGCCTAAGTTGTTGAAGGCCTGGAAATTGTACGGATCGATCTCGGAGGCGCGCTTGAAGCATTCGTAGGCGTCGTCGTAGTGCTTGCCGGCCATGTACCGGTTGCCCTGCTTCAATTCCTGGATGCTCCGCATCGCCTCGGCGAATGCCGCTTCGTCCTTCGCCTGCTCGATCCGCTTCGCTATGAGACGTTTGTCCACGTCGTTCTGACAGAGGGCCAGTGTTCTCTCGTAGTACTTCCGCGATTCTTCCCGCTTTCCCCAAAGATAATACGTGTCGGCGAGAGCCTTCACCCTGATGTAGACCTCGCCGAAATTCTCGAGCTCGCTGAGGAAGGCCTTTTCCGCCTCCTCGAACTTGTCCTGCGCGAGACTCACGAGACCCAGGTGGTGGACGATGCCGAATTTCTTAGGCTGCGCCTCCCGGATCTTCAGGAAATACTCCTCCGCCTTGTCGTACCGCCCCATGACGAAATGAGTCATGGCGGTCCTCTCCCACATGGGAACCATGAATCGACCGAATATCCTGTTCATCATACCGCGCCACTATAGCACAAGGACTTTTTCAAGGAAAGCGTTTGGTCTATGATCGGACCATGCGTCTCGCGTACATCCTTCTCTGCAGTCTCGGATCGGTCGCGGTCGGATATCTGCTGCGTTCGGTCTCGGTGAAGATGGGCAAGGAGGCCGCGCTGGTTTCACTCTCCGCCGGGATGAAGAGCTTCGCGCTCGCCACGCTCCTCCCGTTCGCGGCGATAAATTCGCTGTGGACGTTCTCGATGAGTTCGGGAAAGCTCGCCCTCCTGCCGTTCCTCGGCGCGGGCGCGATCGTGACGGGAGGGGCGTCCGCCGTGCTCTACATCAGGCTGACGGGGCTCGAACCGAAGAAGGCCGGGTCCCTCTTCACGAGCGGCATGTTCTCCAACATCAGCGCGATGGCGGCCTTCGTCGCCTTCACCGTTCTTGGCGAGGAAGGCTACGCGTGCGTCCAGCTCTTCGCCCTGTTCGAGCAGCCGCTCTACTTCCTCGTCGGCTTCCCCCTGTCCTACGAAATCAGCAAGGGGGGCCTCGCGAATTTCAGGATCCGGGGTCGGACGCTCCTCGAGAAACCCGTCGTGCTCGCCCCGATCGGGGCCGTCGTCGCCGGGTTCGCGCTCCACGCCTCGGGCCTGGAAAAACCGGCGGTTCTCTCCTCCGCGGCGAGTATCGTCGTCCCGACCATCACCGTCCTGTTCGGGCTCGCTCTCGGTTTCACCCTCAGGATCACCGCGACGAAACGATATCTGAAGGAAATTCTCTTCGCCCACGCGGTCAAATTCGTCGTCGTCCCGGCCGTCATCCTCGCCGCGGGCGCGGTGGCCGGACTGCCCGAGGTCGGCGACGGACTTCCCTTCAAGGCCCTGCTCGTGTCGTCCTTCGTGCCGGTCGCCTTCATGGCGGCGGTCCCCCCCGCGATCTACGGTTTCGACGTCGACCTCGCCAATTCGGCGTGGCTCACCACGACGCTCTCCCACGCCGCGGTCCTCGCAGCACTTCTTCCCGTCATCGCGTCGTGACCGATGCCCCGCCGAAGGGCGTCCCGCTTTTTTTCCCCGCCGAAGCGGGAAGTATAGTATAGTGAAAGATGAAAACTATCGAGGCTTTTTCAGAAACCCCGACGGCGCCAGAATTTGAAATGCTCGTCCGTTTCTATCCGGCGGTTCCTGAAGGCGCCTCGCTCGAAAATCGGAGAGCTCGTCATGAAAAAAACACGGCGATTCGGCATTTCAGCTAAAATGTTCGTTTCCTTCGGCTTGGTGCTGCTCTTCCTGCTTTTCATCGGTCTCTTTTCCATCTACCGCCTCGACCAGGTGAACAAGGCTTCCAGCGAAATCGAAACGGTCTGGCTCAAAAAAACCGGCCTCATCGGCAACATGGTGGAACTCTTCCTCGATTATAAAAACAACGAGTACGTCCACATTCTGTCCTACGACGCGGCCACCATGTCCTCCCTCGAAGGCAGCATCAAGGGTGTTTTCGATCAGCTCGTCCAGGTCTCGGAGGAATACGCCAAGCTCATCGCCTCGGAGGAGGAGAGAGCCGTTTTCAAGACCTATTCCGAAGCGCTTAAGAACTACGCCAACATGCACGATCAGGCAATGGAGATGTCCAAGCGGAGCATGAAGCAGGAGGCGGCAGGCGTCGCGACGACGAGCCTCAGGACCCTGAGCGGGCAGGTCACCACCATTCTCCGGCAGATGAAGGAGCAGAACGGCGCCGCGGCGACGAAGGCGAGCAGGAATGCTAACGACGTCTACGCCGCCTCCGAGAGGTCCATCCTGCTCGTTATCGGGATCAGCGTCCTCTTCGCCCTCGTCCTCGCGAGGACCACGGCGAGGATGATCACCAAGAACCTCCAGCACGCCATCGAGTTCGCCTCCTCGATCGCGTCCGGCGACCTCAGCGCCGTGCTGGAGACGAAGAGGGGAGACGAGATCGGCAACCTGATCCGGGCCTTGGGGGACATGGCGGAGAACCTGAGCCGGCTCGTCGTCTCCATCCAGGAGAAGATGAAGGAGCTCTCGGACATGGGCGGCTCCCTGCAGAACCACATGGCGCAGACCTCGGCCTCCGTCGTCCAGATAAACACGAACATCGATACGATCAAGAACACCATCATCGAGCAGTCGGCGGGCGTGACCGAGACTTCGTCCGCGGTCGAGCAGATCACCCAGAACATCCAGTCCCTCACCGCCATGATCGAGAATCAGGCCTCGAGCGTGACCGAATCCTCCGCGTCCATCGAGGAGATGGTTTCCAACATCCGCTCGGTCACCGTCAACATCGAAAAGATGGGGGACAACTTCGGGAACCTCGTCGCGGCTTCGGAGAACGGAAAGAGCAAGCTCAACCAAGTGAACCGGCAGATCAGGGAGATCTCCGAGCAGTCGGCGAAGCTCCTCGAGACCAACACGATCATCGCGAACATCTCGTCGCAGACGAACCTGCTCGCCATGAACGCCGCGATCGAGGCGGCTCATGCGGGGGATGCGGGAAGGGGCTTCGCCGTGGTCGCCGACGAGATCCGCAAGCTCGCGGAGATGTCCTCCGTTCAGTCCAAGGAGACGAAGAAGGAGCTCAAGTCGGTCATCGAGGTCATCGAAACCGTGGTGGACTCGTCGAAGGAGGCGGAGACGGCCTTCGAACTCATCATGGAGAGGATCAACCAGGTGAACAACCTCGTCTACGAGGTGAAGAACTCCATGGTTGAACAGACCGCCGGAAGCAAGGAGATCCTCACGGCCCTCACGTCGATCAACAACGTGACGAGCGAGGTGAGGAACGCCGCGGAGGAGATGAAGAAGGGTTCGGCCTCGATCCTCCAGGAGATCTCCGAGCTCATCAAGCTCACCGAGCAGGTGCAGACCAGCATCGAGCAGATCTCGCGGGGAACCGGCGACATCGGCGAGTCGGTGAAGCTCGTGGACCAGCTCACGACGAAGAACCGCGAGCTGGTCGCGGCGATAACGAGGGAGACCGCGGTGTTCAAGACGAGGGACGACTTCGGGGCGGAGGAAGCCTGAAGACGGATCCGATAGGAAGGCTGCGCCTCAAACGAAGCGCAGGTGGACCTCCTTGAGGTGCTTCCGCTCGAGTATGCCCGCCACGCGCTTCACGATGTTGCGCCGGATCTCGAGCTCCACCGGCACGTTCGGGTCCTGGTGGGCTTCGTTGATCCTGGTCCCCACGACGAACCGGATGACGTCGCTGTTCAAGAGGAGGTCCGCCATCATGGTGACCGAATTCCTCGGCAGCCCTTCCAGCCTCACCTCGCGCTCCAGGAGCTCCGCTACCTTCCCCATCGTGATGATCCCCTCGGTGACGAGATCAACGCCTTCCATCTCCGAGTAGGGCGGCACCTCCGGGTCGAGCCCCTTCAGGCACACGGACACCTTCCTTCCGAGTTCCCTGGCCACGATGTTCGCGGTGGTCCCGCCTGCCACGATCTTCTTGCCGTCGAAGTCCCGGATCATGGCCGCTATGTCCTTGTCCTTTTCGACTCCTATGGGCGGCCCGGTTACGACCAGGGTCTTGCGGGGATCGCGGAAATAGACTACGCCGCAGGTGATGTCGTCCTTCGCCTCCATGACGTCGTTCCAGACGCTCTTCTTCACGAGGTTGCGCGCGAGGTCGCGGGCGGAGATCCTCCCGTCCTTTCGGACGAGGTCAAGTACGAAGCCCTCCACTCCCTTCAAACCCCAGCCGAGAGGCATGGCGACGGTCCCGATGCCGGACTGCGTCACGCCGTCCGAGAAGAACACGAGCCGGTCGCCGGGCTGCGCGACGAAGGTGCAGTAGTGCAGGGTGTTTTCCCGCTTCTGCGTCCGCTGCAGGCGGATGGGCTCCTTGGGGATCCGCGCGATTTGTCCGTCGCGGACGAGGATGAAGGGAGGATTGTCGTACTCCATGACCCGGACATTGAGGTTCCGGTCGATGTCGACGATCGTGAAGGTCGCGTAGCTGATCCTGCGCTCGGAACAGACAGGCAGGGTCTGCATGATGATCCGGGCCGTACGCTCCACCGGGACGTCCCCCGCGATGCAGGAGAGGGCCATGGTCGCGGTGAGGGTGGAAAGGACTCCGGCCTTGATCCCGCTTCCCAGGCCGTCGCTCAGGACCGAGACGACCCGGTTGTCGCCGGGGATCTTCCTGGAGAGGAAGACATCCCCCTCGGCGAGCTGCCTGCTCTTGCTCGTCTGGTAATGGTCTACTTCGATGAACGTGTTCACGGCGGCCTAGTCTTCCTTTCGGTCCTCGTCGTTCGAGAACGAACGGATGATGGAGTTCAACATGACCTCGCTCTCCGCGGCGTTCTCGCCGAGGAGGAAGGCGATCTTCTGCACCGTGGAGAGGTGCTTTCGGATGATGTTCTCCGCCTGCCCGATGATCCTGTCCTTCTGGATGGAGGGGACGGTCACGTCCTGGAAGATGCCGCCCGCGATCCGGTTCTTCTCGATGCCGAAGATGGAGCCGTGGAGGACCTTCTGCTGGTAGCGGATGTCCTTGTCCAGGATGTCGGCTCCCGTCTCGAGTACGGCCTGGAAGTGATCGTGGAAGGGCACCATCTTCCTGAGCGACACTCCTTCCAGGCCGGGCTTCGCGTCGTAGAGGAGGAGGGCCTCGGTGCCGAGGAGTCGCGCGAAGGCCTTGTTGCATTCCACGATGAGGAGATCCTTGTCAACGATCACGACGCCCGAGGGCATGGTCCTGAGCAGGGCGTTCGCCTTCTTCTGCGCGAGCTTCCTCATGTAGGAGACGCACATCATCTGCTCGGCCTTCCGGTTGAGGAAGGCGGAGGCGAACTCGCGGCAGGTGTCGTAGCCGCAGGCCCCGCAGTTGAGCTCGTCCTCCCTGCTGTACTTGCCGATCTTTGCGAGCACGTCCCGGATGTCCTCCTCCCTGGGGACGAAGGGGGGGGCCGCCTCGATGTCCCAGGTCGTCCTGGGATCGGTCCCCGGCCTCGGCCTGCGCTCCGGGGAGGCGAGATCGGCGTAGCGCATGATCTGAACCCGCTTGCGGATGGTGCCTCTTCGGGACGAACACTGGGGGCCGTTCACGCAGCCGCCCTCGCAGGCGAGGAGCTCCGCGAACACCGGCCGCTCCAGGGGAGTGAGGGAGATTTCGTCCAGCGCGTCCCGGATGTCGGCGATGCCGGAGAAGGCCATGAACTGACCGCGCTCGAAGGAGGCCCGCCGCTTGATGGTGGCGACCATGCCTCCGTCGATCGGGTACAGGGAGCCCTCGTGCGAGCGCTCGGGAACGAAGACGTCGCCTTCTCCCGGCTCGATCCGCGCGAGGTCGAATCGCTCCTCTTCCAGCCAGCGCCGGAGGTCCTTGAAGGTGACGGCGACGTCGACGAGCCCGGGATGCAGGTCTGCCTCGCGCTTCTTCGAGATGCAGGGCCCCACGAACACGATGCCGATGCCCTCGCCGTAGAGCTGCTTCAGCATGCAGGCGTGCACGAGAAGGGGCGAAAGCAGATCGGTCACCCTCGCCCCGTGCTCTGGATGATACTTCTTCACGTACTCCACCGCCGAGGGGCAGGCCGAGGAGAAGACGATATTCCGGCCTTCGCCTGCGAGATGCTCCGCCACGTAGGCGGATACCTCCTCCGCGCCGAGGGCGGTTTCGGACACGCCGCGGAAGCCGAAGGAACGCAGGACCGAGACCAGCGCGAGCGGATCCACGCCGGGGAACTCGGAAACGAAGGAGGGCGCGAGCGAGACGTACACGTCCTTCCTGAGCTCGAGGAGCTGCTTCACCCTGCCGAGGTCGTCCCTCACCTTCTTCGCGCCCACGGGACAGATGTCCACGCAGTGACCGCAGAGGATGCAGAGCTCGGGAACGACCTGGGCATGACCGTTCACGACCTTGATCGCCTTCACCATGCACTCCCTGAGGCATTTGTAGCAATCCTGGCATTCCGTCTTTTCCGTGTAGATCGGGTTGAGCAAGTCCATCGTCCGCCTCACGGATTCCCGAGATAATGCCGGATGAGGTCGGGGAGCACGGCGGGAGTCACGTTCTTCTTGGCCTCGCCGTTGAAGATGACGTTCGGCCCGCATTTGCAATGGCCGGTGCAGAGCCTTCCGACCAGCTCGACCCGGTCCTGCAGCCCGTTCTTCTCCACATAGTCCTGGATGAACTCCGCGTTGAGCCGGTTTCCCCGGGAGTAGCAGGAGCTTCCCATGCAGATTTCGATGACGAATTTGGTTTGTATCGTATTCATGGCGTTTTTATGTGATTTCATTCACATAAAAAATATAACGAGGAATCATATATTAATCAAGTGGCTTTTATCGATATATTTTTATCTTACCTTGGGCTTGAAGAGGCCTTCGGGATTCGCCTTGAGGAAACAGGCCTCGACCAGGTCGGGATCTACGGGAAAGAACCTCCGTCCCCCGTTTCGGGGCACGACCGCGGCATGGGGCCGGCCGTTCAGCCACTCGCCGATGAAGTCGAGATCCTCTCCGGTCGTCCTCCACGCCCGGGAATCGAAGCGGGAAAGGTCGACAGGACGCGAAAAGGCGACGAGGGTCTTCGCGCCGAGCGTGTTGAAGTAGAAGTCGAAATAGGACATGACGAGTTCCCTGAGGCTCCGATACACCGGCTCCCGGAACCGGAGGACCGTGGTGTTCGATTTAGCGACCGCTCCCCAGAGCCCGTCCTCTCGGAACACCGCGAGCAGGTGGTCGTCGTCGTTGTCAGCGAGAAGATCGACCACGAGCGGCCTGTGCCCGAGCGCTTCGAGGGCCGCAGCCGCGAAGTACGCCCCCTCGGCGCAGTGGGCGCTGCGGTCGCGGATGACGCAGCGTGGCGACTTGCAGTTCGCCTCCTTGTTGTACGGGATCGAGTTGAGAAAGCACTGTATTCCCCAGGGCGTTCCCAGGCCTTCGAGGAAACGTTTTTCCGTTTTCGTCCACATGGAGAGGATGATACGGGACGGCACGGACTTGCGCAATCGCTTCTTGAAATTCCGGCGGAAAACAAGTTACCCTCAATACCCGGACGGAAACGTACCGATGGCGGGGGAGGCATAATGGACAGGAATTTCTGGGATTACGTCCGATCGGAAATCCTCGGCGGGACCGCGGAAATCGACACTCCCTACGGCAAACGGATACTCACCTACGCCGATTACACCGCCTCCGGCCGCGGGCTCGGGTTCATCGAAACCTACATGGAAAAGGTCCTCGAACTCTACGGGAACACCCACACCGAAGACGACGCGACCGGAAGCGTCACCACCGAACGCCTCCACCGGGCGGAGGCCATCATCAAGCGCCATGTGCACGCGGGAAAGGATTACCGGATCATCGCCTCGGGAAGCGGCAGCACCGGCGCGATCCATCGCCTTCAGCAGATCCTCGGACTCTACGTTCCTCCAGCGGGAAAGGAACTCGTCAAATCCATCCTTTCCCGGTCCCTCGCCCCGGAGGTCTACGCGGACGTCGAGAAAAAGCTCCTCGCGGCGCGGCCCGTAGTATTCGTCGGGCCCTACGAGCACCACTCCAACGAAGTCTCCTGGCGGGAATGCCTCGCGGAGGTCGTCGAGATCGAGCTCGACGAAAACGGCCTCATCGACCTCGCCGACCTGGAGAGGAAGGTCTCCTCGCCGGAATACTCGGGCCGCATGAAGATCGGCTCCTTTTCCGCAGCCTCGAACGTCACCGGGATCAAGACTCCGGTCTACGAGGTCGCGCGCATCCTGAGGCGCCACGGCTGCCTCGTCTTCTTCGATTTCGCCGCGATCGGCCCCTACGCGGAGATCGACGTCTGCCGGGACGCCGAGTCCGCCTTCGACGCGATCTTCTTCTCTCCCCACAAGTTCCTCGGCGGTCCCGGAAGCATGGGCATCCTCGTGATCCACGAAAAGATCTACCCGAAGCACCTTCCCCCGACCTGCGCAGGAGGAGGAACCGTGGACTTCGTGAACCTCGTGGAGCAGGAATACACCCGCGACATCGAAGCCAGGGAGAAGCCGGGGACTCCGGGAATTCTCCAGACCATGAAGGCCGCTCTCGCCTTCGAGCTCAAGGAAAAGCTCGGCATGCGGGAGATCGAGCGGCGCGAGGCGGACTACATCGCCGGGGCCATGGCCCGGTTCTCCGAGGTCCCGGAGATCGAAATCGTCGGCAATCCCGATCCGTCGAAGCGGATCGCCATCCTCTCTTTCAACGTGAGGGCGGACGGCTCCTGGCTCCATCCCCGATTCGTCGTCCGGCTCCTCAACGACCTCTTCGGCATCCAGTCCAGGGCCGGATGTTCCTGCGCCGGCCCCTACGGGCACCGGCTCCTCGGCATCGGCCTGGAGAAATCCCGCGAGTTCAAGGAGGAAATCCTGAAGGGTCACATGGGTATCAAGCCGGGCTGGGCGAGGATGAATTTCCACTACATCATCGCGGAGGAGGAATTCCGCTTCCTCCTCGACGCGGTCGTCTTCGTCGCGAAGAAGGGCAAGTACTTCCTTCCCGACTACGGTTTCGACCTTTCGACCGGCAACTGGCAGCCCCGCCGCCCGGCGCCCTCCGGACTGCCCGCCTTCGGCCTCGACGACGCGGTGGGCTCGAAGGTCGAGCCTCGCCGGCTTTCGGAGGAGGAGGCCGCCCGTCTCAGGAAGTCCTACCTCGTCGAGGCCGACAAACTCGCGGAGGAGCGCAAGGCCCGTTTCGATTCGGGCTGCTTCGAGACCACCGAGCGCAACCTCATCCCCTTCGTCTACTGCCCGTAAAAAGAACCGGACCCGCTGTCACGACGGGTCCGGCGAGGATGAGGGTATCTTCAAACAAGGCGGCCCGGAGTCACGCCGGGGCCTTGAGGGAGGACACGCGGGGCCGAATCAGGCTCATGACCCGATCGAGGGTCGCATGAGTGAGGACGTCCTCCCCCACGTGGACCGTCGGCCCCTTGTCGCACTTTTCGGAACAGAAGGTCGCGCTCACGTCCACGAAGTCCGCGAGGCCCTCCTCCTCCGCCTTCTTCAGAATGCCCGCGAGAAGGGCCTGGCTTCCCCGGAGGAAGCAGCTCGTCCCCACGCAGACCTTGACCTGAATCTTGCTCGCTCCCGTGCCTCGTATCAGGGGGATGAGGGTTTCCTGGATCCGTTTCTTGCTCCTGAAGTGCGTATGCAGAAGCTCGTGAGACCTCTTCCCGCCGGGCTCGTCCCGGAGGACCTCCCGGTAATAGCGCTCGACGAAGGGATTGTCCCGCGTCGTCCTGAGCTGCAGGGAGAGGTCCTGGTCCCTGAGCCCCTCGGTCCGCTTCCTGCGGATTTCGGGATCGAAGCTCTCGGGCTGGCCGGCGCCTCCGATGCAGCCGCCGGGGCAGGCCATCACTTCCACGATGTCGGTCGTCCTTTTTCCTTCGAGGATCTCCTCGGCCACCCGCTTCGCGTTCGCGAGCCCCTGGACCACGGTGACGGAAAGTTTCGTCTCCCCGAGGTCGAGGACGGCGACCTTCACGCCCTTCGATTCCTCAGCGAATTCGAGAACGTTTTCCCGGTTCGCGCTCGAGGCGGGGCCGACGTAGCGGGCTACCGCCTCGCTCACGCCGCCGGAGTTCCCGAAGATGAGGCCCGCGCCCGAATGGAAGCCCATGGGCATGTCCATCGCCGAAAGCGGAAGGTCGGCGAAGCGAATTCCGGCCTCCTGGATCATCTTGGCGAGCTCGGTGGTGGTGAGCACGTGGTCCACGAGGGGCCTTCCGTCTCGGGCGAGCTCGGGCCGGGAAATCTCGTATTTCTTCGCCGTGCAGGGCATGACCGACACGATCTTGAGCTTTTCGGGCCTCGAGCGGGGCTTTCGGCCTTCCTCCTCGCGCACGAGGGAGCCCACCATGCTCTGGGGCGACATGCAGGTCGAGAGGTTCGGGAGAAGCTCGGGGAAGAGCTGCTCCGCGAATTTTACCCAGGCCGGGCAGCAGGAGGTGAAGAGGGGAAGCTTCCCGCCCTTCTTCTTCCGCTCGAGGAACTCGGTCGCCTCCTCGACCACCGTGAGGTCCGCGCCGAAACTCGTGTCGTAGACGCGGTCGAAACCGAGCATCCTGAGCGCGGTCGTGATCTTGCCCGTCGCGGTTTCGCCCGCGCCGAGGCCGAAGTGCTCGCCCAAGGCCACGCGGACCGCGGGCGCGATCTGGGCCACGACCGCGGTTTCCCCGTCGTCGAGTTCCTTCCAGACCCGGTCCACGTGGGACTTCGGGACGATGGCCGCCGTGGGGCAGACCGCGGCGCACTGACCGCAGTTCACGCAGTCGACGGCTCCCAGCGACCTGCCGAAGGCCGGCGTGACGACCACGTCCGCTCCGCGGTGGGCGAAGTCGATCGCCCCCAGGCCCTGGATCTCGCTGCAGTAGCGCACGCAGTCGCCGCAGAGGATGCACTTGTTCGGGTCGCGCACGAGGGCGACCGAGCCCTCGTCCTTCTCCAGTTCCTTGCGCGTGTGCCGGAAGCGCACGTCCCGGATGCCCATCTTCGCCGCGAGGTCGCGGAGCTTGCAGCTCGCCGACTTCTCGCAGGTCGGGCAGTCCTGCTTGTGGTTCGCGAGCAGGAGTTCGAGGTTCATCCGCCTCATGCCGCGGATCTTCGCCGTGTTCGTCCTCACGCTCATGCCGTCCTTCGGGGGAACGACGCAGCTCGCGTCGATTTCCTTGCCGTTGATCTCGACGAGGCAGAGCCGGCAGGCGCCGTAGGTGCTCAGGTTGCTGTGATAGCAGAACGTGGGAATGTCGATGCCGACCTTCCTGATCAACGCGAGGAGGTTCTTCTCCCCATCGATCGGGACCCTGATCCCGTCCACCGTTACGAAACCGCTCATGCCGCACCTCGCTTTATCGCCCCGAATTTACAGGCCTCGATACAGGCCCCGCATTTGATACAGACGTCGACGTCGATTTTGTGCGCCTCCCGCTTCTCGCCGGAGATGGCCCCGACCGGGCATTTCTTCGCGCACACCGTGCAGCCCTTGCAGACCGCGGGATCGATCGTGACGGGAACGAGGGCGGAACACTGGCCCGTAGGACAGATCTTCTGCACGACATGGGCCTCGTATTCCGCCCGGAACTGACGAAGGGTGGAGAGCACGGGCGAAGGCGCCGACTTCCCGAGCCCGCAGAGCGAGGAATCGGCGACGTTCATGCAGAGTTCCTCGAGGAGGTCCAGGGTCCCGGGCGTGCCCCGGCCCTCGATGATGTCGTCGAGGAGCTCGAGGAGCTGCCGGGTGCCCTCCCTGCAGGGAACGCACTTGCCGCAGGACTCGTTCTGGGTGAACTTCATGAAAAACCGCGCGATCTTCACCATGCAGGTGGAGGAGTTCATCACCACGAGGCCGCCGGAACCGACCATGGCCCCGATCTCGTCGAGCGAGTCGAAATCCATGGGCAGGTCGAGGTGTTCCCTCGTGAGGCAGCCGCCCGAGGGTCCGCCGATCTGGACCGCCTTGAACGCGTCGTTGTTTATCCTGCCCTTCTCGTCGAGGATGCCGCCGCCGATCTCGAAGACGACCTTCCTCAGGGTGGCCCCGAAGGGCACCTCGATGAGGCCCGTGTTCGCCACATGACCGGTGAGCGCGAAGGTCTTGGTGCCCGGCGAGCCCGCGGTTCCGAGCTTCCGGTATTCGGCGGCCCCTTCCGTGATTATCCTGGCGATCTGCGCCAGGGTCTCCACGTTGTTCACGACCGTGGGCTTCTCCCAGAGTCCCTTCTCCGCCGTGCGCGGCGGCTTCGGCCGGGGCATGCCCCGGTTACCCATGATCGAGGAGACCATGGCGCTCGCCTCGCCGCAGACGAAGGCCCCGGCGCCTTCCATGACCCTGATGTCGAAATCGAAGTTCGATCCCATGACGCCTTTTCCGAGGAAGCCCGCCTTTCCGGCGTCCTCCACGGCCTTGCGGATCCGTTTGACCGCGAGGGGGTATTCCGCGCGGACGTAGACGTAACCGATCGAGCAGCCCGTGGCGCGCGCGCCGACGATCATGCCTTCCACGACGGAGTGGGGATTGCCCTCGAGCACGCTCCGGTCCATGAAAGCGCCGGGGTCGCCCTCGTCTCCGTTGCAGATGATGTACTTGACCGGTTCGGCCTGCCTGAGGGCGAGCTCCCACTTCCTTCCAGTGGGGAAGCCCGCGCCTCCCCTGCCGCGGAGCCCGGAGGCCTTCACGATTTCGCAGATTTCCGCGGGAGCGAGCTCGAAGATCGCCTTCTTCGCGGCGGAGTAGCCGCCCAGGGAGATGTACTCGGCGATGTCCTCGGGATCGATCGCCCCGCAGGCCGCGAGAACCTTCCGGTCCTGCCTCGCGTAGAAATCGATCTCTCCCTTGCCGAGCTTCCGCTCGCCGGTCGCCGGGTCCGTATAGAGGAGCCTCTCCACGGGCTCGCCGCCGAGCACGGTCCTCTCGACGATCTCCTCGAGATCGGCTTCCTTCACGTGAACGTAGAGGATTCCGTCCGGTTCCACCGAGACGAGGGGACCGACCTGGCAGAAGCCCTGGCAGCCGCTCTTGGAGACGAGGACGTCCTTGTGCCCATGGTCGTGCCGATCGAGGCTGACGGCGACGTCCAGGCCGGCCTTCGCGACGAGCCGCACGAGCCCTTCGTAGATCTTCAGCGAGCCGTTCGCGAGGCAGCCCGTGCCGGCGCAGACGATGATCCTGCGCGCGACCGCGGCCCGCGCCTCGCGATAGGACTTGGAAACCTCCGCGATATCGGAGATCCTCGTTTCAATTGTCGCCGGCATGTTCCGCCTCCTTCACCCGTATCGTCCTGACGAGAGCGAGGGCGGTCTCGGGAGTCACCAGGCCGTGGACCTCTTCGTTGATGACCACGGCCGGAGCGAGACCGCAGGCACCCAGGCAGGAAACCGTCTCGAGGGTGAAAAGCATGTCCGTCGTGGTATTCCGCTTCTCGTCGAGTCCGAGTTCCTTCCTGAGCGCATCGACCAGGGCCCCCGATCCCTTCACGTGGCAGGCGGTGCCGTCGCAGACCTTGATGACGTACTTTCCCTTCGCCTTCAGCGAGAAGTGGCTGTAGAACGTGGCCACCCCGTAAACCTTCGCGGGAGAAACGTCCAAAGCCGTCGCCACGTAGGTGAGAATCTCCTCGGGAAGGTAACGGTATTCCTCCTGGACCGCCTGCAGGATCGGGATGAGCCGAGACGGATCCCGGTCGTATCGGTCGAGGATGTCCACCACCGCAGCGAAGCGCCTCGCTTCCGCGAGCGCCCCCAAAGTCTTTTCTTTCATATTCCCTCGTTCCTCGCCGCCCTGGAGCGGCTAATAGCTATTTATTATCGATTCTTTTTTATCGATAAAGAAATACTATAAATTCTACTCCTAGTCAAGAGGGTATAGATCGATTTTTCATTTTTCCCGTGGAATTCCTACGAGCCCTGAGGCGAACCGTTTCGGACTCGATAGAAAATCCTCTCCCTGTTGGGATAGAATCTCCCCGATAAGGAAGAATTCATGAGAATCCCGATTTCGATCCTCACGTTCCTGCTCGCAGGTGCAGCAGTCGCGCCGGCAGAATCCGTCAACGTCGCCGCGGCCGCCAACATCGTTCCCGCGCTCGAGTCCGCGGGGCTCGGGCTCCCGGCGGGATACAGGCCGGACAAGCTCTCGGGCGGACAGCAGCAGAGGACGGCCTTCATCAGAGCTCTCGCGCGCGAACCGAAACTCCTGCTTCTGGACGAACCTCTTTCGGCGCTCGACCCGGACCTCAGGTCGTGACTCCAGTCCGAGCTCGTCCGAATCCAGAGGAGAAGCGGAGTGTCCGTTTTCATCGTGAGCCACGACCTCGCGGAAATCTTCAAGATCGCGGATTTCGTCGTCAGGATCGAGAAAGGAGACGGGCCTGACGAAACGTCCGTCGGCGAGGTCGTGTCGGTGAGCGACGGAACCTTCCTCGCCGCGGGGGGACGTCGGCGCGCAGGCTGCCGCTTCCCGCCTCGCCGAGCCTGAAGCCGGGCGACCGGGTCCTCGTTTCGGCGGACGGCGCAGATCCCGAGATAAGGCGGATTCGCCGGAGTCTCACTTCCCCGGGGTGACGGCGTATCCCGCCGAGAGTATCGGCGCCGCGCCCGCCTCCACTCGGTAGGGGATCTCGAGGATCCGGCGCTCGAGGTAACAGAGGCTCTCCCTCTCGGTTTCGCAGTACACGAGGTTCACTTCCACGTCGAGCGTACCCCTTCCCTCCGAAAACGCCGCGGGAAACACTAGAGGGAGCCGGGGCCCCGCCGCGGCAAGCTCCCCGCCGCGCGTCAGCGTGACGCCGCTTCCCCGGACCTTCACCGTGAAGGAGGAGGGAGCGTCGGGATTCGGCTTCCAGCCCTTGGGCAGCTCGATCGCGATCCGTATTTCCCCGGCCCCGGTTCCGGCGACCACCGGAGCGAGGACGAGGGGAGCCGACGCTCCGCCGGTACCGGGAAGCCTGTCGGCCCCCTTGAGCACGAGGCTCGATGTCTCTCCCGTGACGGGATCGACGATCCTGACGGTATGGTTGTTGGTGTCCGCGACGTACAGTCTTCCCCCGGAGACATCGAGTCCTCCGGGCTCGTCGAAGCGCGCCTCCTTCCCGTTCCTGAATCCTCCGTCCCCGCCCGCCACGGTATCGGTGCGGCCGGTCGCGGGATCTATCTTCCTGATCCGGTGATTGTAGGTGTCGGCGGCGTACAGGACACCCCCGTCGAACGCCACTCCGAGGGGATGCTGGAACAGGGCCCCGTTTCCAATCCCTTCGCGGAAGCCGAACTCGAACAGGCTTTTCCCGCTCCCAGCGAGTGTGACGACGGGATGCTCCCGCTTCGAGAGGTCGACGTAGCGGATCGAGCTTCCCTCCGAGTCAGCGAAATAGAGCCGGTCGCCCGCGAGGGCGAGCCCGCTCGGCTGGGCGAGCTCGGCCTCCGCTCCGGGCCCGTCCGACCAGCCCTCGGCACCGGAACCCGCGAGCGGCTCCGCACTCCTCGAGGGGAGGTCGATCCGCCAGATCTGATGCGACCCGGCCATGGCGACGTAGAGCTCGTTTCCCCGGAGAGCGAGATCCCAGGGCGAGGAAAGCGCCGTCTTCGTCCCGACTCCGGGCTCCGGGGGGTAGGCCTCGGCCTGGGCGCCGGTACCCGCGATCGTCGAGACGGTCCGGGAGGAGAGGTCGAGTGCGCGGACCGCGTGGTTGTCCGTGTCCGCGACGTACAGAGTGCCTCCGTCGGCGGAAAGCGCCAGGCCCTGAGGATTGCGGAACCGCGCGTCCGCGAAGGACCCGTCCTTGAATCCCGGTCCGCCGCCCGCGACGTCCAGGATCTTACCGGAGGCGGCCTCGGCGACGACCATGCGATGATGGCCGGAATCTGCGACGAACAGCCTGTCCGTTCTTCCGTCGACCTTCACCTTGCCCGGGAACGAGAGGACGGTCGAGGGTTTCCTCTCGGACTCGATCGCGACCGGCCTTCGATCGATCCTTCCCTTCGCGGAAAACTCCTCGACGAGCGAGCCGATCACCTGGCGGAAGGTGTCGTAGAAGCCTTCCCCGCTCTTCCCCCCCACCACGTTGCCCTCGGGGTCGACGAGTACGAGGGTGGGCCAGGCCCTGGCTCCCCACTGGTCCCAGACCTTGTATTCCCGATCGTTCACGACCGGATACGAGATTTCATAACGCCGCACGACGCTTCGGATCCCGTCGCCCCTTCCCTCGTTCTCGAATTTCGCGGAATGGACGCCGATCACGACGAGTTCGGACTTGAACTCCTCGAGGAGGGCTTTGATGTACGGCAGATTGTGAATGCAGTTGATGCATCCGTAGGTCCAGAAGTCGAGGAGCACCACCTTTCCCCGGAGCGAGGCGAGGGTGAGCGGGGAGGAAACGTTGATCCATTCCAGGCCTGCGGGGAACTCGGGGGCGGGCAACGATCCGGCGAACGACTGCTTCGGCGACGAGGCGGGAACCGTCCGCGGAGCCTCCTCTTCCTTGACTTCCCGCGTCGCGGGAGCTTCGCCCGTGCCTCCGCTCCATGCGGAAGCGGCGGCGCAGGCGAGAACGAAGGGGACGAGAATCGACTTCATCATGAATCAAATATGACTATTCGACTCATGAATAGTCAACGGCTTTCAGAACAGGATGATTTCGTAGCCCTCTTCGACGTATCGCGCCATCGACGGATGCCCCTTCATGTCCGTCCCCCAGGGAAGGCCCTGGCGTTCGATCCGGTCCGATACCCCCATCTTGTTCGAGCAGGCCCTGCATACGCAATCGATGAGCCCGCTTTCCTTCACCTGCATGAACAGGTCGTGGAAATCCGCCCCCTCCTCCGCCATCTCCGCGGCGGTCTTGGTCGCCGCGCCCTCGATGATGACGGCGACGTCGATGCCCTTCTCCCGCATGTCCAGTCCGTTCAGGAGGACATGGACGAAACACAGGGGCTCTCCCCGAAACGCGAACAAGGCGACTTTCTTCACGGTTTCTCCTTTTTTCTCGATTGTGCGATCCTGCCGCTTTATGGTATAACATGCAAAAATCCTAGGAGTCTACGCATGAATATCGTCTGCCTCGACCTGGAAGGTGTTCTCGTGCCGGAAATATGGATTTCGTTCTCCGACGCCACGGGCATAAAGGATCTCCGTCTCACGACCCGGGACGTGCCGGATTACGACGCCCTCATGAAACGACGCATCGGCATCCTGGACCGGCACGGGCTCAAGCTCCGGGACATCCAGAACGTCATCGAGACCATGAACCCGCTCGAAGGCGGGCGGGAATTCCTGGACGCTCTCCGCGAAAAGACCCAGGTCGTCATCCTATCGGACACCTTCGACCAGTTCGCGAAACCCCTCATGAAAAAACTCGGATGGCCCACCCTCTTCTGCAACACGCTCGTCACGGACGAGGCCGGGCGGGTGACGGACTACAGGCTGAGGCAGAAGGACGGGAAGAGGAAGGCGACCGAGGGCCTGAAAAGCCTCGGGTTCCGCGCGATAGCCGCGGGCGACTCCTACAACGACGTCACGATGCTCAAGGCCGCGGACAAGGGCTTCTTTTTCCGGCCGCCGGAGAACATCGTCAAGGAATTCCCCGAAATCCCGGTTGCGAAAACCCACCAGGAGCTCCTCGGCCTCATCATGGACGAGATCTGAGCCGGCCTCACTCGCTCCCGAGAACTTCGGTGAGGACCTCCCGCGTGATGGCGTACAGAGGCGGTATGCCTTCCAGGGCGCTCATGCGGCTCGACAGGTTCGACGCGTGGTCCAAGGGCAGGTCGGAAACGTAGTAGTAGAACCGGAGCACGACGTCCTCGGGAATTATGCCGAGCCTCCGGGACTCGAGCACCTGCCGGTAGTAATACGCCCCCTCCATCTCGATCCCGATGCAGCCCCAGACGTGCTTGTAGAAGTAGAGCATCCTGCGATTCTGGAGCAGGGTTCCGGCGACCGTGAGCATCGGCCCCTCGTGCACCGACCTGCCGGGAATGCGCTCCTGGAGGCAGGGCTTGCACCGCACCGAGGAATTGAACAACGGCTCGTAACGTTCCGAACTCTGCTTGATGAACGCGGTCGGCGCGAGAATGTCCCCTCGTTTCCCGACGAGGGCGCCTGCCTTCCCGAGAAAATTGACGCTCGCGAGATTCTTTCCGAACAGCATGAGCAGGTTCCGGATGACGTGTTCCGCCTGCTCGCCGAAGGCGTAGTCGATGTTGACGATGATGTTCTTGCCGTCTCCGTCGGAAGCCGCGATCCCCGGATCGAGGGCGAGTCCGGCGAGTCTCGAAGCGTCGATCATCTGGACCTGGATGCCCGTGGACGCGGTCTCCTTGAGCCGAATGATGCCCCAGGATTTCTCGCTCCTCCGGATCTCGCGGGCGGAATCGGGGCTGCCGGAGAGATAATCCCGGGCGAGCGCGTAGAGAAGATCGTACTCGTTGTACCACGCGTCCTTCATGAGCGGATGCGAGACCTTCCCCGCCCAGTCGAACACGAGTTCCCGATTCTCGACAAGCCAGGGATTGAGACAATTGAGGACGGAATGGGTATTGCTCGAGATGACGTGCACCCGCACGTCCTTCGGCAGGGCGGTCGGCCCCCATCCGGCGAGATCCTTGGTGGCGTCCTCGATCTGCTGGGTCCAAAGTTCCGACCGTTTCCCGAGGTAGTTGGTCCTCTGACGCTGTACCTCAACGGAGAAAACCTCGCGGTGCCTCGCGATGTCGTAGACCCTCTCCACGGTACGCAGTCCCCAGATGGAGAGGAGGCCCTCGGTTTCCTCGGCGGTGAAACCGAGACTCTCGAGGAATTCCCTTCCTGCGCCGCCCGAGGCGGCTCCGCTCTCCGCGAGGTAGGCCTTCATCCTCTGCAGGGCATCCACGCCTTCCATCCTCGACCGCATCTTGCCCGACTCTACCGCGTACAGGCAGAGGCAGGTGACGAGGTCCACGAGATCCGACAGGCCGCTCCGGAGGAGAACGAGGTTCTTTCCGGGCAGAATTTCCCAGATCGACCTTCTCCGCGCCTCGGTCTCGACCCGGGAGAAGAGGACGTCGGCCGCGGAGAACGCGGGAGGGAGTTCGTCGGTGAGGAGGAACACGAAGGTCCTCGTGACGTTGTCCGGAAGCCTCCTCACCGCGTAGAGCAGAGCCCCGGTGTCGAGGCGGGAACGGTCCCTCGCGAGAGGATGGAGCGCGGGCTCGAGGTCGGTATAGAGCGGGAGCAGGGCCCCGAGGTTGATGCGGCCGCGGGTTATCCCCCGCATGAGCTCCGCGCGGAACCGCTCGAAGGAGGCGAACAGGCCCTGTTTGTCCCTGAGGATCGAGCCGAGGGGCTGGGCGAATCTGCGTCGGGAGAGGAGGCCGAGGAAGCTCTCCCCGGACATGCGGACGCAGACGACGTCGGTGACCGCGCGGATCTCGAGCAGTCTGGCGCACCGGAAGAGGCTCTCGTATTCACCGAAGTAGTGCCCTTCCTCGATGGTGTTGAACCTCACGGGGACCGGACCCCGGAGGTCGAGCGCCTCGACGGAGCCCGAGGCGAGAATGAAGACGTCGGCGGATTCTTCGCCCTGGCGGATGACGGTATCGCCAGCGGCGAAAACGCGTTCCTCGAGCGAGGGCAGAAGGGCGAGCTTGTCCTCCCTGCGGAGAAAGCGGAACGGCGTGGTCCTGTCCAGAAGACCGAGGATCGCTTCGTTTTCCATACGGTATTATACTCCGGCGCGCCCCGCGAACGAAACCCCGGGCATGACCGTCCGGGATCGCGCCCGCAAAAGATCAGGGAACGATCACCTGGGCCTCGGCCCTTCTCAGCTTATTCCAGGCCGCCTCGAAGGAATCGTCCTGCGTGTAGGCGTAGATGCTGTCCTCCCGCAGTACTCCGTCGGGTTCGCGGAACAGGAAGATGGGGTTGCGGAAAATGCCCTTGAGGACCGGAAAGTCCACTCCGCGGTCCCGGAGATAACGGGAAAACGAGAGGTTTCCCGGATCGATGTGTTTTCCGTCGGGCGAATAGAGGTAACCGATCCCGTCCAGGATCTGCTCGAAGGGACTCTTGGAATAATGAAAAACCCTGCTGAAAGGGATTCCGGGGGAAAGGATCTTCACGTCCAGGAGAGCGTTCTGCATGGCGAGGATGATCTTGCCGAAGGCCTCGTAGCCCAGAGTGGTCCTGAAAATCATGACCGCGATGTCGGTGGCCGCAGAATTCTTCTGGATGAGGGCGGGAATGTCGTAATTGACGACGAACAGGCCGTCGTGTCTCTTGATGGACTGGCCGTCCAGGACGCAGAAATCGTCGTCTCCCACCCACAACCGGAAAAGCTCGTCCGGCGTCCTGCCCATGATCCTGAGCGCCTCGAAGGACCCGATCACCTTCTTCGGGTCGAAGGGCACTCCGAAATGCCGCGAGAACGATTCCCTCATCCTCGGCGTGAACAGCCTTCCCCCGTGGACGGCGAAACGAAGCTTGATGGAATAATGCTCCTCGACGATGTGATTGCGGGCGATGAATTCGCCCGGAAGGTTCGCGAGATAGACGAGAAAGATGGAACGCCTGTAGTCCGGATCGTGCTGGATGACCCTGAGCATCGTGCTCTCGACCAGGACCCCGTTCGATTCCGGGCGAAGGTAGACGAACACGTCCTGTGCAGCGGGATCGTCACCGAGTCCGGGATAGGGAACCAGAACGGAAGGCCCGGCTTCCCGACTTTCTGTCATGGGATCAGTATGGGGTCTCGCGGTGAAAAGCACAAGAGGGAAGCTTCAGCACGCATTGGATGAAAGTCACGTTGCGGCGGCGCGCTCGATCGCTTCCATCAGCTTTTCGGAGTTCCAGGGTTTCCTGACGAAGAGGAAAAGATCCGCTTCCTTGCGCAATCTGGTCATCTCGGACTCGTCCGCGTGGCCGGTGAGCATGATGAGCCGGATGCTCGGGAATTCCCGATGGACCCTGACGAGAAATTCGTCGCCTTTCATGCCGGGCATGAGCCAATCGGATACGAGAACCGCCACTTCGGATCCCTCGGAATACAGGGCCCTGAGCCTCTCCAGGGCCTCCTCTCCGCTCAAAGCGGTTTCGTAGAGGTAATCGGACCCGAAACGGAGCCTGAGCTGCTGCTTGAGCGAAAGGAGGATGATCGCCTCGTCATCGACGACGAACAGGATTCTTTTCGCGCTCATCATGACGCTCCGATCGGAAGAGAGACCCGGAAGACCGTACCGTCCTCCCTCGTTTCGAATTCTATGGTCCCTCCCATATCATCGACGATGCGCTTGCACATCGTCAATCCCAGCCCGATTCCTTCATCCGGCGCCTTCGTGCTGACGAAGGGCTGAAACAGCTTCTCCCTGACGGTTTCCTCGAGGCCGCTTCCGCTGTCGCTCACCTCCACGACGACGTCGCTTCCCCTGCGGAACGCCGTTAGGCCGAGCCGGCCCCGATAGGACATGGCCTGCAGGCCGTTCTGAACGAGATTGGTCCAGAGCCGCATGAGCCTCGTCTCTTTCGCCCTGACCGGAGGAATCGACGGATCGAAATTCCGGACGATCTCCACTCCGTTCTTGGTTTCATTCCTGAAGAGCAGCAGCGTCCGTTCGAGAGTGTCCACCACGTTGAGGGTCTCCGTCTCGTCGCGCAACGAGACGTCCCGCGAATAGCTTCTTACGGCCTCCACGGTTTCCTTGGCCTTCTCGACCGCGTCGGAAATGACGGAGGCGGAACGGCTTACGACCGAAATCCGATACAGTGCCTCCAGGACGGGCTCCGCCTCGGGGGCCGCGAGCTCAGCGAGCCTCTCGTCGTCGAGACCGTCGAGGTGAAGGTCGACCAACTCGTCGGCAAGGGAGACCGCGTCGGCTATGCCGAGTCGGCCGAGCCGGCCGGCGAGTTCCTTCCGCAGACGCATCGCCTCGGGTTCGTCGTCGAGGTCCGGGGACGCCGCATGGCGCAGAAGGTCCAGGAAAAGAACCCGCTGATTCCGGTCGAGCCCGACGATCGCCTCGACCACGCTCCCGGGACCGGGAGAAACCACCTGCAGGAGGGAAGCGCTCGATGCCTGAATCGCGCCGAGAGGATTGTTCACTTCATGGGCTATGCCCATGGCCAGCCTCCCGATGGTGACTTCACGTGTTTCTTCTATGAGAATCTCCTGCATCTTCTCGATCCGCTCCAGAGTGTCCTTGAGGCTGGCGTTCGCGGCCTCAAGTTCGGCATTCGACGTCAGAAGCTCCGCGGTTCGTTCCTGGACCGTCAGTTCCAGGCTCGCGTTGGCGAGCTTCAACATACGCGATTTCTGCCTCCGCAGGAGAAGAAAGTAGAGGGAAACCGAAACGAGGAGGATCAAGAAGCCTCCGGCGATCTTCAGGGGGATCTCGTATCTGATCCAGGGATCGGGAGGCATGAATTCGACGCGGGCGCCCTTCGGAATGCGGTCGGACGAAACGCCGAAGCGGCGAAGTACCCGATAATCGAATACATCTTCCGCGGCGACGAGCCGGTCCCAACGGGAAGGAGGGTGCGCGCCGTCAAGGATCCTCTCGATCATCGAAGAAAGTTCTTTGGAGAGCATGTCGTAATTGAACATTCTGCCGCCGATGAGGCCGGAACCGAAAAAGTTGCGCAGCATGCCGAAAACGGGAATACCGTAATCCGTCGTGATGTGTTCCACGATGCTTTTCCCGAAATGAAGTTTTCCGTTCGGCAGCTTCCAACCGTCAGCGAACAGGAGAGCGAACGAATCCGGGCCCGCCTCTTTCAATCTGGCCTCGTTCTCCTCTCCGTCGAGGCCGTACTCGATTTTTATCGTGGGAAACTCCTTCCTGAGCCGCTCGATCTCCCGAAAACTGTCCTTCGTCGCGGTATTGGAAAAAAGAAAAATCCCCTTCCCGGCCCGCGGAAAAACCTTTGCGGCGAGGCGGAAGCTTTCCACGAGGAAATCCGTGAGATACCTTCCGTAGAGGCCGAGTTCCTCGGCGTACAGGACCTCGTATTGGTAATCGATGAGGTCGAAGGCGACGATCGGAATGCCCGACGCATGAGTCCGCCTGTAGAAGACGGAGAAGTCGAGAGCCGGATCGGCCTGGGCGAGGATGAAGTCGAAATCGATTCCGCCGAGCCTTCTCTCGATGCTCTCCTCGACGGCTTTACGGGCTTTTTCGTCGAGGGGGAACCGGTAGGCGTCGAGCGATTCGATGTAGAACTGGATTCGCCGGTCGTTGTTTTGCAGGCAGCCGGCAATGCCTTCGGCGATCGCGGAGGTACGTGCGGAACCGGGCTCAAACGAGCTGATGAAAAGGACATTGATCTCGCCCGGGTAGAGAGCGGTTCCGTATACGAGGAAGCAGAAGAAGAACCAGACCGGTCGATACTTTTTCATTATACCGGTAATTATAAGGCACTCGCGTGAGAAATACAAAGAACGGCCGCGGAAGGGAGGAACGGAAGCCGGGCCATCGATCGAAGCGCGCACCCCGGAGAAGGGCGGCGCGGAACCGCCCTCAGCGGCCGGATCTGACCGCGTCCAGGTCGATCTCGCCCGCGGTGCAGGGCATCTGGATGCTCCAGTTCGCGAGTACCGCGGGATGCAGCTCGCCGAAGAATCCCACCGGTTTTCCTCCCGCCAGGATGCGGGCTCCCCTTCCGGGAATGAACCGGGGATCGTCGAGTTCCTCCAGACTGTACTCCGCGCCGAGGTAGTAAAGGATGACTGCGACCTGGGAGTTCACCTGGTTGAAGCCCGTGTCCGCCGACGCGGTGAGGAAGCCGAGGTGGTTCTTCGTGACGCTCCCGTAGACGTCGCCGTCGTCGAGCCTCACGATCTTGCCGATCTCGTAGATCTGGTGCGGGTAGACCGCGTTCCCCGAAACGCTTTCCGCCTGGAGCAGGCAGGGAAGCACGGAATTACGAACGTACTCGTAGTTCTCCGACATGGGGTTGGCGATCCTGAGCACGTCGTCGGCGCTCACGTTCATGCGTTCAACGAAGTCCCTTCGAGATCCTAGATAGTTGAAGATCATTTCCTGGAAGCCGAGACCGACGAGCACGGTCTGTGCCTTCCTCGCGAAATTTTCGGCGTCGCTCAGCCTGCCGACGGTGAAGTCGTTCGGGGTCTCGGGCACGAAGCTGTTCATACCGCGTCCTATCATCACGTCCTCCACGACATCGACCGCGTGGAGGTAGTCGTTGCGGTACTCGGGCGGATAGAGCCTGACCCCTGCCTCGCCCTTCTCCGAGGCCTCCTCCGCCCTGCAGCCCATCCTGGCGAGGGCCGCGACGCAGTCCTTCGCGGACAGTTCCGTTCCGAGGATCCTCTTCACCCAGGCGAGGGAGCAGAACATGGGCTCCTGGAAGTAATAGGGCGTCACGACCTTCCTCCCAAAGGGCGTCTCGTAATCGTAGACGACCTCCACGGGCTCGATCGTGTAACCGAGGTCCGCGAAGTCGCAGGCGATGATCGACGCCGAAAGCGTGACCGAGGGCTGGTCCGTGCCCGTGAGCTCGATGAAGAGGCCGGTGTCCCCCACCTTCACCGCGCCGAGGTCCGCGGAGTTGATGATGGGCGGATAGGATAGAACCGCGCCGTTCGCGTCGAGAAGGAGGGGATGGACCGGTTCCTTCTCGAGAATGGACGCGTACTCCCTGCCCTTGGGATGCTCCGCGAGGATACGGCGGAGCGTGAGCGGCTCGTCCCACTGAAGAGGCACGAAGCTCACCGAGTCGGGATCCACCGCTTTGTACGCGACCGGCCACTCGATGATGGAGATCCGGTACAGGCCCATGGAGATCGTCTTGCGCTTCCTGCCGAAGTTCGAGGCGAGCTTCTCCTGGGTCTGGATCATGTCCTTGAGCGCCGCGTCGGTCACGGCCTTGCCCGTGGCCACGAAGCCGGCGAGATAGGGTCTGACGCCCTTCACGCTGCCGTCGACGAGGATCTTCCACTTCGCGGGCTTCGGGTCGTTCGGTCTGGAAAAGAAAGGATAGCTCGGGGCCTTTCCGCCGCCGTGGGCCTTGAGCTGGCGGGCGACCCCAGCCGCGGACCAGAGGTCGGGCCGGTTCGTGTCGTTGAGCTCGATCTTGAGGGTCCGCTCCTCGGGCGGGAGCTCGGGGTTCGCGGCCTCGTCGAGTTCGGCCTTGGCGGCGCTCAGGGCCTCCTCGAATTCGTCGCGCGAGGAGAATCTCCGTCCGACGAGGGTATTGAAAACTTGTTCGTTCACTTCGATTTTCGGCATTGCGTGTCTCCCTATCGGTCCTTCGCGCGGCGCAGGCGCACGTTCTCGATGTCGCTCGAGAAAAGCTCCCGGAGGTCGTTGATCCCCAGGGCCATGAGGGCCATCCGGTCGATCCCGATGCCCCAGGCAAGCACGGGCACGTGGATGCCGAGAGGCTCGGTGACCTCGGGCCGGAAGATCCCGGACCCGCCGAGTTCGAACCAGCCCAGGACCGGATGCTTGATGTGCACCTCCACCGATGGCTCGGTGAAGGGAAAGTAGCCGGGCACGTACTTCACTTCCTTCGCGCCCGCGATTTCCTCCGCGAACATCTTGAGGAAGCCCAGGTGAGTCTTCAGGTTCACGCTCTCGCCGATGACGATGCCCTCGGTCTGGTAGAAGTCCGAAAGATGCGTGGCGTCCACCTGGTCGTAGCGGAAGCAACGGACGATGCCGAAGTACCTTCCCGGCACCTTCGCCTTGGTGAGCTGCTTCGCGGAGAGGACCGTGCCCTGGCTCCGGAGGATGAGCCTGCGGGTGAAGTCCCGGTCGAACTTGTAGTTCCAGCCCCGGCTTCCCGTGGTCCAGCCGTTCTCGTGGCTGGCCGCGACCTGATCGAGGTAGGGCTGGTCGATCTTCTTCGCGTGGGTGGGGTTCTTCACGTAGTAGACGTCGTGGATGTCCCGCGCAGAATGGAACTGCGGCATGAACAGGGCGTCCGAGTTCCAGAACTCGGTCTCCACGAGCGGCCCGTCGAATTCCTCGAAGCCGAGGGAGGAAAGCTTGTCCTTCACCGAGCGGAGGAAGTCGCAGTAGGCGTTCGTCCTGCCGATGAGAAGGCGCGAGGTCGGGGAGTTCACGTTGTACCTTCTGAAGGTCGCTCCCTTCCAGGAGCCCTTGGCGAGCATGTCCTGGGTCAGGGCTCCGACCTCTTCGCCGGTGATGCCGGCCCGGACGAGGGCGTCGCGGACCGCCGAGGCCTCGGCGAGCACCTCGTAGGAGACGTCCTCGCGCTCCACGGTCTTGAACGGGGAGGCTGCCGCACCGCGCTTCTTGCTCATGCCTGCCACCAGTTCGAGCTCGTCCTTGGAAAGATCGGCCTCCGCGAGAAATCCCGCGGCCTTCGCCTTGTCCAGGAGGGACCGGACGAGACGGACCTTTCCCGCTTTGGAGAGGTCTGCGATCGAGGCCTTCTTCTCTTCGTTCATGGCGAGGACGCCGTCCTTGGACAGGGAGCCGAAGGCGGATCCGATGTCCTTGTTCTCCAGGCCGAGCTCCGCCGAGAGTTCGGGCAGGGTCCGCGGGCCCTTCGTCCGGACGAGTTCGAGGATCCTCTCCTCGGGGGCTCCTTTGTCCGCGTAATCCGCGCCCACCTCCGTGAGTTCGAATACGATCTTCTTGACCCGAGCCTTCTCCGCGACGAGTTTTTTCGCTGAGAGCCAGCTGACGACCTGGTTGAACTGCCCGGTTTTGAAGGAAAGGTCCGCGACGAGACGGTTCGCGTCGACGATCTCTCCCGCCTTATAAGTCCTGAGAACTCGCACCTCGAGGGGGTGGAGGCTCCGTACGATTTCATTCAAGTCGATTCCCATACCCGTCATCTCCAATCGCCTACACGTTCCCGAGGACGGTCCGTCTTGGGATCGGCCGCCGGCCCGATGGAACCTCGCGAACATTAAGGGGTTTCAAGCCATAGTACCGAGGAATGGGAGTTTGCTCAAGGGCGGAGGTCCGGGCGTCTCGCTCGGGCGACAACCGGAGCCGCCGAGGAACACCGCCGGAAGGACCGGCGTGGGTCCTGCGTGAGTTGTAGCCCTCGGAGAGCGCCCGGACCTCCTGGGCAGGGGACGCGACGAGGCTCGACGCCTCAGAGAAGGAGGCGAGAGCGGGCGGAGCGGGGGGCGCTTCAAGTCCAGTCGTCGGTTCGGAAGAAGGCGACGGCCTCGCGGAGCGGAACGCTGATGGACCTCGAGACGAAGATCAGCCCGTGAGGAGAAGGAGGAGCGTAACGCCGTAGGTCGCGAAGCTATTAACGAAAAGTCGTTCCTTTCGTCGAAGATCGTCTTCACTCCATACGGGAAGCAGTGCAATGGTTTTGCATACATTATGAGAGATGGGCCAGGAAACGCAAATCCCGGTTCGTCCTTCGAGATTTCCCTTTATCGAGCCGCTTCCTTCGGTTACAATAGCGGACATGGCCCTAAGGGGGCATCGATACCGATTGCCGGAGGCTTTTCGTGCGCGATTTTCCTCTCACGCTACTCACCGCGGTTTCGGTCCAGATACTCTGTCAGATCTTCAAGGTCGTCCTGTATTCGATACGGGACGGGAAATTGTCGCTGAAGTACCTCTCCACCGCGGGAGGCTTCCCCAGCGCCCACTCCGCGTTCGTCACTTCCCTTTCCGTTTCCATCGGTCTCAGGCTAGGCTTCGCCTCGGACCTCTTCGCGGTCGCGTTCGTCGTTTCGGCCATCGTGATCTACGACGCCTACCGTCTCCGCGGGGCCGTACAGAAGCACGCGAAGCTCCTGAACCGCATGGTCCGCCGTCATCATACGGACGAACGGCCGGACCTCAACGAAATGATAGGCCACAGCCTACCGGAAATCTTCTCGGGCATAGCCGCCGGCGGACTCTTCGCCTGGGGAGTCAACGCGGTCTTCCGAGCTGCCGGGATCGTATGAACCTTCGAATTCAAAAAGCACGATACGGCGTCGTCTCGTCGATCCTGAGCTTCACGACGCAGGTCGCCCGGTAGACTCCGCTCACGATCACGATCCGGGGCGCCGCGGAGAGGACGAGGCTTCCCGTGATTTTCCTCGGCTTGTTGGGTATCCTGGTCCTGGCGTACTCTCGCACCGCGTTCTTCACGGCCTGTTCGATCGCCGCGATTTTTTCCGCCGGTCCCTTGAAGTAGCTCGCCTCGCCCGTGCCGGCGTTCGAAGCCAGGACGTTCGACCGCATGCTGCGGTACCGATCCTCCTGGAAGTCACGAAGCCCGTAGCGCAGGCGGACGAAGACGCGCGAGCCTTCCATCCGGGTCTGCTGCACGCCGAGGTTGGGATCTCCCCGGAGGATCTCGTCGACGGCATTGAGGACGAATTCCTCCTCCACCTTCCGGCCGAGATCCGAGGGCGTATACGAGAAGTCGAACCCGTAGACCATCCCCGAAAAGACGTAGCGGGCCTCCTCGAGAACGAGCCTCAGCGCGGTTTCCATGGTGACGGTCTGTTCGCCCTGCACGACGAGGGGCTGGAGCTCGGCCCAGAATTCCTCGTTCAACACGGTCTCGGCTCGGCCGGCCGCCGCCGTCAGCGTGAACAGGAGGACGGCGACAGCCGGATTCGCCCGCGGGAGATCTCTCATGCCATGATTATCGGAGCGTCGGAGCGGATCAGTAACGGCGGCGGTTCATGAAAACGTCCATCGGATTGATCCTCAACCTGAGAAGGAAATAGAGATAGGCGGCGCCCAGTCCCGCGAGGTGGGTGAGGTGGGCCACCCCGCCTCCGACGTTGAAGACCTGGGAATAGATTTCGATCGCCGCGTAGATGAGCACGAGAATCGGCGCCCGGACCGGGATGATGCCCATCACGAAGATCACGGCTTGGGGAAAGAAGACCGCGAAGGCGAGAAGCACCGCGAAGACCGCGCCGGACGCTCCGAGGAGGATCACGAGATAGGCGCCCGAGAACCAGTACACCGCGAAGGAGAATACCCCGGCGACGAATCCCGAGAGAAAGTAGAAGAGGAGGAATTCCCTGCTCCCGATCCGCTGCTCCACCTGCGTGCCGAAGAAGAAGAGCCCGAGCATGTTGAAGAAAAGGTGCCAAACGTCGGCATGGATGAACATATAGGTGAAGAGCTGCCAAACGGCTCCGTCCGCGACGACGCGGGCCGGAATCATGGTGAAATAATAGACCGCTTCTCTCGGCGCAACGGTCTTGAAAAGGAAGAAGAGCACGTTGACCCCTATGAGGATGAGGGTCGCGTTGAAATACTCGTATCTGAGCGGCCTGCGGATGAAGGGGAGAATTTTCATGCCTTCAAGGTACGATCTTTGCACCGTGGAGTCAACCTTGACGGGAACTAAAGGTCGAGTTCCCAGGTCTTCTCGACAAGGTCCTTCCCGATTCCGCCGAGCGGCTTCCTTCTGCTATACTGCCCCCATGCGCGACCGACTCGACCATTGGTCACTCCGGGCGAAGAAGGAAGGCTACCCCGCCCGCTCCGTGTACAAGCTGAAGGAAATCCAGGAGAAATTCTCGGTCATTCCCAAAGAGGGCAGGATCCTGGACGTAGGGGCTTCGCCCGGAAGCTGGACCCTCTTCGTCCTGCGCTGCCTGAAGGGCCGGGGCCGCGTCGTCGCGGTGGACCTCAAGCCTCTCGACGCGGGGGGCCATCCCGAGAACCTGACCTTCCGCCAGGGCGACGTCACGGACGCGGAAACGATCGCCTTCCTCGAGGAGAACGGCCCCTACGACGCGGTGGTGAGCGACGCGGCCCCCTCGACCACGGGCAACCGGACCGTGGACACCGCGAGGTCGGAGGCGATCGTCGAGGAGGTCATCCGCCTCGCGGAAAGGCTCCTCAGGCCGGGCGGCTCCTGCGTCGTGAAGATCTTCCAGGGAACGGACCAGAAGCGGCTCCTGGACTCCATGCGGAGGCTCTTCTCGTCCTGCAGAGCGTTCAAGCCGCAGGCCTGCCGAAGCGAATCCTTCGAGACCTACTTCGTGGGCACGGGGAGAAAATCGTGACGGATTGGCGCGGCTCCCCGTTTCGGGGTACAGTGGCCGGATCATGATGCGCATGCCGTTGCTCGGAATCGCCGCGATCGTCCTCGCCTCCTGTTCCCTTTTCCAGGGCGACAAGCCCGCGACGAAGCCCGGCACCGCCTTGGACTCGACTTCGCCCGAGATCACGGAGCTGCAGCGGCGGCTCGTCAAGGCGGCTGAATCGCTTCAGGGAAAATCCAAGCTCTCGTTCGAAGGCAACACCTTTCCCTTCGACTGCACGGGAACCGTGCTCGCGGCCTACTACCTCGCGGGGCACGACCTCAGGAAGGACTTCGCCCGCTACCCGGGGAACGGCGTCCTCAGGCTCTACCGCATGGCCGAGGACAAGGCCCTCCTCTCGAACTCGCCGACTCCGCTTCCCGGAGACGTTCTTTTCTGGGACAACACCTACGATAGGAACAGGGACGGGAAATGGAACGACGAGCTCACGCACGCGGGAATCGTGGTCCGCATCGGGGAGGACGGCACCGTCTACTATCTGCATCATCACGTGACGAGGGGCATCGTGGTGGAGGCCATGAATCTCGACCTTCCCGACACGCACGAGATCACGAGGAACGGGAAGAACACGCTCCTGAACTCGCCCATCCGCATCAGGGAAGCCGGGAAGCCGCGGCCAGAGCACTGGCTGTCCGGACAGCTCTACAACGCCTACGGCAGGCTCTGGAAGCTCAGAATTTCCGGTTCCTGAGCGCGCCGATCACCTCGGTCAGCACCCTCCGGTTCTCCGAAGCGGGAAGCCTTTCCGCCTCCCTGAGCGCGCGGGCGCTGTACCGCGAGGCTTCTTCGCGCGCGCGGTCGAAGCCTCCGGCCCGTTCGATGGTCTCCCTCGCCTTCGCGAATCCATCCTCGCTCGCGAGACTCTCCGCCCGGAGCATGCCGCCGAGGGCGGGGTTCCGGTGATAGGCGTGGATCAGCGGCAGCGTATAGATCCCCTCGCGCAGGTCGCCTCCCGCGGGCTTTCCGAGTTCGACCGAGTCTCCCAGATAATCGAGGAGGTCGTCGACGATCTGGAAGCTCATGCCTATGTTGTAGCCGATCCGCCTGAGCGCGGTGCACAACGACGGGGACAGCCCGTTCTCCGAGGCGCCGACGTGGAAACTCAGGGAGAAGAGGACCGCGGTCTTTCCGATGATCCTGTGGAGGTAGTCGCGGACCGAGAGCGTCGCGGGATCGAAGCGCCTGGACTGCGAGATTTCGCTCGCGCAGATCGCCCCCACTCCCCGAGCGAGGAGCCGGGCGTTCTGCATGGTCGCGTCGTCCGCCACGAGGGAGAAGCAGAGGCTGAACAGGTAGTCGCCGAGGAGGATGGCCCGACGGTTGCCGTATTCCGCGTTCACGGACGGCTCTCCCCTCCTCGTATCGGCGCGGTCGATGACGTCGTCGTGGACGAGCGTCGCCATGTGGAGAATCTCGATCGCGGCCGCGATGCGGTACAGCTTCGCCGGAAGTTCCTTGCCGGGCGGGAATTCCCCGCCGCGGTAGGGCTTCATCCGCGCCGCGAGCAGGACGAAGGCCGGGCGAAGCATCTTGCCGTTGCGCGAGACGATCTTCTTCAAGGCCTCGGAAAGCCGGCTGTCGCGGGCGGTGAGACTCTTCCCGATGATGTCCCGAACCTTATCGAGGTCGCGCTGAATGTGAGGATAGGGTTCCCAATAGCTCCTCATGAAGCCGCCTTCGCCGCGCGCCGCGACGAAAAAGACGGCGGCCTATCGCAGGGCCGCCTTTTCGTTCCGGGATGCAAGCGTCAATCCCTCGGCTCTCCGATGTAGAGGTGGGTCCGCTTCACGATTCCGAGTCCGTTCCAGAAACCCTTGATCCACTTCATGATCCAGTGGTCGAGACCGAAGCCCTTTCCGGCGCCGCCGAGCAGGGCGATCGCGGCCGAGATGTACCAGAGCAGCTCGGGCCCGCCCATCGCGGAGACGATGAACATTCCCGCGAGCCCGATCGAGGCGACGGCGGCGAGGAAGGTGAAGGTGCCTGTCATGAGGGCGAGGCCGATGCCGATCTCGGTGAGCACGAGACCGACCTGCATCATGAATGCGACGGTTGGATGGATGCCGATGACGTTCTGTGCGAACCACTCGTAGATCTTGTAGAGGAAGTTCGAGGTCGAGATGAGGGCCTGATTCGCGGCTTCGCCTCCCGCCGCGGAAGCGGCGGTCACCGCGTCGGTCGCGTGATTCGCGGCAGCCGCGGCCGCCTCGGACGTGCCGCTCGCGGCGGCTACGGCAGCCTGGGCCGCGGTCCCGGCGGCTTCCGCGGTCTTCTCCGCGGCGGCGCTGGCCGCCGTCCCTCCGTCGGCGAAGACGACGCCGGGGATCCTGATGTTGGCGGGATCGACGTTGAAGATGCCGCCTTTGCCGGGCATGAGCCAGCCCTCGCCGACCTTCTTGACGCCCTCGAGGAACCACTTGGCGCCGAGGAAGAGCCTGAGGGGAAGCACCCAGTAGGCCGGAATCTTGGCGGCGAGATGGCTCCCGAGGAAGGACCGTCCGTCCTTCATGTCGAAGAACTCGTGCTTGAGGTAACCCCATACCGCGTTCAGACCCGCGAGGCCCCAGAGGTAATGGAGGTTCACGAGGTGCTTCAGCGCCATGGCGACGAAACCCGAGGACTCGAAGCCGCCGGCGTTGGATACCGCGTACTTGCTGCCGATGGAAACCATGAATCCGTGGTAGTTGGATTTGAATTTCTTGTACTCGCCCGTTCCCCGGATCTCGGCGACGATGTTGTCGGCGACGCAGTCGCCGGTCTGGATGGCCGTTTCCACGATCTGGGGAAGCACTTTTCCGTTCTCGAGGAACCAGATGATGTCCCCCGCGAGGAACACGTTCTTGTGGTCCACGGATTGCATGAGTTCGTTCACGAGAATCCTTCCCCGCTTGCCGACGACGTACTTCTCGTCCTCGTCGAAGCGGCAGCCGCTCATCCCGTGGATCCCTTCCTCCCACGAAGCGAAGGAGCACTGCCCTCGCGCCTCCTGTCCCTTGGTGAGCCCGAGATCGGCGGTGAGTTCGGAACCGTGGATGCCGCAGGTCCACACGATGGTCTCGGCTTCCATCCTCTTCTCGCCCTTGATGACGATGGCGCCCGGCTCGGCGCTGGATATCGGGGCGTTGAGGTAGACCTCGATTCCGAGCCTCCGCATGCATTTCTCGGACTTCTCCCGGAGGCTGTCGGTGAGCATCGAGAGGACCTTAGCGATCGCCTCGACGATCACGATCCTCACTTCCCGTTCGTCTATGTGGTACCGCCGGCAGAGGACCTTCCGCCGTTCCGCGAGCTCGCCCGCGAGTTCCACGCCGGTGAAACCCGCGCCCGCGATGATGAAGGTGAGGAGCCTCTTCCGCTCGTCCGGATCGGCTTCGCAAGCGGCCTTTCGGAAGCATTCCTCCACATGGACCCGGATCCTCATGGCGTCCTCGAGCGACCAGAGCGTGAACGAGTTCTCCTGGATGCCTTCGATGCCGAAGAACTCGGGGTCTCCTCCCGCGCTGATGACGAGATAGTCGTAGTCGTACTTGTTCGTCGGCGATATGAGTTTTTTCGCCTCGAAATCGATGTTCTTGATCGTGTCGGTGACCAGCCTGATTCGCGTCCCGCCGAAGATTCTCTGGAAGCTGATCTGTACCGATTCGGGCTCCACCCTCGAGCCCGCGACTTCATGAAGTTCCGTCATGAGGGTGTGATAGGGATTCCTGTCGATCAAGGTGAATTCGACGTCTCGGTTGCCCTTGAGATTCTTGTACATTTTCTTGAGCGCCTGTACACCGCCGTATCCGCCGCCGAGGACGACGATTCTCGTTTTATCTCCCATGAGAGTCTCCTTAACGCTTGAAAAAAGAGTTTTTCAGGATCGAACTGCACCGCATATGAAATACCTGATATATGCTGCGTTTTCAAAAATCACCGTATTGAGCCGGGCGAAGGTTCCCAATCCATTCATTATCGGGATTTTTGAAAATCGCCTCGGTCCAAGACAACAATTTTGAAAAGCTTGATAAATAATAATATATTTTTTCCTGAATGTGAAGGTAAGCAATGCCCATGAACGCGCATTCCGAGATTGAAGCTCCTGCCTCGTTCGTGATACAACCTGACACCATGAGCCTCCGTCTTCCGGCCCGCCTTTTCCTTGTTTTCATCCTTCCGCTCCTCGTCCTTTCCTGCTCGAACGGAAAAAAAACGCCCGAATCCCGCATCGAATTCCTCCTGGGAACGACCTGCGGCGTAACCATCCACGACAACCCTTCGACGAAGACCCTCGACAAGGTTTTCAGGAGAATCAAGGAGATCGAGGAACGCATGAGCGTGAACCTCGAATCGAGCGAAGTGAGCGCGATCAACGGAAACGCGGGGAAGTCTCCGGTGGCGGTATCCGAGGAGACCTACAAGGTCGTTGCGACCGCCCTGAAATTCGCGGCCCTGAGCGGAGGCGCCTTCGATCCGTCGATCGGGCCCGTCGTCGGCCTGTGGGGCATTGGGACGGAAAGGGCCCGCCTGCCGAAGCCGGAGGAGATCGCCGCCGCGCTCAAGGCCGTGGATTACCGCAAGGTGAAACTGTCCGAAGCTGACCGATCGGTTTTCCTCACCGAGGCGGGCATGGCCCTCGATCTGGGAGCCATAGCCAAGGGCTGGGCTGCCGACGAGGCGGCGCGCGTGCTCAGGGAAAACGGCGTCGGCAAGGCGATCATCGACCTCGGAGGAAACATATTCGTCCTCGGGAGCCACCCCGGGAACAGACCCTGGAGAATCGGCGTGCAGAATCCGGACAAGAGCCGCGGGAAGTACATCGGCATAGTACAGGCCGAGGATCTCGCGGTGGTGACCTCGGGCATCTACGAGCGGTTCTTCATCGGATCCGACGGCAGGCGCTACCATCACATCCTCGACACGAAAAACGGATATCCGGTGAGCAACGGTCTCACGAGCGTCACGGTGATCGCTCGTGACTCGACCTCGGCGGACGCGCTCTCGACCGCTCTCTTCTCGCTCGGCCTCGAACGAGGCCTCGCCCTGGCGGAGAGCCTCGACGGCGTAGAGGCCGCCTTCATCACGGAGGGGGACGTCGTCCACGTCACGAAGGGACTGAAGGACGTCTTCGAGATGACCGACGAGACCTTCAGGCTCGCGCCGACGGAATGATGCGCGGGCGACGAGCCCGCGGCTCGTCGCGAAAAAAAAAGCGCGAAACGCCGGTCGGCGCTTCACGCTCCTTCCTGCTTCCGAAACGAATCCTACTTCGGGAGCGCCTTCTTGGCGAGCTCCACGAATCGCTTGGAAAGGCCGGTGGCCCCGGTTACGGCGTCCACCTTGTCGGGATTCTGGGACGCGATCAGATTGGCTTCGAGCTTCGCGGCCGCCTCGGCGAAGGAAATCTTGCTCCGCTTCTTCATTTCGGTGTTCACGTAGTTGTTCTTCTTCTTGTCGTCCTTGCCCTTGAATTCGGTGTAGTCCACCTTGACGATCTTGCCGTCGGCTACGACGATCTCGATGCTCCCCGCATAGCCCTGCTTGTCCGCTGCGTCCTTGGCCTCGTACTTTCCGCCCTTCATCTGGGCGAAGGCCGTAACGCCCGCGAAAAGAAAAACGAAAACCGCGACGACGAAAAATATTTTCTTCATGAATGATTCCTCCGATCTCTCGAAAACATGACAAAAACCATCATAATCACGAGCCTTCCCGGATGTCAATACATCAGCCGCTCGACGAAGAAGATCGTCCAGTTGAGAAGAACGAAGCAGCCGGCGAACGCGTAGCCCGCGGGGCCGGTCGCGGTTTTCGGGCGGTCCGCGCCGGATTCCCCGCCTTCCGACCGATACACGCTCTCGAGGAGGCCGTCGAGGCCGATCCACGGGTTCTTTCGCTCGAACTTGATTTTCTGCTCGGTGATCCGCTCGAAATAGAAGAGCATGAGGGAAAACACCTCGCCGACCCTGCCGGGGATGCGGATGGTCGAGCGGATCGTGAAGCGGGAAAGGTAGATGAGGCCGATGATGGTGGCGGACTTCGTCAAACCGACCCGAAAGGCTCCCTCGGTGACGGGGAAGGTCCCGATGCGGAAGAGGATCCTTCCGAAGGGAGTGAAGAGGTTGGCCGCCACGATGCCGGCCGCCGCGACGAGGTTCGGAAGTACCTTCACCTTCCTCCCCGAAATCACGTTCAGGAGGATGTAGACCGCCATGAGAAGGGTCTTGGCCCAGACCGCCTCCCCGAAGAGAAAGGCCGGCAGGGACAGGACGCCGCAGAGAAAGAGGAATTCGGCCGACATCCATCGTTCGGGACGGATCACGCTTCCCCTCCGTTCTCGCCGAGCCACGTGGACGTCTCCCGCATTTTCTGCGCGAAGGCCCCGAGAAGGATTCCCGACACCGTGCCGACGGCGAGGAACGGGGGGCCGATGAGCCAGGCGCCTTCCCCGAGGAGAAAGTAACGCGCAAGCAGGATCTGGACGACGTTGCTCGCGAGCGCGCCGAGGACGCCGATGCCGACGAGGCTCATCCTTTTGCCGAGCGCGATGTAAAGGACCAGCATCGTCATGCCGCTCGCGAAGGAGCCCGCCGCGGAAAAGAGGAAGATGTACGAGAAGAAGGTCCCGTTCACGAGACCCTGTCCGAGGATCTTCAGCCCCACGAGCGCGGCGATGAACCTGGGACGGTAGGTCCCCAGGGCGAGAAGGATGGGTACGTTCGCGAGCCCGATCCTCATGAAGGGAAGGGGCTTCGGTATGACGAATTCGATCGTGGAGAGGAAGAGGCAGAACGCTCCGAAGAAGGCGAGCCTTCTCGTCGTCTCAGAAGACCGTGGCGTCAACTTCTACCTCCGTTCTGCTCTCGATGCGGATTAAGACCCTGTTCGGAAGGCAGGCTATCCAGTCGCCCTTTCGGGAGATCGTTCCGGCGTATATGCAGATCTTGTCCCTGCAGGGCGAGTCGGTTACGTGCACGGACCCGCCCTCGATGTGGACACGGGTCGTGCCGAGAGGTCCCGGAATCCCGACCTCGCGGTCCGCACCGAGCGGGTAAACCCAGGAACTCGACTCTCCCTGGATATAGACCATCGGCTCCTCGCCCGCGTGACCGTAGGCGTACCACGAAAACGCTCCTATCACCGCCGCCGAGACGACGATCGCGACGCCGTCAAGGATTCTCATTCTCATTACGGCTCGACATGATAGAGGTTTTTTCCTCCCTGTTCAATCGCGGCGCGGAGGCGAGGCGGGTCGAGGACGACCGCCAGTTCGGCGACGGCGCCGGCCCCGTCCTGCCGTCTCAGACTGCCAGCGGCGGGACTTCGAGCCAGCGCCTCTCCTTCCAGCTCCGAAGGCCCAGCTCGGCGAGCTGGACTCCCTTCGCGCCCTCCAGGAGCGACCAGCGGAAAGGATCGTCCTGGGCTACGTGGAGGAGGAATTTCTCCCACTGGACCTTGAACGCGTTGTCGTAGGGGTCCCTCGTCGGAACCCGCGCCCAGTTCTCGAAAAAGTCGATGGGACTGTCGATGTCGGGGTTCCAGACGGGTTTGGGAGTCATGGGTTCGTCCTGGATCCGGCAGTCCCTGAGCCCCGCGACCGCGGACCCGTTCGTCCCGTCGACCTGGAGCGTGAGGAGGTCGTCCCGCCTGACCCGGACCGCCCAGGAGCTGTTGAACTGGCAGACGATGCCGCTCGCGAGCTCGAAGGTTCCGTAGGCCGCGTCCTCCGCGGTGCAGGCGTATTCCCTGCCGTTCTCGTCGATCCTCCGGTCGATGTGGGTCGCCCCGAACGCGGAAAGCGCCTTGATCTCGCCGAAGATGTCGTCGATCACGTACCGCCAGTGGCAGAACATGTCGATCATGATCCCGCCGCCATCCTCCTTCCGGTAGTTCCACGACGGGCGCTGCGTCGGCTGGCGGAAACCGTCGAAGACCCAGTAGCCGAACTCCCCGCGGACCGAGAGGATCCTGCCGAAGAAGCCCGAGTCGACCAGGTACTTCAGCTTCATGAGGCCGGGCAGCCAGAGCTTGTCCTGGACGACGCCGTTCTTCACGCCGGCCTTCTTCGCGGCGGCATAGAGGCCGAGGGCCGCGGCTGTGTCCGTAGCGACGGGCTTCTCGCAGTAGACCGCCTTGCCGGCGGCTATGGCCTTGAGGACCGAGGCCGCCCGGAGATCCGTGGTCTGGGAGTCGAAGTAGATCGCGTTTCCGGGGTCGGAAAGCGCGGTGTCTAGGTCCGTCGTGTACTTCTCGACGCCCTGGCTCTCGGCGAGCCTCCTGAGCTTGGCCTCGTTGCGCCCGACGAGAACGGGTTCGGGAACGAGCACGTCTCCGTTCCGCAGGAGGAGGCCTCCCTGCTTCCTGATCGCCGCGACGGACCTCGTGAGGTGCTGGTTGGTCCCCATGCGCCCGGTGACGCCGTTCATGACGACGCCGATCTTCGTTACCTTCATGCGTGCTCCTTGTACGCGGCGACGATCATCCTCAGGAACTCGTCCTGGTCCATGCCCCAGTACCGCGTGGAAAAGATCTCCGTTTCGACGAAGCCCCGGAACCCCGCATCTTCCGTCCAGCGTCGGATCTTCGGGATGTCGATGCAGCCCTCGCCCATGAGCCCGCGGTCGTTCAGGAAGTCCGTTGTCGGCGTCTTCCAGTCGCAGACGTGGAAGGCGAAGATCCGACCCGCCCTGCCGCACCGGGCGATCTCTTTTTCCAGGTCAGGGTCCCACCAGAGATGATAGACGTCGACCGCCACCCCGAGGCCGGGATGGTCGACTTCCGCGCAGAGGTCGTTCGCCTGTTTCATGGTGACTATCGCCGAACGGGCGTCCGCGTACATGGGGTGGAGGGGCTCGACGGCGAGCCTCACCCCTGCCTTTTCCGCCGCGGGCAGGATCGCCTCGATCCCCCTGCGGATCTGGAGCCGCGATTCCTCGAGGCTCTGGCCGGGGTGCGCGCCGGGCACGAGGACGAGGAGCGGCGACCCGAGTTCGGCCGAAAGGTCGATGAGGAAGCGATTGTCGTCGATTTTCTTCCTTCTTTCGGCCTCGCCGAGCGCGGGAAAAAAACCGCCCCTCACCGTCGCGACGACCGAAAGCCCGGCCTTGCGGACGAGGTCGCCTATCAGGGCCGGATTCTTTCCCTCCAGGGCCTCCTTCCAGATTGAAATGCCCCTGACACCGGCCGCCGCGAATTTCTCGATCGCGGTCTCCACGGCCCAGGGTTTCGTCGTGATCGTGTGGATCGCGGAACGGGACAGGTCCTTCATCATGGAAAACCTCCTTATTTGACGTCGAAGAATCGGAGAGGAGGCCTCTTTCCGATCCGCCTCGCGAGCTGGGCGGCGAGTTCGAGAAGATGGTAATCCCCCCACATGCAGGACTCGCCCGAGGGGACCTTCCTTCCCTCGGGGACGTTGTCCCAGGCGTTGGGTTCGTGGTAGATCGCGTGGAGCAGGAGCCCTTCGTGCCCGGGATTCCGGCTCAGGTAGGGCGGGGCCATGAGGGTTCGCGCCGTAACGAGCCCGGCGTCGACGTACCTGGATCCCGGTCCTTCTGCCCCGCCGAGGCTTCCGCGCCGGGGGTCCTCTCCGCCCCGGCCGGCCGCTTCGTTCAGCCGGTCGCCGAGCCGGAGCAGACCCTGGGCCGCGATGGCCGCCGCAGAGGAGTCCACCGGCTCGGAGTCATTGAAGGGATCCGACGGCCTGCCGGACCAGTCGCCGAGATCGCGGAGACCGGGTGCGCCGGTGTCCCAGTACGGGACCCCGTCCGTCGGAGTGTTCTCGAGGTAGAAATCCGCCGCGGCCTTCGCCGCCTCCGTGAACCTTTCGAGGACCGCCTGCTTGTCCGGAAAATAGGGAAGACCGAGCCGGGGGAATTCGTCCTCGTCCAGGGCGGAGAGGAACTCGAGCTCCTCCGCATAGCCGAGGAGGATCCAGGCGAGTCCTCGGGTCCAGGTCGTGAAGGGAGAATAGCCCTGCTGGCTCGAGGGGCAGCGGTAGGAGCCGTCGTTCAGGTTGAAGATCGACTCGTGGGCGGTCCTTCCCCGAACGTCCCAGCGGTCCCTGCCTGTTCCGAAATAGACGTTGTACCTAGCGGTAGTCTCGGCGTGCTGGAGCAGGCGGCGCAGCAGGCTCACCTTCTCGTCCCGCTCCGCCATGAGCGAATGGCCGAGGAGGTGCGCGACCGCCAGGGAGCGGAGCGACCTGATGGTGTCGGCGAAGAGGGAATGCGGTCCGTTGAAGGAATAGATGTAGCCGAGTTCCCCGGGAAGCGCGGTCCAACGCGCGGCCTGGACAGCGCCGGAGGCCTTCAGGGCGAGCTCGTAGAAACGGCGTTCCCAGGGATTTTCCCCAATGGTCCCCTCGCTCATGAGCCTGAGAAGCCCCCCGTAGGTGCTCACGTTGTTGAAGCCGTGGTCGTGAACCCCGACGTGGGTCACGTGGGAGGCCATGACCTCAGCGGTGTTGCTCCTGGCGTAGTCGAGGAACCACGAATCGCCGGTCGCCTCGAACACGTAGAGGGCGCCGCCGAACCGGAAGCCCTGGGTCCATTCGGTCCAGCCCCTGGAGGTGTACTTCCCGCCTACGGTGAAGACCGGCGATCCTTCGCCCGGTGCGCTCCGGGCCGCGAGCGATCGGATTTTTCCGCCCGCGAGGCGGAACACCTCATCGATGCTTCCGGACAGGGCGCCCGCCTCGGGCGCCGATCGCAGGTCGATCATTCGTACCTCCGGTTCGGATCCGTTCCGCTAGAGCCGCGGAACGTGAAAGCCTCCGTCCACGCCGATCACGCTTCCCGTGGAAAAGGCGAAGTCCCCGGAGACCAGGCCCCGCACGGCCCTGCCTACGTCCTCCGGCGTACCCCAGCGGTTCTGCGGCACGATGCCCTGGGCTATGAGCGCGTCGTACTTGCCCTTGACCCCGCTCGTCATGTCGGTGAGCATGATCCCGGGCCTGAGTTCGTAGACCTGGATGTTCTTCTCCGCGAGCCGCACCGCCCAGAGGGCCGCCGCCATGGAAAGGCCCGCCTTGGACACGCAGTATTCGCCCCGCCCGGTGGAAACCGTATCGGCGGAAATCGAAGTCACGAAGACGACCTTGTATCCCGTGGCGATGGCCGAAGGCCTGCCCGAATCGATCCACCGCTTGGCGACGCGCTGGGTGAGGAAGTACGGGCCCTGGAGGTTCACCCGGAGGAGTTCCTCGAAGGACTCCTCCGCGGCATCGAGGATGTCCGCACGCACGCGCGGCCCCATTCCCGCGTTGTTCACGAGCGCGTCGACGTTCCCGAACGCTTCGAACGCTTGTTCGACGAGCCTCTCCCGCTGTTCCCGGCTGCCGATGTCGGCCTGGAAGATTTCGAAACGCTGGTCCTTGGACGGCGCGGTTTCGATGCAGAGCCTTCGGGATTCCTCTGCCGCCTCGCGGTTCCCTCCGTACACGATGGCCACGGAGAAGCCTGATTTCGCGAGCTCCAGGACTACCCCGCGGCCGAGACCCCTGCTTCCTCCCGTCACGAGCGCCACGGGGATTCCGGTATAGGACATGGTCAGCTCCTCTTCATTTTATTGCATGCAACAATAAGAGTATGCCATCATCCTTTCTATTTGTCAATATTTTCAATAGACTGGCCGCATGAGCCTGATAACGATGAAAAACCTTCCGATCTTCAAGGAAGTGCCCGCGAAGACCCTCGACCTCTGGCTCCGGACTTTTTCACCGAGGACGAAGACCCACGCGAAGGGAACCGTGGTCTTCCTGCAGGGCCAGGCGTACACGGAGCTCGCCGTCATCCTGGAAGGCGAGGCGAACGCGGAAATCCAGGATTACGGAGGCAAGGTCCTGAAGGTCGAGACCCTGAAAGCCCCCGAGCCCGTCGCGACGGCGGTCCTGTTTTCCCCGGACAACGCGCTTCCGGTCACCGTCGTCGCGAAGTCCGACGTGAAGGTCCTCCTCGTCCCGAAGGCCGAACTCCTCCGACTCTGCCGGCTCAGCGAGGCCTTCCTCGACAAGCTCCTCTCGGACATGGGGGGGAGGCTCACCCTGCTCGCGCAGAAGCTCCGCTTTATCCAGTTCGGAACGATTCGCCGGAAAATCGCCGGATATCTCCTCGACGAGATGCTCAAGCAGCGGTCCGCGGAGCTCAAGATTCCCTACACGAAGGAGATTCTCGCGGAACTTTTCGGCGTCACGCGTCCGGCCTTTTCCCGCGTTTTCGCCGAACTGCGGGAGGAAGGCGTCATACGCCAGGACGGAAAGACCGTGGTCGTCCTCAAGGCCCCGGCCCTGCGCCGCATGCTCGAGGAGGAGGACTAGGGCTTCACCGCCGCGAGGACGGTGAGGAAGGACTCGTCCGCGACGTACTGGGCCCGGCCGTACGACCCGAAAAGTTCGATGCCGCGGAATCCCGCCGACTCCGCGTAGCCGACGAGTTCTCCGCTCGAGAGTGCAAGGAGGGGAATGCTCTGCGTGCTCCGGAATTCCTCCCCGCCCGGACGCGAAACGACGAGCTCGGTCTCGAAGACGAGCCTGCCTTCCTCGCCCGACGGAAGGTAGCGGCGGACGAGTTCCGCACCCCCGCCGCGGAGGGTCGGAAGCTCCCGGATGCCTCGGGCGGCCACCCGGTCGAAGTTGACGATCTGTACGACGAGACGGCCTTTCCGGGCGAGGACGGCGTGAAAGCCTTCGAAGGCCGCGCGCACCGAATCCCGGCTCCCGAGATGGACGACGGAATTCCCTATGCAGGCGAGGCCCTCGAACTCGGGACCGAAACCGTCCTTCAGCTTCAGCATATCGCCGACCCGGTACTCGGGAAAACGGCCGTCCTTCATCCCCGCGGATTTCGCCTTCGCCTTCGCTATCATCCTCCCGTCCAGGTCGATTCCGACGACCCGCCGCCCGCCCTCGGCGAGCGCCTCGGCGTAAGTCCCGGTCCCGCAGGCGGCGTCCAGCACCGAACGGGCCCCTCGGAAGGATTCCCGAAGAAAGGCGAGGATCTCGGGCTCGAGCGGAAATAAATCGTCGTATCGCTCGGAAAGGATCTCGTAGAACTCCATATTTCGCTCCCATTACCAAATTTTATTTCTGCTTGATTTTTTCCCATTAAAGATACTATCATATAACAAGGGAGATATTTTACATTTTAAAGAATTTAAAAACTCAAGGAGTTGAAAATGGCCACGACACAATACCTCACGTTCATGTTGGGAGACGAGCATTATGCGGTTGAAGTGGAAAAAGTGAAGGAAGTGCTGGAATTCACCAAGATAACCCATGTTCCGAAAATGCCTCCTTTCATGCTCGGAGTCATCAACCTCCGGGGAAGCGTGGTGCCCGTCATCGACCTGCGCCTGAAATTCGGCATGGAGAAAACCGAAAAATCCGTAGCAACGGGCATCATCGTCATGGAAATTCGTTACGAAGGGGAGACCGTCATCCTCGGAGGCCTGGCGGACTCGGTCCAGCAGGTCATCGAACTCGACTCGGCCCACATCGAGCCCGCGCCGAGAATCGGTACGAGGATCGACACGCATTTCATCAAGGGCATGGGCAAGCACGAGGACAACTTCCTCATCATCCTCGACATCGACAAGGTCTTCACCTCCACGGAACTCACTCAGGTGAGCGAGAAGACCGGCGCCGCAGTCACCGCGCAGTAGGGCGAAAGCTCGGACGAAAAAAGCCGTCGATGGTTCGACGGCTTTTTTTTCGCGCCCCTCTTCCGAACCGTCAGATCTCGAGCCTCTTGTGGCCGTGATAGAGTTCGTCCCGCAGGGCCCGCACGTCTTCGTTCGCCAGGTAGTCGTCGAAGCGCATCTCCCGGTCGATCACGCCGCCCGGAGCGAACTCGATGATCCTGGTGGCGACGGTGTCCACGAACTGATGGTCGTGCGACGAAAACAGCACGACCTCGGGGAATTCCATGAGCCCGTTGTTGAGGGCGGTGATCGCCTCCAGGTCGAGGTGATTGGTGGGCTCGTCCAGGATGAGGACGTTGGCCCCGCTCAGCATCATCTTCGAGAGCATGCAGCGGACCCGCTCGCCGCCCGAGAGCACGTTCACCTTCTTGAGAGCCTCGTCGCCGGAAAAAAGCATCCGCCCGAGGAAGCCGCGGACCACGGTCTCGTCCTCGAGCGTCGTATACTGCCTGAGCCAGTCGATGAGTCTTAGGTCGCATTCGAAGTAAGAGGAATTGTCCTTCGGAAAATACGAAACGCTGATCGTCGTCCCCCACTCCACGGTCCCGGCGTCGGGCTCGATCTCCCCGGCGAGGATCCTGTACAGCAGGGTCTTCGTCTGATGAAAGGGTCCGACGAACGCGATCCTGTCCCCTCGTTTCACGTGAAGGTTGAAGTTCTCGATGAGGCTTCCGTCTTCGGAGTTCTTCGCGAGCCCTTTGACGTCGAGTATGATCCTCCCGCATTCCCGCTCGGGCTTGAATCCGACGTAGGGGAATTTCCGCGAAGACGGCTGGATGTCGTCGATGGTGAGTTTGTCGATGAGCTTCTTCCTCGATGTCGCCTGCCGCGACTTCGCGGCGTTCGCGCTGAATCGTTGGATGAACTCCTTGAGTTCGGCGATCTTCTCCTCGCGCCTCTTCTTGTCGTCCCTCATCTGCTTCTGGGCGAGCTGGACCGCCTGGAACCAGAAATCGTAGTTGCCGACGTAGAGGGTGATCTTGCCGTAGTCGATGTCGGCAACGTGGGTGCAGATTCGGTTCAGGAAGTGGCGGTCGTGCGAGACGACGATTACCGTGCCGGGTATATCCGCGAGGAAGTCCTCGAGCCACGAAATCGACTCGAGGTCGAGGCCGTTCGTGGGCTCGTCGAGGAGGAGGATGTCCGGCTCGCCGAAGAGGGCCTGGGCGAGGAGCACGCGCACCTTGTGGGCGCTCTCGAGGTCCTTCATCGTCTTGCCCTGCACGTCTTCGGGAACTCCGAGACCGCTCAGGATCATTGAGGCCTTGGCCTCAGCCTCCCATCCGTCCATTTCGGAGAATTCCGCCTCGAGTTCCGCGGCCCTGATACCGTCGGACTCGGAGAAATCCTCCTTCAGGTAGATCGAGTCCTTTTCGACCATGACCCGGTAGAGCTTCTCGTTCCCCATGATGACCGTATGGATGACCGAATGCTCGTCGAAGGCGAAGTGGTCCTGCTTGAGCACGGAGACTCGCTCTCCCTGGCTCACGGTGACCGTACCGGTGTCGGGCTCGATCTCGCCGGACAGAACCTTGATGAAGGTGGACTTGCCCGCGCCGTTCGCCCCGATGACGCCGTAACAGTTTCCGGGAATGAATTTTATGTTGACGTCCTTGAACAGAACCCGCTGTCCGAAGACGAGACTGATGTTTTCCGCGCTTATCAATGGAGTTTTCCTTATCCTGGTAAGATGACTCTGAAGTCTTTTCCTATTATCGCAGCGATCTTTTGTAATCGGAAAACACCAAAAAGTCAATCTCCGCGCGGGGTCTGGTACAAATCCGCCGAAAATGCTATAAAAGGTGAAATCAAACCTCATTAAAGAGCTGAGAACAAGACTTGGCTCCCATGAGCCAAGGAGATCCTACCAGTGACATTCGACTCTTTTTCTCTCGACCCCCGCGTCATGGACGGTGTCAGATCCGCCCGCTACGGCGTTCCCACGCCGATCCAGGCCCGCGTCATTCCCTCAGTCATGGACGGCCGAGACGTACTCGGGCTCGCCCAGACAGGCACCGGCAAGACCGCGGCCTTCGTGCTTCCCATCCTCCACCGCCTCGTGAAGAATCCCTCGCGGAAAATACGCGCTCTCATCCTCGCCCCCACACGGGAACTCGCGGAGCAGATCAACTCGGCGATCGGCACCCTGGGCGGCAAGACTCCGGTGAGGAGCGTCGCGATCTACGGCGGCGTCAGCAAGGTCCGCCAGCTCGCGGCCCTGCGGCAGGGGCCCCAGATCGTCGTCGCCTGCCCCGGCCGGCTGCTCGACCACCTCTCCGAGGGCGACATCGACCTCGCCGGCGTCGAGGTCCTCGTCCTGGACGAGGCCGACCATATGTGCGACATGGGCTTCCTCCCCGACGTGAAGAGGATTCTCAAGCAGCTGCCGGTCAAGCGGCAGACCCTCTTCTTCTCGGCCACCATGCCGGAGGACATTAGGAACCTCACCGACTCCATCCTCGACGATCCGGTGACCGAGCAGGTCGGTACCACGGCGCCCGTCCATACCGTGACCCACGCGCTCTACCCGACGACCTCCGACCTCAAGAAGCAGATGCTCTTCGCCCTCCTCGATCGGACCGCGACGGGAAGGGTGCTCGTCTTCACGAAAACCAAGCACCGGGCGAAAAGCCTCGGCCTCGCGTTGGAGAAGGCCGGCCACCGAGCGGTCGCGCTCCAGGGGAACATGAGCCAGAACAAGCGGCAGGACGCGATCACCGGCTTCCGCGCCGGGAAGTACGACATCCTCGTTGCGACGGACATCGCGGCCCGCGGCATCGACATATCCGAGATCACCCACGTCATCAACTTCGACGTCCCGGATACCGTGGACGCCTACACGCACCGGATCGGCCGTACGGGCCGGGCCTGCAAGACCGGCGAGGCCTTCACCTTCGTGACGCGCGAAGACGAAAGCATGATCCGCGAGATCGAAAAGGTCCTGAAGCGGCCGATCGACAGACGGGCGATACCGGACTTCGATTACGAAGGCTACACTCCCGACCTCCGTCCCTCCCGGCCCCAGCAGTCGGCGCAGGGCCGGCCCGCGGTTCAAGACCGGAGATTCCAGTCCTACCGGCCGGCCGGAAGGCCCGGAGCGAGAAGGCCCTTCCCCCAGTCCGTTCGCTGATCTTCTCCTGCCCTGCGGCGCCGCGAAGGCGCCTTCGGGCCGGAGTTCCTCCTTTTTTCGAGCCCTCCCCTCCCGTGCATCTCCCCCTTTTACCCGATATCGGTTACACTATCCGAAACATCTGCTTGCCAGGGAGGAACAATGTCCGAAGACATGGTGATCGCAAAGGCCGAAGATCTCCGCAAGATGGCGATCAAGCGGCTCACCGAAGCGAATATGCCGGAGAAGGACGCGGCGGTCATCGCCGACGTCCTCGTTTTCGCGGACCTCAGAGGGGTCCATTCCCACGGGGTGCTGCGCGTGGAGCACTACGTGAACCGCATCCGGAAGGGAGGCATGAATCTCGCGGCCGAATGCTCGATGGAGCGCATCAAACCGTCGGTCGGCCTCGTCGACGCCAAGGGCGCGGCCGGTCACGTCGTCACGAAATACGCCACCGAACAGGCCATCGCGATGGCGCGGGAACAGGGCCTCGCCCTCGTGGGCATAAAAAACAACAGCCACTGCGGCGCCCTCGCGTACTACGTACAGATGGCTCTCGACGCCAAGATGTCCTCGATCGTGCTCGTCAACACCGACATCCGCGTCGTGGCCTTCGGCAGCAGGGACGCGTTCTTCGGGACGAACCCCTTCGCCTTCGGCTTCCCCGGGGAAAAGGAGAACATCCTCCTCGACATGGCCACGAGCGAGATCGCCTGGGGCAAGGTGCTCACCGCGAGGGAAAAGGGACAGACCCTCCGCGAAGGCTGGGCCGTCGATTCCGAAGGCCGGTCCACGACCGATCCCTTCAAGGCGGTCAACCTCAACCCCTTCGGGGGACCGAAGGGTTACGGGATCAACCTCCTCGTCGAGGCGCTCACCGGCATCATGATCGGCGGAGTCTTCGGACCCCACCTCAACCGCATGTACGAGGACCTGGACAGCTACCGGAACCTCTCCAATTTCATCCTCGTCATGGACCCGGCCGCCTTCGGTTCGGCCCAGGCCTGCCTCGCGCGCTCGCAGCGGATGATCGACGAGCTGCATGCGCTGCCGCCCGCCCCTGGCGTCGAGAAGGTGCTCCTGCCCGGCGAAATCGAGAGCCGCTTCATGGCCCGCTACCGGAAGGAAGGAATCCCGCTTCCCAGGTCGGTGTACGCATACCTGTCGAAGTAGCGGAGGCAAGGTATCATGAAAGCGCTCGTTAAAACCGCCCGCGGTCCGGGGAATCTCGAGATCCGCGAAGTGCCGGAGCCGCGATGCGGCGACGAAGAAGTGAAGATCGAGATCGCGGCCTGCGGGGTCTGCGGTACCGACATCCACATCTACAAGGACGAATTCCCGACGAACCCGCCCGTCATCATCGGCCACGAGTTCTGCGGCAAGGTCGTCGAGACCGGAAAGAAGGTCTCGCGTTTCCGGACAGGCGACCGCGTCACCGCCGAGAACGTCTGCATCAACTGCGGCGGCTGCTACATGTGCACGACCGGGCACTACGCCATCTGCGTGGACCGAGGAGCCCAAGGACTCAACATCGACGGTGCCTTCACGAAGTACATCGTCTGCGCGGAAAAGAACGTCTACCGCATCCCCGACAACATCTCCTACGAGGAGGGAGCCCTCTCCGAGCCCATGGTCTGCGCGGTCCATGCCGTCCTCGACCAGACGAAGCCCGGCGCCTGCGACGTCGTCCTCGTCTCGGGGCCCGGGGCCATGGGCCTCATCGCGGCCCAGGCGGTCAAGGCCGAAGGAGGAGTCGTGATCCTCTCGGGCACGTCGGCCGACGAGCAGCGTTTCGCGATCGCGCGGGACTTCGGAATCGACAGGACCGTGAACGTCCAGAAGGAGGACCTCAGGCAGGTCGTCATGGACATGACCGGCGGCCTCGGCGTCGACGTCTTCGTCGAATGCTCGGGCGTCGCCCCGGCGGTCGATTCCGGCTTGTCGGTCCTCAAGAAGCGGGGAAGGCTCACCCAGGTCGGCCTCTTCGGGAAGAAGGTCCCCGTGGACCTCGATGCCCTCGTCGTTCGGGAGCTGCAAATAACCGGCTCCATGTCCCACACGCGGAACGCCTGGGAACGGGGCCTCAAGCTCGTCGAACAGGGAAAGATCAAGCTCAAGCCCCTCATAACCGGAAGCTACACCATCGACCGGTGGGAACGGGCTTTCAAGGACTTCGAGGAGCGAAAGGGCATCAAGACCCTGCTCACGCCCATCGGGTGAGCGGCGATCCCGGCGGCCCTACCCGCCTCGGCCGCGAACCCTAGAAAGGAAAATCTCCCTCGGCCCCGCCGCCTTCGCCGCGGGGCTTTTCTTTTTTCGTTCCTGCCTGCCACCCGCCGAAGAGGTCTTCGTTCGGCCTTTCCGCCGGTCGATGGACCGAACGGCCCGCCACGTCGATCGCCCGGACCGGCACGACCGGGCAGACGTGATGGCAGGCCCCGCAGCCGATACAGATCGACTCGTCCAATTCGGGTTCCGGGATTCCGGTCGGCGAATCGATCATCCTCACGGCGCCAGTGGGACAATGCTCCGCGCAGGCCCCGCATTTCGTCCTGTTCGTGAACACGATGCAGCGATCCTTGGTGAGCGTAGTGTCTCCGATCTTCGTGAGCTTCTTCACCTCAGGCGCGAGACGCTCGAGGGCCCCGGTCGGGCAGACGTCCAGGCAGGAGGTGCACTCGAACTGGCAGTAGGACACGTCGTAATCGAGCCGGGGCACGAAGAGCCCCCCGAGCCCGAGTTCGCCGAGCGACGGCTGCAGGACCTTCGAGGGGCAGCGGGAGACGCAGAGTCCGCAGGCGGTGCAGAGGCCGAGATAGCGATCGACGTTTCCCGCTCCGGGAGGGATCGACACTGCGGCACGCCGGGTGGCCCCGGCTCCGAAGAGCCGGCCGGGAACGAACGAAGAGCCGAACGCCGCGAGGCCTCCCCCCAGCAGCGACAGAAAACCAGCCCTGCTCAGGCCTTGTTCCCCGGACCCGGCGGACCTGGAACCGCCGTACCGGACGGCCTTCGTCGGGCAGGCCGCGACGCAGGCGAGGCAGTAGACGCAACGGGAGGCGTCCAGCCGTTTCCCGGCCGTGTCGATGCAGGAGGCGGGGCAGCGCATCGCGCAGGCTCCGCAGGAAACGCAGGCCGCGGCGTCCAGGCGAAGTCGCAGGGGGGCCGCGGAATTGAGGAGGCCCAGGACCGTGCCCACGGGACAGAGGAGGCCGCAGAAGGCGCGTCCGAAAAAGAAGGCGGTTCCGAGGACCGCGACCGCGGCAAGGGCGGGAAGCGCGACGTTCGGAAGGTTCACGCCGGGAACGTCGCGTCCCGCGGCGAGCCGAACCAAGGGCAAGGCGTCGTAGGCGAAAAGCCTGCCGAACAGGGACCAGGGATCGAGCCAGGAGGCGGCGGAAGCGGCCCCGGCAGCGAGAAGGCCGGCCGCAGCGACGAGGGCGGCGACGCGGACCGGCGTCCTCCCCCTCCTGTAGGCGCGTCGGCCGCGGCCGGCCGAGAAGGCGAGGTCCTGGAGCGTGCCGAGCGGACAGAGGGCGGCGCAGTACCAGCGGCCGAAAATCGCGGAAAAAGCGAGCAGCACGGCGGAAACCGCGGTTGCGCTCCCGGCCAGCGCCCCGCCCGCCCAGCCCGCCGCGCGCGGGAAAAGCTGAACCGAGGCGAGGGCTGCGGCGACGGCGTCCCCCGTCGCTCCCCCGACGACGAAGCCGAAGGCGGCCGCGCACAGGACCGCGGCCGAGGCGGCGAGACGGACGATCCTCGTAAGCGGAGGGCGCTTCACATAGCGATCCTTCGTACGTCGAGCCTCGAAAGATCCGGCCTCCCGAGTCCGAGCCGCTCTCCCATGGGTATGAAGCCGAAGTCGTCGGGGGCCTTTCCCAGGGTCCTGGCCGAGGCCGAATCGGCCGCCAGGATGTCCGGCGAGAGGACGAGCATCCTCTGTTCGTCGTAGCGGCTTCCCGAATAGCCGCGGGGTCCGCCCGTGACCATGACCTTCCATGCGTCGACGACGTTGAGTGCCGGCTTCCGGAACAGGCACGAGTCCGCGATGCACTGATCGAGATCCGTGCGGTGGAACTCGTTCCGGTCCCACACGATGCCCATGAAGTTCTTCATGGCGCAGGTCATGCCCGTGCTGCCGTGGTGCTTGAGCACCGGGACGTTTATGAAGACGTCCGCTTCCGCCGCGAGCTCGTGAACGCTCATCCTCTTGAGCTTGACCGCTCCGGGGACCGTCACCGCACCGTACATGGAGGACGAGTCTCCCGGCACCACCTGGGCTCCCCCCTCCTTCGCGTAGCGCTCGATCTGGGAATTCGCGTAGGCTCTCGAACCGGTGTCGCAGCTGTGGTCGAAGACCCACACCTTCTTCGCGCCGGCCTGGAGGCAATGCTCCACGATGCGCTTCACGAGCAGGGGATTGGTGTTCGCGGCGGCTTCGGGCGGCCTGTCCCAGCCGATGTTCGGCTTTATCACGACCGTCTGGCCCTTTCGGACGAAGCGCTCCATCCCGCCGAATTCCCTCAGCGCCCGGTCGAACATGACGGCGGGGTCTCGACCTCCCTTCACGGCGACCAGGTCCGGCGTCGCGCCCGGAGCTGGGGCGGCCCACAGCCTGCCCGGCCGCCGTTCGAGAAGCAGGGAAGCGCCCGCGAGACCGAGCCCGGCGAGCCTCTTGAGAAACTCCCTCCTATCCATTCCGGACCTCCTTTCCTCCGCGCCGGGACCTGCCCGGCTCGATGAACCTGCCCGCGAGCAGGGTGACTTCGAAAAGGCCCCATAAAACGGCCCCGACGACGCACTGAGAAACCACGTCCACCGTAGGCGTGAGAACGCCGGCCGCGAGGGCGATGCCGACGATCGCGTACCGCCGGCCCGCGGCCAGGGTTCCCGCGCGGACGACTCCGAGACGGATGAGGGCGAGAAGGAAAGGCGGGGCGAGAAACACGAGTGCGCCCGCGAGCACGAGGCCGGAGACGAGTGAAACGTAGGAGCCGAGGCTCCAGAGGGGAAGGACCCCGTCGCCCGCCGCGAAATCGGCGAAGAAGCCCACGGCGAACGGTACCATGACGAACCAGGAGAGGGCCGCACCCGCCGCCATGAAAAGGAGGACCGCGGCCATGCAGGGGGCCATCCGCCTCCGCGTCCGCGGATCGAGGGCCGGGGCGACGAAGGAGGCGAGGAGCGCCGCCGCGATCGGAAGCGACGCCGCGAGACCGAGGATCGCGCTCACCTTGAGGTGGACGAAGAGCTTCTCGAAGGGGGCGGTCGCGTAGAGCCCCAGTCCCGCGGCGCGGGCCGGACCGGAAACCACGGGCAGGACGCGGTCCATGAAGGCGAAGGCGACCGAAGCGGACGCGAGGAAGACGAAGAGGGCGGCTACCAATCTCCTCCTGAGCGAATCGAGGTGATCGAAAAAGTCCAGATCCGGTCCTCTCCGTTCGTCTTCCGGGGCGGACATGGGCTATTCTTCCGGCTTGTCCGGATCTTTCGACGCTTCCCTGATTCCCTTGCGGAATTCCGCCAGGGCCTTTCCCATGCTTTGAGCGAGTTCCGGGAGCCTCTTCCCGCCGAAGAGCAGGAGGACCAGGAAAAGGACCAGAAGTATTTCGGGTATACCGAGGTTCATGGCACACCTCCTCGCACGTTATCGTCGTCACATCAAGTATTCACGGCGCAACGGGTTTTATCAAGAGCGGCGCTCCCGAGAATCGCCCGTTTCCTGGCGACGATCGCGGAACGCATCGAAAAATTCCTTTATGAACCCGGAAAGCGGCGTTTTCGGGCACGTCTCATTTGACGAAAAAGGAAAAATATGTGTTAATATTTTCGAAAAAATATTATGATGAGTGAATAATTATCCGCAAAACCAGGGGAACAGAGGCTCGCCTTGCATAAATATATAATCAGAAGGTTCCTACAGCTCATACCGGTGTTGATCGGCGTCTCGATCGTCATTTTCCTCATGATCTACCTGATTCCCGGCGACGCGGCCGAAGTGATCGCGGGCCCGACCGCTACGGCGGAGGAGGTCGCGAACATCAGGATCAAACTGGGTCTCGACCGGCCCCCGCACGAGCAGTATATAGGCTACATGGCGCGGGTGTTCCGGGGCGACCTCGGATATTCGTTCCAGACCGGGCAGGCGGTTTCCGAGGCGATAGCGGGAAGGTACGTGAACACGCTGAGCCTCGCGGTCTTCAGCGCCCTCATCGCGGTCGTCCTCGGCATCACGGCGGGGATCATCGCGGCTGCCGCCAGGAACTCGTGGTTCGACCGTCTCGCCATGGCCGTCGCGACCCTCGGCATATCGGCCCCGACGTTCTGGATCGGGCTCATGCTCATCATCGTCTTCAGCGTCACCCTTCGGCTCCTTCCCGTCGCGGGCTTCAACGGCAGGATCTGGACCGTCGAGGGATTCCTTCAGCTGCTTCTGCCCTCCCTGACGCTCGGCTTCCGCTCCGCGGCGATGATAGCCCGCATGACCCGCTCCTCCCTGCTCGAAATCATCCACCAGGATTACATCCAGACCGCGCGGGCCAAGGGCGTGCGCGAGATCTCGGTGCTGCTGAAGCACGCATTCAAGAACGCCCTGGTCCCGATCGTGACCGTGATCGGGGTCGACTTCGGCGTCCTGCTCGGCGGGGCCGTCGTCGTGGAGTCGGTCTTCGCCATCAACGGTCTCGGAAGGCTCATGGTGCAGGCCATCAGCGCGCGGGACTTCCCGATGGTGCAGGGCACGGTCCTCGTCGTAGCGACCACCTTCGTTCTCGTGAACCTCGTCGTGGATCTCCTGTATTCGGCGATCGATCCGCGAATAGCCTATTCCTAAGGAGACCGGAATTGCCCGCATCGAAGACCGAACGCGAACCCTCCGCCGCGGCGAACTGCGGAAGGAACCTCCTCGCCGAGACTTGGAAAAGGCTCAAAAGGAACAGGACCGCCCTGGCCGGACTTTCGATCATCGCCTTCGCGGTCCTGGTTTCCTTGTCCGCGCCCCTCATCTCTCCCTGCGACCCCTACGAGCAGAACCTCAAGATAAGGCTCGCGAAGATCGGGACCTCGGGACATCTCCTCGGCACCGACGAGTACGGCAGGGACCTCCTGAGCCGTCTCATCTACGGCACGAGGCTCTCGCTCCTCGTCGGCTTCAGCGCCGTGGCCTTCGGCATGGTCTTCGGGATCGTGCTCGGCATCACGGCCGGTTACTATTCCAAGGCGGACGGTCCGATCATGAGGCTCGTGGACGTCCTCCTCGCCTTCCCCGGCGTCCTTCTGGCACTCGCCATCGTGTCCGTGCTCGGCACGGGGATCGTGAACGTCATCATCGCGGTCGGCGTCTGGTCGGTCCCCACGATCGCGCGCGTGGTGAGGAGCACCGTCCTCTCCATCAAGCGCCTGGACTACGTGACCGCGGCCCGCGCCCTCGGGGAATCCGACGCCACGATCATGTTCAGGGAGATCCTCCCCAACTGCATCTCCCCGATCGTCGTGTACGCGACGATGAGGCTCGCCACCGCCATCCTGTCCGCTGCCACCCTGAGCTTCCTCGGGCTGGGCGCCCAGCCGCCGGTCGCCGAATGGGGCGCCATGGCCTCGACCGGGAGGAGCTACATCTTCCAGGCGCCTCATCTCACCGTCCTCCCGGGACTGGCGATCATCCTCGTGGTGTTCGGATTCAATTCGCTCGGCGACGGCCTGCGGGACGCCCTCGATCCCAACCTGAAAAACGAAGAATGACGATCTGCAATATAAAACGAATCTACGAAAAGGGAGAACGAGAATGAAAAGAAATGTTCCTGCGATCCTGACGGCCGCCGTGCTGGCGATCGCCTTTGCGGCGTGCTCCGGCTCGGACAAGAAGGAAGCCGGGAAAGCGCCGGAAGCCAAGGCCCCGGTGCCCCAGGTGCTGACCTACATCACCATGACCGACGCCGTCGGCCTGTCCCCTCTCAAGACCAACGACTTCGCGTCGAGCAACGTCATCAGGGCCGTATTCGAGACCCTGTTCTTCCGCGACGCCGTCACCGGCGAGGTGAAGCCTCTGCTCGCCGAATCCTACACCAACCCGGATCCCAACAAGTGGGTCATCACGCTCAGGAAGAACGTGAAATTCCACGACGGGACGCCCTTCACCTCGGCGGCCGTGAAGTACACCTTCGAAAAGATCATGGATCCCAAGACCGCGTCCCCCAGGGCGAGCCTCCTCGCGTCGGTCAAGTCGATCGAGACTCCCGACGACAATACCGTGGTTCTCAACACGAAGGCGCCCTTCGGGATCATGCTCACGGCCCTCGCGCACGACAACCTCTCCATCGTGAATCCGGCCTCCGACAAGGCCGGCGACATCAACCGGAACGCGGCCGGAGCCGGCACCGGCCCCTTCAAGTTCGAGGGCTGGCAGCCCGGCGACAGGATAACGCTCGTCAGGAACCCCGACTATTGGCAGGGCGCTCCGAAGCTCGAGAAGGTGACCTACAAGGTGGTCCCCGAGATGTCCACCGCGGTTTCCATGCTCGAGACCGGCGAGGCGGACTTCCTCGTCACCATTCCCGCCGAACAGCTCGACAGACTGAAGGGCAACAAGGACATAAGCGTCGTGCTCATGGAAGGCAACCCCGTCCGCTACGTGAGCTACAACTTCGAGAAGAAGCCCTTCGGCAACCTCAAGGTCAGGCAGGCCATCGCCCACGCGATCGACAAGGACGCGTACATCGGCACGCTGAACGGCCTGGGTTACAAATCGAGCGGCGTGATCGGGCCCAAGCTCATCGGCTACAACAAGGACGTGGAGGACCACGGCTTCAAGTACGGCGTCGCCAAGGCGAAGCAGCTCCTCGCGGAGGCCGGATTCCCGAACGGGTTCAAGACGACCCTTACCGTCGGCAACACCGATCTCTACATGAAGATGGCCCCCTTCATCCAGGGAGAGCTCAAGAAGATCGGCATCGAAGTGGAGCTCAACGTGCTCGACTGGGCGGCCTACATCGCGTACGTCAAGGCCGGAAAGCAGGAAATGTTCCTCGGCGGCTGGGCCAACGTCACCGGCGACGGCGAAGAGTTCCTCTACCCGAACGCCTTCTCCAAGAGCATCAACGCCTCGAACTTCGCCCGCTACAACAAGAAGGAAGCGGACGATCTCATCATGAAGACCCGGGTGACCATCGACCAGCCGAAGCGCCTCGAGTTCCTCCGCGAGGCCAACATCAAGTTCGTCGAGGATGTCGTCTTCATCCCCGTGTATCACGACGTCGTGAGCCTCGCGGCCCGCAGGAACGTCAAGGGTATCGTCTTCGAGCCGAACAACGAGTTCAGGTTGAACGGCGTCTACAAGGAATGAGCGCCGTATAAATGGAAAAAGACCCGATCCTGCAAGTCGTCGACCTCAAGACCCATTTCTTCACGACGGACGGGATAGTCCCGGCGGTCGACGGAGTCAGTTTCGACATCCCCAGGGGCAAGACCCTGGGGATCGTCGGCGAGTCCGGGAGCGGCAAGAGCGTCACCGCACGCTCCATCATGAGGCTCGTTCCGGCGCCGCCGGGCAGGATCGTCGGGGGAAGCATACGATTCGACGGCGAGGACCTCCTCGCGAAGAAAGAAAAGGACATGCGCAGGATCCGGGGCAACAAGATCGCGATGATCTTCCAGGATCCCATGACCTCCCTGAACCCGGTCTTCACGGTCGGCGAGCAGATCGTGGAGGCGGTGACCATCCATCAGGGGGTGAAAAAGAACGAAGCGAGGTCCAGGGCCGTCGAGATGCTGAAGCTCGTGGGCATCCCCTCCCCGGAGAAGCGGGTCGACGACTACCCGCACCAGATGAGCGGAGGCATGAGACAGAGGGCCATGATAGCGATGGCCCTCTCCTGCAGGCCCGACCTCCTCATCGCCGACGAGCCCACGACCGCACTCGACGTCACGATCCAGGCCCAGATCCTGGACCTCATCAACGAGATGAAGGAGAGATTCTCCATGTCGGTGATGATCATAACCCACGACCTCGGAGTCATATCGGAGGTCGCCGACAGGGTGATCGTGATGTACGCGGGAAAGGCCATGGAGTGCGGGAGCGTCGAGGATATTTTCGCCTCGCCCCTGCATCCCTACACCCGTGGCCTCATGGAATCCCTTCCCAGGATAGACGTTAAGGCGCGCCGCCTGAAGGCCATCGAGGGAACGCTGCCGAATCCCGCGGACGAAATCACGGGCTGCCGGTTCGCCCCGAGGTGCGACCGCGCGTCGGAGTCCTGTTTTCGGGACGAGCCCGCCTACCTGGAAAAGGGCGAGCGGCGCGTGCGCTGCGTACTTCATTCGAATTAGGGGCCCGGGCATGGAATATCTGTTGGAAGTCGAGAATCTGAAAAAATACTTTCCGGTGAAGGCCGGAATCCTGTCCAGGACCGTGAACCACGTCAAGGCCGTGGACGGGGTGTCCTTCGGCGTCAGAAAGGGCGAGACCCTCTGCCTCGTGGGCGAGTCGGGCTGCGGCAAGTCCACGCTCGGCAGGACGATCCTCAGGCTCTACGAACCGACGTCGGGGAAAATCCGTTTCGACGGCGAGGATTTCACCGCCCTCGACCGGACGGAGCTCCGGAAGCGCCGGAAGAACCTGCAGATCATCTTTCAGGATCCCTACTCGTCCCTGAATCCCCGCCTCACGGCGGGCGAGATCGTGGGCCGCGCCTTGGACGCGACGTCCCGACTCAAGGGATCCGCGAGGGAAAACCGGATACTGGAACTCCTCCGGGTCGTCGGCCTGGGCGCCGCCCACTACAACCGGTACCCGAACGAGTTCAGCGGCGGTCAACGCCAGAGGATCGGCATCGCGCGGGCGCTGGCCTGCGACCCCAAGCTCATCATCTGCGACGAGCCGGTCTCGGCCCTGGACGTCTCCATCCAGGCCCAGGTGCTCAACCTGCTCCAGGACATCCAGGAGAAATTCGGCCTCACCTACCTGTTCGTCGCCCACAACCTCGCGGTGGTGAAGCACATCGGCGACAGGATCGCGGTCATGTACCTCGGCAGGATCGTGGAAACCGCGGACTCGGACGGGCTCTTCGAAAGTCCCCTGCACCCGTACACCGCGGCCCTGCTCTCCGCGATCCTGATACCCGACCCGACGAAACGGCGAACCCACGCGAGGCTGGAAGGGGACGTGCCGAGCCCCGTAGACATCCCGAAGGGCTGCCGATTCCGCGCGAGATGCCCCGTGAGCGTCGGCGTCTGCGCCGAAATCGAGCCCGAGCTCGCGGACGCCGGCGGCGGACATCTCGTGGCCTGCCACCTCCGAGCGAAGAAACCGATACCGAATCCGCCGCCGAGTTGATTTTCGGCGGCATCAATCCCGAGCAGGCCTCCGGGCCGAGGAGCACGATCATGAAGTACGATGCGCTCGACTATCCCTATCCCTCGAGGCGCTATCTCGTCCACGGAAGAAAGGGGATGGTCGCCACGTCCCAGCCCCTGGCCGCGGAGGCGGGGCTGGACGTCCTGAAAAGGGGCGGCAACGCGGTGGACGCGGCGATAGCGACCGCGGCCTGCCTCACGGTCACGGAACCCACGTCCAACGGGATCGGAAGCGACGCGTTCGCCCTCGTATGGACGAAGGGGAGCCTCCACGGCCTCAACGCGAGCGGACCGGCGCCGCGGGCGCTTTCCCTCGAGCGGCTCAGGGCCGACGGCCACGGCGAGATCCCGAAATACGGCTGGGTCCCCGTCACCGTACCCGGCGCGCCTGCGGCCTGGGCCGCCCTGTCGAAGCGGTTCGGCAGGCTCCCGCTCCGGGAGGCCCTCGCCCCCGCGATCCTCTATGCCGAGGAGGGATTCCCCGTGTCTCCCAACACCGCGGCGTCCTGGAAGCGGGCATCTGCCAATTACCGGGCCGCGCTGAAGCCGGAGGAATACGCGAACTGGGCCGACGCTTTCGCTCCCCGGGGCGCAGCTCCCGGGATCGGGGAAATGTGGGTTTCCAAGACCCATGCCGATACGCTCGCGTCGATCGCGGAGACAGGCGCCGAGTCCTTCTACCGCGGCGCACTCGCCGACAGGATCGACGAAGCCTCCCGCAAGGCCGGGGGATACCTCAGGAAGGAGGACCTCGAGGCCTACGAACCCGAATGGGTCGAACCCGTGAAGGCCGGGTATCGGGGGCACGAGGTATGGGAAATTCCCCCCAACGGCCAGGGCATGATCGCGCTCATGGCCCTCGCCATCCTGGAAGGATTCGACTTCAAGGCGAAGGATCTCGCCGAAACCTGCCACCTGCAGATCGAGGCCGTGAAGCTCGCCTTCGCGGACGGACAGCGCTACATAACCGATCCCCGGGACATGATGGTCGCGGTCGAGCGGCTCCTTTCGAAGGACTATGCGGCGGCGCGCCGCGCCCTCATCGGGAGCGAAGCCCTGGAACCCGCGGCGGGAGAGCCTCCGAGGGGGGGCACCGTGTACCTCGCGACCGCGGACGGCGAAGGAAACATGGTCTCCTACATCCAGAGCAACTACATGGGCTTCGGCTCCGGCATCGTCGTACCGGGGACCGGTATAGCCCTCCAGAACCGGGGGCACAATTTCTCGCTGGACCCCGCCCACGACAACTGCCTCAAGCCCGGTAAAAGGACCTACCACACCATCATCCCCGGCTTCCTCACGAAGGACGGCGCCGCGGTCGGTCCCTTCGGCGTCATGGGAGGCTTCATGCAGCCCCAGGGCCACGTCCAGGTGATCATGAACGCCCTGGATTTCGGCTTGAATCCCCAGGCGGCCCTCGACGCCCCGCGCTGGCAGTGGATGAAGGGAAAGACCGTCGAGGTCGAGCACGGATTCCCCCACCACCTCGCCCGGGCCCTCGCGGCTCGGGGTCACGACATCAAGTACGCACTCGACCCCATAGGCTTCGGCCGCGGACAGATCATCTGGCGAAACCGCGACGGCGTCCTCGCGGGCGCCACCGAGCCGCGGGCCGACGGAGCCGTCGCCGCCTGGTGACGGCCGGGATCGAGCCCGCCGCTTCCGCCTTTCTCCCGACGCCGGCTTCGCGCCGGCAACCGGGACGTCGGCCGTGCCTCCGGCCGCCGCTCGAGACGGTGCCTACGGGACGCCGCGGCGCCGGGTCATCGCGAACGATTCCTGTTTTTCAGTTCAAATCCGCGTAGGGCGTCGGATCGATCGGCACTCCGTCGACGTAGACTGCGAAGTGAAGATGGGGAGACGCGGTTTTTCCCGTGCTTCCGCTCCTCCCGACCGGCTCCCCGCGCTTCACGCTCTTTCCCGCTGTCACGAGGACCTCGTCGAGCTGGGCGTAGACGGACTTCGCCTTGGCGTGTCCGAGGATCACGTACTTCCCCAGAAGCCCGTTCTCGCCCGTCTCGTCCACGATCCCGTCGCCGACCGCCCGGACGAGGGTCCCCGGGGCCGCGGCGATGTCGATGCCCGGATGGGCCGCGATCCTGCCGTCCGCGGGATCGGTCGAAATTCCGAAGGACCGGATGATCTTGCCCGGAAGCGGGACCTTCGCCCCGTCAGGCTCCGCCGAGGACATGCAGGAGGACAGGCTTGAAGAGAGAACGAGGACGCAGGAAAGCGCCGCGAATGCGGCGCCCAGCGCTTTCTTCACGGTCGCGAAATTCGTCTTCATGGTTTCCTCCCGATCAGCATCCAGGAAAACTTTTCATCGGTCATGATGAGGCGCTCGATGTCCGCAACCTCCTCGCCGATCGACTTCCCTTCGGTCCTGTAGACGAAGTCCGCGGCCCCGAGGTACTTGTGGCCGTGCTTTTCCCACATGATCCTGAGGTCCTCTTCCAGGGTCGTTCCCGGATTCACCCGGGGCCGGTCCGCGGAACGAACGCGATTCGCGAGTTCCCCGAGGGAGGCCTCCAGGAAGATGACGGGGCCGGTCCCGCGGAGAACGTCGGTGTTCCACTCGTAGCGCACCGTTCCCCCGGCCATGCTCACGACGACGCCGGATCGCCGGGCCAGGTCCTTGCAGATGGCATACTCGGTCTCGCGGTAGGGGACCCACCCCTGTTCCTCCACGAGCTTGTGGAACGAATAGCCGACCCTCCGGTCGATCTCCTGATCGATGTCGAGGAAGTCCAAGTCAAAATCCGCGGCGACGCGCTTGCCGATGGTGGTCTTCCCGGACCCGATCAACCCGCAAAAATAGATGTTCACGCCGAAAGTATATCCCGGAATTTCCCGCTGTCAATCGAGGGGACGGGACACGGGGACGAGACGTCGCGAGGACTTCGGGGATTAACTTTATCCGAGAAAACGTATAGAGTGCACTCGAGAGCATCACTCGAGACATAGAGGGAACGTCCTTTCATGTGCGCGAGTTCGATCGGAGTTCAGAACTCACAGTCCGCGAACCGAACGAGGAGGATTTTCCGTGAAACCCAATTATCAGTATCAGAAACGCGCGAGGGAACTCGCGAAGAAACAGAAAAAAGAGGAAAAACTCAAGCGGCGGCAGGAAAAAGCGGCGAAGGGCAAAACCGAGGAAGACATCGAGACGACCGGCGGCGAGCCCGCTGAGGGCGATCTTCCCGCGACTCCGCCGGAAGTATAGGCTCCCATCGCTCAGATACGCCCGATCCATGGAAGGGACCATCAAATACGGGACCTGCTCCTGGAACTACGAGTCCTGGGTCGGTCTCGTCTACTCCGAGCCCCGGCGGACCGCGGCGGAATACCTCCCCGAGTACGCCGAGAGGTTCGAGACCGCGGAAATAGATTCCTGGTTCTACAAGATCCCGAGAAGGACCGACGCTCTTTCCTACAAGGCGCTGACGCCCGAAGGATTCTCCTTCACGTGCAAGGTCCTGCAGGGCATCACCCTCACGCACGAGCGGAGCTTCGGCAAGGGGACGGCCGCGAGGAAAAACGAGACCTTCCTTTCCGTCCCGAAGTTCGAAGAGTATCTGTCCGCGATCGAGCCGCTCCTCGGACGGATCGAAGCGATCATGTTCGAGTTCGAATACCTCAACAGGGAAAAAATGTCGTCGCTGCGCGAGTTCCTCGACAGGCTCGACGGCTTTTTCGCCGAAGCCCCCCGGGGGCTGCCCTACGCCATCGAGCCGAGAAACGGGAACTACCTCACCGGGGAATATTTCGCGTTCCTGAAGGAACACGGCCTGATGCACGTCTTCTCCGAGAAGCAGTTCATGCCCCATGTCTACGACGTGTACCGGGCCTTCGGCGGGATGCTCGGGGACGCGGCTGTAATCAGACTCCTCGGGGGAGACCGGAAGGAGATCGAGAAACAATCCCGGGAGCAGTGGAACGCGATCGTCGCCGAAAAGCCCGACAAGAGCCTCGTGGCCGGCATGTCCCGCGACATGAAGATGCAGGGAAAGAGGGTCGTCGTCAACGTGAACAACCATTACGAAGGCTCCGCCCCGCTCACCGTGGAGGAACTCCGCAGGCTGTCTGCCTGATCGGCAGGCGGGAGGCCTAGGCGGGGAATCCCGCCGTGCCCCCATTCTTTTTCCGCCCTACTGCACGAGCTTCACGAGGACCGCGTTGTTGTCCGTGGCGCTCGCTCCCGAAACGCTCACGCCTCCGTAGGTATAGGCCACGTTCGTTTTCTGCTGCCCGGCCATGAAGAGATAACCGGAGGTATCGGCGAGGGCCCCGCTGAAGTAGGAGTAGTCGGTGCCGGAGGTCATGGACTGGGCCCACCGGACGGTTCCCGAAGCGTCGTATTTTACGAAAAGGGTGTTGTAGTACGATCCCGCGGCGGTGCCCGTCACCGTGATGCCGCCGATGGTGAGGGCGGCGTTTCCGTTCTTGTAGCCCACGGCGTAGGCGTTGCCCGATGAGTCGACCGCAACGTCCGTGAAACTCGACCGGTCGGAGGCGGCCGAGACGGACTTAGCCCAGGATGCGTTGCCCGTGGAGGCATCGAACTTGACGAGGACTGCGTTATTCCCGCTCGTATAGGCCCCGGCCTCGGTGACGCTCACGCCGCCGTAGGTGAAAGTCCCGTTCCCGGTCTGGCTCCCCGCCGCGAAAACCCCGCCGGAGCCGTCGACCGCGATTCCGCTGAAGGAGGAGACGTTCGGGCCCGTGGAAACCGTCTTGGCCCAAACCACGCTGCCCGAGGAGTCGTACTTCGCGACGAGGGCGTTCGTCCCCCCGCTGTAGGCCCCGGTCACGGTCACGCCTCCGTAGGTGAAGGATCCGTTCCCTCGTTGGTTGCCGGCGACGTACAAAGAGCCGGACGAATCGATCGCGAGACTGACGAAGGTCGAATAATCGGGCGCCCCGGTTCCCACGGACCTCGCCCAGACTGAGGAGCCGTCGGAAGGGTTCAGCTTGAGAAGAAGGGCGTTGAAGGGATTGGAGCCTCCTTCGTAGCCGCCCGTCACGGTCTCGGAACCGAAGGTATAGGTCCGGGTCCCGTAGATCCAGCCCGCGACGTACACCTTCCCCGAGGAGTCGATATTGACGTCCTGGAAAGACGAGGCGCTGTAACCGTCGCCGCCGGTCGCGGAATCCACCGTCTTGGCCCAGAGGACCGTGCCCGAGGGGTCGTACTTCACGATGACCCCGTTGCGAGGATTCGTGCCGAGCGAGCAGGGTCCGCTCACGCTTTTACTCCCGAAGGTGTAGATGCCGTCCAGGCTGATATATCCCACGGCGTAGGCGTTTCCCGACGAATCGGTCGTGACGCCCGTGAAGTAGGAGCCGGAGGAGCCCGCGGACACCGACCGCACCCAAAGCGGGGTCCCCGAGGAATCGCTCTTGAGGATGTAGGCGTTGAAGCCCGAGTTGTACGTCCCGGACACGTTCACGCTTCCGAAGGTGAAGGTGCCGTTTCCGTACAAGTACCCGACGGTGTAGATATTCCCGGAGGAGTCCTTCGCGACGGCATTGAAGTTCGAGCTCCCGGAAGCGACGGCAACGGATTTGGCCCAGATGCCCGAGCCGGAAGCGATCCAGCGCGCGTAGAGCGTCACGTTCGCGCTCCCCATGGTAAAGGTTTGACCCGCCGTATAGGTCGTGCCGCTCCCGTCGGAGGCCGTGTTCCAGCCCTCGAAGGAGTAGCCGGTCCTCGCGAGGCTTCCCGCCTTCACCGTGACCTTTTCCCCCTTGTCATAACCGTAGGAGTCCGTGGGAACCGTCCCGGAGGTGCTGCCGTTTCCGTCGTACGTGACCTTGAAAGTTCCGTCACTGGAATCGCCGGAGTCGAACGCGTTCCAGCACGACAGGAGACCGGCTACAAGGACGAAAAGTACGAACATTTTTCCCAGGAGACAATTTTTCATTGCGGGCCCTCCAATACGCCGAACCAGACACGGGTCGTCCGGCCCTTATCGAAATAGATGTCATTTCTCAAGAATTCTTTCCCAACGTAGAAAAGCGAAGAAGAGCAACTTACTGGAAGTATACTGCAGAATTTTCATATTACCCATGAGAAAATTCCAAACCGGATAATATTTATTGCACACGTCCTTTTAATCGCTATGGCACCTTCCTGTCGGCTCGCTCCGGCCCGCGGCGCTCACTGGCGGTGCACATGCGCTCCTCAGGAGCGCGTCATGGAAGGTAATTATTGTACACGCCGCCGGTCGGCGGCACGGCATGATCCATGGCCCGCTTCCGGCGCTACCGCGCCGCGTTCGCGCCGTTCAAGTCCCCCTCTGCCTGAAAAAAAAACACGGGATTGTTTCCCGTGCTTTCGCCTTGATCGTGTCCTCTCTGCCTTTTCTTCCTGCCCAGAGGGGGACTTGAACCCCCATGCCCTTGCGAGCACTAGACCCTGAACTAATCTTTTACAATATAAGCATTTATCGCGTTTTATCTATTTCTAGCAGAGAGAAAAAATTAAGGGATTTTCGTTTATCAGCGCTTCGCGGCTTCTATTCGCGTTTTTCAACGGATTGATGTAAAATTGATGTAACCATATCATGACCTATTAAGATTTACAGCAGACTACTCATGAGAAAAGAATTAAAAAGATTTTTAAATAGTAAAGATAAGCAAAAAAAATCAATCAATAAAACTATGCAAAGCGTAAAAGGAAAGGGAAACAAAACAACAGAAATGAGGTTTTGTGCTTCTTTATCTGCAAACAGAATAAGAGGGTGGGAGAAAAATAACACGAAAGTTTTAGGAAAACCGGATATACTATTTCCTACAAAAAAGATTGCAATATTTCTTGATGGTTGTTTTTGGCATGGATGTCCAACTTGTGGGCATATCCCAAAGAAAAATAACCAATTCTGGAAATTAAAGATTGATCTGAATAGGAGACATGATAATTATATTAGTCTATCATTAACAGAACAAGGATTTAGGGTGCTACGATTTTGGGAACATGAGATTCAAAACCATTTGTGGAATTGTATTTCTAAAGTAAAAACGACTTTAGAAAACACCTGAAAATGAGGAGATTTGTTAAAGGATGAAATATAAGGTTATATCCCTGTTCACTGGTGCAATGGGTTTAGATATAGGATTAGATATGACAGGTGGGTTTGAAATACTAGCTTGTGTAGAAAAAGAACCTATATTCTGTGAAACAATTAGAGAAAATATAAAAAATGGGTATTTTGGAAACAAGCCAATAGTATATGAAACAGATATTAAAAAGCTGAATCCAAAACAATTGCTAGACGATATAGGAATTAAACCAGGTGAAATTGATGTATTAATTGGAGGACCTCCCTGCCAATCATTTAGCACTGCAGGAAAAAGAGGAACGGTAAAAGACTTAAGAGGTACTCTGATTTGGGATTATGTTAGATTTGTGAAAGAAATACAACCTAAATTCTTTTTATTGGAAAATGTTCGAGGATTAATGTCAGCGGCGCTTTCACATCGACCAATAAAAACAAGGCCAGAAAATGGTGGAAAAGAATTGTCAAAAGAAGAAACCCCTGGTTCAGTCGTAGAATTATTAGTAAACGATTTATCATTCATGAATGATATTTTCTATCATGTGGATTGTTTTGAAGTTAATGCAGTAAACTATGGTGCACCTCAAATAAGAGAACGGGTTCTTTTCATTGGGAATAGATTTAATAAAGAAATCGATTTCCCCACTCCTACCCATTTTTCAGAAAGTGAAATTGACAATAATTGCCTATTTGCAGCTTATGAAAAATGGAAGACACTGGGTGACGCAATTGAAGGAATTGAAGATGATAAACCGATAATTCTTGATTTTAGCCCTAGAAAAAAGAAATACTTATCACTAATTCCTCCGGGAGGCAATTGGAGAAGCCTACCACAAAAATTACAGAAAGAGTCATTGGGGAATGCATATTATGCAAAAGGAGGAAAATCTGGTTGGTGGAGAAGGCTGACTTATGATTTGCCATGTCCTACTCTAGTTACAATGCCAAATCATGCTAGTACTTCTTTATGCCATCCCCAAGAGATCAGAGCATTATCAATAAAAGAATATTGTATGATTCAAGAGTTCCCAAAAAGTTGGATAATATGTGGGAATCCTATTGAACAATACAGGCAGATTGGAAATGCAGTTCCTACGCGATTAGGCATGGTTGCCGGTAATGTAATATTAGAAGAATTAAAAAAGATAGATGGACAACCTTTCATTAACAATAGACAGATTGTAAAACCCTTTAGAAGAGTATATTTGCATTCACATGTAAGAACAAGAAGATGGTATAAAAACGGTGATGTTTTACTGTGGAACGAAAACGGGAAAAAACCGGTATATAAATAATAAGAATGCTATTGAGTACATGTGGAGAATGTAATTATGAGCAAACACAATATTCCAAAACCACAAAGTTATATAATCAAAAAATCAGAAATAATTAAGAAATTAAAAGAAATCGATAATAACAATGAGTCAAAAAAAAGAATTTTGAAATTAGAAGTAGCGATAAGAAATTGGATTGCAAGCCATATCGCAGCTCTGCCAGAGAAATCATCAACATTAAGAAAATTCAATACCAACCCATTTGTATTAATGTTTTATACAAAACAAAGAGGATATTCAACGATTGCAGAATTAGAGAAAGATATTCTTCCTGCTAAGCTATTTTCATCAATGGAGACATCATCAGGAAGAATGGTCCAAGAGCTAATACTTCCTGTTTGGGATTGGAAAAATGTTGACAGTGCAATGCATAGTACTGGATCAGTTATAGATTGTATAAAAAAAGATAAAACGGTATTAAATATGATTACTTTAAAAAGTGGGCCAAGGTGTCTAAATGATGAAATGAGCAAGGATATTGCCACTGATATTGTTCAACATGCAGAAGAATGGGCAGAATCAGAAAAAGTTGATCATATTAGGTTTTCATACTGTGTAATCTACGGCACAAAAAAAATATCAAATAAAAAGGATTGGCATATATTACGAAATATTGTTGAAACTGTGGGGCAAAGGTATGTAACAGTTTCTCCTGAAAGTAGATGGGATTGTTCGTTTAACCTAAGGAATATTAGAGTAGATGTGAATATTAAAATTGGTGAAGAATTTTGGAATGATATATGCGGCGCTAACGCATTAGTAGAAGTCTGTATAGCCTTAATACGTTCATGCACAATACCAATACAAGAAGATAAAGTAAAAACTGCTTTTTCAATCTCTGATTTAGGCCAAATAATATCTACAGATTTTCTCTCAAGCGCGTTTAATGTGAGTATTCTGCAACGCTCTCAGATTGAATGGTTATTTTTTCTGATGAGCCACTATTGTGATCAAATAATCAATTAGAAAAATTTTCCTTGACTACTCCATCTATTAGCGATTATACTTTCTTATAATCTAAAACGTACATTTTTATTACTTTTTTAGTGGAGGAAAACGGTGGAAGATAAAGCAAGGATCGTGCTCGATATCGAGCCGGAATTGAAGGAGGTATTTCAGGAACGTCTCAGAAACTGCAATAAAAGATGGAAAATGACAGCCTTTCTGAGAAATACGATGTTCCATATCATCATGATGAATAATAAAGATTTAGAGAATTTCGCTGGCCTCTGTCAGCTTGATGGAATGGAATATGACTCCTACATGAGGCTTGTTGCGCATGCAATACGAAAAGGCCTATGGCCTTCTGGTTTCGAGATATCTAATTCAGAAATGAAGAACCTTAAAAACGATTTGGCCTTATGGGAGACGGGAACTATTGATGACGATGAAATATACAAGCGAATCAAACAAGCAAAGAAGCAGGATTATTTCTGGAGTTATAAAAAAACAACAGAATTACTGAGAGGATCAATAGAAGGGGAGAAAAAAGACGAAGATAAGTAAAAAATAGGGTTTCAAAGGCGGCAACCTCTGAAACCCCGTCAAACAGTTGTACCACGGGATCGTGATACGGTGTCCAGGGGAATAATACTTCCGTTCACCTCCCGTGACAAGATAGGAACGCAGAACGAATCAGAGGAGGAAGAAATGGAATACATGGATGTTGACCAATTGGTGGCGGCCCTGAGAATCAGTAAGCCGTCGTTGTATAGGATGACCTCGCAGAAGCTCATACCGTTCATCAAGCTGGGGCAAAGGGTTCTTTTCGATCAAGAGAAAATCAAGGAATGGCTTGAGGGAAAAGAAGTGGAAGTGGAGGACGACGATGAGTGAAGGCCGAAACTTGAATGACGACAGGGCGGGGCAAAACCCCGCCCTTGGTTTATCTAATAGGCCATATTCGGCCGACGTTATCAGCGGTTCTCAGGAGACGAGAGAGCTGGACACGTGGAAGAAGTTCCAGCGGATCAAGTCGAAGAAAGGCAAGATAACGGAATCCGATTGGCACTTCATCAGGAACGAGGGGAAGTATTGGAGGGAGCAGATAGGACGGTATTTCGAGAACCGGAACGGCTTCCCGATATCCTGGCTCAAGCACGAATCCGAAAAGAAGTTCCATTACGAACGCGGGGTTCCTCGGTATCACCTCACGGTGCATCCGTACATGATAAGCCTGAGCATACGGGGCTACTACATGGTGAAGGGCAAGACGGACGTCACTCGCGACGTCATCCGCAACTATTCGGAGAAAAGTCGCTCCAACCTTCACGGCCGGCTTCTCAAGGTGAACTGGGAGGATATCGATTCAGACCGCATACGCATAGGGACGCTCACCTACCCGGAGCATTTTCCGAAAAACGGCGAGACGGTGAAGCGGCACCTCAGGAACCTCATCAAGCGGCTCGAACGCTACGGGGATGCCTTCGGCGGCGTAACGGTCGTCTGGAAGCTCGAATTCCAGAAACGCGGGGCGCCTCATTTTCATCTGCTCGTGGTCTCGAAGGAGACGATGGGGCTGGAAGGTTTACGGGAATGGCTCGCGAAGAATTGGGCGGAAGTCGTGAACGAATGGACGCTGCTCGAATCGGGTCTCTCGCGGGAGGAAAAGGAGGAGCAGTTCAAGAAGCATCTTCAAGCGGGCACCGAGCTCGACGGGATAAAGAGCAAGATGGGAAGCATGAACTATTTCAGCTTCTACATCGGACGGGGAAACGAGGAAAAGGAAATCCAGCAGCAGGTCCCGGAAGGGTTCAAGAAGGTCGGGCGCTGGTGGGGCATCTGCGGGGACTCGGACAGCATGATCCCGATCAGGATGGAGGAACGGGAAATACCTGCGGACGTGTTCGATAGGCTGTGGGAGAAAATGGACAGGCATCTTCTCTCGCTCGGGGTCGTCCTGAATCCGTACGCGACTGGAAGGAAGGTGTTTTTTCAGAGTCCCGAGGAAACGCGGAAATTCATTGATTCTCTTTTCGAGAATCAAGAACCTCCTCGATCTGCGGAAGAACAGCCTTCAACGAATTGAAGGTGTCGAGGGCCGTGGGATGGTTGTAATGCTCCGTCATTTCCTCCGTCGTGTGCCCGGTGATGGATTGCAGAACCGTAAGGGGAAGCACGGGCTTGAGGAGCGTATTGAAGGTGTGGCGGAAGCTGTGCACGACGAGGTTTCTGCCCTCGATTTCGATTTTAGCGGCCTTCATCGCGCGCCTGAAGGCCCTGAGAAGGAAGAAACGGTCCAGGGGGTGATTACCGTCGATCCCGGGAAAAACGAAGTCCTCGGGGGCCTTGTGGGGCGTCACGGCGTACCATTCCTCGAGAACGGCTATGACGCGGGGAAGGAGCAGCACGGTACGGACGGTGTTCGTCTTCGTGCCTCCTATGGTCTTGTCGATCTTCACGGCCTGGCAAATCTCTACGAAGCCTTCCCGGTGGACGTGTTTCCATTGGAGGGCGCGGAGTTCCCCGGACCTCACTCCGGTCATGGCGAGCATCATGAAAATCGAAGCGTTCTTCACGTCGCCCCATACGGCAAGGAGACCGTCCAGGGTCTTGGGGAAAAGTGTTTCGAGTTCCGCCCTGGTGAAAACGTCGCGCTTCTTGGTGTCCCTGCCGAAAGGCTCCACCTTGCGGACGGGATTGAAGGGAATGATGCCCTCCCGTTCGGCCTCGCTCAGGATGAGGCGAAGCGTCCCCAGGATGTGTTTGCGGGTCTGGTTCGTTCGCTCGATGGTGATGATCCAGTTTTCAATCTGCACGGCGTTGATCTTGGATAGCAGCTTGTTCCCGAAAAACGGCATGAGATAGTTCCTGATGTGGGCGGCCCGCATGGCTGCGGTCGTCCTGGTGACGGAACGGTTTTTCGCCTGCTGGCGCTTGATCCAGGGGGAGGTCTCCCAGTCGAAGAAGCCTTCGGCATAGGCTCGGAAGGTGACGTTCTTGTCGGCGTCGCCCTTCATGTCGGCGAGGTATGAACGGGCGTATTTCTCGGCGTCGAATTTGTTCGCCGCTCCGGTCGATAAGCACATCCTTTTATCGCCTTCGTAGTAGTACATATAGTAGATTCGCTTGCCTTTGGACGTGGTTCTGTGGGTCAACGTGAATTCGCGTTTCATGCCTAAAATTTTGATGTAAAATTTGATGTAAATCAAGGGGTCCGGAGGGAAAATAAAAACGCGGGTTTTAATCCGCGTTTCGTATTTGCTTTTAATTCAAGCAATTAGTTCCTGCCCAGAGGGGGACTTGAACCCCCATGCCCTTGCGAGCACTAGACCCTGAATCTAGCGTGTCTGCCAATTTCACCATCTGGGCGAGCGGGGAAATACTATCCAGAGATCGGAAGCAGTGTCAAGGAGTCCGCGCGACAATGAATCCGTCGGCGGGGACGGAGTGCGGGCAAAAAGAAAGGGGCGCCCTCACTTTCGTGCAACGCCCCCTATATGGAAAGTCATCGTACCGATGACCGTGTCGCTCAGTAACCGCCGAAACGATCCCTGATCATTCTTACCGCAACCGAGACCAGCGTGTCAATCAGCGGTCTCAGGACGAAACCGATTGCGATGCCGATGATGATGCCTACGATCATTCTTCCTCCTTGACGATCTCTATCTTGACGCCGCCGGCCTTGGCTGCCTCTTCGAGGGGCGGAATCACGACTTTCAGGATTCCGTTCTTGAAGGTGGCCTTCACCGCGTCCCGGTCGAACTTGTCCTCCGGAACGAAATAACGCTGGTCCGCGACGTCCTTGAATTTCAACCGCCGTTTGAAATACTTCACGTTTTCCTGGTGGAGCAGCTCCTCCGAAACCTTGGCGGAAAACACCAGATAATCGCCGCGGAACTCGAGGTCGACCATCTTCTCGTCGAATCCCGCGAGGGCGAATTCGAAGACCAGGCTCTTGTCGGCCTGAAGGTAGACGTTGAGGGGCGGGTAGCTGTAGGCGGGATAATAATCCGTCTTCTCGTCCCACTTGGACCGCAGCTTGTTGCTCAGGTTCTCGATGTCCAGGTTTTCATGCACCGCGTTTCCGACTTTTTCCGCGGCCTCGAAGATCTCGTCCATGATCCTGCCGAGATCGACCACCATGCGCTCTTTCATGATACACCTCTTTACGAGCATGTAGTTCGTTCAACCTCTCCGGGCGAACGGGACCCTTCCGGCGTCCTGAATCAATATACTCACAAACGCCCTTGAAAGGAAAGAGGCGGCGGATCGAAGGCGGCCGCCCCGAGTCATTGAAGAAGCGGGACAATCCTGGTATGGTTTTCCGGTCATGAGAATACTATTCATCGGGGAAATCGTCGGCAAGGCCGGGGTGTTCTGCGTGAAGTCCTCCCTTTCCGCATTCAAGAAAGAGAAGAACATCGACTTCGTCATCGCCAACGGCGACAGCGTTACCGGCGGCTTCGGCCTGGGAAAGAATCATTCGTCCTACCTCCGGAAGCTCGGAATAGATGTCATTACGGGCGGAGAATGCATATATTATAAACGCGATATGGTGACCCACATCGGAATGGCGCCGTACATCCTGCGTCCCGCGAACTATCCTCCCGGAAATCCCGGGAGGGGCTGGCGGGTCTACAACGCCGGCGACAAGAAGGTCGGGGTGGTCTGCCTCCTCGGCCAGTCGGGCTTCAACAGGGTGCACCTGAGCAACCCCTACACCTTCCTGCCCGACATCGTGTCCCGCATACGGCAGGAGACCAACGTCATCGTCGTCGACTTTCACGCCTGCACCACCGCGGAGAAGTACTCGCTCTTCTTCCATGCGGACGGTTACGTGACGGCGATCGTCGGCACCCACGGCAAGGTGCTCACCGCGGACGCGCGGGTCATGCCGAAAGGTACGGGCGTCGTCTGCAACGCCGGAAGGACGGGCAGCCAGACGAGCGTCGGAGGTCTGGACAAGTCCGTCGAGATTCAGAAGTTCCTCACGCAGATCCCCGAACGCTCCAAGGACGCGTGGGAGGGGCTCGAATTCCAGGGGGTCGTGATCGACGTGGATTCCGACGGGAGGACGACGTCGATCGAGGCCTTCAGGCAGCCCTGCAGGGAGGTGCCGAATGACCGAGATCGGCAGAGTGAAGAGGATTGACGGAGACCGCGTGCTGCTCCAGTGCAGGGCGCTCGCGAGCTGCCATGCCTGCGCGAACGGATCGTGCAACGCGAAGGGAAGAGACCTGACGGCGGCGAACTCCAAGTCCTTCGAGATAGAGATCGGCGAGTACGTGGAAGTCTATCTTCCCTCGTCCCAGGCGATTTTTTCAGGATTCCTCGTGTTCATCTTCCCGCTCCTGCTCTTTTTCACGACTTTTCTGTCCATGGAAAAGGCGTTCGGGTTCGCGCAGGGCACGGCGATGCTCGCGGGCCTGGGCGGGCTGCTCCTGGGTTTCCTGTTCTCCTACCTCGTCGCGAGGAGGTACGCGAGGCTCCCGGAGATCACCAGGACGGTACGGCCCGAGGAGCTGCTCCGGGCCGCGGAACCCTGCGATTACGTCCGAGAGAAAGAATGACGGAGGGCCTTCCCGGCCCTTCGCTCAGGACTTGTGTTCCTTGACCAGCCGGCAGATGGTTTCCGCCATATTGGCAAGCGGGACCTGCTGATGCAGATAGCCGTTTTCGTAAGCGACCCGCGGCATGCCGTACACGACGCAGCTCGCCTCGTCCTGGCCAAGGGTGATTCCTCCCTCCCGATAGACGGATCCGATCTTCTGCGCCCCGTCCCTTCCCATCCCGGTCATGATGACGGCGAGCGCACGGTTGCCGTAATGCTGCGCCACGGACTCGAAGAGGACGTCGGCCGAAGGGCGATGGCCGTTGACGGGCTCGCTGTCCAGGAGGTGAACGATCGTGGCGAGCGGCTTCTTCTCCACCGCGATGTGCCTGTTCCCCGGGGCGATGAGGATCCTTCCCGGTTTCACGAGATCGCCCTCGACGGCTTCCTTCACATCCAGGGGGCAGATGCGGTCCAGGCTCTTGGCGAACTCTTCGGTGAAGCCCGCGGGCATGTGCTGAACCACGACGACGGGAACGTTCATGTCCGGCTCGAGCTTCGCGAAGACCTCGCGCAGCGCGTTCGGCCCGCCGGTCGATATACCGATCGCGATGATCTCGATCGGCCCGGGCTGGCGCAGGGGCGTGACCTTCGCGATCCTCGCCGCCGCCGGGGCCGAGGGCTTGGGCTCCGGAAGCTCCTGTGCGGTCGGCTCCGGCCTCTCCGGGGCGGCCGTCGGTTTCGGCTCCGCCTTCCGTTTCTGCTTTCGATACTGGCTCCCGTAGGCCCGGATCATTTCGATCAGGGTGTTCCCGATCGCGTGAATGTCCTCGGTCCCCAGACCCGTCGGCTTCATGATGAAATCCGAAGCGCCGAGGGCGAGGGCTTCCATGGTGACCTGGGCTCCCTTCCTCGCGATGGACGAGAGGATCACCACCGGGACTTCGTTTCCGAGCCTCTTCTTCTCCTTCAGGAACTCGATGCCGTTCATCTCCGGCATCTCGAGGTCGAGAACGATAACGTCGGGTTCGAGTTTGGGTAATTTCTGGAGCGCGAAGTTCCCGTTCATGGCGGTTCCCACGACGCGTACGTCGGGGACGCTCGACGCGATTCTTCCGACCACGTTGCGCATAAGCGCCGAATCGTCGACGATGAGGACCGAAAGCGGTTCTTGATTCACATTACAACCTCGTGTCGATAATTATAAGAACTTACGATAAATGCAGGCCCAGTCCGTCTTCACGAATTCGAATTTCGTGTTCATGCCGAAAAGGGACTCCGAATGCCCGATGAAGAGGAATGCGTGATTGCTCAAGGCGTCCCAGAACCGCTCCACCACGGATTTCTGGGCGGGCTCGTCGAAGTAGATGAGCACGTTCCTGCAGAAAATGATGTCCAAATTCCTGAGGCCGCTGTCGTTCTTCAGATTATGATAGTCGAACTTGATCGCGTTCTTGATGTCGTCCTTGATCTGATAGCCGCTGCCTTTCTTGTCCAGGTACTTCGCGAGGTAATTGTCGGGAATGCCGACTATCCGGGTCTCGTTGTAGAAGCCCTCCTTGCCGATCATGAGGGACTTGAGGCTGAGATCCGACGCGATGATCTTGATCTTGATGTCCGGAGGCAGGATCTCCTTGAGGACCATCGAGATGGTATAAGGCTCCTCCCCGGTCGAGCATCCGGCGCTCCACACCCTGATTTCCTTGTCCCCCCGCGTCGCCTTGAATTTGAGGAGGTCGGGCACGACGTATTTCTCCAGCGTGTCGAAATGGGCGGTGTTTCGGAAGAAGCGGGTGAGGTTGGTCGTGACCGCGTCCAGGAGGACCTTGAGCTCCTCGCCGTTCTTTTGGACAAAATCGTAGTATGCCGCGGTCGAGGGGACGTTCGCCACCTTGATGCGTTCGCGGAGCCTGCTTTCCAGAATCGTCCTGTTCGTGCTGGAGAAATGGATGCCGCTTTCTTTATAAATCAGATTCCGGAACTTCTCGAATTCTTCGTCACTTAAAAAATCAGCCATTCTATGAAAGTCTATGAAATTACCCGAGCGGTGTCAATAGAAGCAATTTTCGAGGCACCGGCAATTTGTCGGAGAACGTGCTATACTTTTTTAAGGATATGAAAAAAGTGACCGAACTACAGGTCAAGGGAATATCCCTGGACAAACACGCGAGCGAGCCCCGTCTTCTCCTGCAGGACGCGGGCGGAGACGTGACGGTGTCTTTGGGCATCAGTCCGTCGGAAGCGAACGCCATCATCACGGAGATGGAGCGGATCGACCGGGGAAAGGCGACGACCTACGACTTCATCGTCGATCTTCTCGGAAAGCACGGTTTTTCCGCGAAAACGGTCCTTCTCCATTCGTTCATCCAGGATTCCTGCTCGGCGAAGTTCATCTACCGCAAAGGGTTCAGGACTTTTTCCCTGGGCGTCCGTCCCTGCGACGCGATCGCGGTCGCCGCCCGGCTCAAGGTCCCGATCCTGATCCCTGACGAGGAAAAACCGGCGATCAAGCAGAGCTGGACCGTCCCGCGCGATTCCGGGGAAAGGAACCGCGACTTCCTCTTCCTCGGGCAGCAGCGTCAGGCCTATCCCTTCCTCTGATGCCCGCGGTCGAATTGACAAGTACCCTCGGGTCTTGAATAATACTCCTACATGAAGAAGTATATTTTCGTCACGGGCGGAGTCTGTTCCAGTTTGGGGAAAGGTATAGCCGCGGCTTCCATCGGCTGCCTTCTGGAAAGCAGGGGCATGAACGTAAGGATGGTGAAGATCGACCCTTACATCAACGTCGATGCCGGCACCATGAGCCCCTACCAGCACGGGGAAGTCTACGTCACCGACGACGGCGCGGAGACGGACCTCGACCTCGGCAACTACGCGCGCTTCACCATGTCGCCGCTCTCCCGGGCGAATTCCATCACCACGGGGCAGATCTACCAGGAAGTGATACAGAAGGAGCGGGAAGGGAGGTATCTCGGAAGGACGGTCCAGGTCATCCCGCATATAACCGACAGGATCAAGCAGAGGATCATCGCGGTGGGCGATGAACCCGGGGTCGACGTCACGATCGTCGAGATCGGCGGAACGGTGGGTGACATCGAGTCCATCCCCTTCCTCGAGGCCAGCAGGCAGATGATCCACGAGTTCGGTCGGAAAAACGTCATATCAGTCCATCTCACGCTCATCCCCGAGGTGTCGGGGGGCGAGCTCAAGACGAAACCCACCCAGCACTCCGTCAAGGAGGTGAGGGAGATCGGCATCCAGCCGGACGTACTCCTCTGCCGCTCCCCCCGCCCCCTCGAGGAGGAGATGCGGAAGAAGATCGCCCTCTTCACCAACGTGGATTACGAGGCGGTGATCTCCGCCCACGACATAAAGACCACGATCTACGAGATTCCCCTGATCTACCAGCAGCAGAACCTCGACACCCTCGTGCTCCAGAAACTCGAGCTTCCCATCCGCGAGACCGACATGAACAAGTGGCGGGACATCGTCCAGACCTTCACCTCGGCGAAGGAGAAGATCCGCATCGCCGTCGTGGGCAAATACATCGAGCTTCAGGACTCCTACAAGTCGGTCGACGAGGCCCTCTATCACGGAGGTTTCGCGAACGGGGTCAAGGTCGAACTGGTCAAGATCGACTCTGAAAAACTGGAAAAGGGCAAGAACCTGGACGACGTGTTCGCCGGCGTGGACGGCATGCTCGTGCCCGGAGGCTTCGGCCAGCGCGGCATCCTCGGCATGGTGAAGGCCGCGAAATGGGCAAGGGAGCACGGAATGCCGTACTTCGGCATCTGCCTCGGGCTCCAGATCATGGTGATCGAATACGCGAGGTCGGTCCTGAAATACGAGGATGCCGACAGCACGGAATTCTCCACCTCGAGCAGGCATCCCGTGGTGGTGCTCCTCGAGGAACAGGTGAACGTCAAGAATTACGGCGGTACCATGCGCCTCGGGAAGAGCGACACCCTCCTTCTCGAGGGGGGCAAGGTCCGGGAAATCTACGGCGCGGAGACGATCTCCGAGCGGCACCGGCACCGATACGAGGTGTCGAACAAGTACCGGCACGAGCTCGAAGAAGCCGGATTCAAGGTCGCCGGGGTGACGCCCGACGGAGAGCTCGTCGAGTCCATGCAATGGCCGGATCATCCCTGGGGCATCGGGGTCCAATACCACCCGGAGTTCCGCTCCAAGCCGATCTCGGCCCATCCCCTGTTCGGGAGCTTCATCGCCGCGAGCAGGGATTACAGGAACAAGAAAGCGGCGCGGGGGCCTTCAGAGAAGGGAACGTGAAGAACGAGGCGTTTTTCATCCTGGGGCTGCTTCCGACTCTCTTCGGATGCAGCCTGAATTACCGGGAGGCGATGGTCCCGGAGGAAATAGAAGACGCGATCCCGAACATCGTGATGACGAACGTGACGCACGTTTCCGCGACGAAGGAACACCTTCTCATGAGGGCCAGGGCGCAAAGGTCCGAGAGCTACGAAAAGAGCAAGAAAACCGTGCTGACGGGCGTCGAGTTCACGGAATACGATTCACAGGGCACCCTCGTGGCGGAGGGCAGGGCGGACAAGATCACCTACTTTTCGAATTCTAAGGACGCCCAGATCGAGGGCCGCATCCGGGTCCACTCCCTCAAGGAAAAGGGCGCCATCGACACCGACTATCTCTATTGGGACGACAAGAACAGGATCCTCAGGGGGAAATCGGACGTCGAAGTATCGCTCGTCGACGACGACGGGTCCAAGGTCTCGGGGACCGGGTTCGAGGCGGATCTGAAGAGGATGGTCATTTCCTTCGTCCACGCGGTGAAGGGGGAATATGTCGTATCGGACCGTGATTAGCCTCCTCGTCGTTCTCATCGTCTCCCTCGGGGCTGCGGAAGCCCGGGCGGAGATCTTTCGTTTCTCGGGCACGAGGATGTCGACGAGCCTCGCCAAGGGCAAGGAGAGGACTCTCCTGCGCGGAAACGCCGAGATCCAATCGGACGACAAGCACATCACCGCGGAGGAGATAGAGATATTCGGAAAGGATTTCCAGTTCGCCGAGTGCCGCGGGAACGTCAAAGCCGTGGACAAGGAGAAGGACATCCACATCACCTGCGACAGGCTCGTGTACGACAGGTTCGCGAAGATCATCCGCGCGGAGGGAAACGCCAACATGGAGGACCGCAAGAACGAGATCATCGTGCGCGGCCACCATCTGGAGAACCGCGACAAGGACGACGTCACCCTCATCCAGATCGGCGTCAGGATCGTGAAGAAGGACCTCGCGGCGCGAGCCGAGTTCGCCCGCTACCAGCGGAAGACGGACATCCTCGAGCTCTCCGGCATGCCCGTCGCCTACTGGAAAAAGGACGAGTACCGGGCGGCACGCATCGTCATGAACCTCGACACCGAGGAAATCACCCTCCTCGGAGAGGTGAAGGGTTCCATCGTTTCGGAGCGCAAGGAAAAGGAAAAGACCGCCGAGAAGGAGAGGCCGCTTCCGGAATCAGACGAGCAGGAAGCGAGAAAAAAACCGGAGACGACGGATGAGCGGGACGAATGAGAAGGCGGTCCTTCGCGTAGAAGGGCTCAGAAAGGTGTTCGGCAGGAAGGAAGTGGTGCGCGGAGTCTCCTTCTCCATGGAAGCGGGGGAAATCGTCGGATTCCTGGGATTGAACGGCGCCGGAAAGACGACGACGTTCTATATGATCGTCGGATTCATCAGGCCGACCGAGGGGGAGATCTTCCTGTCGGAGGAGAACCTCACCCCCCTGCCCATGTATAGGCGGGCCCAGGCCGGGATCTCCTACCTGCCGCAGGAGACGTCGGTCTTCACGAAGCTCACGGTCGAAGACAACATCCGGGCCATCCTCGAAACGAGGAAGGACCTTTCCAAAGCGGAGCAAAAAGAAAGGCTCGAGCTCCTCCTCGAGGACTTCGGCCTCAAGGACAAGCGGAAGCAGCGCGCGGTCACCCTGTCCGGGGGCGAAAGGAGGAGGACCGAAATCGCCCGCTCCCTCGCGACCGAGCCGAAATTCCTCATGCTGGACGAACCCTTCGCGGGCATAGACCTGAAGACGGTGGCGGAGCTGAAAAAGATCATCGAGAACCTCGCGCAGAGGGGCGTCGGGATCCTCATCACGGACCACAACATCTACGACACCTTCGACATCACGAGCCGCGCTTACATCATGAACATGGGCGAGATAGCCTTCAGCGGCTCGCCCAAGGACCTGAGCGAGAACCCGGAAGTCCGAAGGATCTTCCTGGGCGAAAACTTCCGGATGCTCACCTAGGCCGTCGTTTCCGATCCTGGATTCCCGCCCAAGTATTCTCGCATTTCGATTGACAAAAAAGACCGGCTTCCTCAATATTTATAATGAGAAACAAACGGGAGGCAGTGGTTGCAGTACCAGAAGCCGGTTCTGGTTCAAATTCAAAAGCTCCGGATGAATCCTCAGCTCCTGCAGAGCATCCAGATCATGGCTCTCCCCCTGCAGGACCTCAGGCTCAGGATACAGGAAGAACTCGAAAAGAATCCGGCGCTCGAAGTCCTCGAGGAGCCTCAGAGCATATCGGCGGACGAATCCGACGAATCGGAGGACTACGAGCGCTTCGAGGACAGCTCCGATCCCGGTTTCTCCAAGAGCGGCTACGACGACGAGGCGGGCGACGCGAAGCGCAAGTTCATGGAAGGCGCCCTTTCGAGGCCCGAGTCGCTCCAGGAGCATCTGCTCTGGCAGCTCAACCTCCAGCCCATACCGGAAAATCTCCGCAGGATCTGCGAGCTTCTCATCCGCAACCTGGACAAGAACGGATTCCACCAGGAGAATCCGGAGAATCTCGTGAAGGAACACGAGCGGGAACTCCTGGAAGAGGGAAAAAAGCTCGTCCAGACCTTCGACCCTGTCGGCGTCTGCGTGGCGGACTACAAGGAAGCCCTGATGGTCCAGGCCATGACGAGACCCGAAGCGCCGGAATACACGGCGGTCATCATCCAGGAGCATCTCGAACTCCTCGAGCGCGGGAAAATAAAGGACATCGCGAAGAAACTGAAGATCGAGGAGAAAGCGGTCGAGGACTGCCTCGCCTTCATCAAGACCCTGACGCCGTTTCCCGGCAGGCTCTACTCGAGCGAGAATCCGGTCTACGTCATTCCCGACCTCATGGTCAAGCTCAAGGAAGGGCAGTTCGTCATCATACTGAACGACGAGGAAATCCCCGTTCTCGGCGTGAACCCCTTTTTCGCGGATCTCCAGGAATCCGCCGACAAGAAACCCGCGAAGGAAGTGAAGCAGTTCGTGAACTCGGGGCTGAAGGACGCGAGATGGTTCATCAACAGCATCCATCAGAGAAACCAGACCCTGCTCAAGGTGGCCCGGGCCATCGTCGAGTTCCAGCGGGACTTTTTCGTCCGCGGCTCCAAGTACATCAAGCCGCTCACCTTGAAGGACATCGCGGCGGAAATCGGCGTTCACGAGGCCACGGTTTCGCGGATCACCTCGTCGAAGTACATGCAGACCGAATGGGGAATCTTCGAGCTCAAGTATTTCTTTTCGAATTCGATATCGGGGGCGGGATCGAGCGGATCCCGATTCTCGAAGGAGGGAGTGAAGCAAACCATCAAGGAAATCATCGAGAAGGAAGGAGGAAAAGGTCTCTCTGATCAAAAAATCGCCGATCTCCTGGCAAAGCGGGGCATTTCTTTGGCGCGGAGAACCGTGACGAAGTACCGCAAGGAGCTGGACATAAACTCGTCCTACGATCGGTGAAATTTTTGAGATGCTACGATAACTTTGGAGGTATCAAATGACCATGGAAATCAAAACCATCCATTTCGAACTCCCGGAAGACTATAGAGACCTGATCGACAAAAAGGCACACAAGATCGGATTCGCGCAGGACATGATCGTCGACCTTCTGCTCACCATAACCAAGGGCAAGGACTACGCGATCGAAGCGACCATCAATTTCCGATGGGGGAATTCCCATCATATCCGCGTCACCGATTTCGACCTTCGCGACGGAATCGAGAAGCTCTTCGACAAGATTGACCTGAAAGTCACCAAGGAAAAAAACAAGATCAAACAGCATTGACATCCTGAACTGTCACCGGCGGCGGTTACCAACCGCCCGCCGTTTGTGATAGAATGACATCGGGGCTTTGAATAGCGAGGCGTTTTCAAAACCCACCACATCGGGTCAGGCGGTAGATATAAATTCCTATACTATCGTGGTTTTGAAAATCGCCTCGGTTCAAAGTAACAGTCTTGAAAGAGGCTTTTGCATGAAAAAATTCACCGTCCTGGATCTTCTCGATCTGGACCTGCGGGAACACGACGAACTCGACCTCCGCTGCATCGCGGGCCGGCCGGGCCTCGTCAGGCCGATCGAGATCCCGGACCTCAACCGGCCCGGACTCGCCCTGAGCGGATTCTTCGACAACTTCGCCTATAAACGCATCCAGGTCTTCGGCAGGGGGGAATGCGCCTATCTCTCCATGCTGTCGAAGGAGAACAGGTACGAGAACATCGAGCAGTTCTTCCAGTACGAAATCCCCTGCGTCATCTTCACCCACGCGCTCAGGCCGGACGATCAATTCCTCAAGCTCGCGGAGAACTCGGGCTGCCCCATCCTACAGACGGACCTCGCCTCCTCCGATTTTTCATCCCGCATCATCCGCGCCCTGAGCAACGTCTTCGCTCCCAAAGAAACCATCCACGGAGTCCTGGTTGAGGTCTTCGGGCTCGGCGTTCTCATCCTCGGGGACAGCGGCGTGGGAAAGAGCGAAGCGGCCCTCGAGCTCATCGAACGGGGGCACCGACTCGTGGCGGACGACGCCGTCGAGATCCGATGCGTCTCCGGGAACATCCTCCTCGGCTCCGGCGCCAACAAGGTCATCGGCCACCACATGGAGATCCGCGGTATAGGCATCATCAACATCACGCATCTTTTCGGCGTGGGCGCGATCCGGGACAAGAAGCAGATCCAGCTCGTCGTGGAACTCGAGGCCTGGGACTCGACGAAGAACTACGACCGCCTCGGTTCCCAGGAGATCACCAGGGAAATCCTCGGCGTGCGAATTCCGCACCTCAAGCTGCCGGTGAAGCCCGGAAGAAACATTCCCATCCTCATAGAGACCGCGGCCATGAACGAACGGCTCAAAAAGATGGGCTATTTCTCCGCGAAGGAATTCAATCAGAGCGTACTCAAGTGGCTCGAAAGCGAGAACGCTCGCACCGTATATCTCCAAAACACTGACTGATCGACGATCGAACGGAGCAATGATGACCGAGAAACAAGTCACCATCAAGAACCGAGCGGGAATCCATGCGCGGCCCGCCGCGCTCATAGTCCAAACCGCCAGCAAATTCGCCTCGAAGGTGAACATGATCAAGGAGAACGAGAACATCAACGCGAAATCCATCATGGGAATCATCACCCTCGGAGCGAGTTACAACACCAGCCTGACGATACGGGCCGACGGCCCCGACGAGGCCCAGGCGGTCCAGGCTCTCGCGGATCTCTTCGACCGCCGTTTCGAGGAGGAGTAGTACGCTGAAGGGCACCCTCGCCGGGTTCATCCTGTTCCTCGTCATTCACGGGAACGCGGGGGCGATCGATGCGGTCGTCACCCTGAAGGGAACCCCCCGGGAGGCGGGTCTCGACATCGTCCTTTCGGATTTCGACGAAAGGGAAATCAAGGACTACATCCGCGACGGTTTCCACGCCAAGGTGGAATACCAGATACGCGTCTACCGCGATCTTTCGGGGCCGACCAGCCTGTTCGGGGACGAGCTCCTCTTCGAGGAACACCCCTCCTTCGCCGGAAGCTGGGACGTGTTCAGCGGAAACTACGAGATCCGTTCCGGAAACGGGGCCAGAACCTATTGCCCCTCGTGGGAGGAATTCAGCCGCCGATTCTTCCGTCTGGAAGGCTTCCGACTCCCGCTCTCCCGCAGGTCGGATGATCCGGTCTACATCATCGTGCAGGCCAGGCTGCGGAAGATCATCCTCTCGCCCCCCATGAACATTCTTACGGTGTTCTACGACGACAACTCGCAGACGACGCCCTGGAAGCGGCTGGAGCTCGAGAAATGAGAATACAGAGATGGAGAAGCGGGGACAGCTCGAAGACCGTACTCCTCAGCCTTTCCGTTCTCTACGTCCTGCTCATCTCGCTCGTGCTGTTCTTCTCTTCGCAGATGGTTTCGGATCTCGCGCGGAACCGTGCCCGGCCCGGATCCCTCATCCTCGCGATCGCCGTGGGCTTCTGCCTGTTCCTGCTCGGAACCATCGTCTATTACATAGTGCGCCTTTTCCGGAACCGTGCGGCCGGAAAGGCGGGAGTCAGGTTCAAATTCCGTCTCGTGTTCTTCTTCATCGTCATCATCGTGCTGTCCTCGATTCCGCAGGGAATCCTCTCCATCAACTTCATCAACACGGCGATGCACTCCTGGTTCAGCACCAAGATAGGTGAGGCCCTCAAGGGAGGGCTCTCCATCGCCATGGAATACTACAACGAGAAGGTGACGGGCCTCACGAACCTCACGAAGAACCGCTACGCGATGGAGATCCTCGAAGACGCCGGGAGAAACCCGAAGAAGGCGTGGGAGGGCCTCAAGGTCCTCAACCCGCAAATCGACGCGTTCCAGATCTTCTCCGCGGACAACAAGCCGAAATTCTCGGCGGGAAACTCGACGGCGTTCATCGACGAGGACAACCTCTTCACCGTCGACGGACTTCTGCCCCGGGAGACGAAAAGCCCGGGATTCACGATCCTCCGGTCGAAAAAAACGATCGAATCCCGAGGAGACAGGTTCATCGTGGTGTTCAGCATCATCCTGCCGAGGGAATTCGACCGGCACGCGGAGGAGCTCACCTCCACGATCGAAACCTTCTCCCAGCTCGACCGGTACCGGGCGGCCTTCCTGCTCGCCGTTGCCCTGTTCTACGCCTTCTTCTCCTTTCCCCTGCTCCTCCTCGCGGTGCTCGTGAGCTTCCTCCTCAGCGACGAGATCATCCGGCCCATCGTCAACCTCGAGGAGGCTACCCAGCGCGTCGCCGAAGGGGACTTCTCCTACCGTATCCTGTCCCGATCCAAGGATGAACTCTCCCTGCTCGCGGCGTCCTTCAACAAGATGGTCGCCGAACTCGACAAGAGCCGCTCGCAGCTCCTCCAGACGGAAAAAGTAGCGGCCTGGCAGGAGATAGCCCAGAGGCTCGCCCACGAGATCAAGAACCCGCTCACGCCCATCAAGCTCTCGGCCCAGAGAATCGTGAAAAGATATCGGGAAAATCCCGAGGATTTCGAACGGGTGCTCGACGCGTCGGTCGCGGCCATAATACGAGAGGTCGACAACCTGGACTCGCTGCTCACGGAATTCAGGAATTTCTCCCGGCTTCCGGCGCCGCAGAAGGAGCCGGTAGCCCTGAGAAGCCTGGTGTTGCAGGCGATCTCCACCTACCGGAACGCCTCGGAAAAGATTTCCTTCGACGTAGAGGGCATCGGGAGCGAGGTCTCCCTCTTCGCGGATCCCGGTCAGCTCAAGCAGGTTTTCGTCAACCTCGTGAAGAACGCGATCGACGCTATGCCGCGGGGAGGAACGATCAGATTCAGGTCCGACCTTGTCAAAAAGGGGAATACCAAGTACTGTAGGATTCAGGTCGAGGACACGGGCGAGGGGATAAAGCGGGAGCATTTCAACCAGGCCTTCAATCCCTACTTCACGACGAAGAGCCACGGTACGGGTCTCGGCCTCTCCATCGTGGAGAGGATCGTCTTCGACCACAAAGGGCAGGTTTGGTTCGAATCCGAAGTCGGAGTGGGAACCACGTTCTTCATCGACCTGCCCGCGGAGCGGATTCCATGAACACGGTGCTCATCATCGACGACGAACCAGGCATTCGATCCGTTCTTTCCGACATCCTCACCGACGAGAAATACAAGGTCTTCGCCGCCGAGGACGGATACTCCGGACTCCGCCTCCTCGAAACCGAGGCCGTCGATCTCGTGATCCTCGACGTCTGGCTCCCGAACATGGGAGGCATCGACGTGCTCAAGGCGATCAAGGAGCGATACCCCCTGATCGAGGTGATCCTCATCTCGGGCCACGCGAACATCGACCTGGCTGTGAAGGCAGTGAAGCTCGGAGCCTTCGACTTCCTCGAAAAGCCTCTCAGCCTGGAAAAGGTCGTCACCTTGACGAAAAACGCCATGGTGCTCGAGCAGCTCCGCAGGGAAAACCTCCACCTGAAGAATTCGCGAATCCTGAACGACGAGATGATCGGCTCGGGTCCCAAGCTCGACCGCGTGAGGGAACTCATCGAACAGAGCGCGAGGACGGATTCCCGGGTGCTCATCACCGGGGGGAACGGGACCGGGAAGGAACTCGTGGCCAGGGAAATCCACCGGAAGAGCGGGCGCTCCAGGGGACCGTTCGTGGAAGTGAACTGCGCCGCTATCCCCGACACGCTCATCGAGAGCGAGCTCTTCGGCCATGAAAAGGGGTCGTTCACGGGCGCGGTCTCCAGGAGAAAGGGGAAATTCGAACTCGCGCACAGGGGAACGCTTTTCCTCGACGAGATCGCGGACATGTCCCTGAGCGCGCAGGCCAAGGTTCTTCGGGTGATCCAGGAGCTCAAATTCGAACGGGTCGGGGGCGAAGACTCCATTTCAGTGGACGTCAGGCTCATCGCCGCCACGAACAAGAACATCCAGGAACAGATCAAGAACGGGAAGTTCCGCGAGGACCTCTTTTTCCGGCTCAACGTCATCCCGATCCACGTTCCGCCGCTCGCTGAAAGGCTGGACGACCTGCCCCTTCTCGTGGGTTACTTCATGGCGAAATTCAAGCCGAGCCCGGAGACGGAAGCGAGAACCATCTCGGAGGAAGGAATGGACCTGCTTCGCCAGTATCCCTGGCCCGGCAACATCCGGGAATTGAAAAATTTCATAGAGCGGATTAATATAATGACTGACGAGCATTGCGTATCTCCCGAGACGGTCAAATACTATTTGGGGGAGGACAAGGCCGGAGCGAAAAAAGGCGACGACCTCGGAGAATTCGGATCCATGCAGCTGAACGAAGCGAAGGAAGCCTTCGAAAGGCATTTCCTGGAAACAAAGCTCAAAGAATACGATTACAACATCACTCACACGGCATCCGCGATCGGCATCTATCCGAGCAACCTTCACGCGAAGATCAAGCGCTACGGAATAGAAATAGAAAAATGAAAGATCTGACTCCGCGCCAGAAACAGATTCTCGAGTTCATCCGGAAATTCATCCTCACGCACAAATTTCCCCCGACGATGAGGGAGATATCCGAGCACTTCTCCATTTCCGTCAAAGGCGCCTACGATCACGTGAAGGCCCTGAAGAAGAAGAACTGCATCCGTTTCGGGTCGAACCAGTCCCGGACCATCGAGATCCTGAACGGCTCCGAGCCCGAGGAAGAGCGGATGATGAAGATCCCCCTCATCGGAGCTGTGGCGGCGGGCAAGCCGCTTTTCGCGGAAGAGAACCTCGACTGCATCCTCAGGGTGCCGGCGGAATACCTGAAGAGGAAGGGGCCGTACTTCGCGCTCAAGGTCCAGGGCGACAGCATGAACGGGGCGGGCATCCAGAACGGCGACATCGCCGTCGTCTACCAGCAGCCGACCGCCCAGAACGGGGAAATCGTGGTAGCCATGGTCGACGACGCCGTCACCTTGAAGAGGTTCTACAAGGAAAAGAACAGGATCAAGCTCCAAGCGGAGAATCCTGCCTATCCCCCCCTCTACTCGCAGAACGTGAAGATCCTCGGGAAACTCGCCCATCTCATCAGGTCCTATGAGTAGCATCGAGCCCGTCTACCTCCTCCTCGGTCCGGAAACCGGAGCAAAGAACGCGTTCATCCAGGAGATCCGCGACGGTCTCGGAAAGAAGCATCGGGAAAAACCGGAGGAATACAGGCTCTATGCGTTCGAGAATTCGATCGCGGAGGCGGTCGACCTTCTTCGCAACGCCTCGCTGTTCGCCCCCGCCAAGCTGGTGATCTACGCCGGCGCCGAGGACATCAGAAAAAAAGACGAGATATCCCTGCTTCTGGAATACGCGAAGAACCCGTCCAAGGACAACGTCCTTCTCCTCCTCTCCGACAAAACCTCGGCGGAAAAAAAGCTGCAGGACGCCTTCCCCCAGACGCGCAGGAAAATTTTCTGGGAACTCTTCGACAACCAGAAGAAAAGCTGGGTCATCGGCTGCTTCCATCGGCACAAGATGAGGATCACCCAGGAGGCCGCGGACCTTTTCCTCGAGGTCGTGGAGAACAACACTCAGGATCTCGAACGGGAATGCGCCGCCTTGAGCCTTTTCTTCGGCGAGAATTCGGAAATCGCGGCGAAAGACATCGAAGCCTACCTCTTCCACGCAAAACAAGAGACGGTGTTCTCCCTCTTCGAAGCCGCCGCATGCCTCAACCTGAACGGTGCCCTTGAAATTCTGGACAAGCTGCTCCTGGAGGGAGACAATCAGCCCGTCCAGCTTCTCGCGGGGCTCCTTTGGCAGTTCCGGAATCTCCTGTCGTTCAAGCTCCTCCTCTCCCGGAACTATCCCGCCCAGGAGATCTACGGGAAGCTCCGCATCCTGAGCAAGCGAAGCCAGAAGATCTACTCCGACGCGCAGAGGAACTTCAGCCTCGGGGAGCTGGACGAGATCGTGTCCTCCATCGCCGATTTCGACGAGGAACTCAGGTCCGTGAGGACGGAACTGCAGAGGCATCTGCTCGAGCTTTTTCTCTATACGGTGATCGCGCGGAAGGGAAGGAATTTTCTCCGGTCCGCGAAGAGCGAGGAGGACTAGGGCCCTTCCGGCCCGCCGCCGAGACGGCTCTTGAGTTCCTCGGCGACCTCCAGGCTGATCCCGCCGGCCTCGGCGATCTCGTACCCCTGGGCCTTCCTCACCGCGTCCACCGAACCGAAGCGCTTCAGTATCCTCGCGCTCTTCACCTTTCCTATGCCGCGGACCGCGGTGAACAGCGAAAGGTCGAGGGTCTTTTCCCTGAGCTTCTTGTTGAAGGCGGTGGCGAAGCGGTGGGCCTCGTCCCGCACCGCCTGGAGGATCCTGAGCGCCGGAGACCCTTCCGGAAGAATGACGGGATCCTTCTCGCCGGGGAGAAAGATCTCCTCGTTCTTCTTCGCGAGGCCGATGACCGGAACGTCCGCGAGGCCGACCGCATCGAGGATGCCGCGGGCCGCGTGCACCTGGCCCTTGCCGCCGTCGATGAGCACGAGATCCGGGCTCGCCTTCGCCTCGTTCACGACGCGGGTGTACCGGCGGGCGACCACCTCCCGCACCGCCTCGTAGTCGTCGATCGCCCCGCCCAGGGTCTTCACGTGGAACCTGCGGTATTCCTTCCTGTCCGGGATCCCCTTGAGGAAGGAGACCATGGAGGCGACGGGGTGCTTGCCCGAAAGCTGGGCGATGTCGAACCCCTCGATCCTGAACGGCGTGCGCGGGAGCTTGAGCACCGCCTTGAGGTCCTCGAGGGCGGGCACGTTCCCGAGATCGTGGACGCGTTTCCTCAAGTCCTGTTCCGCGTTCTCCCCGACGAGGTTCACGACCGCCCGGTCGCGCTTCTCCTCCGCGGCGAGGACCGCGACCTCCGCTCCGAGTTCCTTGCGGAAATAGGACTCGACCTCCTCGACCGCGACCGGCTTGCCGAGATAGATCTTTCCGGGAAGCCTGTCGGGCTCCTGGTAGTACTGGAGGAGGAACTGCTGGAGGCCTTCCTCCTCGGAATCGAAGAGCACGGTGCGGAATACGTCGCGGCCGTGGAGACGCCCTCCCCTCATCTGAAAGACGATGAAAGTGCAGAGCTGGTCCTTGACGGCCCAGTCGACGTAGTCCCTGCTCTCCTCGTCGAAATCCACGACCTTCTGCCCGCGCTCGAGCTCGCGGATCGCCTTCACGGAATCGCGGAGCCGCGCTGCGCGCTCGAACTCGAGGCTTTCGGCAGCCGCCTGCATTCTCGCCTCGAGATCACGGACGAGTTCCCCCGTCTCGCCGGAAAGCAGCTTCTTGATGCCCTCCACCTGCTCGAGGTATCCCGCCCGGTCGATCTTCCCGGCGCAGGGAGCCGAGCAACGGCCGATATGGTAGTAGAGGCAGGGATGGTCCCGTTTCTTGAGCGGACCCTTGCATTTCCTGAGCGGGAAGAGCTTTTCCACGAGCTCGAGGTAGGTGTCGAGGGTCTGGACCGCCGGGTAGGGGCCGAAATAGGAGGACCCGTCCTGCACGATCCTTCGCGTCCTGAAGATCCTCGGGTATTCGTCCGCCGTGATGCGGATGACGGGATAGGACTTTCCATCCTTGAGGTTGATGTTGTAGCGCGGTACGTGCTTCTTGATCAGCGTGTTCTCGAGAAGCAGGGCCTCGTACTCGGTCCCGGTGACGATGAATTCGATGTTCCTGATCTTCCGGACGAGGATCGTCGTCTTGATGTCCTTGTCTCCGGAGAAATAGGAGCGGACGCGATTTCTGAGGTTTTTCGCTTTTCCGACGTAGAGGATCGTGCCCTTCTCGTCCCGCATGAGGTAGACGCCGGGATTCAGGGGAAAGCGGGCGGCGGTTTCCCGGAGGTCGATCCGCTCCGGGCTATTTTCTTTTCCCATATGAGCCGATAATAATGTATAAAAGAATCGTGAAAAAAGGAATAGCTCTCGTTTTAACTCATATTATCCTCGTTTCCGCCTTCTCCGCGGAATCGAAGCTGACGCTCGGCGGGGACTTCGCGCATTTCACGTCCATGCAGGACGTCCTTCCCATGCCCGCCATGGGCCGCGGTATGGAACTCGTCCTGAAAAACCGCGGAACCGGATCGGACGAGGCCGCGGACCTCGCCCTGACGTTCGACGCGGAGCCCATCCAGGACGGAGCGAAAGGGTACGGAATTCTGAACGAGGGAACCATCGTCTCCTATACGCACAAGATCCGCGGCAACGGATCAGCGGCCTTCCAGCGAGGCGCCAGGCTCGTGCTGAAACCGGAAAAAGGGGCGCTTTTCTCGTCGGGTTCATCCTGGAACGACTTCACCGTCGAATTCTGGATGTACCCCGCGACGCTCGAGGAACGTGAAACGATCTTCGTGTGGAACGGTTCGAAGACCGTCGGGGGAAAATCCGTCGGCCAGGAAGTCTCGTGCAGAATCGCGGGAAGGACCCTCCGGTGGGAATTCCGGAATTTCTTCCAGGCTCCGGACGCGGGCCGGCACGAACTCGTCGTTTCCGGGAAGAAGCAGCTGGTCCCCCGGGAATGGCACCACCACCTCGTGCGCTTCGACTCGTCCTCAGGGATCGTCGAATACCTCCTGGACGGGAATCCGGAAGACGTCGTCTACGCCACGAAGTCCGGAAGGGAAGACGGCCGCATCCTCCATCCCCTCGTCGGCCGGGACGCGCCTGGGCCTCTGGTCTTGGGCGGCGGATTTACGGGTTTTCTCGACGATTTCAAGATCGTGAAAAAGAACACCGAAAATCCGAATCTCTCCTCGTTCTCGCCCGAGGGGGGCTGGGCGGAATCGGACATTCTCGATCTCGGATACGCGAATTCCATTCTGAAGCGCATCGACGCGAAATATGATACGCCGTCCAACAGCGATGTCTTCTTTTTCTACAAGATCGGAAACTCGGGCGCCGAGATGCGAACCAAGGACTGGACGCAGTTCACGCCCGGAACCCGGCTTCCCGAATCATCCAGGGGAAGGTTCGTACTGCTCCGCCTGGAGCTTTATCCGGACGGGCGCAGGAATTCGAGTCCGCGTATCTCCGACGTCGCCCTGATATACGAGCGGAACCTGCCGCCGCCGCCTCCCTCGCAGATAACCGCGAAACCGGGAGACGGCAAAGTCGTCCTGAAATGGTCAGCGGTGCCGGACCCGAACGCGGAGGGATTCCTCGTCTATTACGGATACAGTCCGGGAACGTACGACGGCAACGAGAGCAGCCTCGGCCCTTCGCCGATCCGTGTGGGGAAGGTCAACGAACTGGTCCTGGAAGGTCTCGTGAACGGTAAACTTTACTATTTCGCGGTCAGCGCTTATGATGCTAGTGAGGATCCGCTCAGCGGATTGTTCTCCCGCGAAGTCGACGCTAGGCCATCGAGGTTGTATCGGGATGAAAACAAAGAAAAAAAGTAGTCAGTACGAGGAACTTCTCGCCCATGCGAAAAACGTGTTCAAACTCGGCGACTACGACGAAGCTGAAAAACTCGCCTTGAACCTCATAGAGGACGTTCCGAATTTCACAGCGGCCTACATCCTTCTGGGCACGATCCGCGGAAAGCGGCAGGACTTCCAGAAATCGATAGAATATTTCGAAAAGGCGATCTCGATCCAGCCGAAGAACGCCGAAGCCTACAACAACCTCGGCGTCATCTACCGGCAGATGGGAAAATTGGGACAGGCGCTCAAGGCGATCGAGAAATCGATCGAAATCAACCCCCGCTCGGCGGACATGTACTACAACCTGGGGAACATCCACAAAATGGACGACAACATCCCCGCGGCGATCGAAGCCTACACCAAGGCCATAGAGCTCGATCCGGAAATCGTGCTCGCCTACAACAACCTCGGAACCCTCTACGAGAAGGTGGGCGACTTCAAGAAAGCCGCCGAGATCTTCAATCAAGGGCTCAGGGCGGACCCGAACCATCCGACGCTCCGCTACAATCTGGGTATCGCGCTCCAGGCGCAGAACGATCTGCAGGGGGCGAGGAAGCAGTTCGAGCAGGCGGTAAGGTCCAGGCCGGGCTGGATCGACGGGCTCAACAACCTCGGAATCGTCCTCCAACAGCTCGAGCAGTACGAAGAATCGATGCACGCCTTCAAGGAAATCCTCTCCGTAGATCCGAAGAACGTCACCGCGAACAACAACATCGCCACCATCCTCGCCCAGCAGGGAAGGGCGAAGGAGGCGATCGGCTATTACAAAAAAGCCTTGGAGGAGCAGCCGGGGTATTCGAAAGCGGCGCTCAACCTCGGGCAGCTCCTGGAAAAGCAGGAAACCACCGAAGAGGTGATCGAGGAACTCCGGCAGCTTTCCGCCTCGTCCCCGGAGAACCAGGACCTGCGGCTTCAATACGCCGCAGCCCTCCTCAATTCGAAGGACTACCTGGAAACGGAAAAGCAGCTTCAGACGGTCCTGAAGAAACACCCCGACAACGCCAAGGCCCTCAGACTCATGGGTCAGGTATGCTACCGTACGGGACGCAAGGCGAAGGGGCAGGAGTATTTCAGCCGCATCCTCAAGGACGATCCCGACAACACGGACTTCCGCCTGGACGTGGCTCAGGCCCTGAAGGATTCTGGTGAACACGACGAGGCGGTCAGGGAAATAGAGAAGTATCTCGAGGAAAAGCCGGACAGCATCGAAGGGAAGAACCTTCTCGGTGAAATCTATTTCGATCAGGACAGGACGAGCGACGCCCTCAAACATTTCCAGGCAATGCGGAAGGACTATCCTGAAAACGGATCGGTCATCGCCAACCTCGCAAAGGCCTTCCAACGGGCGGGAAAGAGGGAGGCGGCCATCGAAACGGTCGACGAGCTCGTGAATCTCCAAGGGAAACGCGCGACGCCGGAAGACATAAGCCGGCTCAACGAGAGTCTCGCCCTCTACGAAACCGCGGTGGAGGCCTTCGAGCAGGACCACAAGGAGACCTGGGAGAGGAATCTGTCCCGGCTCGGGAAACTCGCCCTCATCTCCTCGAATCCGGAAGCATACGGCGACGGGAAATACCTCACGGAGGAATTCCCGGAGCAGGACGAGGAATCGATCCCGATCCTCGATTTCGGCGGCAAGTCCTTCACGTCCGACGAGGAAGAGGAGGAAGAGCTCGAGGAAGAGCTCCTCGTCCTGGACGAAACCCCTCATCTCGTGAACCTGCCCGAGGACGGGGCCCTTCCCCCCGGTTTCGGCGGTCCGAGGAGGCCCGCTCCTCAGGAACCGCCTCCCCCGGAAGAGCCGCCCGCGCCGCTCTACTCCATGCCTCAGCACCAGCAGCCTCAGCAGCAACCCTGGCCCCAGCAGCCGCAGATGCCGCCCCAGATGCAGATGCCGCCGCCGCAGATGCCTCAGCAGCCTCAAATGCCGCCGCCCATGTAT
>CAYNKA010000003.1:0-409512 GCA_964397655.1 uncultured Spirochaetaceae bacterium | reverse complement strand
CTTCGCAACCTTGACTTCAGCCTCATCGAAAGACCTTCTCCGGTTTTGAAACTGATTGCTCCTCTGCTTTGTACGCCGTTTTTACTCACCTGAGTCCGGTTGCTTAAGAATCTTTAACGAGGCAGATCCCGGTCAAACCGGTGGAAAAGGAGCTGCCGCACTCCTACAAGTTCCGTCGTTCGGGCGAGGTGAAGACACAGGTGGAAATCAACATCGGTTCCTTCATGAAATTCTTCAAAATAGCCGTCCCGGAAAAGACGATTCCCTTCTCGTGTGAATGGGACGAGCAGCTCGGGGCCGTCGTGCTGAAGGAAGAGAAGTCGAATAGCAGTTTTTTCGTATCCGAGCTTCCTCCGTCCCCAATCGGATAGATGTGCTTGACGCTTGCCTTTCAGCCCGGTATAGTCGAGTGAATTATTTGTTCTGTTATGTAGAAACATGGGCATTCGGGAAAGGCAGGAATGATGAGCAACAAAGGGAAGATCGCCATCATCGGAGCGGGTCATGTCGGATCGCACTGCGCGATGGCCTTGGCCGCAGGCGGCGTGTGCCGCGAGATCGTGCTGATCGATCTCGACGAGACCAAGGCCAGGGCCCAGGCCCTCGACGTTTCGGACGCTCTGTCGTTTCCGCCTTCTTCACCCCGGGTGCGGGCCGGTTCCTATGAGGACTGCGCCGACGCCGACATCGTGGTCGTCGCGGTCGGCGAACCGCGGAAGCCGGGGCAGACGAGGCTCGACCTGTTGGGGAACTCGGTCAGGATGCTCCACGGACTCCTTGGCGTGCTCAAGCCGATGAATCTCGGCGGGATCGTCGTTACCATCACGAACCCGGCGGACATCGTGGCGGACTACGTCCGGAAGGGATTGGGGCTGCCTCGGTCCAGGGCCTTCGGGACAGGGACCTTGCTGGACACTGCGCGCCTCGTTCGCCTGTTGTCCGAAGAGACGGGCCTCGGCCGTGCGGACGTCAGGGCCTATTGCCTGGGGGAACACGGCGACTCATCGATGATTCCGTTCTCTCAGATCAGCATCGGGGGAAGGCCCTTCGAAGCTTTCCGAAAACTCGACAAGGCTGCCCTCGTCGAGCGCACGCATCTCGCGGGCATGGACATCATCAACGGAAAGGGTTCCACGGAGTTCGGGATCGGCCAAGTGCTTTCGGTGCTCTGCCGCTCGATCCTCCTTGACGAGAAGAGGGTTCTGCCGCTTTCGGTCCTTCTCGAAGGCGAGTACGGTCGGCGGGACGTCCACTGCGGGGTACCCTGTGTGGTCGGACGGGGCGGGATCGAAGCGGTCGTCGAGCTGCCGCTCGAAAGGGAAGAACTCACTCAGTTGAAGGCATCCTGCGATATCATTCGCAAGCATATCGCGATGGCCGAGGAGATCGAGCCGTCGAGTACGATTCAATGACTGCAATCGGAAAAGAGGAGTATCACATGAGAATAGGCACACGCATTGTTTCCTCGGTTCTCACCGCCGCCTTGGTGATCGGCCTTGCGGCCGGCTGCTCGGGCAAACAGGAGGCGAAAGAGACCTCCGCGAAAACCGTTGCCGCGAAGATCCGGGTGGCCATCGTGCAGCCCATGAGCCACAAGTCCTTGGACCAGATCCGCGAAACCATCGTCGCCGAGCTCAAAGCCTCGGGGCGTGATTTCGAGATCGTCACCCAGGACGCTCACGGCGACACTTCTTCCCTCGCGACGATCTTCCAGAACGAGAAGAGCAAGGGAGCGGGCATCGTCGTTCCGATCGCCACGCCGAGCGCCCAGAGCGCCAAGAGCGTGTTCGGCGGCACCGGCGTTCCCATCGTGTTCGCCGCGGTTTCCAATCCCGTGGCCGCTGGCCTGACCGGCGAGGACAGCAAGAACATCACCGGGGTCTCCAACAGCATCCCCTCGGCCGAGATCGTGAAGCTCGTCTCCGATTTCCAGCCGAAGTATAAGAAAATCGGCTTCCTCTACACATCGAGCGAGACCAATTCCGTTTCGACCATCAAGGCCGCAAAGGACTACTGCACGAAGAACGGCATCGCCTTCGAGGAAGCCTCCCTCGCCGCGGTGACGGACCTTCAAGCCGCGGTGAACAACCTGCTGTCCAAGGGCGTGGACGCCCTCTACACGGGGAACGACAACACGATCGCCTCCGCCATGCCCGCCTACACCGACGCCGCCTACGCCAAGGGCATCCCCATCTACTGCGGCGCGGATTCCATGGTGGCCGACGGAGGACTCGCGACCATCGGCATCGACTATGTCCAGCTCGGCAAACAAGTAGCTGCCATGGTGCTGAAAGTGGCCGGAGGCACCGCGCCGTCGGCTCTTCCCTACGAGACGCTCAGCGACTATGCCAAATTCGTAAACCTCAAAGCCGCGGACAGGCTCAAGCTGAAGCTGGGCGACGGCGTTCTCAAGAGCTACAAGGTACTGGTGGAGAAAGACGGCACCAGCCACTTCGGCAAGTAGATTCGGAGTATGCTCTATTTCGACATGCTGATATCCGCCTTAGGCCAGGGAACGGTCTACGCTCCCATGGCCTTGGGCGTCTTCATCGCCTTCCGCATCCTCAACACTCCCGACCTGACCATCGACGGAAGCTTCGTCTTCGGCATGACGGTCTGCGCAGTGGTCACGGTGGCGGGACATCCCGTTCTTGCCTTGTTCGCCGGCACCGCGGCCGGTATGCTGGCCGGGCTGGTCACGGGGTTCCTGCAGACGAGGCTGCGCATCAATCCCATCCTGTCGGGCATCCTCACCATGACCGGCCTTTACACCGTCAATTACGCGGTGCTGGGCGGCCAATCCAACCTCTATCTGCAGAGTATGAAGGCCAACGAGAGTGGCGTCCTCGTCCCCGCCGCGAGCAGGACGGTGTACAAGATGTTCGCAGCCGTCGACAACGGCGACGTCTCGTCGCTGCTGCTCTCCGCCCTCGTAGCGGCAGTGTGCGTGGTCTTCCTTGCCGTCTTTTTCAAGACGAGGGCGGGGATCGCCATCAGGGCCACGGGGGACAACGAGGAGATGGTCCGGTCTTCCTCCATCAACGCGGATCTCACCCGCACCGTCGGGATCATGATCGCGAACGGTCTCGTCGCCCTGTCCGGCTCCATGCTCTGCCAGCTGCAGCGGTACGCCGACCTCGGCAACGGAAGCGGCATGCTCGTGGTGGGCCTCGCCTCGGTGATCATCGGACAGGCCCTTTTCGGCAGGAGGGGCGTGACCCTGGGCCTCGTTTCCGCAGTCGTCGGCTCTGAAGTCTACAGGATCATCCTGCAGGCGGCCTATCAGATCGACATGCCGAGCTACACGGTCAAGCTGCTCTCGGCCCTGATCGTCACCGCGGCCCTGGTGCTGCCGCTGATAAGAAGCAAGTCCGTCGCCTGGGGGAAAAGGCGCGCGGGAGAAAGGGACGGAGGACGATGAGCGTACAACTTTCGATAAGCCATCTCACCAAACGCTTCGAGGAGGGCAGTCCCAACGAGAAGACCGCCCTGGACGACTTTTCGCTGGAAGCGGAGCGGGGCGATTTCATCACGATCCTCGGATCGAACGGCGCGGGAAAGTCCACGCTCTTCAACGCAATCCTCGGCAAATTCCTGCCGGACCGAGGCAGGATCGTCCTGGACGGCAAGGACATCACCTATCTCAAGGAATACAAGCGGGCCGTGGACATCGGCTGCCTCTTCCAGAACCCCCTGCGCGGGACGGCGCCCAGCATGACGATCGAGGAAAACCTCGCCATGGCCTATACGCGCAACGCATCCAAGTCGTTCTTCGCGGTGAACCGAAGAGACTCGGCATATTTCCGTGAACTGCTCGCCCGCCTCGACCTCGGCCTCGAGCATAGGATGAAGACCAAGATGGGCCTGCTCTCCGGAGGGCAAAGACAGGCCGCGTCGCTCCTCATGGCGACCATCGCCAAACCCAAGCTGCTCCTTCTGGACGAACATACCGCTGCCCTCGATCCCGCGACATCGGTAAAGGTTCTGGAAATCACCCGGCAGATCATCGCGGAGAACGGTCTTACAGCCCTCATGATCACGCACAATATGAGCATCGCGCTCGGCTTCGGGAACCGCACGATCATGATGGACTCGGGGCGGCTGGTTTTGGACATAAACGGCCGGGAGCGGAGCGATATGACCCCGCTTGAACTGGTGGAGCTTTTCAACGACCGCGCCGGCCATGCCTTGTCCGACAGGACCATGCTGGCGCTCTAGGCGGGGACGGAGAAAGGGCGAGACGGGAAAGGCCAAGAATCGGGAAGAGCTTTCCGACAATTTTACGGGGACGGAGGAAGTATTTCCAGGAATTTTACCGTCCGCCGTATATACTATCCCCATGAAACAAAAAAGAATCGGCCTGGTGGCTCACGACAACCGGAAAACGGATTTGGCCGAATGGGTTGCCTATAACTATAGGACGCTCGGAAATCATAAGCTTTTCTGCACGGGAACCACGGGGCGCATCGTGGAAGAGACCGTGAAGCGCCGCATGGAGGAGGACGGACTCGTCCTTTCCTTGGACATCACGCTCCTCAAGTCGGGACCTCTCGGAGGGGATCAGCAGCTCGGCGCCATGATCGCGGACGGCGGGGTGGACATCCTCATCTTCCTCTGGGACCCCATGGAACCGCAGCCTCACGACGTCGACGTGAAGGCTCTCCTCCGGCTCGCGGTCCTCTACAATGTTCCGACGGCCTGCAACCGATCGACCGCGGACTTTCTTATCTCTTCACCGCTTTTTCACGAAGATTACCGCTTGAGGGCATCCGATTTCAGCGGATATATCGGACGCGCGCTTCCTTCCGGGGCGGGCTGAGGCGGAGTGAGTTAAGGGGACGGAGGAAGGCCTCAGGGGGGCCGGTTTGACCCCGGTCGGGAATTTAGGCATATTTTCCAAGGAGGCACAATGATGAAATGCAATGTCGGCTCCCTGGATAGGATCGTCCGCATCGTTCTGGCGGTCTTTTTCGCGGCGCTTGTCGCGACCGAGACGGTGAAGGGCACGGCCGCGATCGTGCTCGGGGTTCTCGCGGGCGTATTTCTGCTCACCGCGATCGTGAGGTTCTGTCCCCTCTACGTACCGTTCAAGATCGACACGAAAAAGAAATAGCGATTTTCCTGCCGCCGCCGTTCTATCGGGCGGCGGTCCGATTTTTTTCACCGAACGAATCCTTGCGTTTCTCGCCGCCGCCCTTTACAATGCATCTACCTTATCTGAAAACAGGAGATACGGATCATGGATGCATTCAAGATAGCGGTTCTGGCGGGCGACGGGATCGGGCCCGAGGTCATGCGAGAAGCGGAAAAGGTGCTCGAAGCGGCCTCGAAGGCCTTCGGATTCGCCTGCGAATTCTCCCCGGAGGACGTCGGAGGCATCGCGATAGACAAGCACGGCAAGGCGCTCCCCGACAGGACGGTGGAGACCTGTAAAGCCTCGGACGCGATCCTCTTCGGTTCGGTGGGCGGTCCCAAGTGGGAAAAACTTCCCCCTGCCGAACAGCCGGAACGGGCGGCCCTTCTTCCGCTCAGGAAGATGTTCGACCTCTACGCGAACCTCCGTCCCGCCATCGTCTTTCCCCAGCTCAAGGCGGCTTCCCCCCTCAAGGCGGAAATCGTGGGAGAGGGATTCGACGTGCTCGTTATCCGGGAGCTCACCGGCGACATCTACTTCGGAAAGCCCAAGGGCCGTGAAGGTTCGGGGACGGAGGAGCGCGCCTACGACACCATGGCCTATACGCGCAAGGAAATCGAACGGATTGCCCGGACCGCCTTCGAGACCGCAAGGCTCCGCGGAAAGAAGGTCGTTTCCATCGACAAGGCGAACGTGCTGACGACGATGGTCTTTTGGAGGGAAATCGTTACTGCGGTCGCGAAGGATTATCCTGACGTCGCGCTTTCGCATTTGTACGTGGACAACGCGGCGATGCAGCTCGTGAAGAATCCGAGACAGTTCGACGTCCTCCTCTGCGGCAACATGTTCGGGGACATCCTCTCGGACGAGGCGGCCATGATCACCGGTTCCCTCGGCATGCTTCCGAGCGCGAGCCTGAACCGCGAGGCGGGCGGTGCGAAGGGGCGCGTCTTCGGCCTTTACGAACCTGCCGGCGGAAGCGCCCCCGACATCGCTGGCAAGGGGATAGCCAACCCGATCGCCCAAATCCTCTCCGCCGCGATGATGCTCAAGTACACCTTCGGTCTGGACGAGGCATACGACGCGATCTTCGGCTCGATCTCCCGCGTCCTCGACAAGGGCTACAGGACCGCGGACATCATGTCCGAGGGCTGCAGGCAAGTGGGGACGGAGGAAATGGGAACCCTCATCGCGCAGGAACTCCGCCCGAAATAATAGCCGTTTTCGTTCAGAAAAGCCTCCGCCTTTGACGGCGGAGGCTTATTATTTCGTCCTCTTTTCGAGTTCGCCGAAGACCCGGTCGAGACCGATGCCTTCGGCCTCGAGGAGGACGACCAGGTGGTAGATGAGGTCCGCGGCCTCGTAGACGATCTCGCCGGGCTCGCGGGCGAGGATGAGTTCCACTGCCTCCTCGCCGGTTTTTTTGCGGATTTTGTCGATGCCGGATGTGAAGAGGTGGGTGGTGTAGGAGCCTTCCGGCAGGTCGCGTTTCCTCTGCGCCACGATTTCCGCCAGGACGAGCAGGATGTCAGGATCGGCTTTCGGGGCGTCGACCGGCCGGGGCGATAGTTCCTCGCATTTCTCCGCTTTGCCGCCGGATTCCTTTTCCGCGGCAGGCGGGGGATTTCCGCCTACGAGCGATATTTCCGCGTAATAGTAATCTTCCCGTTCCTCTATTTTCAGGAGGGCGTTTTCCCGGTCGTTCGGGAGGAGCTTGTCCGTATCGGGATGGACGGTCCAGAGGGCGCCGCGCTCGATGCTTTTCGCGAAGCCTTTTCCGTTCGTCGCGGAGAGAAAGAGGAAGTTTCCCCGTTCGTCGCAAACCACGAGGGGTAGGGTTTTTCCGTCCCGGCTTTCGGATTTCTTCTTCATATCGACTTCTTCCTTTCGCCCTGCTACCAGGTCGCGTCAGCGGCCGTGTGCTGGGAATTCCTCCTCGCGAAGGCCGCGAGGTCTATCCTGCCTTCGTAGACGGCCTTTCCTGTTATCGCCGCGACGACGAGCGGGTCCGCCTTACGGGCGGCGAGGTCGAGATGCTCGGTAGTACCGATGCCGCCCGAGAGGATGACCGGTATCCCCGCCTCCCTCGCGATGAGGTTCGTGCGCTCGACGTCCGGCCCGCCGAGCATGCCGTCCTTCGCGATGTTGGTGTAGACGATGGAGCAGACTCCCATGGCGGCGCATCGCCGGGCTAGATCAGTGTCGGCGGTCGCGCCTTCCTCGAGCCATCCCGAGACCTTCACCATTCCGTCCTTCGCGTCGATGCCGGCCATGAACCTTTTCCCGTATTTCGCCGTCCAAGCCGAGGCTGTCTCGGGAGCTTTGGCGAGGATCGTACCGAGGATGAGCCGGTCGGCTCCCAGGTCGATGAGTTCCTTCACATCGTCCTCGGTTCGGATTCCTCCGCCTATCTCGATCGTGCAGGAGGTAGCTTTGCGGATCTTTCTCAGGGTTTCGCGGTTGTTCTTGCCGCCGCCTTTCGCGGCGTCGAGGTCGACGATGTGGATCCTGCGGATCCCCGCCTCCTCGAAGGAACGGGCGACTTCCGCGGGATCGACCGGGTATCGAGTCGCCGCAGCGTAATCGCCCTGGACGAGCCTCACACAGCGGCCGTCCAACAGGTCGATGGCCGGGATGACGATCATTACGGTAGTATACCCGCGGCCGTGTGCTTGGACAAGAACGAAGGACGGAGGGTCGAGACGGGACGTTAAATCCGGTCGCTGCGAATCGTTCGCAAAATCTTGACCGCGGAGGGACGGAGGAGTATCCTGGTGCGATGGTGATCGGAATGACTCGGGCGAGGAAAATGATTCTCGAAATGCTTTCCGAGGCCGAGGTGCCGCTTTCCGCGGCCGAGATTCACGGCAGGCTGCCGGTCGCCGTCGATCTCGCGACCGTGTACCGCTCCCTGCATTTCCTGGAGGACAGGGCGGAAGCCGAGTCCTTCGGGTTCACCTCAGCCGATCAGGGCACCGAACGGTATTTCTTCCGCAGAAAGGAACCCCATGTTCATTTTTTCCGCTGCGAACGATGCCGCAGGTTCCTGAACCTGGGGGAGTGCAGGATCGGCGGCCTGATCGAAGAACTCGCGGACGGCCGTGGTCTCACGATCAAGGCGCATACGCTCTATTTCACCGGCTTCTGCGACGAGTGCGAGCCGGAACGGGGCCGCTCGAACGTTTGATTGGAAGGCGGGAACCCGTACCGCGGAGCTTGCTCCTGGGTTCTTCATTCGATAAAAGACGGGCAGGGCCGTGGATGCATCATGGACGTCTTCCGGCCCGTTCGATCTCCCGATCCCGTTCGAACAGCCGAAGAGCCACTTGGATCGCCGCGTGGACCATGCCGAAATTGAAGGGTTTGAGGATGTAGCCGTAGGGCGTCACGCGTTTCGCCTCGTTCAGGGTGTTTTCGTCCTCGAGGGCGGAAACGAAGACTACGGGAACGCGGTGTTTCGCGAGGATCTTTCGGCTGGTTTCTATCCCGTCCGTTCCGCGCTCGAGCCGGATGTCCATGAGCACGATGTCGGGCGTACGTTCCCGAAAACTGCTCAGGGCCTCCTCGCCGGTAGTCGCCAGACCGACCACCTCGTAACCCTGCCTGTCGAGCGCCGAGGCCAGTGCGGTGCCGGTCAACGGATCGTCTTCGACGATCAAGACTCTCGTGATCTCCATCGGTAGTACCATTATAAAGCAACGAGGAAAAAAGGCAATCGCGGAATCGTCTTTTTCACCTCCGGCACGGATGAAAGAGGCCGGTGCCTTCCGGCGGCCGGCCTCGGGAAAAGACCATACGCGCATCCGCTCTATTTGAAATTGGCTACCATGTCCTTGACTCCGGGTATGACCTTAGTCAGATAGCGGTATTCTTCCTTGAAGTTCTGTACGAGGGACCGGGTGGTTTTCCCGACGAGGATGGTGAAGATGTATTCCTCGTGTCCCGGAGAGGTCACGGTCGGGTGGTACCCCTTGTCGATGAGAACGGTGTCTCCGTTGCGTGTCAGGTAGAGATCCTCCCTGCCGTCCGGCTGGAATACGAGTTCGGCCCCGAATCCGTTCGCGGGATTGAACCTGAAGTGGTACGCTTCCTCGAAAGCGGTCTCCCTTTTTCCGTCGTCGGTGTCGTGCTTGTGCGGAGGGTAGCCGGACCAGCTCCCCGGGTCCGCGTAGAGCTCGCTCACGAGGAGATTGCCGTTCCTGCCTTCCGCGTTCTTGCCGAGGATGTGCTGGATTCTGCGCCTGCAATGAGCCTCCCGCGAGCCGACCTCGACTTCGATCTCGTCTTCCGGCTCGATGCGGAAGGGTTCGAATATCTTGTCGCACCTGCCTCCGGCGACCGCGATCTCCGCGCTGGCTGTCCTGCAGACCAGCTTCGCCTCGGCTCCCGTCGGGACGTAGACCGAGTCCGCCCTGCCCGCCCAGATGTTCTTCCTCCGGCCGACCGCGGAGAACTTCTTTCCCGCGACCGTGATGTCGACCGTCCCCGAGAGAACGACATAGACGGTTTCGAATTCGGGTACATTCTGTACGGACCCCGTTCCCTTTTTCAGTCTGAGAATGTTGAAGTAGGTGCGTTTCAGCGGTCCTTTCTTTCCGTCTATCACGGGCTTGTTTTCGTTGTCGTAGCATCTGATTATTGACGGCATATCGATTTCCTTTCACCTCAAGAATTTATGCGGAATGTAACTCGCTATTTCCGGAAAGATCACGATGAGGAGCATGACCGCGATGAGCGTCAGGATGAAAGGAGCGCAATACCTTATCGTCTCGTCGTAGGTGGTTTCCGCAATGCTCGTCGCGACGAAGAGGAGAACCGCGACCGGAGGCGTCACCGCCCCGATCTGGGTGGCCATGACCATGACGAGGCCGAAGAAGTACGGGTCGAAGTGGAAGACGGCACTCACGTGGACGCATACCGGAATGAGGATGATGAGCACCGCCAGGGATTCGATGAACATCGTGAGGAAGAGCATGATGGCGAGCAGTACGAGGAGCACGACGGTGGGATTCGTCGAAATCCCCGAGATGAGGGCCATCACGGCATCGTTGAAATCCAGGTACGCGAAGAGCCACCCGAGCCCGCCGGCTACGGAGATGATCCCGACGACCATGGTCGTGGTGACCGCCGAGTCGAGGATGATGGCGTAGAGATCCTTCAGCGTGATGGACCGATACACGAAGAACGTGACACCCAGCGAATAGAAACAGGCGACGACTCCTGCCTCGGTCGCCGTGAAGATGCCGCCGAGGATCCCCCCGAGGATGATGACGGGGGCGAGAAGCGCGACCCAGACCTTGTGCGCGGATTTCAGGATCACGAGAAGGCTGAATTTCCCGGCCTTCCTCCTGAGCTCGGGAAAATTGGGCAGAAAAGAGTGGAAATAGATCGTGAGCATGAGGCCGATGCCGATGAGCACACCGGGGATGAATCCTGCGAGGAAGAGCCCGCCGATCGAGACTCCGGCCATGGAACCGTATACGATCATCGTCATGCTCGGAGGAATGATGGGACCGATGGTCCCGGCCGACGCCACGAGGGAGGCCGCGAAGCCGGACTTGTAACCTTTTTCCTTCATGGAGGGGATGAGAATGGACCCGATCGCGGACGTGTCCGCGGTCGAGGAGCCTGACACGCCGGCGAAGATCATGCTTGCCACGACCGCGGAATGGCCGAGCCCTCCCCGAAGGTGACCTACGGCGGTTTCGGCGAATTCCACGAGATTCTTGCTGATTCCGCCCCGCGACATGAGGGAGCCGGCGAAGATGAAGAACGGCATGGCGAGGAGGCTGAAGGAGTCGAGCATCGCGAACATTTTCTGCGGGAAGAGCGCGGTCACGAGGTCGGGGACGAGGGCGATGCCGAGGATGCCGACCGTCCCGATCGCGAGGAGAACGGGGGCGCCGAGGAACAGCAGCGCGAGGAGGCAGATGAATATTCCGAGCAGCATTTCAGGCTCCTTTCTCCGCGGAGGGAAGGAAACGTCCTGCGAGTTTCCTCAGGGCCATGACGACGAGGTACGCGGCGCCGATGAACAGGCCGAGGTACACATGGTCCATCCTGATATCCATTCCCGGACTCGTCTGGCTCTTCGTCACCTGCATGATCCGCCAGGTGTACACCGTGAGGGAAACGGCGAGCCCGAACCAGAGAATGTCGATGAAGCCTCCGAGAACCTTCCTCAGCCGGGCCGGGAGTTTGGATGCGAAGAGTTCCATACCGATGTGGGAGCTTTTCGAGTAGCCGATCGGGATGGTGAGGAAGACGACCCAGATGTGGGCGAATTTCTGGAACTCCTCGCTCCAGCTCAAGGACTGGTTCAGGATGAAGCGGTTGAAAACCTGCATTCCTCCGACGAGGACCATGAGGGAGAAGACGAATACCACGAAGAATTCCATCCCTCGGTCGAGATATTTGAAGAGCTTTCCCATCTTCTGATTCCTTTCATGCGCAGGTAGGAAAGGGGGAGGCTCTACCGCCTCCCCCCGTCGCCGCAGCCCTTCCTGTCATTGTACCGCCCGGATCGTAGCGAGCAGGTCCAGGGCTTTCCTCTCGGCGGCGATCTGGTCCTGAATCGCGATTGCGTTCTTCACGAAGCTCGAGGTATCGATGTCGTTCACCGTCATTCCCTTCTCTTTGAGGAATTTGAACGCTTCGTCTTCCTTGATGGGGGCGAGACGACGTTGCTCGTCCCTGGCGAGGAAGGCTCCCTTCTGGATGACGGCCTGTTCCTCCGGGTTGAGCTTCGCCCATTCTTTTCCCGAGTACACCATGACGAGGGGGCCGAAAAGGTGCTTGGTCAGGGCGATGTACTTGGCGACCTCGTAGAATTTCTGTGCCTTGATGACCGAGGACCCGTGCTCGAAGCCGTCGAGGACTCCGGTCTGCATCGCCGTGTACACCTCGCCGAAGGCCATGGGAGTGGCATTCGCGCCCATGGCGTTGAGCGCCGCAACGTACACGGGCGTCTGGATGGTGCGGATCTTGAGTCCCTTGAGGTCCTCGGGTTTCTTCACTTCCTTTTTGGAAGTCACGACGTGCCGGTATCCCCAGCTGTCCATCCAGGCGAGGACCTTGAACCCCTGGGCCTCCAGGTCTTTCGCGAGCATTTCTCCTGCTGCCCCGTCGAGAACCTTGTGCACGTGTCCGTAATCCTTCCAGAGGAAGGGAAGATCGAGGACGCCGATCTTCTGGTTGAAGTTGTTGAGGATGGCCGTTCCGCTGATGACGCAGGTGGCTCCGCCGCCGAGCTGGATGCCCTCGTAGACCGCCCGTTCCTCGCCCAGGGCGTTCGCGGCGTAGATCTTCACTTCCAGCGTCTTTGAATTTTCCTGGACGTATTTCTGGAATATCTCGGCGGCCACGTGGATTTCGGAAGCTTGGGAGTCCGCCTGGTGGCTATGGGAAAGCTTGATGATCTTCTTTTCCGCGCCTGCTTTCGGCTGTTCCGATTTACCGCCCGCAGCCAAGGGCGAGAGAATCGCGATGGCGATGAAGAGCGCCGTCAGGAGTCTCGGATTTTTTTTCATATTCAATCTCCTTTTTCGTGTCCGTTTCCGGTCCGCCGTCTCCCGCACATCACGTGCCCCGAAGACTGGTAAACCAGTTCTTAGGGTAAAGCGCTTTTTATGAGTTGTCAAGTTTTTTACCGTTATCTGCTCTACAGGGATCTAGTGAAGAAGCACCGAGGGGAGGGGAACTCAGGAGGTTGTATTCCTGGCCTGCCGGAGTCGCCGGAATTGTTCTCCGGACTTCTTCATATGCCGGGCCATAGCAGCTTCCGCGGCCTTCGGATTTCGGTTGACGATCGCCTCGAGTATTTTCTCGTGCTCGGTCAGGGAAAGGGTGGATCTCCCGCCAGCGCAGGAGTCAAGATCGTCGGAAAGAGCGATTATGTCGGGGGTGATGAGAGAGATGAGGGAGCGGAGCACGGTGTTCTTTCCGACTTCAGCTATCTTCAGGTGAAAGAGCAGATCCTCGTCGATGGCGGTTCCGCCGTTTTCGACTCTCGATTTAAATTCCTCGTGTGTAGATATTAATTCTTCAATATCTTTCCGAGTAGCCCGTTCCGTAGCGAGTCGGGCGGTGGTGCTCTCGAGTATTTCCCGGGCTTCCAGGAGGGACTCCATGTCCTGCTTCCCGATTTTCAGCACGTTCGCGATGAGGCCTTCGAGCGCCTTGACGCCGAGGTTGGCTACCACGGTTTTTCGCTGCGGCAGCGTGCTGAGGATTCCGTAGAACTCGAGTTTACGGATGGCCTCCCTGACGTAGCCGCGACCGACGCGGAACCGTTCGGCGAGCGCCCTCTCGGAGGGGAGTGAGTCTCCGGGTTTGAGAACCCCTGAGGATATGAGCGAGTTTATCTGCTCGATGATGAGATCGGACGGTTTTTCATAGGTAATCTCCTGAAAATGACGAAGGACGATATGGCTTCTGCTCATGATCTCTTTTCCTGGATACTGGTTGACCAACCGGTTTGAATTTGTCAATTAGTATGCTATAAACGATCGGAGAATGCAACTCATCTGGACGTATTATTTTCAGGGGGATACAACATGAGTGATTCGTTATTCCGGCTGGACGGTCGGCGCGCGTTGATAACCGGCTCGAGCCAGGGGCTCGGCCTCGTATTGGCGAAGGGCCTCGCCGATGCCGGCGCAGCGATTATCCTGAATGGCAGGAACGTTGATAAAGTGGAGAAGGCCGTCGCAGGCTTCAAGGCTAAGGGGTACGCCGTTTACGGCTCGGCCTTCGACATTACTAAATCAGCCGAAGTAGATCCGGCGATCGACAGGATAGAAAAGGAGATCGGTCCGATCGACATCCTTGTCAACAACGCCGGAATTCAACGGCGAAGTCCGCTGCAGGACGCGAGCGACGAAATGTGGAACGAAGTCATCGCTACGAACCTCAGCGGCGTCTTCACCGTAAGCCGAAAGGTCGCGCAATATATGATAGCTCGGCGTAAGGGAAAGATCGTCAACACCTGTTCCCTCATGAGCGAACTCGGCCGGGTGACGACGGGGCCCTACACCGCGGCCAAGGGCGGAGTCCGCATGCTCATCAAGGCCATGTGCGTGGATTGGGCGAAGTACAACATCCAGATCAACGGGATCGGTCCGGGCTACTTCATCACCGAGATGACGAAGCCCCTGGCCGACAACCCCGAATTCAATTCCTGGCTCATGAACCGTACGCCGGCGAACCGCTGGGGGAATCCCGAGGAGCTGATCGGCGCCCTCCTCCTCCTCGCCTCGGACGCGGGGAATTTCATCAACGGACAGATTATTTACGTGGACGGCGGAATCCTGGCGGCCTTGTAAGCGGGCCTCGATTCCTTGACGTGACGGAGGCCGAAAGGCCTCCCGGACTTCGCTGCCCGCTCCGCTCGAGGAGATCCCGCCATGGGGCTTCAGGCAAATTTGATGACGCCGATGACAATGCCAGCGATCGAAACCGAGAAGCCGAAGCTCCAGATCATGAAGTTTCGCATCCAGCGCACGAAGTCTTCCATCCTTCGTTCGAGCGCCTCGAAGCGCTTGTCGACCTGCTCGAAGCGCTTGTCCACCTGCTCGAAGCGCTTGTCCACCTGCTCGAAGCGCTTGTCGACCTGCTCGAAGCGTTTCTCCATCATCTCGAAGCCCTGTTTCATGAGTTCCCGCTGGTTCTTCAGTTCTTCCTCGACGCGGACGATCCGCTCCCTGAACTCCGCTTCCCAGGCATTGGATGCCTTCCCTGCGCCGAATTCGGAGATCCATTCCGGAAATCTCGAGCGGACGTAGCTTCCGATCCTCTCCAAGTCCCTCTCCGTGAGCGGCATCGCGCTTCCTCGCACGGCCATAGTATTCTCCTCGCCGTTATTACGCAGGATTATTGACCGTCGCTTTATAAAATATGCGGTTTTTCATCGCTTTTTTCAATGGCTCGCCGAGGCTCGATTGATTCCCCTTAGAACTGCGTCCGATTTCGAGGTATAATGGAAACGAAGCGGGAATTGCCCGGGATCAGCCGATAAAGTTACCGACGTGAGGCGTAAGGAAAACCTATGGGAAGAGCAGCAGTCATCGGGAAAAGCAGGATTTTTTTGCTGGCGGCCTTTCTCGCTTTGAGTTTCGCCCAGGCGGGGTGGAGCGACGATTTCCATTGGAGCGGCGGTGACGGTTCTCTTGCTTGGAATTCCGGTGCCAACTGGACGAAGGATTCCGGCGTCGGTGCTCAGACCTATCCGGGGGAATTAGGTACGACGGATACCGCGACTTTCAATCTCAGCAATACCGTCACCGTGAATACTATAACGACGAACAGCATCGCGACGGTAACGGTGAGCAACGGGGCCGTCACGCTTGGGGCGAATCTTACAACCGCTTCATTATCGATTGCCGGCGGCTCGCTGAGCGTCGGAGCCAACACGCTTACCGTGAACGGAGATGCGACCGGTGCCGGAACCTTGAACGGCAACAGCGGGACGGTATCGGTCACCGGCAACATGGGGGTGACCACATATTCGAAGACGAGCGGAACGACCTCGGTGGGCGGGAACTGGACTGTGACGAGCTATACGGCGGGCGGCACCCTGACTTTCAACGGAGGAGCCGCCCAGATGGTCACCTCCAACACCCAGGACCTCGGAACGGTCACGGTGACCGGGGCCGGGACGGACGTGCAGCTCCAGGACGCCTTGGCCGCCGGAGCGGTTACCGTGTCGAGCGGTACGCTCACGACGGGAAACCACGGAGTTTCGGCGTCTTCGCTCGCGGTGAACGGGACCTTCGACGCATCGGGGCAGACCGGCGCGAATGCGACGGCGGTTACCGGGGCGGTGAGCGGGTCGGGAACGGTGACTGCCGGAGGAGCGGCGTTCGGGGCCGGGAGCATATCGGTCGCGACCTTCACCGGGGGTTCCGGGACCCTGACGGTGACGGGGGCCGTGACCTCGGGTACCGCGTTCACGGCCTCGAGCGGGACCACGTACATCGGGGGGAATGTCGCGGTGACCGGCACGTTCTCCGCGAACGGCGGGACGGTTAACCTGAACACTGCGGCGGCTGGGGCGATATCCAATTCGCCCGTATTCAACAACCTCACGGTGTCGAACGGGACGAAAACGCTGAATTCGAACGTTTCGGTGGGAGGGGCGCTCAACATCACGGGCGGCACGCTCGAGGTTGGGACGTACACGCTGGGCGTCACCGGCTCGATCACGAACTCCGGGACGCTCACGAGCGACGGGGCGATCACCTGCGCGGCCTTCACCTCAACGGGAACCTTCACGAACGCTGGCTCGAACACGATCGGGGCCTCGGGGAACGTACAGATCACCGGAACCTTCAACGGGACGGCGACGGACAACACGCTCACGATGAGCGGGGCCGCGACCACGCTCAACGCGTCCGCGACCTTGGGGAACCTCGTCGTCTCGAACAACGTGAGCCTCCTCACGAGCGGGCTGACGCTGGACGGCAGCCTCACGATATCGAGCGGGACCTTCAGCTGCTCGGACCTCAACATAACGGTGAGCGGGAACTGGACCAACTCGAGCGCGTTCACTGCGGGGTCGGGAACTGTCACCTTCACCGGCGGTGGAACGCAGTCAGTAAACCCGGGCGCGTCAGCCTTCAACGCGATCTCCGTCACCAAGTCGGGCGGGAGCCTGACCTTTACGTCCAACACCCTGTCGGCGTCTTCCTTCACGAACGCGGCGAACGGCTACTCGGTTTCCTTCGCGGCGGGCTGCTCCATCAGCGACACGGGCGTGACGACCTTCGGCAACACGGGAGGCCTCACGCTCGCCACGGGAGCCACCTACACCTTCACGGGCGGTCTGACCGCGACGACCGCCGGGACGAACACCCTCGCGGGTACGGTAGCGACGGGGGGAGGTGCCGGGCAGAACATCTCCTTGAGTAATTTGACGATCGGGACCGGCGGCCTCACCTTGAACTCGGGCTCTTCCGGGACGATCTCCGTAGGTGGGGCGGTGAGCGGGACCGGGCTCGACCTTGCGGTCGCGAACGCGGCGAGCGTGACGTTCACGGGATCGGTCGGTTCCGCGGGCAACCTCCTCGGCATCGTGACGCTCGGCGCCGGGATCGCGGGAACGGGGAACTTTTCCTTTAACGGAGGCCTCTACGCGGGGACCTTCAACGTGAACTCGGGGATCGGTAGCTACAACGTCGTCCTCGGCGCGACGGGAACGGTGAGCGCCGCCGTGAATTTCCTGAACGGCGGCACCCTCACGATCTCGAACGGCTTCACCTTTACGAACGGCGTGACGAAGACCAACGCCGCGAAGACCGTGACAGGGACCGTCTCGACGACGGATTCTCCGATCAATTTCGGCGTCACGACGACCACTCTGGGCGGCACGACCGTGTTTTCGAGCGGCAGCGGGTCCATCACCCTCGCCTCGGTCACGGGAGCCGGCAACGCCCTTACCCTCACCTCGTCGGCGTTGACGACGATCGACGGGGCGAACCTGAGCGGCCTCGGGAGCCTCATGGTCGACGGGGGCGGTTCCACGAACCTCACCGGTTCCGTGTCCACGACGACCACGCAGGCTTACGGCGATGCGGTGACGCTGACCGGAGATACGAGCCTCACGGCGACCACGGTGACCTTCACGGGGACGGTGAGCGGGGGAGGAAGTTACTATCTTCACGTGACGGGGAACGCGGTGTTCGGCGATGCGACGACGGACACCGTGACGGGGCTCACGGAACTGACGGTCTCGGTCGCGACCTCGATCTACACGAATACGATCACGACGAGCGGGCTGCAGACCTACACGGGTGCGGTGACGCTCTACACAACGACGACGCTCGCGAGCACGGGGGGCAGCGACATCACCTTCTCCGGAGCGGTGGCGGGGAATACGGCTGGAGGCCAGGGCCTCACGGTGAACACGACGGGGGTGACGATCTTCGGGAACACGGTCGGGGGTACTGCCTTGGCGAGCCTGACGACGAACGCGGGAGGCGGGACGCGACTGTACGGGAACGTTACGACGAGCGGTTCCGGGGACATCATGACCTTCGGCGACGCGGTGACGCTGTACGGCGCGGTAACGTTGAACTCCGGTGGCGGAAACATCAACATCGCGTCGCTGGATGGAGCTGACGCCTACAACCTGACGCTGGCGGCCGGGATCGGGGTGGGAACGACGACGGTGGCGGGGAATGTGACGAACCTGGGGAGCGGGACGGGGGCGGCGCTCACGGTGGCGAACGGGGTGACGGGGCTGGTGCGCTTCCAGGGAACCTTCGACGGGAACTCGGGGATCCAGGCGACGGGTGGCTCGCAGAGCCTCAGATTCGACGGGACGGTGACGCTGGGGAACGGTAACACGGCGACTTCCATCGTGACGACTCATTTAGCGGGCGTATCGTTCACGGGGTACGACGGGATCAATCTGGGAGCGCTCACGCTTTCGACCGGAGCGGTCACGATCACCTCGAACGGGTCGGCGATCCAGACGGGAGCCATCACCGCCACGGGACAGAATCTTTCCTTCGTGTCGCGCGCAGGGACGGTCACGGTCGGCGGCAATGCCGCGACGATCGGCGTCCTCACCCTGCACGACAACAACGCGGGGTCCACGGGGACCGTCACCTTCAACGGAAGCCTCACCGCGGGTTCGATCGTCACCCAGTCTCGCGGCTACTCGGCGGTCTTCAACGGCAACACGACGATAACCGGGGACACGACGTTCATAAACACCTCGGGTGTGACCCTGGGAAACGGGGGCGACATCCTCAGGTTTACGGGAGGCCTGGATACGACCGCGGTTACGGGAGGCACGAGCATCGGCGGCACGGTCTACACCGAGGGTCAACAGATCGACCTCGGCGCGGTTACGCTCACCGCCGCGACCGTGATCGACAGTTCCTACGCGGGAAGCTCGGCCGCAGGGGCTGCCATAAACATCGCGAGCGTCACGGGCGCGACGAACTCGCTTACGCTCGTTTCGCGGAACGGAGCTACTACGGTGACCGGAGCGGCTACGGGGCTTGGTCTTCTCACCCTACATGACAATAACGTCGATTCCACGGGAACGATGAGCTTCCAAGGGAACCTCGGGGCCACGGGGATCACTACGTACGGACAGAACTATAATGTATCGCTCGCGGGCGGGACTACGACGATTTCTACGACCGCGGTGTCTTTCGACAACACCGGAACTCTGACGCTGGGCGACAACGGGGATACGCTTACCTTCACCGCGGGGCTCACCGCGACGGCGCCGAGCCAGGTGAACGTGTACGGGACCGTCCGGACCGGCGGAAGCGCGGCGATGACGATCGGAGACGCGGGGACGCCGGTGTCGGTGACGGGTACCTCGACGATCGGGGGGAACTCCACGGGGCTGGTGACCCTGGCGAGCGGGGGCACGACGACGATCGCCGCGGCCTCAACGCTGACGCTCGGGGACGGGACCTCGGTGCAGTCGATAACTGCGGGGGCTATTAACGGGAGCGCGGCGACGTCGAACCTGACGATCAACGTTCCGGACAACGCCGCACTTCCTCTTGTGACGATCGCGTCGGTCGGCGGGACGATGGGAACGGTGACGGTGACCCAGTCGAGCGGCGTGACGTTCTCAGGAGCCGTGAGCGCGACGACGGTGACGCTGACTGACACGAGGAATTCCCAAACGATAGCCTTCGGCGGGGACCTGACGGCGACGACGCTGAACACGGCCGCGCAGGGCTACAACGTGTCGATGACCGGGGCCTCGAACCTGGTGAGCGGCGCGGCGCCGACGACCTTCTCGAACACGGGGACGCTGACCCTGGGCGACGCGGCGACGGACAGCTTCACCTTCACGAACGGGATCATCGCGACCGCGGGGACGAAGATCGTGCAGGGATACGTGTACACGACGAACAGCGCGGTCAACTTCAACACGACGGAGACGCAGATCGCGGGGACCGCGTACATCCGGCCTGGGACGGGGCTGATCACCTTCGGGGCTCTGACCTACACGGCGGACGGCGCGACGCTGACCCTGGGGAACGCGGTCGCGGCTGCCACACCCGTGACGTTCAATGGACTGGTAACGCCGGTGTCCGGCGGCTCGGACGAGTCGCTCGTGTTCAACGTGACGACGGGGACGATCACGTTCGCGGCGGCGGCCAATGTGGGGACCGCGCTGAACCCGCTGGGGGTGATGACGATCACGAAATCGGGCGGGAGTTTCACGGTGAACGGGAACTTGTTCGTCGGGACGCTGACGCCGAACGCGGGAGCTTACGATGTGGCCCTGAACGGCGGGACCACGACCGTCTCGGGCGGGACGGCGACGACCTTCGCGAACACGGGAACGCTGACCCTGGGGAACGGGGGCGACACGCTCACTTTCACGGCGGGAATGACGGCGACGGCGCCCGCGAATCCGATCTCCGTCGGGGGGACGGTGAGGGCGGGCGGCGCGGCTACGATGACCCTCGGGGACGCCGGTACGGGCATATCGGTCGCCTCGAGTTCGACGATCGGCGGAAACTCGACGGGCCTGGTTACGGTCGACGGGGCGGTGTCGATCGCGAGCGGGGCGACGCTGACCCTGGGTGACGGGACCGCGGCGACGCCGTTTACGTTCTCGACCAACGCGGCGGTCAGCGGCGCGGCCGCTTCGGGAAACCTGGCGGTGAACACGACGGGCGCCGTCACCTTCAACGCGGCCGTGGGTACGAACATAGGCACGGTGACGGTGACGAACTCGGGAGGGACGACCTTCGCGAGCACGGTGAGCGCCGCGACGGTGACGCTCTCCGCGACCACCGGAACGATCGATTTCCAGGACAACCTCACCTCTACGGCGCTGAACGCGGCCGCCTCGAATTTCGGGGTCCGCTTCAGGGGCGCTGCGACGAGCGTGACGAACGACGTCACCTTCGGCGCCAATACGGGAAACCTCACGCTCGGCGACGGTTCGGCAGACGTCCTCACCTTCGCGGGCGGCCTCGACACGACCGCGGTGAGCGGCACGAAGAGCGTCGCGGGGACGATCCGGACGACGGGGCAGCGGATCGACCTCGGGAACATATCCCTCGGAAGCGACTCCCTCGTCGACACGACCTACCTCTCCGCGGCAGGGGCGAACGTCAACCTGGGCACGGTCACGGGAGGGGCCTACAGCCTCGCGATCGTCACCGGAACGTCGGGCGCCCTGTCCTCGGGGACGATCGCCGCCGTCAATCTCAGGATAAGCTCGGGCTCAGCGGTCACCGTGACGACCACGGTGGACGCGATCGAGATCGCGGCCGGGGGGACCGTCTCCGTCACCGAAACGGACGCCGTGACGATCGGCTTCACGGGCGGGCCCGGCACGAACCTCACGGGCATTTCCACGGCCTCGAACGGAAACATCGGTTTCACCGCGGGCGGGAACGTCACGGTGTCCGAGAACGTGTCCGCGAACGGAGCCGGGACCGTTTCGATCACCGCGACCGGCGCGACCCTCACGACGAACGCCGGCGTAACGGTTTCTTCGGGATCGGGTTTCATCACCCTGACCTCGAACGTCATCAGCCTCGGGGGGAATGTGTCGAGCACGGGGGGCGCCCTGACGCTCCAGCCTTCCTCGGCCGCCACGACCGTCGGGATCGGAAACGGCTCGACCGGCACGTTCAATCTCGACGCGACCGAGATCGGCTACCTCGTGGACGGCTTCTCGTCGATCACGATCGGTCGAGCAAATTCCGGCGCCGTCAACGTCACCTCCGCGACCTTCACGGACCCGCTCGCCATTCTCGGCGGCACGGCGGCGGCGATCACCGTCGACACCTCCCTCGCGACCACGGGGAACTCCGCGCTCACCGTCACCTCCACGAGCGGCAATATCGTCCTTAACGGCGGAGTTTCGGCCGCCGGGACCGGCGTCGTGGACATCAACTCCGGTGCGGGCTTCACTCTCGCGAACGGCGTCACGATCCAGTCCGGTACCGGAAACATCACGATCGACACGACCGGCGCGAACGCGATGCTGGTCTACGGCAATATCGTAACGACCGGCGCGGGGACGATCGGTCTCACGGCGACGAATGTACTCACGATGGACTCGGATTCGCTGATTCAGACCGGGAACGGGGCGATCACCCTGCAGTCCGCGGGTACCATGACGCTGGATGTGGTCGAGTCCACGGGCAATGCCCAGATAAACCTCACCACGACCGCGGGAAGCATCGTCGAGGCGGCGGACCCCTCGCGGATCGGGGCGACGAACTCGACGAGCGTCCTCGTCATAAATACAGCGGGCGGCGTCGGGACCGGCACCGGGACGGCCTGCCTCGACACGAACGTGGGAACCCTGAGGCTGACCGCGGCTGGAGCTGTCTACATAAACGAGGCCACGGGAATCGCCCTGGGAACGGGCGGAAGCGTCACCTCCTCGGGCGGCCTCATCGACATCACGGCCGGCGGAGCGGTCACGACGGGCGGAACGATCTCGACAACCGTCGGAAACTACGCCGTATCCGTCGTCTCTTCGACGGGCGGCATCACGATCTCCAACGCCGTGACCGCAAACGGCTCGGGGAACGTGACCTTGACCGCGAACGGGACCGCGGCCGTCACGGTGAACGCGGGGCTCACGACGACCTCGGGCGCCATAACGGTGAACGGGACGAACAACGCGGGGACCTCGGTCTCCCTCGCCGCCGGGATAACGATCGGAGCGGGGTCGGGCACGATCCTCATCGACGGAGGCGACGGGGCCGTCGCCTTGAGCACCGGCACCCTATCCACCACGAGCGCCTCGGCCACGGCGGTCGTGATCAGGAACGCGACCACGGTCGGCCTCTGCACGGTCACGGCGCCGAACGGAACGCTGGCGATCGGCCAGACCGCTCCGGCGGACATCACCGGCGCGGTCAGCCAGAACGCCTCCATGAACGTGGGCACGGTCACGGCAGTCCAGGCCGCCGCGGCCGGGACCTTGAATCTCGGCAACGTCGGGAACACCATAGGCACCGTGGGCAGCGTCACCCGCGGCGGAGCCTTCACGCTCTACGACTCGGCCGGCGGCCTCACCGTGACCGGGCCCATCACCGCCGGAACGACGGCGAGCAACGTCACGATCACGACGCTCGGCGCGGCGATGACCGTGAACGGAAACATCACCACGAACGGCGCGGCCACGGTCCTCAGCCTGAACGGGCCCTCGCTCACCCTCGCCTCGAACCTCGCCACTGGCGGCGGGACCCTGATCCTGAACGGGACAGGGACCGGCGTCAACCAGACCGGGGGAACGGTCGTGACGGGCGGCCTCCTCCTCACCGGGGCGGGCACCTTCACCCTCACGCAGACCGGGAACGACGCGGACACCTTCGCGGTCGGAGCAACCGGGGCCACGGTGTCCTTCACGGACGTCGACGGCCTCGTCGTCGACACGGTATCGACCACGAACGGCGTGACCGCGACGAACCTCACGCTCAGCGCCGGGGGGACGATCACGGACAACGCCCAGCCCCTCGTCGTGAGCGGGACGACGACGCTCTCGGCGATGGTCGCGGGACCGACCTACTACGACATCACCCTCGACACCCCGACGAACGACTTCGGCACCGTGGTCGTCACGAACGCGAACAACGTAACCCTCGTGGACGTGAACGCGATCGTCCTCGGAAACGTGAACACGGCGGCGAACCTCTCGGTCACCGCGACGGGAGGGACCATCACGGACGCGGCGACCACGACGATCAGCGTCGGGGGACTCGCCACCCTGGACGCCCACAACGGCGGGACGTATTACGACATAACGATCGGCAACGACGACACGACGAATTTCGGGAGCCTGAGTCTGACCGGGAACACGGTGACCGTCACCGAGGACTCGGACATGACGATCACCTATCTCTATGCCAACACGAACAGTTCCTTGACGAGCTCGGGGTCCATCGCTGACGCGAACGGAACGACGATCGCCGTGACGGGCCTCGCGACCTTCTCCGCCGGGACGACGATCGTACTCGGCGATTTCGGAACCGATACCACGAACTTCGGGAGCCTCAACCTTTCCGGAACGAACGTCACCGTGACCGAGGACTCGGCAACGGTCCTCACCGGGGTGAACGCCTCGGGCTTCTTCACCCTGACGAGCGCCGGGACCATCACCGACGCCGCGGCGACGACGATCGCGGTTACGGGCCTCGCCACCCTGAACGCAGGCGCGAACCTCATAACCTTGGGCGACCAAGCCGGCGACACGACGAACTTCGGGAGCCTCGATCTGACCGGCGGGGCGGTGACGATCACCGAGGACTCGGGTTCCCTCCTCGCGGCGGTGAGCGCCGCGAGTTTCACGCTCACGAGCGCGGGAAACGTGACGCAGAGCGGGGCGGTCGCGGTGACGGGTCTCACGACGCTCGCCGCGGGGACGAACTCGATCACGCTGAACAGGACGGACAACGGTTTCGCGACCGTCGCGATAACGAACGCCGGCGCCGTCTCCCTGAACGACGCCGACGGCTATACCCTGAACGCATGCACGGTAACGGGAACCTTCGACGCGACGACGAATGCGGGAGACCTCACCGTGGCGGCCGCGGTGAACGCCTCGGGCGGCACGGGCTACATCAACCTCACGCCCGCCGCCGACCTGCGGATCAACGGTTCGCTCGCGACCTCCACGGGAACGATCACGCTCAATCCGACGAGCGGGAACATCTACTTCAACTCGGCCGCGACGCCGACCGTGACCTCGAGCGGAGCGGCCGGCACCATCACCTTCTCCGATCCCGTGATCCTCCAGGCGACCGCGACCTCGGTCACGGCGACGGGAGGCGGGATCGTCCAGTTCCAGAGCACGGTCCATTCCGAAACCTCAGGAAACTCCTCCCTCACGGTGAGCGGGGGAGCCGCGGGGAACATCACCTTCACGGGGGCCGTGGGTAACACGGGAACGAACCGGCTCAACGCCCTCTCGATCACGAACGCGAACGACGTGACGGTGAGTTCGACGCTGTACGCGGCCTCGGTGTCGCAGACCGCGGGGAGCGGGACCACGCACTTCGGCGCGGCGGTGAACACGAACGGAGCCGGCCTCGACCTGAACGGCAACGCCTTCACCTTCGACGTCGCGGTGACCGCCACCGGGACCGGTACGGCGACGATCACGAATTCGGGCCTGCTCACGATGGCCGCCGCGGCGGATTTCAACCTCAGCGGGGCCTTCACGCAGGACGGGGCGGGCGCGGTGTCGACGGCAGGGGACGTCACGACGACGGCCGGCAACATCTCGTTCGCGGGCCCCGTGACGCTGACCGGCGCCGTGGCGCTGAGCACCGGTGCCGGGACCGGGAACGTCTCGTTCGGGAACGCGGCGACGATAGGCGGGGCCTACGACCTCACGGTGACCGCGGGCACGGGGAACGTGAGCTTCGGAGCCGCGAGCGGAGCCGCGAACGGACGGATCGGCGGGGCGGCCGGAGCGAACCGGATCGGCGTGCTTACGGTCGTGAGCGGGGCCGCGGTTACCTGGAACGGCGAGGTTTTCGCTTCGAGGATCGCGACGACGGGGACCGTGGGCTCGATCGTCTTCAACCAGCCGGTGAACACGAACGCTGCCGCGGCGATCGGGCTGGACCTGACGACTACCGGGGCCATGACTTTCAACAACACGGTGACCGCGACGGGCGACGGCAGGGTCACCCTTTCGAACGGCGGGCTCCTCACCATCGTGGACACGACGAGCGCGGCGGATACGGGGAACGTGGATTTCAGCCTCAACGGGGCTTTCCTGCAGAACGGCGCCGGCGCGGTGAGCATCGCCGGAGACATCACGACGACGAACGACGGCATACGCTTCGACGGGGCGGTGACGCTCACGGGGAACGTCGCCCTGGACACCGGGGCCGGAGCGGGGAACATCTCGTTCTCCTCGACGCTCACGGGAACGACCGCCGGAGGACAGACCCTGACGCTGAACGCGGGCACCGGAAGTCTCGGCTTCACGGGAGGGGTCGGCGCGACTCAGCTCGGGACGGTCACGGTGAGCGACGCCTCGGGCGGCGTCACGGTGACGAGCACGTTCAGCGCCGCGAGTCTCTCCATCACGAACGGCGGGGCCGTGGACCTGAACGGGACCGTGACGACGCCCTCGGGCTTCTCGAGCGCGGGAACGACCTTCGACAACACCGGGGCCACGATCACGACGACGAACAACGACATCGTGATCAATCACACGGGGAACGTCACGATCGCTGCGGCTTTGAGTTCCGGGAGCGGCGCGGTGAATATCGACGCGACGGGCGCCGGAGCGACGGTCGACCTATCCGCCCAGATCAACGTTTCGACCGGAGCGGTGACGATCGACTCCGTGGGAACGACGACGATCGCCCCGGCAGGCGACATCACGGCAACCGGGGCGGGGACGGTCGCCTTCGGCGCGACGCTCTCGGGCGCGCTCTCCACCGCGGGCGATGTGACGACGAACGCGGGGAACGTCGATTTCTACCGGGCCGTGACCCTGACGGGAGCGGTCGCGCTTTCCACGACCGCGGGGGTCGGAGGGAACATCACCTTTGCGAACGCCGCGACTATAGACAGTCCGGGCACGGCCTACGACCTCACGGTGACCGCGGGCACGGGGAACGTGAGCTTCGGAGCCGCGAGCGGAGCGGCGAACGGAAGGATCGGCGGGGCGGCAGGGGCGAATCGGATCGGCGTCCTCAGGATCAACAGCGCGGCGAACGTCACCTTCAACGGCGAGGTGTTCGCGGCGAGGATCCGGCAGATCGCGGGAACCGGGACGACCGCCTTCAACCAGGCCGTGGACACGAACGGGGCAGCGCTCAACGACATGACGGGAACGGACTACATCTTCCAGGCCGGTTTCGTCATGACGGGCGGGAGCGGTCTCGACCTGAACGGCGCCGCGGTCACCTTCAACGGCGCCGTGTCCACCGCGAGTTCGGGGACCGTGACCGTAACGAACACGGGCCTGCTCACGATCGCGGCCGCAGCCGATTTCGCCCTCGGCGGGGCCTTCACGCAGGACGGGGCGGGAGCGGTGTCGACCGCCGGCGACGTCACGACGACGGCCGGCAACATCTCGTTCGCGGGCCCCGTGACGCTGACCGGCGCCGTGGCGCTGAGCACCGGTGCCGGGACCGGGAACGTCTCGTTCGGGAACGCGGCGACGATAGGCGGGGCCTACGACCTCACGGTGACCGCGGGCACGGGGAACGTGAGCTTCGGAGCCGCGAGCGGAGCCGCGAACGGACGGATCGGCGGGGCGGCCGGAGCGAACCGGATCGGCGTGCTTACGGTCGTGAGCGGGGCCGCGGTTACCTGGAACGGCGAGGTTTTCGCTTCGAGGATCGCGACGACGGGGACCGTGGGCTCGATCGTCTTCAACCAGCCGGTGAACACGAACGCTGCCGCGGCGATCGGGCTGGACCTGACGACTACCGGGGCCATGACTTTCAACAACACGGTGACCGCGACGGGCGACGGCAGGGTCACCCTTTCGAACGGCGGGCTCCTCACCATCGTGGCCGCAGCCGATTTCAATCTCAACGGTTCCTTCCAGCAGACCGGGGCGGGCGCGGTGTCGACCGCCGGAGACATCACGACGACGGCCGACGACATCTCGTTCGCGGGCCCCGTGACGCTGACCGGCGCCGTGGCGCTGAGTACCGGTGCCGGGATCGGGAACGTCTCGTTCGCGAACGCCGCGACGATAGACAGTCCGGGCACGCCCTACGATCTCACGGTGACCGCGGGAACGGGGAACGTGAGCTTCGGAGCCGCGAGCGGGGCCGCGAACGGGCGGATCGGCGGGGCGGCCGGGGCGAACCGGATCGGCGTGCTCACGGTCGTGAGCGGGGCCGCGGTTACCTGGAACGGCGAGGTTTTCGCTTCGAGGATCGTGACGACGGGGACCGTCGCTACGATAGAGTTCTTCCAGCCGGTGAACACGAGCCAGGCATTGGCAGGGGTCGGGATCGACCTGACGACGACCGGAGCCATGACCTTTCACAACACGGTGACGACCGCGGCAGGAGGGGGGGTGACGCTGTCGAACGGCGGGCTCCTCACCGTCGAAGACGTCGGCGGAGCCGCCGATACCGCGGCCGACTTCAATCTCGCGGGGGCCTTCACGAAGACCGGAGCCGGCGCCGTGAGCATCGCAGGGGACATCGCGACGAACAACGCCAACATATCGTTCAACGCCCAGCCCGTGACCCTCACCGGGGACGTGGCGATGAATACGGGCGCGGCGACGGGGAATGTTTCCTTCGGTTCCACGATCACGGGCACGGGAACCGGGACCGAGCTCCTCAGCCTCGCGGCGGGAACGGGCGACGTCACGGTGTCCGGCATCATCGGAACATCGACCGCGACCGCCCTCGAGAGCCTCACGATCTCGGGAAACAACGTCGTCCTCGGCGGCATCGGCTCGGGAACGGGTTCGCCGGGCGTCGCGAGCGCCGCGGGGACCGTGGGCGTGACCGCGACGGGCTACGTCGAGCTCGACGGGACGCACTACGTCTCGAGCCACGGACAGACCTACACCGCGACCGCCGGAGGCCTGCGCCTCCGCACGACCGTGTCGGGCGACTGGGACGCAGGGGCGGGGACGATAAGTCTTCCCGGCACGACGCTCTACTTCGACACGCCGGGCGTCACGGTCAGGCTTGTCACGAACCTGTCGTGCGGCCGTTTCCTGGGCTACCGGGGAACGGCGAACCTCAACGGCAGGACCCTCTCGACGACGGGAGCCTTCGCCTTGTTCGGCGCGGCCTACGACGCGAACGATCCCGACTGGGACGGGAACGGAGATACGAACATCGCGGATTCCGACGACACGCGCTTCGCCTATTACACGCAGACCGGGATCGCCTACCTTCCGGGGGGCGGGACGGCCGCCGCGAACAGCGTCGTCGCCTTCGGGGGGCCGGCCCCGGCCTTCGCCTTGTCGCCGCTCGACGGATCGACGATCAGTGTCGACGGCAACTTCTACGTGAACGGGACCTCCATGACCGGGAGCGCTGCCTGGACCCTTGCGATCCCGGACAACTCCATGAACCACCCCGTCTTCAACTACACCGCAGCCGCCACGGCGACCATGTGGGGCACATCCTCGTACGCGGTCGCCCTCAACATGACCGTGAGCTGGTGCACGCTCTCTTCCGCGGACGGCGCGGACACGGACGCAGAGGGCGGCTGGGTTTCCGCGGCATCCGTGAAGGCCGGTGAGACGAACAACAACGTCGTGGACGGCGGAAACAACACGGGCTGGGACTTTCTCCGACCGGAGCTCGTTCTCGTCGAGACCGTGAAGGACAACGTGGTGAGACTCACCTTCAACAAGGCGATCGAGAACTCGAACGACGAGATCAACGCGGCCCTCGCGGCGGCCTCCATGTCCTACACGAATACCGGCGCCCTGACGACGCCGGGCGGGGGAGCGGGCCTCGTCTTCGCGGACGCCTTCACCGACGCGCTCTGTACGACCTCGACGAACGGGCAGGGCGACCTCACGTCCTTCTATGTGCGGACCACGGTCGTCGGCGGGACCTGGAACACGGACGCCGTCGGCTCGGGAGGCGCAGCTCCCGTCGAAGGGCAGGCTGCGAGCACCGACCGGACCGGCACGCACAAGACGAACCTCCCGGACCTGTTCTTCCGGAAGACCGCCTTCTTCGACAGTCACAAGAACCCCGCGAGGAGCTACGGCTACAACACTTTCGCGAGTTACACCGCCACGGTGGACCGTGCAGGCCCCGTGCTCTGGAAAATCGAGTACGGACGGGCGCCGCACTCGACGCCGGCCTCCACGCATTTCGACGCGCACAACTTCTTCGATCTCTACTACTCGGAGCGGGTCGACGTCGGAACGGACGCCGCGATGCTCGCGGGAGCGGGCTCGCCCGCCTCGAACGTCAGAGCCCAGGCCGCCTTCGACGCGGCGTCGAAGTGGGGGGGCGATATGACGGCCTCCTCCGGCACCGCGACCGTCGCGGGCTATTTTTCCTACACCTACACGGGCACGGCCGCCATGAGCCGCGGCGCGAGGGACGGCATCGATCCGACGAACGCCCTCTACCGGCCGGCCGACTACCGGCTCAGGATCTACCTTTCGGGCTGGAACGCCACCGGCAGCACCGCGGACCCGCGGTGGCCGGGATGGCATGCGAACGTGCCGAATCCCGCGGCCGCGACGGGAATCACGGTGGCGTCGAATTCCTTCATTCGCGACAAGGCCGTGACGCCGAATGCGGTGGACGGCACCGTGGCTCCCTACGCCGGAACCTTCGTCCCCTACACCCTGGGCGGAGGATTCTACGCCTATTGGGACACGGACCCGCCCTGCTTCTCGACCTTCATCCCGGGCACGAGCTATGAAATAGTCTCCCGCGCTACGACCACCACGAACCTCGTGAACCGCCTGGAATTCTTCATCCAGGACAACTCCTCGGAGGACGCGGACTGGAATCCAACGACCACGACGGTTCCCCTCGCGCACCCCGACATGCCGGGACGAACCGTTTATCGCACGTCCATCGGGCAGCCCGACGTCCCGCGCGGCGTCAGGGACAGGACGCTGAACTACGATCTCGATTCGCTCAACGAATACGAGGCCTTCTACGTCGAACAGGTCGGGGTGAGCCCCCTCGTCAACACCTTCAACCAGGGCCTCATCTCAGACGTCAACAACAGCCTCTTCGTGCCCGCGAGTTCCGGCTTCACCGGCAACCTCCCGGACGACCCCTATTTCACGCTCACGCTGGCGGATTCGGGCCATCCCTGGGGCCTCACCACGGAGATGTACGTGAGCTACGACGCGACGAAGGCGTACATCACCGACCTCGCCGGGAACCTTCTTCCCTCCTCGACGACGCCGATCGCTATCATCGAGCGCGTGCCTCCCAGAATCCAGCTCACCCTCGCATCGGTCGGGGACACGAGGATGTACGTGAAATTCACCGAACCGGTCTTCGGCTCCAAGGACAAGAGCGCTCAAGTGAGCGCTTCCCAGTTCGCCTTCGTGGGCGACGCCTTCACCATAACCGGAATGGACGTGATCACCCGGGGAAGCAGCTCCAACAGCGTATGGGACGCCTGGTTCAACCTCAACCGGGCGATCACCGCGAACGACGCGGTGGGCGCGACGCTCAAGGTGGCGACGGTCAACACCGTGTTCGACGACTCCGAGAACGCCATGCTCGACACCGACGTCCACCGCATCACGGACGTGGGGCTCGGCGTGGTCTCGCCGCTCTGGGCCTCGGACGGAATCAACTCGGAATCCGTGGGCGGGACCTCGTCCTCGCTCAGGACCTTCGACGGAACGGGCCGGCTCAGGCCCCTGGACGTCATCCTCCAGGCGCAGATCGCCGCGAGCGGCTACACGAACCTTCCGCTCACCCTGTTCTTCGACGCGGACGTGGACTCGAAGTACTTCAACGTCTCCGACGACGACGCGATGGTCAACTTCCCGGCGATCTGGTTGCCGATCCGCATCGAGGGGCTCAACCCCCTCGCGAACACCGGAGCCCGAGGCGTGAGCCCGTACTCCGTCTCCGGGGCGCTCAGGAATTTCCTCATACCCGAAACCGACTCCGAGATGGAGGCCGGAAAGAAGATCGAATTCATCTTCCGGCTCGGGAACCTGTTCTGCGCGAGACTCACGGACGCCTCGACGCCGACGAGCCTCGCCCCCTGGAGCTTCAACCTCGACAAGGGCAAGACCCAGCGGGCCGGCGTGAGCATCTTCAACAACGTGATAAATCCGGAGAACGCCGAAAAGGCGATCCTCACCTACGAGCTCTCGCGGTCCGGCATGGTCTCGGCCCAGGTGTTCTCGCTCGACGGCAGCCTGGTCTACGTCCTGCACCGGGGCAACCAGGGCAAGGGAAGCTACACCTATACCTGGGACGGGAAAAACATGGGAGGCCGGGTCGTGGCGCGCGGCATCTATTTCGTGCGCGTCGTGGGACCCGACATCGACGAGATCAGAAAGGTGATGGTGGTCAAGTGAGGCGGCCGTCCGGAGGCCGGCGAAGAGGGGCCCGGACTCCGCCTCATGCCTCGGACAGCAGGGAGATGCAGGAGCCCGCGACGCGCACCGTCCGGAGACGGAAGCTCCTCTTCCCCTGCCGGACGAGGGTCGAACGGTCCGCGGCGCAGCCTTCGCACGAGGCGCCGGCCGCCTGCTTCCACACGCAGGCCCTGCTCAGGAAAAGGGGGGGCTTGAAATTCCCGAACCGCCCCGCGGGCAGGCCGGCTCCTGCGGGAGCGGGGTTTTCAATCCACGGATAATAGAACGATAGACGCGGAACGCGCTCGCGAAGCAGGCGGATCGTTTCGCGGTTCGCCGCGTACAGGCCCCAGTCAGCGAAGAACTCGACCCTTTCCTCCTCCGCGAAGGAGGAGGCGAAGCCGAGGTGCCCGACGTTGCCGAGGCCGATCCGGAAGCGGATTCCTCCGTCCTCCCGCAGGGACCTTCGGATGAATGCCTCGACCCGGGCGAGGTAGTCCGAGGCGCGGAACAGCACCGGCGCGAGGGCGAGATACGCGAAGCCGTCTTCGGAGCGGTGGAGGCGCCCGATCGCGAGCTGCCGGGGGTCCGCTACGAAGGGGAGCCCCGTCTCACGGTCGGCGACGAGGGCACGCTCGGGTATGCGGAAACCCGGATCGGGGAGAGGATCCGGCTTCACTGCCGCATTCCCGGCGCCTCCCGTCGCTGCTGCCGCCCGCGCCGTCCGAGCCGACACGTACGCCTCCTCGAGGAGGGCGAAGGCCCAGCGTCTCGTCTCCTTGAGCTCGGAGGGATTGACGAAGATCCCCTCGTCGCCGAAGCCCGACTCGTTGACGAAGGCGAACGATTCTACCGAGAAGCGGGAGTCCCCCGGCGCGGAAAGCCTCTCCTCGACCACGTCGCGGAACGGCCTGGCCTTCTTCGCGCCCTCCACCCTGATCGTCCGCGAGAAGACCGCGGGGGGAAGGAGCGGTTTCCCGGGGATGAATTCCAGGCGGATCTCGCCGGGAAGGAGCCTTACCGCGAGCGCGACGGGGATGGTCTTCTTCGGGAAATTTTCCGTCACCTCGGGAAGCGCCGCGGAATGCGAGGAAATCTTGTAGACCCGGTCGCCGATCCCGGGAAGCGGCTCCGAGGCGACGAGGACGCGTTCCCCGGCCCGGGCGGAGGTCCTTCGCTCCTCGGCCGGGAAGGTCGCGGCGAAGGGGACCGGCCTGGGAAAGTCCCCGCTCCCCGTCTTCTGGAAGAAGAGGAGTCCGTCGCGGAGGGAGAGATCGGTTTCGAGCACGAGCACGAAGCCTTCCCGCCTCACCGATTCCACGGTCCCCGCCGGTATGCCGCGGTGGCCGGGATAGTCCGCGGAGAGTATGTTTTCGCCCCCGGCCGCGGGACCGTAGCCCCTGGTCGTGCGCCGGGAGAAGATCGTACGGGCTTTCTCCGCGGCCTCGGCTTTCGTCTTTTCCCTGCCTCCGATGAGGATGGTCCTGTAATAGGAGACGACCGCGCTCACCCATTCGGGAGGCTTCATGCGGCCCTCGATCTTGAAGGAATCGACTCCGAGCTCCTGCAGGCGGAGGACCTCGTCGCCCGCCCAAAGGTCGTTGCATGAGAAATAATAACCCCGGGGAGGAAGGCTTTCGACGCCGTCCGACTCGAACCAGCTCCGGCATATCTGCGCGCATTCTCCGCGGTTTCCGGACCTGCCCAGGAGCATGCCGGAGGCGAGGCAGAGGCCGGAGAAGGAATAGCAGAGGGCTCCGTGGATGAAGACCTCGAGTTCGATGTCCTCGTGATCGCGGCGGATCGCCGCGATCTCCTCCCAGGAGAGCTCGCGGGCGAGGACGACCCTGCGGACTCCCTCCCTCTTCAGGAACGCGACTCCCTCGGAGTTGTGAACCGCCATCTGCGTGGAGGCGTGGACCGCGAGGCCGGGGAAGTGCCGCCTCAGCATGCGGAGCATGCCGAGATCCTGGACGATGACCCCGTCGATTTCGAGGGCTTCGAGTTCGTGGAGGAGTTCCGCCGCCTCCGCGAGCTCCCCGTCCCTGACGAGGGTGTTGAAGGCCGCGTAGACCCTCTTGTCCTCCCGCTCGGCGAAGGCTTTTATCGCCGAGAGCTCGTCGAGCGAGAAATTCCTCGCGCTCTTCCTGGCGGAGAACGCCTTGAGGCCCAGGTACACGGCGTCCGCGCCGTTCCTGAGGGCGTAGACGCCCGCGGAAAAGCCCCCCGCGGGCGCGAGCAGTTCAGACCGTTTGTTCGGCATTCGTTTCGAAGACCTTCACCCCTTCCTTCGGGAAGTAGCTTTTGAGCTCGCGTGCCGTCTCGCGTATGACCTCGGCCTCCTCCTCCCTGCAGTAGATCACGTACACGACGTTCTCCTCCGGCCACACCGAGTTGCCCTGCTTCGGTTCGGAATGCCCGGCGCCGTGCACCTCGGGATACCGCGTGTACTTCGCGGCGACCTTCTTCCGGGAGAGCAGCTCGAGAAGGTCTTCCTCGATGGAATGGTTCAGGATTATTTCCATGCGCTTCATGCTTCCGCCCCTCCTTGGGGCTTCGCCGCCTCCGAGGCCATGGTCCGCTTCCTGGTCTCGCGGATCCGCTGGCGCCTCTCCTCCTTTTTCCGGTTCCATTTCTCGGATTGTTCGTTGAAGATGGCGTAGATCACCGGGATCAGGAACAGGGTGAAGAACGAACTCACTGAGAGCCCCCCGAGGAGGGTCTTGCTGATGGGGGTGACGAGGTCGGCCCCTTCGCTCTGCACGAAGGCCACGGGAAGGAGGCCGAGGACGGTGGTGAGCGTGGTCATGAGGATGGGCCTGAGCCTGTTGCCGCCGGCCTCGACGCAGGCGTCGATGATGGGCCTGCCCCGCTTGCGGAGCATGTTCGTGTAGTCCACGAGGACGATGCCGTTGTTCACGACCACGCCCGCGAGCGTCACGATGCCCACCGCGGTGAACATGCTGAAGTTCGTCTTCGTGAGCACGTGGATGGCGATGACCCCGATGAGGGTGAGCGGGATGGTGAACATGATGATGAACGGGTCGAGGAGGGACTCGAACTGGCTCGCCATGACGCCGAAGACGAGGGCTACGGAGATGATGAGGATGATGACGATCTTGTAGCCGTATTTCATGAGGTCGGCGTAGTCGCCCGAGAACTCGATCGTGTAGGATTCGTCGGCCGGTATCCGTTCGGTGATGAGCGAGCGGATGCCCGTCTCGATCTTGTTGAGGTCGGTGCCCTTGAGGACGCCGGCGGTGACGTGCACGGTGCGGATCTGGTTCTCGCGGTTGATCGTCACCGGGCCCGTGGTCCGTTCGAGCCTGGCGAAGCTCGCGAGCGAAATTCTCCTGCCCTGGGAGTTGGTCACCGAAATCTTGTTGAGGTCCGGAATCGCGTCCCTGTCCTTGGGATCGAGGATAACGACGATGTCGTATTCGGACCCTTTTTCCCGGTACTGGGAGGATGTGATTCCGTCGATGTTGGCCCTGATCTCCTGGCCGATGGTGGCGATGTTGAGGCCGAGGTCGTAGGCGCGGTCGCGGTCGATGATGATTTCCACCTGGGGAAGACCGTCCTTGAGGTCGATGGTCGGCTCCGTGGCCTCGGGGATCTCCGCCTTGATGATGTCCCTGATCTTCTGCGCGACTTCCTTGCTTTTTACGAGGTCGTCGGACTTCACGAGGATGTCGATGGGATTCGCGTTGCCGCCGAACCCGCGGTTCTGCCGGAACGAGAAGACCGCCGACGGAAAATCGTTGAAATGGCTCCTGAGCTTCTGCTCCACGGTATGGGAGTCGTCGATCCTGTCCTTGAAGGGCGGGAGCGTGATCGAGATGGTGCCCTTGTGCGATTGCGTCGCTCCCAGGAAGCCGAAGAAGGACCTCGATCCTGCGGAGATCGCTATGTTCTGGTAGCCCTTGACCTCCTGCTGGACGATGAGCTCGAGCTGCTTGAGCACCGACTGGGTGATCTCGAGCTTGGTCCCGATGGGGAGCTCGACGTTCACGGAGACCGAGTCCTGCTGCATCGTCGGCATGAACTCGAAGCCCGTCAGGGGTACGAGCAGGAAGCTTCCGGCGAAAATGACGATTATTCCCAGGATCGTGGAGACGCGGTGCTTAAGGACGAAGCGGAGCGAATTCTTGTAGGCCTCGTCCATGCGTTCGAAGAATTTCCCCATGGCGTCGTCGATCCGCTTCCTGAAGCCGGTGAGCGGCTCCTCCTTCCGCGAGAAGATCGGGAGGTACTTGCTCGTGAGAACGGGCACCAGGAAGATCGCGACGAAAAGGCTCGCGGTGAGGGAGATTACCACCGTGAAGGAGAGGCTCGCGAGCATCTCGCCCATCATGCCGAGCTCGGTGCGGAAGATGACCACGGGCGCGAAGACGACGATGGTGGTGAGCGTGGAGGCCGTGATCGCGGTGATCATTTCCTGGGTGCCCAGAATGGAGGCGGCGGTGAGCTTGGTCCCCTTCTCGCGGTAGCGGTAGATGTTTTCGAGGATGACGATGGAGTTGTCCACGAGCATGCCGACCCCGAGGGCGAGTCCCGTGAGGGTCATCATGTTGAGCGTGAGGCCCGTGAAGTACATGAGCATGAAGGTTATGACGATCGAGACCGGGATGGAGATGCCGATGATGAGGGTCGTCCTGACGCTCCTGAGGAACACGAAGAGGATGACGACCGCGAGAAAGGCCCCGGAGGTCGCGGTCGACGAGACCTCGGCGAGGGAGTTGCGGATGATCTTCGTGGTGTCGTGCAGCACTTCCACGCTGATCCCCCGAGGGATCTCCTGGTTGATCTTCTTGAGCCTCGCCATGACGTTGTCCGCGGTCTTCACCGAGTTCGTTCCGCTCTGCTTCTGGACGGTGATGTACACGCCGGGCTGGCCGTTGATGAAGACGTTGTTCGTTTCCTTCTTGAAGCCGTCGTACACGTTGGCGATGTCGCGGAGCCTGACGACCTGGCTGTTCTTGACCCCGGCCTCCCGCGCCGTGAACTGCGAACCCTTGTAGGCGATGACCGTGTTCTTGATCTCGTCGATGGTCTTGTACTCGCCCGAGGTCCGGATGAGGTAGTTCTTGCTTCCCTCCGTTATGGATCCTGCGCTTATTTGGATGTTCTGACCCTTCAGGCTCTGGGAAATCTGCGTGAGGGTGAGGTTGTAGGCCTCGAGCCGGTTCTGGGGGATCTCCACCATGATGGCCCTCTCGCGGCCCCCGCTCACGGAGGTGAGCGAGACTCCCTCCACCTGTTCGATCCTGGGCTGGATCGTGTCCTCGGCGATCTTCTTGAGCTCCTCCGGACTGCGGTTTCCCTTCACGGCGAGCATGAGGATGGGGATCATCGACGGGTCGAATTTGAAGATCTGGGGAGTCGTCGCGTCGTCGGGAAGGTTGTCCTTCACGAATTCGAGCTTGTCGCGCACGTCGTTGGGCGCCTCGTCCATGTTCGTGCCGTAGACGAACTGTATGGTTATCTGGCTGGAGCCCTCCGCCGACACCGACGTTATCTTGTCGATGTTCGCCACGTTGCTCAGTGCCGCCTCGAGGGGGCGCGTGACGGTGGTTTCTATCTCCTCCGGCCCTACGCCGGAGTAGTTCGTGAAGACGAGCAGGACCGGCGGGGTCACGTCGGGATACAGGTCGATGGAAAGGTCGGACGCCGTATAGAGACCGAAACCCACCACGAGTACGAATACGATGAGGAAGGTGGTAGGCCGGGAAACGGCTGTTTTAGCGATCATCTTGCCCTCCTACTGGACCGTGTCGGTAGAGGGCAGGGGATCCACCTTGCCGACGACCTTGACCTGGGACTTGTCCTCGAGGAGCGTCTGCCCCTGGTAGACGATCTCCTCGTTCGGCGCGAGGCCGGAGAGGATTTCCAGCTTGTTGTCGATCTGGATGCCCGGAGTCACCTCCCTGCGCTCCACGACGGTCTTGGCGGGATCCGCGGGGTCCGCCTTCACGACGAACACGTAGTTTCCCCCGAATCGCTTGACGAGGCAGTCGGACGGCACCTTCACGATCGAGGTCTTTCTTTCCGTGACGATCTTGACCGCGGCGAACATGCCCGGCTTGATCCTGCCGTCGGGCTGGGCGAGCCTGAGCTTGACCTCGAGGGTCCTCGTCTGGGGATCCACGACCGGGCTGAGCTCGGTTATGTAACCCTTGAAGGAAATCCCGGGGTAAGCCTCGAAGCTGAGAACGGCTTCGAGCCCCACCTTCATCTTGGAGATGAAGCGTTCGGCCACGACTGTTCGGATCTCGACCTGGTCGGTCGTGGTGACCCTCGCGATGGGCGTGGCCTGGGTCACGGTGCTCCCCACGTAGACGGGGATGTTCGTTATGGTCCCGGAGATGGGCGATTTCACGGGGCTTGCCACGAAGTTGGAGCCGGGCCTGGAGGGATCCACGAGGGCGATCACCTGGTCCTTCGTGATGCGGTCGCCGACCGTTATGGGAAGCCGCACGAGCTTGCCCGATGTGTCCGCGTATATGTCGACGCTCGACTTCGTCTCCACGTCGCCGTTGAGCTCGATGTAGTCGTTGATCTGTCCGAGGACCGCCTTCGTGGTGTTCACCGCGAAGACCGTTTCGACGTTCTGGACGAGCTTGCTCTTGGGGTCGTTCTTCGCCCCGGTTCCGGCCCGTTTCTTGTACTCGGCGAAGAAGAACCCCCCCGCGGCGAGGAGGATCACGACGACGATGACGATGATCTTTACCGTCTTTCCCTTCATTGTTTCCTTCCTTTTATCGTGTCGATGGTCGCGTTCAGGGCGTTCTCGAGGTCGAGAAGCCCGGTGAGGTAGTTGAGCTTTTCCTTGAGGAGGTTGAACTTGGCCTCCTGGAGGTTCACCTCGGTGGTCTCGATCTGCGAGTATTCCTTGAGACCGGCCTTGTAGGCCTCCTGTCCCATGCGGTTCGCCTTGTCGGCGAGCTCGATGTTGAGCTTGAGGACCTCCATGGAATTCCTCGACTTCTCGAGCGCCATCACGATTCGGCGGATCTCGAGCTCCGCGGCCTGGAGCGCCTGTGCGAGCCGGACCCTGTTCTGTTCCCGCGCGATGGCCGCGTTCCTGATCCTGTTCTCCGCGGCCGAGCCCGGGATGAAGTTGTCGAGCGAAAGGTTGAGGCCGAGCACGAAGGCCCCGCTCTGCTGTTCCCAGTCCTTGGTCCAGGAGTCCTTCAGGGGGTCGCCCTGGAGCGTCGGGTCCATCGAGTAAATGAGGCTCAGGGTCGGGTACAGGGAAGCCCTACTCTGCTTCTCCTGGGTTTCCGCGATCTTCCCGGCGAGCACGAGGCTTCGAACGTCGAGCCTGCCGTCCATGAATCTGCCGGCGAGTTCCTTCGCGTCGAACCTCGAAATTTCCGGTTCGATGGAACCTTTCAGTTTTATCGATTTGTCGAAATCGAGCCCTATCGTCATCTTGAAGGAGAGGAGGGCGGTCTTGTAGCCGTTCCTGATCTCCTCGAGCACCGGTTTCAGGGATTCCACGGCGACCTGCGCGCTCAGCATCGCGTACTCGTCCACGAGCCCGTTCCGGTAGTTGCCCCTGGCCGTCTCGTAGCGGGTGACCGCTGCCTGGATGTTCTGCTCCGTGAGCCTGATGTTCTCCTCGAGCACGAGGATGTTGAAGAAGGACTTCTTCACGTCGAGCGCGAGCCTCTTCTTCGCGCTTTCGAGGTTGAGAAGCCCGGCCTCCCAGTCCTGGACCGTGAGCCGGATCGATTGGATCTGGACCAGCGAGAGGTTGAGCTGGGCCTGGAGCTTCGCGGAGAGGTAGTTGCGCGGAAGGTCCGGGGAATACGGCCTTACCCGGTCGAAGGTGGGTCCCGGACCGATTGAGGTCATGTCGGGAACGAGCGTCGTCGCGCTCGGCGCGACGTTGGGCCGCGAGAAACTCGCGCCCGCCGTGACCTGGGGGTAGTAGATGTTGTAGGCCGTGTCCTTCGCGTTCCGCTTGACCTCGAGCCCGAGGGTCTCGATCTCGATGCCGAGGTTGCTCCGGAGGGCGAGGTTCACGGCGGTGTCCAAGTCGAGGACGAGTTCCTCTTCTCCGAACGTCGGCGCCGCGAGGAATGCCAGGAGGGCCGGGAGGAGAAGGAGCCGCATGGGATTCATAAACACTCCTTTCATGGTTTCTCGACGGGTTCCTTTTCTCCCGCCGCCAGCAAGCCGTGCAGGTAATAGGCGTGGAAATTCCGTACGGTCGCGACGATCTCGTCGCGGCTGCGGCCGATGCGCTGCATCGCCATGATCACGTGCATCGATATCACGTGGAGCAGAGCGCCGGCGCGGAGGGCCCGGTCGTCCGAGAGGGCGAGCACGCCTTCACGCTCGGCCTCCCGGATGAAGAAGAAGAACTCCTCGGTGAAATCCTTGCCGGGATGCTTCACCCCGAAGTCGATGTTCTGGGACCGGAGCCAGCCGATGGCGGTGAGCAATGCGGGGTTGTTCATGGCGTAGGAGGCCATCGCGATCATGAAGCCGTAAGCCCGCTCCGGAAAGGTCGCGAGACCGTCGAGGCGCTCCCTCACGATCCTGCGCAGATGCTGCTGTTCCCGCTCCACCATCTTCGTGAGCATCTCGTCCTTGTTCTTGAAGAAGAAGTAGAGGCTGCTCTTGGACATGCCCACCTTCGCGGCGATCTTGTCGATCGTCGTGTTCTGCACCCCTTCTTCCGTGATCACCTCCTCGATCGCGGAGAGGATTCTGTCCCGAGGAAGGCTGTCCGCCGGGAGAACCGCGCAGCTTTTTTCGATGCCTTCGTAGTCGACGCGGGCGCTTTTCTTGTCCCGCACGACTCCTCCGAGGCAGAACCGGCAGGTTTCCTCGACCGCGGCGTCGATCTCGGCGCTCGAGAGTTTCGGCGTCTTGGAGGTTCCCTTGCAGCCGTCGATGAAATGAGGGGAGAACCAGAAGGTCGTCGCGACGTAGAAATAGTGGAGACGGTCCCGGCTCTCCTGCGCGGTCTCGTTCGCGAGGTTTTTCCGGAAGAAGTCCCTGAAGAGCGCGAGCTGCTCCTTCATGAGTTCGTGGACGTCGGGCTGCTGCGAGAACGGATGCTTGAGCATCTGGATCAGGAAGAAGACGTAATAATAGGGATTGTCGTGGTAGAAGCCGAAGAGCTTCCGCACGAGGCTCCGAAGCGCCTGCTCGAAGGGCATGCCGGCCGCTTCCCGCTGATAATCCCGATGGGCGGTCAGGTAGTCGTCCACGAACCGGATCTCCATCGCCCGGAGGAGCTCCTCCTTGTTCATGAAATGCTTGTAGAGCGCCGGCTTCGTGATGCCGAGCCCGTTCGTGAGGAGGCTGAGGCTGGTGTTGGAGTAGTTGGTTTTCCCCCACTCCTTGAATGCGGCCCGGATGATCCGTTCCCGCTGATTGTATCTTTTTATGGTCGCACTCCCGTCAAGTTACCGAACGATCGTTAACAAAGCGAAGTAGAATATACCGCCTCGCGAAGGAAAAGGCAAGGGAGGCTTTACTGCCTCCTTTGAGCCCTCCCGCCTCGATCCCTCGGTCCGGCTCGACGCCCGGAAAGGAACCGAAGATGAAACGGAAAACCGATTTTCGCTTTTAGGCACTATATGCTAGTGTACTAAGAATCTAATACAGATGATTCCGGTTGTCAACATCCCGATTTCCTCATCGTTCATTTACGACCATCAGGAAACACTTTTCGTGGAGAACAAGGATCGAAATACCATGACCTTCAGGATGATTCGGCAAAAAAATGAACGCCGGCCGTACGGCGGAGATCGTCTCGGAACCGGACCGCGCCGGTTCCGCCCGACCGTTTCCCGGCGCCGGGAAAATGTGCTATCCTTGTCGGGACGGAAACCGGACGATGAAAACCACATCGCAAGAAAACGGCGGCGCGGCGGAGGAAAGCCTTTCCCTCAGGACCAAGCTCGGCTTCGGCGTCTGCGACCTCGGCGGAAACCTCTTCTTCACCATCATGGGATTCTACCTCCTTTACTACCTCACGAACCGGCTCGGCCTGGAGGCCGGCCTCGCGGGAACCGCCCTCATGATCGGGAAGGTCTGGGACGCGGTCACCGATCCGATCGTCGGAGTCCTTTCTGACCGGACGCGTACCCGCTGGGGACGGAGGAAGCCTTGGATCTTCGCAGGCGCGGTCCTTCTCTTTTTTTCCATGCTCTTCATGTTCAGGGATCCCGGCATCGCGGATCAGAGGATGCTGTTCCTCTGGGCGGTCTTCGCCTACTGCCTCCTCAACACGGCCTACACCTTCGTGAGCATCCCCTACGGGGCGCTCACGCCGGAACTCACGACCGACTATCACGAGAGGTCCGTCCTGAACGGCTACCGCATGACGAGCGCCGTGCTCGGGACCTTCATAGGCGCGGCAGCGGTCCTTCCCCTGGCCGGGGCCTTCGCGGACCCCGGGACCGGCTGGCTCGTCATGGCCTCGGTCATGGGCGGGATCATGACCGCGACCGCCCTCGTCACGGTGATCACGGTGCGGGAGCCGGGCGCGGCGGCGGAGGACGCTGACGAGGGTTCGTTTTCCGCAACCCTGGACGTTCTCAAGCGCAAGCCCTTCCTCCTCGTGCTCGTGCCCTGGGCCCTCCACATCACGGGCGTGACCGTGGTCCAGACCTCCCTGGTCTATTACTTTCAATACGTGTACCGGGACCGGGAGGCCTTCCTCCCCGCGCTCATCCTGCTTCTCGCCTTCGCCCTCGTGTTCATTCCGGTCTGGATCCGGGCTTCCCGAGGCATCGGGAAAAAGCACACCTACAACCTCGGCATGGGCCTGTTCTCCGCGTCGGTGCTGGCCTTCTTCTTCCTCGGCGGCCGGTTCGGCCCGGGTTTCGCCTACGTCGTCATGGCGGTAGCAGGGATCGGCTTCTCGGTCCAATACGCCATGCCCTTCGCCATCCTTCCCGACGTCACCGAGTTCGACTACGCGGAGACCGGCCGGAGGAGGGAGGGGATCTATTACGGCCTCTGGACCTTCGTGAGCAAGCTGGGGCAGGCCTTCGCCGTGGCCCTCTCGGGCTGGGTCCTGAGCCTCTCGGGCTTCGTCCCCGCGGCCGATCATCAGGGTGCGCCGGCCCTCCTCGGCATCGGCCTGCTCTCCGGCGTGTTTCCCGCCGCGTTCTGCGTCGCGGGGATCGCGGTTCACTGGTTCTACCCGATCGACAGGAAGGCCTACGAGAAGATCAGGGAGAGGATCGTCGCGAGGGACGGCAGGTGAAGCGGAACTTCAGGACCGAGGGGATCGTGCTCAAGAACAACCGCTTCGGCGAGATCCACAAGGGAGTGGTCTTCCTCTCGCCGGAGCACGGGATCATGGACGCCGTGGCCTACGGAGCGTATTCCGCCAAGGGGAAGCTCAGGAGCATCACGAATCCGCTCTGCTCGGGGACCTTCTTTCTCTATCGCGACCCGGTCAAGGATTCGGTCAAGATCACGGATCTCGATTGCCGGGAATTCTTCGAAGGCGTCCGGGGAAGCCTGCCGAAATTCTTCGCCGCCTCCCTGTGGGTGGAGACCGTGCTCAAGACCTACGGCGGCGACGCGGAGGAGGTCTTCTCCCTTCTCCTTTCGGGCCTGCGTTTCCTCGACTCCTGCCCCGAGGAGGCCGTGCCCCGGCTCCTCGTCCAGGTGCTCCTCCGCTACCTCGACCTTTCCGGGACCTTCCCCGAGCTCGACGTCTGCGGCCTGTGCGGCAGGAGGGCGGAGGAGGGCGAGGCCTTTCTCTACCGGCGCGGCGGCCACGGTCTGCTCTGCCCGCGCTGCGCTTCGGGGGCGGCATTCCCCGAGGGCGATGCGGCTTTTTCGCAGGGGGCAGTCCGTTACGTAGCCCACACGCGGCCTCTGGATCTGCGCAGGGCAGCGGCGGTCGAGTTGGACCCCGCTTCGTTCTCGGGCCTCAAGAAGGCGCTGTTCGCCCTCGCTGAGGACCTCGCGGGGAATCCGCTCAATTCGCTCAGGACCGGCGCCGGAATCCTCTAATCGTCCGGATACTCCTTCACTATGACCTTGAATCGGTTCTCGGCCGCCATGAAGGCGTCGACGACCGCCGGATCGAACTGCTTCCCGGTGCCGGAAAGCAGGGCGTCTCTCGCCATGTCGTGAGGGAAGGCCTTCTTGTAGACCTTCCGTGTGACGAGGGCGTCGTAGACGTCGGCGAGACTCATGAGGCGGGCGGATACCGGAATGGCCTCCCCCACAAGCCCGTCGGGATAGCCGCCGCCGTCCCATCGCTCGTGGTGGGAATAGGTCATCTCCTTCGCGAACCGAAGGAAGGTCTCCGGCTCTTCGATGAGCCGCTCCGCGCGGATGATGGACTCCCTGCCTATGGCGGTGTGCGTCTTCATGAGGTCGAACTCCTCCTGGGAGAGGTCCGCGGGCTTGAGCAGGATGTTGTCCGGAATTCCGATCTTCCCGATGTCGTGGAGCGGAGCCGATTTGACGATGAGCCCGATGTTGTCGCCGGAGAGCTCTTCCCCGTAGCCGTCGCGGTTCTTGAGGACCTCGGCGAGTTCCTCCACGTAGAGACGGGTCCTCTTGAGATGGGAGCCCGTTTCGTTGTCTCGGGTCTCGGCGAGCGACGCGAGGGCTGTGATGGTCACTTCCTGGACGACCGCGATCTCGCGGATGCGCCGGGCGACTTCCGCCTCCAGATACTCGTTCTTGTCCTTGAGGAAGTCCCGCGCCTGCTTGAGCGTGAGATGGGTCTTGATCCTCGCGAGCACGATGGGAGGGCTGATCGGCTTCGTGATGTAATCCACGGCTCCGAGCTTGAACCCCATGGTCTCGTCGTCGATCTGAGATCTCCCCGTGAGGAAGATGACGGGTATGTCCGCGAGGAGCGGATTCTCCTTGAGCCGGCGGCAGGCCTCGTAGCCGTCCATGACCGGCATCATGACGTCCATGAGGATGAGATCGGGGATCTCCTGAGCGGCCACCTCGAGGGCCTTTTCCCCGTTCGTCGCGACCTTCACCTTGTAGGTCCCCATGAGGAGGACGCTCAAGATGGCGATGTTCTCCGCGGTGTCGTCCACGATCAGGATGGTCGGTTTTCGTTCTTCCATTGCAGCCTCACTTTTTTCCATGGTCTTCGGCGAGTTCCGATCCGTTCGGATCGTTCGCCAGCAGTTTTTCCGTTTCCGCGAGGGCCTCGTCGAAGGCGTAACTCTTCACGAAGCTCTCGAGCCGTGCATAATCGCGCGGGTCGCAGGCGGCGGCGATGCTCTCGCGCCTCGAAGCGAGGAATTCGACGGCCTCCGCGTCGCTGCTTTTGAGCAGGGAGGCGAGCCGCTCGAGGTCGGCCGCGGACGACGGGGTTCCCCCCTTCCGCTTTCCCGCATCCGGGGGCTTTCCGGGAAGCGCCTTCTTCACCGCTGCCGAAACCTCGCGAAGAAGACCGCCGAGTTTCGCGAGACCTTCGTCGAGGCTCCCCTCGGCTGCGCCCGCGGCGATTTTTTCCTCGACCTCGGCCGCGGCTTCCTGCACCGTCTCGGCTCCGAGGTTTCCCGCCAGTCCTTTCAGCGTGTGTGCGTCCCTTTCGGCACCCTTCCTGTCGCCCAAGGCGAGTGATGCGCGGATCTTCTTCTCCCCCTCCTCCCAGCCTTCGGCGAAGCGTCGAAGGAGTTCCGCATAGAGATCCCGGTTGCCGGCGGCCCGCTTCAGCCCCGACGAGGAGTCGATCCCCGGAATCGCGGGGAAATCGGACGCCTTCGTCGTCCCGTTCGGGGACGCCTTCGTCGAAGGGCGGTTTCCCGTTCGGTGAATCCAGCGGGCGATGGTCGTGAACAGGTGGTGGGGGTCGATCGGCTTGGCTACGTGATCGTTCATGCCTGCCCTAATGCAGAGTTCGCGTTCCTCGGCCATGGCCCGCGCGGTCATGGCGATGATCGGAAGATCGGGATGCCGCCCGCGGATGAGGCCCGCGGCCTCCAGCCCGTCCATCTCCGGCATCTGGAAGTCGAGGAGGACGACGTCGTATGCGTTTTTATCCGCCTTTTCCACGGCGATCCTTCCGTTTTCCGCCGATTCGACCCGCATTCCCTGGCTTTCCAGGAGTTCCGTAGCGATCTGTCGGTTGATTTCGTTGTCCTCCGCGAGGAGGGCCTTGGTTCCGGAGAGCCCGTAGTCCTCGGTTTCTCCCGCGGCGGCGCGGCCGAGGGTTCCGGAACCTGCCGGAGCGAAAAGCCTCAGAATGGACTCGAAGAGGAGGGACTGGCTCACCGGCTTGAGGAGGATCGCGTCCAGGGGCACGGATTCGGCCTCCCTGCGGAGTTCATCCTGCTCGTAGGCGGTCACCATGACGACGGCCGGCGGCTTCGCGAGCCCGGCTTCCCGTTTCAGGATCCTGGTCGCGGTTATCCCGTCCATTCCCGGCATCTTCCAGTCCATGAACACGGCCGCGTACGGGGAGTCGCGGTCGCGGGCCTTCACCGCGGCTACGGCTTCGGGCCCCGAGGCGACGGCATCCGTCTCGAAGCGGAGGGCCGCGAGGTATTCGACGAGGATCTGCCTGGCCTCCTCGTTGTCGTCGACGACGAGCATGCGCAGGCCGGAGAGGGTCTCCGGGACGATCCTCCCGGCGGATTTTTCCTTCTCGACCACGTCGAACCAGGCGGTGAAGGAGAAGGTGCTTCCTGCGCCCTGCCTGCTCTCCACCCAGATGCGGCCTCCCATGAGTTCGGCCAGGCGCTTGCTGATCGCGAGCCCGAGGCCCGTGCCTCCGTACTTCCTCGTGGTCGATCCGTCGGCCTGCGAGAACGCGGAGAAGAGCTTGATGGTCTGTTCGGGACTCATGCCTATCCCCGTGTCCCTGACGTCGAAGCGGAGTTCGATCTTGCCTCCGGCGCGCTGGACGGGCCGGACGGAGACCGCGACCTCGCCGCGCTCGGTGAATTTGACCGCGTTGTTCACGAGATTCGTGAGGATCTGCCCGAGCCGGAGCGGGTCGCCCCGCAGGTCCTTCGGGATGTCCGGAGCGGCGTGGTAGAGGAATTCGATGCCCTTTTCGAAGGTCTTCCTGCTCGTGAATCCCGCGACGTTCGACATCACGTCGTCGAGGGCGAAGTCGATGCTTTCCAGTTCGATCTTCCCCGCCTCGACCTTGGAGAAGTCGAGGATGTCGTTGATGATCCCGAGGAGCGAGGTTCCCGCGTTGTGGATCTTGCCGACGTAGTCCCGCTGCTTGGGCGTGAGGTCCGTCTTGAGCGCGAGGTAGGCCATACCGATGATCGCGTTCATGGGCGTGCGGATCTCGTGGCTCATGTTGGCGAGGAAGAGGGACTTCGCTTTCGTGGCTTCCTCCGCCACGGCCCGGGCCTTGCGGAGTTCCTCCTCCTTCTCCTTGAGCTCGCTCACGTCCACGAAAATCCCGAGGAGGCCTCCGGGCTTTCCGTCCGAGAGCTTGAAGCCGAGGATCCAGTGCAGGAGTTCGTGCTCGGTCCCGTCCGCGAAGGTCCTCTTCACCTGTGCGTAGGAAGTCTCGCCGGTCGCGAGGAGCCGCAGGTCGTTTTCGTGGTAGGAAATGCGTTCGTTCTCCGGGAGCTTCTCCACCTCCAGGACGGTCTTCCCCCTGATGTAATCCCGCATGGTTCCGAAGGCGTTCTCGTAGGCCCGGTTGCAGCCGAGGTAGCGGCCGTCCGCTCCCTTGTAGAAGATCGGATTGGGCAGGGCGTCGATGAGCTGGCCGATGAAGGCGAGCTGATCCTGCAGCTCCCTCCGCGTCCTGCGGAGATCCGATACGTCCTCCTTGATCGCGACGAGGTGGGAGATCTCCCCGGATTCGCTCCGGATCGGGGCGATCACCGCGGATTCCCAGTAGAGCTCGCCCGTCTTCTTCCTGTTGACGAATTCTCCGGACCAGTCCCTTCCCGAGAGCACCGTGTTCCACAGTTCCGTGTACGTCTCCGAAGGCGTCTCTCCGGACTTGAGGATGCGGGGATTGCGGCCGACGGCTTCCTCCGCCGAATACCCCGTGGTCCTGCAGAAGCCGGGGTTCACGTATTCGATCGTCCCCTTCGTGTCGGTGATGACGACGGAGACGGGGCTCTGGTCGATGGCGCGGGAGAACTTCTCGAGTTGCGTGGTCCTGAGCTTCACCGTCTCCTCGAGGTCGCGGGTCGCGCTCTGGAGCAGGCTCCGCATCCTCTCCTGGGCGTCGGAGAGGCGGTTGAGCTCCTCGTAGGGCGTCTTGCCGAAGGCGAGCGGGGTGAAGTCGAGGTTGCCGATCCTCGAGCTCTGCTCCGCGAGCCGTACGATGGGGTCGCCCAGGCGCCTGGATATGAGCGCGGCGAGCAGGGCGGCGAGCGAGACCGACGCCGCGAGGATGGCGGCGAGGATCGCGGGAATGCCTTCCTCGAAGCGGTAGAATTCCTCTGCGGGCGAGAAGATGCCGATGGAGAAGACGTTGTCCCCCAGGGCGAAAGGGGTGAATCGGACGATCCATTTCCGGTCCCCGGCGCGGTAGAACAGGTTCTCCTCGAGCGTTTCGCCGGCGCCGGTCCAGCGGGCGAAGCCTTCCGCGAGCGGGTCTCCCTTCGACGCGGAGGGAGGCTGGAGCAGCTCGTTCTTCGCTTCGGTTCCCGACTTTCCTCCCGAGCCGGCCGGAAGGGCGAGGATCCTCTTCTCTCCGTCGAAGACGGCGAGGAAGCCTTCCTTCCCGACGCCGACCGCGGACGTGATCGCCGAAAGATCCCGGAGCGAGAGGTCCATTCCGAGAACGAGGATCCGGCCGTCCTTCCCCGAAACCCGCGTCGATGCGGTCATCCCAGGCTCCTGCTTCGTGTAGAAGACGTAGGGCTTCGTCCAATACGTCTTCCTTCCGCCCTTGAGCTCCAAGGCACCCCGGTGCCAGGGCCGGGTTCTCGAGTCGTAGAGGCTCGGCAGGATTTCCTCTTTGACGAAATGTCCTGCTCGGTCCCAGTGCCGCCAGCGGGCCCTGCCCTTGAAGGCCTCTGCGTCGGTGAACCGCGCCCTCCAGCCCTCGTCGTCCTTGAACAGGATGAACTCGCGGGAGTCCTCGCCCGCCAGCATGACGGCGGAGACCGAGGGGAGGGTTTCGAGGACGGGGAAGAAGAAGCGCGAGAAGCTTTCGAGATCGCCGTCGGGCAGGTATCCTTTCTCAGTGGATTTTCTCGCGATCTCGAGCTGACGTTCCACGGCGTCGAAGCGCGATCGGATCTCGGAGGAGAGGTTCTTCGTGACGAGGTCGAGTTCCGCCTCGGCGAGCCTTCCGGACAGGGGGCCGAGGACGAAGAAGTTGACGGCCGCCGCGAAGAGGATCGTGGACGCCAAGACGAGGGCGGCGGTTTGCAGGAAGAGCCTGGTTCTGATCCGTGAAAGACGAAAACGCATGATACCTCGCTGATAAGCAGTATGTCGAGCCCGTGCCGAGACTTTTTTCCCGTTACCCGTGGTATCATTCGGTGAAGGGGCGGTCTTCAGGTTTCCGTTTCGGCGAAAGCCACGACGTAATTCCTTCCGTAGATTTTAGCGCATTTCGGGCAGGTTGTGTAATAGAAATATTGTTTTTTGAGTTTTTTTCCTTTTTCCCCGGCGGCGGCTTACCTTTCCTTCATCCACTCCGGCACCGCGCTGTAGGGGTCTTCGAACACCTTGCTCAGGAAAGTCCCCGAAATCGGGACGTTTTCGGCTTCCGGCACCTGCTTCGATACCGCGAAGTAGAGCTCGGACTTCCACGGCGAAACCTCCTTTCGTTCCCGCTTCAATGATACCGCCCTCGGCCGCGAATCGCAACCTCCAGCCCCGGAGCTATCAGCGCACGTTCTTTTCCAGGAAGCAGACCGTGAAGGGGAGGCGGGGAAAGGTCTTCTTTCCGGTTTCCGTGAAGCCGTGTCCGATGTACCAGGTTTTGAGCCGGGTGTTTTCGTCGATGATCGCGATCGATACCTTTTCCCCGCCGCTTTCCCTCACCCGCGCGAGGCAGTCGTCGAGGAGAAGGCCGCCGAGGCCCGCGTGCCTGCGCGAGGGGTGCACGGCGAGCCGTTCGAGGTACCAGATCGCTTCGTTCGCCTTTTCGAGGGCGTAGCAGCCCGCGAGTTCCTCGGCAAGGTACGCTCCGTAGAAGACCGTCGATTTCTTCCGCGCCTGTTCCAGGATGTTTTCTTCGGTGATGAAGGCGGGGTTCGTGGGCGCGTTCTCCGAAGTGAGCCCGAACTCTTCGGCGACCGTGAGAAAAGCCTCGTTGATGAGCCTGCGCAGGGCCGGGAGCTCGATTTCGAGCCTGAGGGGCCTGATGGTCGCCCTGTTCCCGCCGGCCAGGCTCTCGAAGGCCGCGGCGCTCGCCTCGGGGTCCTTGTGGTGGATGAAGACCCCTCCCATCGCCGTCCAGGCCTCCCCGAGGCTCTCCCTGTCGTCGATGAGCACGGGGACGGCGTCCTGCGGCGTGAGGGCCCTGCCTTTCGCCGCCTTCTCGCGCGACATGCACGCGACGACCGGCACGTCGGGGCCGAGCTCGCGGGCGCACCAGGCGAGCTTCTGGGGTTCGGCCCACTTCCCCATGGGAAGCCCGGTGAGCACGGTGGGGCGGTGGGGACGGAGGCGTTCCCAGAGCCCGCGACCCCCAGGCGTCCAGGCGAGGTTCGCGTAGAAGCCCGGCGCCCTGGCCAGGATGCCCCACATGCGCTTCGGCTCGAGGTCCCTCGGGAGCTTTCCCGTGAGGGCGAGGACTCCGCCGTCGAAGTCCGCGAGGACCCCGTCGAGGTCGACGAAGAGCTTGAGCTTCACGATTCCCGTTTCCGGGCTCCGAAGAGGTCCAGAATGAGGTTCGACTGCGTCTCGATCATGGGTATGCCGTTCTGGCAGGGAAGTCCCGCCTTCCTCGCGTTCTCGAGGAGGGCCGTGGTGTCGCGGGCCGCGATGCAGTCCGCCACGAATGCGCCTCGGCGCATGACGCCCTCGGGAATCGAGGGAGGGTCGTCCTCCTCGAGGCCGACGGAGGTCGTGTTCACCACGACGTCGAACCGTTCCTCCGGGCCGGGTCCGACCCTGACATCCACCTTCGGAAACGCCTTTCCGATCCGTGCCGCGAGCGCTTCGGCCCTGGCCGTCGTCCTGTTGACGAGGACGATGGAAGCGGCGCCGTGTTTGGCGAGGGCGAAGGAGACCGCCGAGGCGAGGCCGCCCGCGCCGGCCAGGTAGAAGCTTCTTCCCTCAACTGCTCGGCCTTCGTTCAGGAGTCCCCGGACGAAGCCCTCTCCGTCGAGGTTCTCGCCGAAAAGCCTCCCATCCTCCTCCCTCTTGACGATGTTGCAGGCCCCGACGAGTTTCACCATGGGCGATGCTTCGTCGAGGAGGGGGATGATCGCCTCCTTGTGAGGCATGGTGACGATGGCGCCTCCGAAGTTTTTCGTTCCCCGAAGTCCGTCGAGCACGCGGGCGAGGTCGGCGGCCGCGACGTGCAGGGGAACGTAGACGTATTCCCCGAAGAGCCCCCGCTTCGCGAGGTTCATGTTGCCGTAGGCGTGGGCCCGGACGTGGCCGATCGGGTCCGCGATGAGCCCGAAGAATTTGGTCCTGCTCGTGATGATCGTGTGGTCCATAGATGGAATGATAGCCGGCTTCCGGCCTCGTGTAAACCGCAGGGGCGGCCTCGATGCCGCCCGCGGGTCAGAATTTCCAGATCAGGTTGGAGAAATCGTTCTGCACGCCGATTTGGTCGAGGGCCGCGGCCACCTGCCCCCGGTGATGGGTCTGATGGTTGAAGAAATGGAGCACCGCCTGCCAGGCGATCTTTTTCTGCTCCTCGCCCTTGATGTTCCGGTAGACGAGGGTCGAACCGTACCTGCCCTCCGGAAAGAGCCTCATCGCCTCCCCGATCGCCTCGTCCGCGGCGGCGCGGGTCTTGCTGAATGCGGGAAGATCGGCGAATGCGGGTCCCTTCGGATCCTTCGGCTTCACGGCTGGCAGTTTCGACGCGACGTCGGCGAGCTCGGGGACGTTCGCCGCGAACCGCTCGAGCCACAAGACGTCGGCCTGAAGAAGGTGGTTCAAGGTGCCCGCGATCGATTCGAAGAAGAGACCGTTCTTCTCGGTCAGCTTGCCCGCCGGGACCTTGTCGAGCACTTCGAGCATTTCCCGGTTGGTCTTTGCGTTGTAGTCCGCCAGGAGCAGGAATGTCTCCTTCATCGAAGCCTCCTCGTCAATGTATGATCTTCACCCGGCCGACCAGCCCGTTCGCGAGCCTCACCTTGATTCCGTGCGGATGCTCCGGCGAGTTCGTGAGGATGTCCGCCACGATTCCCTCGGTGAGCTTTCCCGAACGCTGGTCTTCCTTGAGCACGATCGAAACCTTCGCTCCGGGTTTCACGTCCGATCTTCGTCTGCCGTCCACGTCGCCTCCGATTGCGTTTCCCATTCTATCGACGCCGATTCTTCGGGGCAAGCCCGGATCGTTCACGCTCGGTACGCCACGAAGAAGAGCCTCCGGAAGGGGAAGAGTATCCTGCCGTCCGCCCGGGCCGGATACGAGTCCCTGCACCTCTCCAGCGCCTCGGCCTCGAAGCTCCTCCGGTCCGCTTCGGCCGGAAGGCGGTCGAGATAGGGCTTCATGCCCGTGCTCCGGATGAAGTCGCCGAGGGCCTCGAGCGACCCGAGGACGTGGAAATAGGAGGTTTCCCACATGTCCAGCCTCGCCGCGGGGCCGGACAGGAGCCCGTAGTAGAACGACTCGTCGTGATAGGTGGAGAGCTCGCCGCAGCCCCGCGTGTGGTCCCGGTACTTCGCGCCCGCCGCCGTCTCGACGATGGCCCGGTAGAGCGGCATGGCGTCGAACCTCGGGATCTGTATCGCGAGCGCTCCCCCCTTCGCCACCAGGCCGAAGAATTTCGGGATGAGCCGCTCGTGGTCCGGAATCCATTGGATGGACGCGTTGGAGAATACGAGGTCCCACGAGCGGCCCGGCTCGAAGGAAGCGGCGTCGCCGAGGATCCAGCGCTGCCCCGGATGATCCTTGCCGGCCTTCTCGATCATCGACGCCGAGTTGTCGAGGCCGGCGACCTCCGCCTCCGGCCAGCGGCGCGCGAGGACCTGGGTGCTGTTGCCCGGCCCGCATCCTATGTCGAGGATGGACGCCGGACTCTCGAGTTCGATCTTCGCGGCGAGGTCGATCGACGGTTGGGTGCGCTCGTTCCTGAATTTCAGGTAGAGGTCGGGGTTCCAGTCCGGCATTCGAAAATCTCCTATTTCCTGACGGCTATTTCAGGATGAAGCAGAGCAGCACTCCGGCGCCGAGCGCGATCCGGTACCAGCCGAAGGGGACGAAGTCGCGCCGCTTGACGAACTCGATGAATTTTCCGACGACGGCCCAGGCCGTCAGGAACGAGACGACGAAACCTACCGCCAGGGCGGCGGCTTCCGTCCCCGTCATGCCGAATCCTATCTTGAGCAGGGAATAGCCCGTCGCCGCGGCCATGAGCGGAACGGCCAGGAAAAAGGAGAATTCCGCGGCGACCGGCCGGGAGCAGCCGAGGAGCAGCGCCCCCACGATGGTCGCGGCCGAGCGTGAGGTTCCCGGTATCATGGCGAGGCACTGGAAGACGCCTACGAGGAATGCCGTCCGGTAACCCAGGGCGGGGAGGGATGCGACGGTTACCCTATGAGCCCTCCGGTCCATGGCTATAAGCGCTACGCCCCCCAGGACGAGCGAGATCGCGACCACGTAGGGAGAGAAGAGGTGCTTCTCGATCGTGTCGTGGAACAGGCCGGCCACGACGAGGGCGGGGAGGACGCCGACGACGCTCTTCTTCCAGAGATCGTAAGTTTCCTTCCTCACCTCCGGTGTTTTCGTCTTTCCCCAGGGAAAGAGCTTGTCCCGAAAGATAACGACGACGGCGAGGATGGCGCCGAGCTGGATGATCACGTCGAACATCCTCGTGAATTCCGCGCCGAAGGAGATGAACTGGTTCACGAGGATGAGGTGTCCCGTCGATGAGATCGGGAGGAACTCGGTCACTCCCTCCACGACGCCGAGAAGGGCGGCTTTCAGTAGTTCCGTCATGCCATTCTAGTAGTGGAAAATCGCGAAACGCGCAAGTGGGGCAGGCCGGGCTGGAAGGCCGGCAGATTTTTGAATTCGGCTCCCTGAAGCATTATTATGAGCGTATCATGGACCATGAGCCTTCTTTTTCATGAGGAGGTCCACTGCATGAAAACAGCCCGGATTACTGTGCTGCTTTCCGTCCTCGTCTGCCATGCCGCCGCGTCGGAGACGGTCCGCATGGCGATCTATCAGCTGGAGCCGTTCAACACCGTCGCAGGAGAGAGAAGCGGGCACAGGGGAATAACCGTGGACTATTGGCGGGAATATATCGCCCCGCGCATGGGCGTCGGGCTCGAGGTGGTCGGCCCCTTCCCGATAAAAAGAATAGAAAGCATGCTCGAGAACGGCGAGGTCGACGTCATATCCCACCTTACGAAGATCCCGGAACGGGAAGCGGTTTTCCTGTTCCCGAACACCCATCTGACGGAAATAACGATCTGCATGGCCGTGCTTCGGGACAGCCCAATAACCGCGGTCCGCAGGCCCGAAGACCTTTTCGACCGGAGGATCGGGTTCATCAAGTCGGCTTACATACCGCCCCTGCTGGTCCACGAAAGGATCGCCTTCGACCTCATATCCAGCGAGGACTACCGGGAAGTCCAGCTCAAGATGCTCATTGCCCGCCGCGTGGACGCGGTGCTGGATCTCAACCTCGTCTCCTTCGTGCATTATCTCCGTCAATACGGTTATGAGGACAAGGTCCGTGTCCTTCCCTTGCCCGTGGAAAAGGTGAAGGTGTACAGCATCTTCGGGAATACGGAAAGGGGAAGGCGCCTTCGGAAAGCCTTCGATGAGGCGAACGGCGAGGGCCTGAAGAACGGCGTTTACGAGAAGTTCGTCCGGCAGTATATGGACCGCGGTCCCGGCAGGCCATGAGCACGACCATGTCGGCGGACAGAAGAAGACGGCGTCGCAAGAGCCTCATGGACGAGAGCCTGTCGATCTCCCTGATCACCTCGATCCTGATCATTCTCTGCGTGCAGATGTGCTCCCTCTTTCTGGTGATCTACCTGACGCGGAAGGACGCGAACCATGAGGCCCGCGTCACCGCCGATGAGATCGCGATCATCCTCAAGGAACCTCTCTACAACGTCGAGACCGCGCAGGTCGTGCGGATTGCGGAGGTCCTCATCTCGTCGGGCCGGATTTCCGGCATCAGGATAGAGGCCGAGGGATTCGGAATCGTCTACGAAAGGAAGGCGAACGCGCATTCCCGATGGATCGAGCCTCAGGCCCGCCGGATCGAATTCCGGAATATCCGCCTGGGCAACGTCTCGATCGAGTACAACGAGAGCCGGTTCGTCGAGATGATCGAGATCTTTTCCTTCATCACGGCCGCGCTCATCGTGACGGTCCTCCTTTCGAACATTTTCGTCATCCTGTTCATCCTGAGAAAAAGGGTGAGACGGGTCTTCGCCGCAGTCGAGAAGGGAATTCAGGAGATACGGGCGGGCAACTACGACTATAGCATCGACGACAGCGGTTACCGGGACATGGACGTGATCATCGACCTCCTGAACGACATGAGCCGGAACATTCATGAAAAGAGCTCCGAGCTCCTGGAGCTGAACGCCCGCCTCGAGGCTCGTGTAGCGGAGAGGACCTCCGATCTGGAGGCGGCTCTCGCGGAGCAGAGCCTTCTGCAGGAACGCCTGGTGGAATCCGGCAAGCTCTCGATCTTGGGACAGCTCTCCGCAGGCATCGCCCACGAGTTCAACACTCCCCTCGGCGCCATCATATCCGCGAACAACAACCTGTTGGGGTATTTCGACGGATCGCTGAAGGACCAGCCTGCATTCTTCACCGGCCTGAACGAAACCGGGAGGGAACTGTATCTTCGCGTCTTCGAAATCGGATTCGCCGAGAACCGGACCCCGAACCTTCCCCTGTACGACAGGAAGGCGAAAAGGGATGCGGCGGAGATCCTGCAGAAAGCCGGAATCGATGAGGCGGAGCGCATCGCGGACATCCTCGGCGACATGTATCTGTTGGGCAGGATCGACGAGCTCGTTCCGTATCTGCGGACGGAGGGGGCCCCCGAGATTCTGACCGCCGTCTGCGGCTCCGTCGTCGCCCGCCGTATGGCGGAGATCATCGGCGAATCGGGGAAGAAGGCGTCGGCCGTGGTCGCTGCGTTGAGATCATACCTGTCGCCGGAAACCATGGAGAACCGGATCGTTGACGTCAACGAGGAACTCAAGAGGGTCCTCACCCTCATGCACAATTTGTTGAAGCACGGGATAGAGATCCGCTCGGAACTGTCCCCGGAGCCGGTTCTCTGCGTCGCCGACGGAATCGACCAGGTGCTGCTGAACATCATCAGGAACGCGGCCCAGGCCATGGATTTCAGGGGAACCCTCACCTTCCGGACGGGAACCGGAAACGGGCGGATTTGGATTTCCGTGGAGGACACGGGCCCAGGAATCCCGGAGAGCATCCGGAACCGCATTTTCGAGCCTTTCTTCACGACACGCAAGCATGGAGCGGGAATGGGATTGGGGCTTGATATCTGCAGGCGAATCGTCGAAAAATTCAAAGGAACGTTGGACTTCACTTCCCGGCCAGGAAAAACGGAGTTCGTCGTCACCTTGCCCGCGCACGACGAGAAAACGTGATAGAGGAGAGATGTTCTTCATGAAAAACAAGGCGATTCTCTGCGTAGACGATGAAATGATCATCCTGCTCTCCCTGGTTCAGGAATTGAAGAGCGCGTTCGGGAACAAATTCATCTACGAACAGGCGCTCAATGCGAACGACGCGTTGAAGGCCATAGAGGATCTGAGCAGGGACGAGATCCGGGTCGTCCTGATCATCTCCGACTGGCTCATGCCCGGGCTCACGGGAGACGAATTCCTGGAAAAGGTCCACACGAAGTATCCTCAAATCAAGGCCATCATGGTGACGGGAAACGCGGACGATGAGATGATAAACCGGGTACGCGGTTTCGATTACATCCTCGCCGTCCTGAAGAAACCCTGGAGCGACGCCGAACTGAGGCGGATCATCGCCTCCGCCTTTCAAGACGGCCCGTCCGCATAGGCCGACCCTTTCCGATCATCCATGAAACTGCTCGAGCCCGGAACGGAACAGACGGTCTCCTCGTGAGGCCGCCGCTCGATCGCGATCAGGATGATGACGTCGAACATCTTGGTTCACGAGTATGAGGTGTCCCGTGGAGGAGATCGGGAGAAACTCGGTGACTCCCTCGACTGCGCAGGGAAGGGCGGCTTCTAATTCGAAGGCGGGACCGCGGGCGGTTCCTGCCGCGGAGATTCGGGGCGGGCCTGCGGTTCTTCCTGCTCCTTGATCTTCCTTCTCTTGCGGAAATGGCTCACCGCGCAGAGGACGAAGGCGTACAGGACGCCGAGGAGGAAGCTCGAAAGCGCGATCACCACGACCGGAACGTCCCGGTAGATGAAACCGAAGATGTTGACCGCGCTTTTGTTCGCGAAATTCAGGACGAGCAGGATCGTGAAAAGCGCGAGATACACCAGCGTGAAAAACAGCTTGTTCATTCCTTTCCTCCGAGATCGACGTCCGTCGATGCCCGAATTCTACGAAAAAAATCCCTGTTTCGCAACCGGTGCGTCCGCCGTGGAATCCATGGTATAACTGATGTTCGACCGGTCCGCGGACCGAGAACGGAGATGAAAAGGAGAACGTGATGGCCAAGGACGTGACGAAGACGGCGCTCGCCGTCGTGGAAAAAAGCGGGAAGACGATCATCGGGTCGGTGGACGAGGAGGGCTTCCCGAACCTGAAGGCCATGCTGAAGCCTCGGGAACACGACGGCCTCAAGACCTTCTGCTTCACCACGAACACCTCGTCCCGCCGGGTGGGGCAGTACCGGAAGAACCCCAAGGCCTCGATTTACTTCTACGACGGCAGGTTCTTCCGGGGCCTCATGCTGAAGGGCACGATGGAGGTCCTCGAGGACCAGGGGACGAAGGACCGGATCTGGCGCGACGGCGACACCATGTACTACCCCGGCGGGGTCAAGGACCCGGACTACTGCGTGCTCCGGTTCACCGCGAAGACGGGAAGACTCTACGAGAACTTCAAGTCCTACGACTTCGAGGTGTGAAGAACTGCGTTGCCTTTTCGATTCGGATTCCCTAAATTCTCTCCATGAGCACCTACCTCTGGATAAATCTCTCGATCATCGTCTTCCCGCTCCTCGCCTCCTTCGAGCGGCGGGTCGCCTATTGGCGGAGGAGCCCCGCGGTGGGGCTCGCCGTCCTCTCGGGAGGCGCGATCTTCGTCGCTTGGGACGCGTTCTTCTCGAAGGCCGGATATTGGAGCTTCAATCCGGTCCATGTCCTGTCCGTGCGGCTTTTCTTCCTCCCCCTCGAGGAGATCCTCTTCTTCGTCACGGTGCCCTACAGCATGTTCTTCGTGCTGGAGTGTCTCGATTGGTTCCGGAAGGACGCTCCCGTCCGCGTTCCCAAGGCCCTTTCCCTCTCCGCGGCAGCGGCCTTCCTCGCCGGGGGCTTCCTTTTCTTCGGACAGGGATATACCGTGGTCGTACTTTTCGTCTGCGCCGGCTGCTTCCTCGGCGACGCCTTCCTCCCCGGCTCGCCGCTCAAGTCCCGGAACTTCCTGCTCATGCTGCTGGCGAGTTTTCCGCTTTTTCTGTTCTTCAACCATCTGCTCACATCCATCCCCGTCGTCCTTTATTCGCCGTCGGCGATCTGGGGCCTCCGGATCCTTTCGATCCCCCTCGAGGATTTTTTCTACAATTTCTCGATGCTCGCGGTCTACGGCTTCTTCTATCTCCGGTTTCGCGGGATTTTAACGATAGGTCGGAAAAACGCGTCCGGGCCGAGCTGAGGCGGGGCCGAGGCGGCCCGGTGCCTCAGAACGAGTTCGCCGGCACCGGGGCGGCGGGAGGAGGAAGGCGCGGATCAGCCGCCCAAGTCCTTGGCGATCTTCGCGGCTGCGATCTCCGCGCAGATGAGCGTCATCGGCATGCCGACGCCGGGGTGGGGGTACTGCCCGGAGTAGTACAGGTTCCCGATCGTACGGCTCCTCATGGCAGGCCTGAACGCGGCGGTCTGGAAGAGGGTGTGGGCGAGACCGAAGGCCGAGCCCTTGAATGAATGGTACTCGCGTACGAAGTCCCGCTGGCTGAAGATCCGCCGCACGACGACGGAGTCCCTGACCTTTTCCCCGATCATCCCCTCGAAGTGGTCCATGACCTTGTCGTAGAAGGCTTCCCTGACCTCGTCGCCGTCCTCGATGCCCGGCGCGACAGGAACGAGGAAGAAGAGGTTCTCCATCCCCGCGGGAGCCGTCGCCGGGTCGGTCTTCGAGGGGCATGACACGTAGTAGGAGAATTTCTCGGGCCAGGACGGGGTCTTGAAGATCGTGTCGAAGTGCTCGTCCCAGGCGTCGTGGAAATAGAGATTGTGGTGGAGAAGGCCGTCGATCTTCCTGCCGAGGCCGAGGTAGATGATGAAGGCCGAGGGGGAGAGGACCCTGCGGTTCCACCAAGCGTCCGAATAGCCGCGCTCCTCCGGCCGCAGGAGCCCGTATTCCGTGTGGTGATAGTCGGCGTTCGAGACCACGGCGTCGGCCTCGATCCCGCCCGAAGGAGTCGCGACCGCGACGGCGCGTCCGCCCCGGGTTTCGATCTTCGTCGCAGGAGTTCCGAGGAGGATGCGGACGCCGAGCCCCCTGCAGACCGACTCGAGACCGCTTGCGACCATATTGATTCCGCCCATCGGATACCAGACCCCGAGGTTCATGTCGATGTGGGTCATGAGGGAATAGAAGGCCGGCGTCGTCTTCGGGCTTCCGCCGATGAACACCATGGTGTATTCGAGGATGTGCCTGAGCCTCGGGTCCGCGAAGTATTTCGAGACGAGGCCGTCCACGCTCGACAGGAAATTGAGCTTCCGCGCTTCGACAAGTATTTTCGGATCGAGGAAGTCGAGGAGAGAACCGTACTCCCGATACAGGAAATGCGCCATCGCCGTTTCGTACTGGCGCTTGGACAAGGCGAGGAAGGCTTCAAGCCTTTTACCCGCCCCCGGCTCGATTTTCTCGAAGACTGCCCCAGCCGCCTTCGGGTCCGCGGGTATGTCCATCCTGTCGTTCCCCCCGGTGAAGACCCGGTAGGACGGGTCGAGCCGGACGAGGCGGTAATGGTCCGCCGCCGATTTTCCGAAGAGGCCGAAGAAGCGCTCGAAGACTTCGGGCATGAGGTACCAGGAAGGCCCCATGTCGTAGAGGAATCCCTTCTCTTCCCAGACCTGGGCCCTGCCTCCCGGCCGGCCGTTCTTCTCCACGAGGACGACCTCGAAGCCTTCCTTGGCTAGGAGGGCGGCGGTTCCGAGGCCCGCGAGCCCCGCGCCGATGACGACGATTCTCTTACCCATGACCGGGCCTCCTCAGGGGGGAGAGTACGGGGCGCCCCGCCGCGATGTTGGCGACGAGTCTGCCGGAGAGCGCCGCGGAAATCACGCCGCCGGGCCAGACGGTGTAGTGGCCCGCGGTGTGGACGTTGGGAACGGGCGTGGACAGGAGGGTCTTCGTTGGGCTCCGCCAAAGCGGGGAGAGTTTGTCGTCGTAGCACCAGCCTCCCGACGAGCCGATCGAGTTCATGGTGAAATGTTTGATGGTGAGCGGAGTCCCGACCTCGAAATAGGTTATTTTTTTCGAAAGGCCGGGCAGGTAGTTTTCCGCGAGCTCGACGAGCTGCATCCCGACCTCCCGCTTCAGGTCCTGGTACTCCTGCGTGCGGGGCAGGCCGTCCCCCCCGTTCTTCCAGAAGCGGTTCCAGTCGATCGAACTGTAGGTCTGGAGCACGAGGGCCGACTCGCCCGGGGGCGCGGAATTCGGGTTTTCCTTCATGAAGAAATTCGAGGTTACCCACATCCGCCGGTGGACGGACTCCGGGGAGTCCGCGTCGGGGAAGACGGCCTCGTAATTCGGGAACCAGAAGACGTGGTTCGCCCTCAGGGTCGCCTCCAGTTCCTCGGGAGGGAAGGAGACCCCGAGGAACACGCCGACGAGGCTCTCGGTAAGTTTGGCGTCCTTCAGATACCGGAGCCTCTTTTCCGGGAAGAGCGATTCGTCGAGGATGCCCGACACCAGGTTCTTGTAGTCGCCCGCGTACACGAACCTGTCCGCGGGAACGAACTCGCCCTCCTCGGTCCTGACTCCCACCGCCCTGCCGGACGCGACCTCGATTTTCCTCACGGTCGTGCCGCACCGGAGTTCCCCGCCCATCGACCGGTAATGGTCCGCGATGACGTCGTGCAGGTTCTGCATGCCGCCGGCCGGATACCAGTAGTCGCGCATCCAGAGGTCCCAGAACCCGGCGAAGAACAGGAAGGGCATGTGATAATAGCCGATCTGCGTGAGCCAGTTGCGGAGAGCCGGCGACTTGACCGCCGAGCATACCTTCCTGCGGTAGTCGAAGGTGGCCCACTTCCGGAGGGCCGGCAGCGAGGGGAGCAGGCCCAGGAGCTTTCCGAAGGAAAAATCGTTCAGGAGGGGGAGGGAATCGCGGAAGCAATGCCGCTCGAGGAAGGCCGATACGCGCCTGACCTCCCGGAAGATTTCCTTGATGCCCGTTTCGCCGGGAAAGGCGGCGAGAAGAGCGTTTTCGATGTCCTCGTACGAATCGATGAAAAAATCGAAATCCGGGGACGCGAAGCGGTAGCGGACCCTGGACCATCGGATTTTATCGTAGATCCCGAGGTCCCGGAGGATGGGAAAGACGATCCCGAGGCTTTCGAAGGACTGGTCTCCCCCGTCGAAGGAGTACCCCTCCCGCTTGAAGCCGGACATATTGCCGCCCGTATGATCGTTGCGCTCGAGGACGATGGTCTTCCGCCCGAACTTCCGCAGATAGCAGGCGGCTATCATGCCCGCCAGACCGCCGCCGATGACGACGATTGTTTCGTTGTTTCTCGTTTCCATACGTCGAAAGCCCGCCTTTCGGAAACTTTTTCAGCCGAGTCCCTGCCGATCTACCGATGCCGCGCCGGGATGGTAAGAAGTATAGGTTGCCGCACGCGCCGGCGCAAGACGAATCCCTTTTCTCCTGTTTCGTCCGCGCTTTCCGGCTTTCCGATCGCGCCACTCCGTGATACCATCGGAGGAGAGGTACGACCGCATGAACAAGCTCGCCTTCGTCGTCGCCGTGACCCTCCTGTCCGCCTCCGTCCATCCGCAAGGAGCGGGAGGCGCCATGATCGTGCGCGTCACGGGCCTGAATTCCGACCAGGGACAGGTGGCGGTCGCCTTGACGGACTCGGAGAAGAACTTCGGACGGGACCTTCCCTTCCGAGGCGCCTTCGGCCGGATTTCGGGCGGAAGGTCCGAGGTGAAATTCGAGGGCGTCCCCTTCGGCGAATACGCCGTGAAATGCTTCCACGACAGGAACGCGAACGCCAAGCTGGATACGAACTTTCTCGGCATCCCGATCGAAGGCTACGCCTTCTCGAACGGAGCCCGTGGAAAATTCGGGCCGCCCTCGTTCGGGGATGCCAAGATCGTCTTCTCGGCGGACGGTCAGGTCGTCGAACTCGTGATCGGCTATCTTTCGGAGTAGGAGGCGGCGATGACGGAGATGCCAGCGGCTATGGACTGCCCGACGTCCGACTTCTACTGCGACGAGGTCCTGAGCGGGAAAACCCCGGTCGTGAAGGTGAGGGAGACCGCGAACGTGCTCGCCTTCCTCCATACCCGTCCCGCCTACGAGACGCACGTCGTGGTGATCCCGAAGCGGCACATCGCTTCCCTCGTCGCGCTCACGGACGAGGACGACGGTCTCATCTTGGAGCTGCTCAAGGTCGTGCGTGAGGTGGCCGCGGACCTGGTCGGGGAGAAGGGAGCGTGCAGGGTGATCACGAACCTCGGCTCGTATCAGGACTCGAAACACCTGCATTGGCATGTCGTTCACGGGAGCCGGGTATGAAGACAAAATACGTCCACACGAACATCGTCGCCAAGGATTGGAAGAGGCTCGCGAAGTTCTACGTCGACGTCTTCGGCTGCAGGCCGCTGCCTCCGGAGCGGGACGCTCGCGGGCAGTGGGTGGATGAGGTCACGGCCCTCGAGAAGGCGCACGTGCGCGGCATGCATCTCAGCCTTCCCGGTTGGGGGAAGGGCGGTCCTACCCTCGAGATCTTCCAATACGACGACGAGGTAGCCGCGGAAGCCAAGACGCCCAACCTGGAAGGTTTCGCCCACATCGCCTTTTCCGTGGACGACGTCGAGGCCTGCGTCGAGGCGGTGATGAGGAACGGAGGAGGCCTGGTCGGGAAGATCGTGAGGACCCGTATCTCCGGCGCGGGCGACATCCGCCTCGCCTACGCCCGCGACCCCGAGGGCAACATCGTGGAAATTCAGAAATGGGGCTGAGCCGGAATGCCGCCCGGCCGCTAAAGAGGAAAACATCATGAACAACGGCCTGCGTTTTCATCACGTCGGCATACCGGTGAAGGAGCCGGTCGAAGGCGAGGTCTACCTGGAGGACTACAAGCTCCATCACTTCGGCTACGAGGGATCCGAGTTCGGCATCGAGCTCATGCGCTACGACGAGGACTGTCCCCTGCCCGAAATCGTGAAGACCCTGCCTCACGTCGCCTTCGAGGTGGACGACCTCGCGAAGGCTCTCGAGGGAAGGCGCATCGTCATCGAGCCGAACAGCCCTCAGGAGGGCGTCCTCGTCGCCTTCGTCGAGGAGAACGGCGTGCCGGTCGAGCTCATCCAGATGGGCCGGAGGCGCGAGGACGGTGCTCCCGCGACGTTCAGGGGCGCGAGCCTGGAGCACGCCGCCCTCTGGACCGACGACGTCGAGCGCTGCGTCCGCTTCTACGTCGGCTACTTCGGCGCCCGTGCGGGGGCGCCCTACCGCAATCCCGCGAAGGGCTTCGAGTCCCGCTTCCTTCGCTTCGAAGGCGGGGCCGGGATCGAGGTCATGAAGACCACCCGGCTCGATCCGGCGAGACCCGCGCCCGGAGCGGAGCGTTTCGGCCTCACCCACCTCGCCCTCGCGGTCGGCGGCGAGGCCCGGGTGGACGATCTCACCCGGAGGCTCCGCGACGACGGTTTTACCGTCCTGGACGGGCCGAGGCGGACCGGCGACGGCTACTACGAAAGCGTCGTCCTCGATCCCGACGGAAACAGGGTGGAGGTCTGCGCCGGAACCCGGGATCCGGAGGAGGGGAGAACTCGATGACTTCGGAGTTCCCTTGCCTTTCCGGCACCGGCAACTCGCTCGTCGCTGGCCGATCGGCCGGCCTTCAGAATGAATAGGTGAAGATCACCCCGCATACCAAGCCGGGGGCCTTGAGGGAGGGACTGATCGTCTTCTTGACTCCCTCGACTCCTTCCGCTTCGTTGAACGTCGCATGGACGAATTCGGCCTTCAAGTTCACGGCGAACCGCGAGGTGATGTAATACGCGAGGCCTCCTCCGATCCTGAAATCGATTCCGGAGAAGGTCGCGTCGCCCCTTTCGCTCAAAGAGTTGACCGAACCGTCCTTGACGACGAGGAATTCCGCTCCTATGCCGGCGCTGAAGAAGGGCTGGAGGATCTGTTCCGGCAGAGGGAAGAACTTCCCTCCGACCCCCAGCTGAATCCGCTGTACGTCGTAGCTCGCGTTCCCGAAGGTTCCGTCGCTTCCGGCATAGTTCAGGAAGATCTCCAGACCGAAGTGACCCGATCGAATGCCCAAGGTGACTTCGAACCCGAATCCGGGGTCGACCTTCGGCACCGCAATCGCCTCCGTGTAATCGTAGAAGAACATCTTCCCGTCGAAATCCCCGCCGAGGAAGGAAACGATGCCGCCGAAGCCGACGTAGGTCTCGTCTTTCGGAACGGTTTCCTCGGCCTGCAGGCCGGTCAGGATGAGGACGGCGAACAACGCGAAAACAGCGACCGGTTTCTTCATGAGGTTCCCCCTTTTTCGCAGCATGCTGCAACCAAAGATTATAACGGATCGGCATGTTTTTTGCATTCGATTTTTACTTTCATGGGTGGATCAGCAGGCAGAGGTCAATACCTCGGAGCTTGTTCCGGGGTATCTTCGTTTCCGGCCGCGGGTGTCCGTCCGCCGGCGTTTTTGCGTTTTTACGGAACGGCCTGTATATTTGAATGAGAAACCCGTCGTGCGAGGATGAGACAGTGAAATTCGGGAAAAAGGATTTGGATTGGGCCGCCGGAAGGGGGCTTATTTCGCAGGATCAGGCGGACGAGCTGTGGAGGGCCCTCGACGAGCGGATCGAGAACCAGCAACGGTTCGATCTCGCGAACGTGGCTTATTACTTCGGGGCGCTCGTCGTGATGGGCGCCATGGGCTGGTTCATGACCGAAGCATGGGAACGACTCGGGGGAGGCGGCATCTTCCTCGTCTCGCTGGCTTACGCCCTGTGTTTCGTGTTCGCGGGGCGGGCGCTCTGGTTCAAGCGCGGACTCAAGGTTCCCGGCGGCCTGCTCTTCACGATGGCCGTGTGCATGACGCCGCTCGCCGTCTACGGCCTCCAGCGGTTCGTCGGCATCTGGCCTCAGGACGATCCGGGCACCTACCGCAACTATCACGTCTGGGTCAAGGGAAGCTGGCTCCTCATGGAGGTCGGGACGATAGCCGCAGGCCTCGCCGCGCTCCGGTTCGTCCGCTTCCCCTTCCTGACGGCGCCGATCGCCTTCACGCTCTGGTACATGTCGATGGACCTGACGCCCCTGCTTTTCGGGAAGAACGAATTCGGCTGGGACGAACGGCTCTGGGTCTCTCTCGTGTTCGGCCTCGTCATGCTCGTCGTTTCCTTCCTCGTGGACAGAAAGACGAAGGAGGATTACGCCTTCTGGGGCTATCTCTTCGGTCTGGCGGCCTTCTGGGGCGGCCTGTCCCTGATGAACAGCGACAGCGAACTCAACAAATTCCTCTACTGCCTGTTGAACTGCGCGCTCGTGCTTCTCTCGGTCGCCCTGGATCGCCGCGCGTTCATAGTCTTCGGCGCCTCGGGCGTGCTCGGCTACCTCGGATATCTCGCCCACCGGGTTTTCCGTGACTCCCTGCTCTTCCCCTTCGCGCTCAGCTTCCTGGGGATCGCGATCATCGCTTTGGGAATCTTCTACCAGAGAAACCGGGGCAGGATCGAGGCCGCGGTGCTGTCCGTCGTGCCCGGCGGCCTGAGGCGCCTGCTGCCCAAGGCTCGCGTGAAACCCTGAACGTTCGGGGCCGCGAAAGGCGGCCCGCCGCCCCGGCGTATTCCGCGAGGTAGCCGCGGCCCGCATCGCCGAAAGGGTGGAGGCCGTGCGGAGCTGCGCATGAGACTCGGGCCCGATCGACCGCGGCTCTTCCGCCTCGGTACCGGCAACGATCGAACAGTCGCTCCTGCTTTTCAGGGAGGCTCTCCGGGAGGGGCGATATTCCATTCCGATGAGGAAGGTCGGACGAAATTCGGCGTGAGGTTTCCTTCGGCGGAACGGCCGACCGTCGAATGAGGGCTTTTCCCTCGGTCGGTCAGCTCATGGCGGGGAACTGTACCTGAACCGCAGCTCCCCCCTCGAGGCTTTTTCCCAGGAGGAGATCGCCCCCGATCTGCTCGCTCAGCATGTGGACGAGAAGAAGGCCGATCCCTGACGCGGACATGCGGTCGAAGCCGGGCGGGAATCCCCTGCCGTTGTCGAAAACGGAGAGGATGACGGAATTCCCGGCCGATTTCCTGAGGGACACGTGGATAGGACCTCCGGCTTCCTTCGGATAGGCGTGCTTGATCGAGTTCACCACGAGCTCATTGAGGATCAGGCACACCGGAACGGTTCTCTTCAGGTCGAGCTTCACGTCGTCGAACGTGCCGACGATGCCTATCTTGCCTTTGTCCAGCTCGTACAGCGAATTCAGCGAGTCGAGGAAATCCTTGAGGTAGAGATTAAGCTCCACCGTTCCCAATTCCGGCGATTTGTAGAGGCGCTCGAAGAAAAGGGCCATGCTGTGAACGCGCGAGCGGGCGGCGAGGAGAACCTCCTTCGACTGGGAAGGCTCCGTACGGCCCGCCTCGAGCGAAAGCATGCTCTGCACGAGCTGGAGGCTGTTCTTCACGCGGTGCTGGAGTTCGCGCATGAGCACGTCCTTTTCCTTGAGGGCCCTCTCGCGGGCCGCGTCGGCCGCCTTCATCATCGTCACGTCCTCGAAGGTGACGAAGACCTGGTGGGGACGGGTTTCGCCGGGTCGGAAGAGCGGGACCGCATGTACGCTCAACCAGGGGCCGATCTCGCCGCCCCCGATGACGATTCCCATGACCGCGTGATTCGGCAGCCCCGTCCTGAGCGACACCACTGAGGGGCGATCCTTTTCGAGCACACGAGTGCCGTCCTCGCGGACCGCCCGCCATTCAGGATCGCTCATGCGGCGTCCGATCAGCCGTTCTTTGGGGACTCCCAGGATTCTTTCCGCCGCGGGATTCACCGAGAGGATGGTTCTTGATCGGTCAATGTACACGACACCCTGGGCCATCGCTTCGAAGAGCGAGCGGTACTTGGCCTCGCTTTCGCGGAGTTTCTCCTCGTTCACCTTCCGGGCGGTCATGTCCCGATGAATGGAAAGCAGGGTGCCGTCCGGCATCATCCTGGTCCGCATCTCGATCACGAGCTCCGTGCCGTCGGGCCTGACGATGGTCCGCTCCCGGACGACCGTTTTCCCCTCGTACAGCAGGTCGAAGCGGAAAGGGTTGCCTTTCAGGGTTTCGGGCGAGAAGAGGACTTCGGAGATTTTCTTTCCGACGAGCTCTTTCTCGGGAACGCCGGCCATTTCGCACATGCGGGAGTTCGCTTCGAGAATGATTCCGTCCCGGGTGCCGAGAAGAATCCCGTCCGCTGCCAGCTCGATGAACTCGTGATATCGATCTTTCTCGGCGCGACGGGTTTTTCCCGTCTTTCGCTCACCCACCTGTTCCCTACCGACGAGGAGAATCGGATCGAACGCCTCGATCCCTTTCAGTGTAATCCCAAAACAGCAATTCTCATAGAAAGAAATCACGAGGCCTTGAAGGGGCGGGAAACCTCTCTACAGCTCAGTTTCGGCGCTCCGGAATCGTCCGGACCGGGGCCGGCCGGTCCGGACGCGGCGCATACCGCGCCGTCAGTACGAGAATTGGACGATTTCCTGCCCGGTCGACGAATAGTCCTGGTGATACGAGGTGGCGAGCCCCACGCGGGCGTAGGCGCTGCCTCCCGCGTAGTCGACGGAATCCGGGTCCGTGACGGTTTGAATTGTCGTCCCGTTGACGGCGATCCCGATGACGCCGGGGGTTTCCTGGGTGAGCTCCACCGTGTTGGCGATGTCGAGCCCCGTGTGGATGGCGGAATGCGAAGTCCAGGGGACGAGGACGGTCGGCGCCGTGTCTACCAGCCTTCGTATCCTGTACTGGCCGTTCGTGCGCAGTTCGAACCGCATTCGGTACGTGGTCGAGCCCACGATCTTGTTGAGATCGAAGCCGAAGTTGGAACGCTCCGAGCCCGATATTTTCACGGCGGTCGCGCTGATGGGGAAGGTTATGTCCGAGGCCAGTTGCATGCGGTATCCCTGATTGAAGGAATAACGGGCGTCCGGAGCGCCGTCGGTCGTCATGAAGGCGTAGGAGGTTTCGCCGGACTGCCAGACCGCGACGCCGACCGTCGTGGCGTAGGACCCGTAGGTCGCCTTGACGCTCGTCAATCCCCCGGCGACGCCGGTGACGAGTCCCGAGGAATCCACGGTCGCTACCGACGTGTTGGACGACTCCCAGGTCGCGCCAACCGTGGAGGCTCCGCTCTTGGCGTAGAGCTGCTTGGTGTTCCCTTCGACCAGGTTGAGGACCTCCGGAACGGACGTCCCGCCTTCGGTCAGGTAGAGCCCCGGAGTCCCCGTGAGGCTCACGCCGGCGGTTTCCCTGTTGCCCTGCTTGTCGACGACCCTGATGGTGAATGAGTAGCTTTTTCCGTCGACGAGTCCCGAAACCGGCGTACTCCCCCATGTCGCGCTTCCGTTGGCGACGGTGAACGCGGGAACGTCGGTGCCGGCGATCTCCACCTTGTCCGAGCCCGCGGTTTTCGGATCCCCGTACCTCAAGGTGACCTGGCCGTTACCGTACCAGATGTACGCGTCGGAGACGCTCTCGAAGGGGGTCGCCGTCACGGAAACGCCTGAGCTCTTCGTCCCCGATGAAGTGACGGATTTAACGATGAAGCCGTAGGCGGTGCCGTTCGTGAGGCCGTTCACCGCGGCGGTCCGGACGCCCTTGCCCGCCGTAAGGGTCGCGAACCCGTCGCCGCTGATCTCCACGTTGGCGAAGGCCGAGTCGTCGGGATCGGTCCAGCTCAGGACGACTTTTCCGTCGGAGATCCCGGCCTTGAGATCCTTGACGTTCGCGACCGCGGGCGCGTCTCCTTCCGAGGCGGAGGCCGCGTTGCAGGAAAGGAATACGACGCCTACGGCCAACACCATCGAAGCTGCCAGCAACTTCCGGTTCATAGATCCTCCTCAACCTTTGTTTTCGACCTCTCTCGGAGGCCGTCGCCCTCGGGACGAGCCGCTTGGGATATTTTTATGAGTTATTTTCTTTCCGATCTCCCCCGAAAGGCCTTCGACGCAAAGCGATGCATTATTCAAAAAATAATAATCATGACTAAAACAATCAAGATTAATCGAACAGAGCGGGCTTCAGTATGAGACGCGTAATTGTTATGGGGAGTTCAGAGGCCGACGGGGCAGGCAAGGGGAGGAAACCGATCCCGGTTCGCCATGAGGTCTACCGTCATTCCCCGCGAGCGGTCTCGGTGTCCGGGTAGAATTCGAACACGCGGTCCGGTTTCGTGATGGCGAGTACGGTCTTCACCTGGCCGGAAACGCCGGTGATCCGAAACCAACCGCCGGCTTCACGCGTGTATTTCAGACGCGAGACGAGGGAAGAGATTCCCGAGCTGTCTATGAAATTGACGTTGCCGAGATCGACGACGACGCGATTCATGCCGAGTTCGATGTTTTTCTTGAATTCGGCTTTGAGGCCTTGAGTTCGAAGAACGTCGAGCCGTCCGCTCAGGGTGATCAGAACGCGCTGCTCGTCCATCTTCTTCGTCGTTGGTTGCAGATTCATGTGCATCCACCTTTCAATCTACCTGTTCCGGCGAAGGCCTTCCGGAGTCTTCGGCTTCCTGGCGCGGTTCGTCACGGACAACTACGCGTACGAGGTGGAAGGCCGCTACACGACGATCACCAATACCGATTGGTTCATAACGACCGGAGTGAAAGGCCTGGCGGTCAGGGCGGGGATTACCACGAACGGATGGAACAGCTCGCGTGACGGAGGGAGGGTAGTCCCGGAACTGCTTCCGAATTTCTCGATCATCCTCTATCAATGAGAACTTGAATTGAAATAAAAGCCGGCGGGGCGATGCTCCCCGCGGCGGCTTCGTCGGGTCCTTCAGTAGCCGTCGGTGTTTTCCACGAAGTGGTATTCACCGTCCGAGAGGCCGGGGAGCCCCAACGCTTCGGCGTTGTGCGGTTCGTCGATGTAGGACTTGGCGGTTTCCATATCGCGGACGGAGAAGATGAAGAACACGCTATCCGGATCCTCCTGGGTCCTCCACATGTTGAGCAACGTGAGCCCCGCGGCCCGATGCGCGGCCGAGGAAGCGAGGATCAGCCTGTTCCATTCCCGGAATTGGGACGCCTTGATTCTGCAGACCATGACCATGGGTACTTTCCTCCGATTCGTCTCTTCTTTAAATATCGAGACGATCGCGGCCCCCCTTGAGCGAATCCGGGCTCATTCGGGTCCGTTCCCTATGTCTATCATGATCCTGCCGTTCGACGTACTCATCCTGCCGTCGAAGGACCGGAGGTAGATTTCCGCCAGCTGGTTCTTAGATATGAGGTTCAAGCAGTCATCGCATCGGACGTTCGTGCAGGATAATTCGATTCTCTTCGGATCGCTTGCCGTGATTCTCATCCTGGGTGCGTTGATACCGTTCTTCCCCGCCGAGTCGATGACTACGTTCAGCAGCAGGATGATGGACGTCATCGTCTCGATCCGGTAGTCGATCCCCGCCCGGATGTCCGCCTCTATCTCCAGTTTGGAAATGCCTGATCGTTTCTGGGCCACGAACCTACGCACGGCTTCATCGAGCGGAATATTCGACATCGAGCGGTTTTCGTAGACGATTTCGAATACCGCGCTTATCGATTGGATATCGTCCAGGACTGTGGCCACCAAGACGTCCTTCCGTTCCTCCGCTTCCGCTTCGAGTGAAATGAGGCTCTTCACGACCTGAAGGTTGTTCTTGATCCTGTGGTGAAGTTCGTTCGCGAGCTCTTCGCGGTGCCTTATGCTCGTTTTCAACTCCTCGATAACCGCGTTCTTCGCGCCGAGTTCCCTCCTGATGAGATGGAATAGAAGGGTCGCGGTCACGGCGACGAAAGCGAGGCCTTTCGCCGTCGCGAACCAGGTTAGGGCCTGGATGTCGTCGGCGACGAAGGAGATGGCCTTGTCCGATAGAACGATCCAGAGGGAGGCGGTGACGATATAAATCGTGACGATCCGGAGCGAAGCCTTCATCTCATCTGTCATCCCGTAACGATAATTCTTGGTTGAAACGCGTGAAATTGCAAGATGATGGAGCCATCCGCGCGCGTTCGCTCTCGGTACGAATTTGCTTTTTCGTGCGCAGTTCGCGATAATGAACGTGGACATCGGTTTGTTTCTTCGAATCCATGCGCACGGTATGGCTCTGGAAGAACGAATATGATCCTTCCTGAACGACCTGGGGCCGACGTCGGCGCATTCGAGGAGGCTCGGGGTGAAGGCGAAAACCATCGAAGCGTCGCTTCGCAGGAGCGAGGCATCGTTCAGGACCCTTTTCGACGCGAATCCTTCGGCGTCCATCCTTCTCGTGGACAGAAAATTCGAGAAAGCGAACCTTTGCCTCTGTAAGCTGGTCGGATACTCCGAGGGCGAATTGATAGGGAGGTCCTCGCGCCTCTTGTATCCTTCCGACGAAGAATACGAACGGGCGGGGCGGGAGCTGTACGCTTTCACTGAACTCGACGAACTCGGCTCCGCGACGACGAGATTCCTGCGGAAGGACGGGCGCGTCCTGGACGTCGTCATCTATGCGAGGCGTCTGTATCCGGAGGACTCCGACGGAAGGGAAGTGATCGCGGCGACCGTCTTCGACGTGACGGAGCGGAAACTGCTCGAGGAGCGCTATCGTTCAGTCATCGAGGCTACCATGGAAGGATTCGCGGTCCACGACCGGGAAGGCAGGATCCTCGAGGTGAACGACGCCTACTGCCGCATTTCCGGCTTCGGCAGGGACGAACTGCTCGGCAAGAACGTGGCCGAGCTCTCGGAGAACACGAATCCGACGGCCCTCCAGGCCCGACTCTCGCGCATCGCGGGCTGCGGTTCCGAGCGGATGGAGACTCGTCATCGCCGGAAGGACGGGAAGATCATCGACCTCGAGGCGAACGTATCCTATCTTCCGAGGTGCGGCTGCTTTTTCGTCTTCCTCCGCGAAGTGACCGAGCAGAAACGGCTCCACGCGCTCGTTCAGAACTCGCTTCACCAGAAAGACGCCTTCATCCTCGACCTCAACCACAGAATGAAGGACGGCATGACGCTGATCCGGAACATCGTCAACATGGAGATCGAACGTACGGGAAATCAGACGACCGCCGATGTCCTCAAGGATCTCCGCGGCCGCATCGATTCGATCGTATCCCTGTACGGTCTCGTCTTCCGCAACGAGTCCGTTTCGGACCTCAGGCTCGATTCTTATATTTCGTCGATAGTCGCGAACGTCGTCGAATCGTACTCGGTGAATACCGCCGTGATCGGGATGCAGTTGAGACTCGACGAAGTTTACACGGACGCCGCGGCGGCTACGATCTGGGGCTTCATTGCGAACGAACTCGTCACCAATTCCGTGAAGCACGCCTTCCCCGGAGCAATGAAGGGAACCATCAGGGTGGAGCTCGTGAAATCGATCGAAGGTCTCTCGCTTTCGGTCTCCGACGACGGAGCGGGACCGCCTCCGGACTTCGACTTCGAGCATCCCCGGGGTCTCGGGCTCGTTCTGGTGAGGTCGCTTGCCGAACGGCTCCACGGCGTTTTCAGGTTTTTAGGGAGGGAGGGGTGTTTTTTCACGGTTCAGGCGCCGTCGAGATGAGCCATGGGACGAGGAGCTTGACAGAGGAAAATATTTGACTCGCCCGCGAAGCTGTGCTATACTCATGTTCATATATAGGAACAGTGTTTTCATAGGAGTACTTTCGAGCGGAAATCCTTTCAGAGGTGTCTCGGTTCACGTTTTCCGGGGGGAGCGTGATTCAGTTGACTCGAAAACGCCTCGCTTGACTTTTTGCTGCCGATAGTGGATGGTGTACCTATACGCCTGTCCTACAGGCGACGGATTTTCTGAAACGAGGGACCCTGTTGGAGACCATCGACTATAAAATAAACCGCACCCATTTGTACGAACAGATCGCTCAGATCCTCGAGAACGCGATCATCAAGCCGGATTCCGAAATGGCGGAGAAACTCCCTTCCGAGCAGGCACTCGCCGACAAATTCGGAGTAAGCCGCACGGTGATACGAGAGGCCCTCAAACTCCTGAAAGAACGCGGCTTGATCGAACTGCGCAACGGCGAAGGTTCCTACATCACGAAGCCCGGATCGGATACGGTCTCGAACGCGATTCAGCGCATCATCCATACGGAAGGAATCAGCATCGACGATGTCTACAACATGCGGATCATCCTGGAGGTGGCGTCCTGCCGGCTGGCGGCCCTGAACGCCTCCAAGGAGGACTTGGAGAAGGTTCAGCTCATCCTCTCCGAAATGGAAAGCCGAAAGCTGGACCTGCCGGTCCGGATTCGCCTGGACGCCGATTTCCACATCGCCATAGCGCACGCCAGCAAGAACAGGCTGCTCGGCATGTTCGTGGGGACGATGACGGCGCTGCTCACCGACGTCATAGGCAAGGGCATTCAGGTGCCGGGCGGCAATGAAGACGGTCTCAGGCGGCACAGGTCCGTACTGGAAGCCATACGGACCGGCGATCCCGACGCGGCGGAGAACGCGATCCGCGATCACTTGGATGTTTCTCGGCAGAACGTCAAGGTCGTCGAAGAGATGAAGAGGCTGCACGAAACCATCGAGGCGACGACATGAAACCGTGCTCGACTCGGGACGGAAACGATCCGGCCCGAATGAAGTAATTCCGAAGAGGAGGAATCCAGCTATGAAGAAACTATCTGTCATTCTGTTCGTGTCGGTTCTCGTCGGCGGGCTCGCGTTCGCCGGAGGCTCCAAGGAAGCCGCTCCCGCGGCGGACAAGCCGGTCGAACTCGTCTACACCATGACCGCCGTTCCGAAGGACGCCCATGCCGGGGCGATGAGAGTGTTCAAGGAAGTCGTGGAGAAGAATTCCGCGGGCAACATCAAGGTGCTCACCTACGATTCGGCTTCTCTCTTCAAGCAGGAGCAGGAAGTCTCCGCCGTCAAGTCCGGTCAGGCGGACATCACCGCCACGGCCGCTTCGTGGCTCACCGACGGTTCGCCCTGGGTTTCCATGTTCACCGCGGGCTACATCTTCAGGAGCTACGACCACATGACGAAGGTCCTCAACGGAGAGGTCGGCAAGGAAGTGTTCGAACGCATCGCCAAGGAGCAAGGCATAAGGCCGCTCGGCGCCCAGTACCTCGGCACCCGTCAGATCAACCTCGTCGCGGACAAGCAGATCAAGACGCCCGAAGATCTCAAGGGCGTGAATCTCCGCATGCCGAACTCCGATTCCTGGCTCTTCCTCGGCAAGGCCCTCGGGGCGAATCCGACTCCGATCTCCTTCTCGGAGCTCTACATGGCCCTCCAGACGAAGACCGTCGACGGACAGGACAATCCCCTTCCGAGCACCAAGAACGCGAAGTTCTTCGAGGTCACGAAGTCCATCACCATCACCAACCACCTCGTCGACAGCGTTTGGCCCGCAATCAACGAAAAGAAATGGCAGTCCCTGTCCGAGAAGCAGAAGGGCTGGGTCATGGAAGGCGTGAAGGCTGGGATCAAGTACTGCGACGAGACCAACTTGAAGGCCGAAGCCGAACTCGTCGAGTTCTTCAAGAAGGCCGGGCTCAAGGTGTACGAGGCGGACATCGAGGCGTTCAGCAAGCACGTCCTCGATCAGTACATCAACTCCAAGTTCGCCAAGACCTGGGACATGGAAATGTTCAAGAAGGTCCAGGCCGCCGCGAAATGATTGCGAACGAGGGGACGCCGCTCCGGCGGCCCCTCGTTTCTAGAGAGGACTTCGCATGAAAAAAGCCCTGTATCTCCTCAGAAACGTAGTCGAACTTTACATCCCGATCGTTGCCTTCGTCATCATGTTCGTCACCTTCATTCTTCAGGTTTTTTTCCGCTATGTGGTGAAACACCCGCTGACCTGGACCCAGGAAATCATCGTCGTATCCTTCGTGTGGCTCGTCATGTTCGGGGCAAGCTACACGATGAGGAGGACGTCACACGTCAAGTTCACCCTGGTGTACGACAAGCTCAAACCTCGTCGGGCGGCGATGAGCCGGGTATTGGGCAATCTCATCATCGTCGTCACCTTTCTCGCCCTCATCGTGCCTTCCTATAAATATTCCCTGTTCCTGCATTTCCAGATGACGGGAACGGTCCGCATTTCCTATACCTACATTTTCATGCCTTTCGTCTACTTCGTCTGTTCTATCATCGGATACACCGTTCCGGAAATCGTCGAAGACGTGAAGGTGGTGATGAAGAAAATCAGCGACAGCGCCGATCACAAGAATGCCGAGGTGTTCAAATGAGTATCGCGTTAACGGTCTCCTTGATCATTTTCGTCCTCATTTTTTTCCTGAGGATGCCCATCGCCCTCGGAATGATCTCCTCCGCCACGGCGTACTTCCTCATAAAAGGAGGGGACCTCGGACTGGTGATCAACCAGGTCGTCAATACCTACTATACCAACTACGTCATCATCGCGGTTCCCTTGTTCATCTTCACCGCCAACGTCATGAACTCCGGCAAGGTGACCGACATGATCTTCAAGTTCGCCAATGGGCTGTGCGGAGGCCTTCGCGGTGCCTTGGGTCACGTGAACGTGCTGGGCTCGCTCATCTTCGCCGGCATGACGGGATCGGCGATCGCGGACGCCGCGGGGCTGGGAAAGATCGAGATAGCCGCCATGAACGAGGCCGGTTTCGATTCACCGTTTTCCTGTTCCATCACCGCCGCCTCGGCGACCATCGGTCCCATTTTTCCCCCGAGCATACCGCTCGTCATCTACGCCATGCTCTCGGGGACCTCGGTGGGCGCCCTTTTCCTCGGCGGGATGATCCCCGCGATCCTCCTCGCGATCGCGCTCATGATCTACATCGCGATCATTTCGAAGAAACGAAATTACCCGCGCGGCGAAAGGATCGGAGTCCGGGCGTTCATCACCTTCACCCTTCAGGCCGTGCCCGCGCTCCTCACTCCGGTCCTTCTCTTGGCGGGTATCTATTCGGGAGTCATGACGCCGACCGAGGCGGGTGCAGTCGCAGGCATGTACGCCATCCTCATCTCCGTCTTCGCCTACAGGGCCTTCGGCCCCAAGCAGTTCTTCCAGGTCCTCGCGGATTCCGTCAAGGACATCGGGGCCACCAGCATCATGATCGGCGCCGCCTCCATCATCTCCTACATCGTCGCTCGTGAGCAGATCGCGGCCCAGCTCGGCAATTGGATCCTCGGCATTTCTCACGACCCGAACTTCTTCCTGTTCCTGGTGAACATCGTCATTCTCGTTCTCGGCATGTTCATCGACACGTCGACGATTCAGCTGATATTCGTCCCCATCCTTCTTCCCGTGGCGACCTCGCTCGGAGTCGACCTGATCCACTTCGGCCTCGTCGTGACCTTCAATATGATGGTGGGGCTCTCCACGCCGCCGTTCGGCATGCTGCTGTTCATAACCGCGGCGATCTCGGGCACTCCGCTCAAGGCCATCATGAGGGAAATCCTGTGGCCCATCGTCGCGATGATCGTCGTCTTGTTCGTCATCACCTACGTACCGGATACGGTTCTTTTCCTTCCGAAGCACTTCGGGCTGATGTAAGGAGCGCACGACGACATGGATAAGGTTCGAGGCCTTTTGGCGAAATTCAAGAGCGGCGAACTCGCGGTCGGAGGGCACGTTTTCCTCACGGATCCCTCCATTTCCGAGGCCATGGCTTTTTTCGGCTACGACTTCGTATGGATAGACGCGGAGCACGGCCCCTTCGACAAGGAGAAGGTCCTCGCCCACATAGTCGCGGCGAACTCCGGCGGGGCGGCCGCGATCGTCAGGGTAGTATGGAACGACGCGACGATCATCAAGCCGGTCCTCGAAATGGGACCCGACGGCATCATCGTCCCCATGGTGTGTACAAAGGAGGAAGCGGAACGGGCCGTCGCAGCCTGCCGTTATCCCCCGAAGGGAGTCCGGGGCTTCGGTCCGAGACGGGCCAATCGTTACGGAACGATCCCTGCGGAGGATTATCTCGCCGGTGCGGATTCCTCCTTCCTCCGGATCGTCCAGATCGAGCACGAGGCCGCCGTCAGGAACATCGACGGCATTCTGTCGGTGGATGGGCTCGACGCCCTCATCCTAGGCCCTAACGACCTTTCCGCCTCGATCGGCCGGATAGGCGAGACCTCCCATCCCGAGGTCCTCGCCCTGTGCGACCGGGCGATCGCCCGCAGCAAGGCCGCGGGGAAGCCCTGCGGAGTCTCGGTCGGCCCGGGCGACGAGGAGTACCTCAAAATGTGGCTCGGCAAGGGCGTCGATTTCATCTCCTGCGGCGACGACATCAGCTTCATGGCGATGGGAGCGAAGAGAGTCTTGGGTTTCATTCGGGGCGGCTGATACGAACCCTTCCCTCGCGCACGGGCCCCGAAATCGGGGCCGTTTTTTTCGCTTCATCTCATGGGCACGTGGGAGATGTCGACGGGTTGTCATACAACTCGGTAATTGGTATGATCATCGGGCAGTGACCGGGAAATCGGCCGTCCGTGGCCGAGCCTTCCTGGTCCGTGCGTGAAACGAAAAACCTGAAAGGAGTCCGATATGAAGCAGATGAAGATAGGCAGGTCAGGCATCGATGCGTCGGTCGTGGGCCTCGGCGCATGGGCCATCGGCGGCGACAGCAACTGGGGGCCGAGCGACGACGCGGAGTCGATCCGGACCATCCACAAGGCGAGGGAACTCGGCATCACCCTGGTAGACACGGCTCCGGCCTACGGCCTCGGCCACGGCGAGGAGGTCGTGGGCAGGGCGCTCGAAGGCCGCCGCGACAAGTACGTTCTTTCCACGAAATGCGGGATTCGCTGGGACATCAAGGAAGGCGCCCTGCTCATGGAACGTGACGGGGTCAGGATCGTCCGCAATTCCCGGCCCGAGCGGCTCAAGGAAGAGCTCGAGATCAGCCTGAAGCGGCTCAGGACCGACTACATCGACATCTACATCGTTCACTGGCAGGCGCTTCCGGAATTCCCCTGTCCGATCGCGGACACGATGGGCTTTCTCATGGATCTCAAGAAGCAGGGTAAGATCCGGGCGATCGGCGCCTCGAACCTCAACGAGGAGCAGTTCAAGGAATACGCGAAGTACGGCCAGCTCGACATCATCCAGGAGAAGTACAGCATGCTCGACCGGGGGGCGGAGAAGAAATTCTTCGACCTCTGCGCGCGGAACGGCGTTTCCTTCCAGGCCTATTCCCCGCTCGAACGGGGGATCCTCACCGGAAAGTACAAGCCCGGGACTCCGGTCAACATGGGTCTCGCCAAGAGTAAGATCAAGTGGTTCGAGAAGGACAACCTGGTGAAGGTCGTCGAGCTTTCCGAGAAATGGGCACCGCTCTGCAGAAAATACTCCTGTACGATGACCCATCTCGTCATCGCCTGGACCGCTGCCCAGGGCACGGGAAGCAACGTGAACGTGCTCTGCGGAGCCCGGAAGATTCCGCAGATCGAGGAGAACGTCGGAGGCGGCAGCGTCACCCTGGAGGCCGCGGACATCGCGAAGATGCGGGCCGACGTGGAAGCCATATCTTGAACGAATAACGAACCCGGCGCTTTCCGAGATTAAAGGCGGGCGCGTCGCAGTATCGAGCGGTACCTCCGAGGGACCGCTTTTTTGTCGTTCCTTGCGCCGGGAGCGTGCTGCGCTTATAGTATATTCCGGAGGTGATCCGTGAGAAACAAAAAGTCGATTCTCGGCGTATTCGTCGTCTCGCTCGCCGCGGTCGCGGTGGCGGCAGCCCTGTCCCATCTTTCCATGAGTCTCTGGGGAGGCAAGCCGGAGACCGCTCCGGTCCCGTCCGAGATCACGGTCCGGGGGGACATGACTATCGAGGAATTCGCCGCCGCCAACTCGCTCTCGAAGGAAACCGTCCAAAAGATGTTCAAACCGGCGTCGAAGGACGATCTCCGGAAGCGGCTTTCGGAGACCGGCCTGTCGACGGCCGAGATCGCGGACGGGGCGAAGAAGGCTTCGGCCCTCGAGCGCGAAGAGGAGTCGAAGAACTGGAAGAAGATCGCGGCAAAATTCGCCGGCTGGGCGGTCTTTCTCTTCGTCGTTTTCCGTCTCCTCCGGGCGGGAAGGATAGGCCCGAAGCTCCGTCTCGGCCTTCTCGGCGCCGGCGTCTTCGTCTTCGGCGTAGTCCTCGGCTCGGACCCGAGTCCCATGGGCACGGTGAAGGACGCGATCGTCCTCTTCGCGCGAAGCGGAGCCGTGTTCCCGCCCCGACTCGTCGCCTTCCTCGTCATGCTCGTCGGCGGTACGATCGTCCTCAACAAGTTCCTCTGCTCCTGGGGCTGCCAGTTCGGCACCCTGCAGGACCTGCTGTTCCGGCTCGGCAGGAACAGGGAGGACACCAAGGGCCTGCTGCCGCAGATCAAGGCGCCGTTCGCCGTATCGAACACCGTCCGGATCGTTTTTCTCGTCGCGATCGTTGTGGTCGCGTTCCTGTGGTCCGCGGACATCGTGGAGCCGATCGACCCCTTCAAGATCTTCAACCCGGCGAAGTTGCTCGTCTCCGGAATCGCGGCGCTCGCGGTCCTTCTCGCGGCATCCCTCTTCGTATACCGGCCCTGGTGCCATTTCTTCTGCCCCTTCGGCCTCGCCGGATGGCTGGCGGAGAAGGCGAGCATCTGGAAAATAAAGGTCGATTATTCCTCGTGCACGGCCTGCGGAAGCTGCGAGAAGGCCTGCCCCTCTTCGGTCATGGGGGCGATCCTCCGGAGGGACCGGACGATCCCGGACTGCTTCGCGTGCGGGACCTGTATAGGAGTCTGCCCGACGAAATCGATCTCCTTCGAGCGCGGAAAGCGGGACAGACCGCCCGAGGGGAAATTCAGCTCCTGAAATTCTTTCCGGTTTCCGCGGAGGCCCTCACCGCACCTTGCCTATGGGGAAGTTCGCGCTCGTCTGGATGGTGGGAGTCTGCTGGCGCTTGAACACTTCCTCGGAGAGGCGGACGACCTCCTCCTCCGCGTATTCGGCGAGGCCGAGTACGGTGATGAAGCCGTCGTTCCTCGTGTCGGCCTTGCCCCTGAGCCCCTCGATGAGGACGTAGGTGAAGAGGCCGTGCCCCTTGTAGCCTTCCAGCGCCTGCTGGGTGTCCGACGAGGCGGCGAAGACGGCAGAGCCGATGGCCCGCTTGAGCAGCTTGATCGCCGTCGCCTCGGTGAGGCCGCGAGTCTTCATGAGAGCCGCAGCGATCTCCTTTCCGCCTTTCCCCGCGTTGCAGGTGTCGAGGACGACGAGCTTCTTCTCGGCGGGGATGCCTCCCAGGAGGCTCGCGAGTTCCTTCTGGCTCAGCGCGTCGGCCGCTATGCGTCTCGAGGACAGGAGAAGGACGTTGCTCGTGAGCAGGAAATACTGCGAGTCCCCCTCCTCTTCCACGATTCCGTGGGAGGCGTCGTAGAAGACGAAGAAGTCGTTCGGTTTCACCTTCGCCTTCATCCTCTCGAGGGCCTTGACCACGGCCTCTTTCGTGGTCTTCTCCGGCGTGGTGAGAACTTCGACCTCTATCCGCTCGAAGAGAGGCGCCGAGCTGTACTTCAGGGCCTCGGCGAAGGCCTCGGCGTCCCTGACCGCGTAGGCGAGCGAAATGGACTCGTTCCTGTAGGTGTCGATGCCGACGGCGAGCGCGTAGAGGTTCGGCTTCGAGAGCACGGCCTTCGACGTCACGACGACGACTGCCGGGTTCGACTCCATGGAGCCGTCCCGGTTCAGGACCACGACCTTGATCGAGTTCTCGCCCGCGACGAGGGGCAGCGTCAGGGTCCTCAGCCTCACGGGGTCGGGCCTTTCGGGCCGGACCGAGAGGCCGCGAGTCTCGTTCGCCACCTGGGAGCCGTTCAGGTAGACGAGGACGTCGCCCACGCCGCCGCCCGTGTCCCGTATCCGGAGGTCGAGGGCCGCGCTCGAAGCCTCGGTCGTTTCTCCGTTCCGGGGCGAGAGGATCTCGACCTCCGGAGCGCTCCGTTCGGCGAGAACCGTCTTGAGCGTTTCGCCCTCCGGCACGGCACCCCCGGCGAGGGCGGCCCGGACGAGTTCTGGCCGGTAGAATTTCGCGTAGAACTGGTCTATGGCGTAGGCCTCGTCGCCGATCCTCGCGTTGAGGTGTTTCGCACCCCCGGGGGATGCTTCGAAGTAGCCTTTGGGGGTGATGATGATCCATTCCCCGTCCCTGAAGCCGATGAGCGAGGCGATCTCCGCGCCGGTTTTCCGGTTCCGTATCTTCACCGAACCGTCTTTGTTCCCGGAAACGAGGGCCCTTCCGTCCGGTTCGAAGGCGGCGGAAACGATCCCCCCGGCCGCTCCTTCCATCCGGAGCGTCTCCCTGCCCGAGGCGAGGTCCCAGACGATGAGCCTGCCGTCTTCACTCCCCGAAAGGGCGGATTTTCCGTCCGCGGCCAGGGCTACGGAGGCGATCCGGTCCGTGTGCCCCGCGAAGGTCCTCGTCTCGATCCGCTTCTCCACGTCCCAGAGTTTCACGGTTTCGTCGCCGCTCCCGGAGACGAGGGACCTGCCGTCCGGCCCGGCGGCGAGGGCTTCCACCCAGTTCTCGTGGCCGGCGAGGGTCCCGAGCTCTCCGCCCGTCCCGGGGTCCCAGACCTTGATCGTCGTGTCGCCGCTGCCCGAGGCGAGGAAGCTGCCGTCGGGGCCGAAGGCGACGGCATGGACGAAATCGGCGTGGCCCGCGAGCGTACGGACGAGTTCGCCCGAGGCGACGTTCCAGAGCCTGACCGTGGAGTCGTCGCTTCCGCTCGCGAGGACGGATCCCGAAGGATCGAAGGCGACGCAGCGAACCGCGGCCCTGTGGCCCGAGAAGGTGCGGACCTTCCTGCCGTCCGCGAGGTTCCACAGGCCGACGGTCGCGTCGCGGCAGGCCGCGGCCAGGAGATCGCCCCTGGGCGAGAAGGCGACCGCGGCGACGTAGCTTCCCGCTGCTATCCTGCGCGTCTCCTTCGCCCGGCGGAGATCCCAGATCCGGATCGAGTCTTCCGACGCGCTCGCGAGGATGTCCCCGTTCGGGCCGACCGCAGTCGAACTCGTCCCGCGGACGAGCCCTTCCAACGTCCGGATTTCCCTCCAGGTCTTCGCATCCACGATCGTGACGGCGTCGCGGGCGCCTCCGTAGGCGAAAAACTTCGCGTCTGGGCTGAAGCCCACGCAGAAGACCGCGTCCGTGTTCGTTCGGAGGGTGCCTGCGTCGGCTCCCTTCGCGAGATCGAACACCCGGAGGGCCCTTCCCCGCGTGTTCGTGCCGCCTATGAGGTACCTTCCGTCCGGACCGAACACGACCGAGGAAACCCACTCGTCGTTCACGGTGAAGCGGTGACGGGCCTTTCCGGTTTCCGCGTCCCATACGATGACCGTCGCCGCCCCGGCGTACCCGCCGCCCGAACTCGCGATCCAGCGGCCGTCCCTGCTCCACGCAGTTCCCATCACCGCGGCCGGATGCCCCTCGAGCAGTCTGAGGGTCCGGCCGGTGCCGACGTCCCAGATCCTTACCTCGTGGTCGTAGCTCCCGCTCGCGAGGAACGCGCCGGTGGGATCGAAGGCGAGGGCCGCGACGTTGCCCGCGTGGCCGGCGAGGGTCCCGAGTTCCCTTCCGGAGCCGAGGTCCCAGAGCCGGATCGCTCCGTCGTTGCCGCCTGCCGCGAGGATGCCGCCGTTCCGGCTCATCGCGACGGAATCGACGATGGGGGCGGAGACTCGGAAACGGCGCTCCTCGCGCCCGTCCGCCGCGATCCATACCCGGACGGTCCCGTCGGTGCCTCCGCTCGCGATGCGGCTCCCGTCGCCGCCCCATGCCACGGACATCGCCTGCGACGCATGGCCCTTCAAGGTCCTGAGTTGCCTTCCCGTCGACGCGCTCCAGACGACGATCGTGCCGTCGCTGCCGGCGCTCGCCACGAGCCTCGAATCGGGGCTGACGGCGAAGGAATTCACCTGTCCCGCGTGTCCGGTCTGTACGACGACTTCCGCGTCTCCGGCAGAAAGCGCCGCGGCGACGGCCAGGGCCGTGAGAACGACGATCGGGATCCTCTTATTCCACACGAGGCTACTCCGCCTTCGACTCGCCGACGAGGACGAGATCGTCGATCGCGAGGGCGCTGAATGCGGCGAAATGCATGTTGTTCGAACTGAATCTCAGCGCCCTGATCCCCGGTCCCTCCAGGTCGAAGGTCTTTGCCGGGACGTCGGAATAATAGGCGGCTCCGCTTCCCAGGGGCTCGCCCGTCCGGGAAAGAAGCCTCCCCGCTTCGTCGAGGGCTTCGGCCTTCCATTGGGGAAAGGTGATGCCCGTTGGGCCGGCGAGCAGGGCTGGCCTGGTGAACCGCACCGACCGGACCGGGGACGGAAGCCTGAGCGTATAACTCACCGGATCGTTCGAGTTTATCTGGGTGAGGACGTTGGGGGCGGACCGGGCGGCGAGCGCCCTTCCTCCGTAGAAATTCTTGGCGTCGTCGATCACGACCAGCGTGCCCGGCGTCACGTCGCTCAAGGCGATGCCGAACTTCGCGAGGTAGCCCGCAGCGACGACCCTGCCGTGAACCGCTTTGACCGAGTCGAAATCGAGCGTCGTGATGGTCTCGGCTCCGAGCAGATCGACGAGCGTCGAGAGAAGCGTCACGATGAACACGTTTCCTGCCTTCATCGCAGCCTCCTTTGCCGTCGCGAAGACGGCTCTCAAATGAATTATCGCGCAGCGGGCGGCGGAGGGTCAATCTTCCGAGCCGAGCCGAGAGCACGTGCCGCGGTCGTCGCGGGTCTCCGGCCGCCGACTTACCCGAAAACTACCCGATTTCCCTCTGACGCGGCTCCGGGCCGCCGGTATATTCGGTAGAGACAAGGCGATCGTGCAGAAATTCCTGGACCGGCTGAAGGCGCGGGGCATCGTCAATGTGGAGGCTTCGGTTCTCGAAGGGAAAAGCGCCGCTTCCGCGAATCTACGGACGGCCATGAAGAACTTGAAGGTCGGATCGGAGGATCTCCTCTTCTTTTATTTTTCAGGCCACGGCGGAATGGAGAAGGGAAAGACCTTCCTGTATTTCACGGACGAGGAAGCCGTCTCCCGTGACGAGCTCACCCAGCTGGTGGAGGGGAAGAAGGCGAGTTAGGGAGGATGACGCGAGAGGGGAAGGGAACATGCGTCGGGTGAGGTGCGGTTCCGTCGGTAATTGTGACCACTGCTCGGGTTTAGGTAGTATGCTCAACCCAGATTAATTTGCCTGTGTCATAGCCCAAGGCTTCGGCGATATGCACGTACTTCTGCTTGATTTCATCGGGAATCTGCTTTTCACGCGACAGAATCCATAAATATTCGGTGCTTTTGCCGGCTATCAAAGCATATCGGTATTCATTATCCAGCGCAAGGATGTTATACGCAGAATAGAATGGTCCGAAGAACGATACTTCCAGTTCCCCTACGGAATCCTTGCCCCTGAATCTAGCTTGCCCACGTGCTTCTTTCCACTCGTTCTTTTTGTAATTATAGCCTCTATTCACAACACCGATATTCCCGTTTTCGAGAATCGAATATTCCGCCGAGGTATTGTTCAAATCTTTTTCGAATCTAAAATCAAATCTGGCTATTTCATACCATTTGCCGAGATATTTTTCTTTTTCGAAATTTTGAACGGTCGTTGCTCCTTTAGGCATCGTTGCGCATCCGAAAAAAACAATCGCAATGATGCTGGATCCAAAAGCGGCAAGTACTTTCATGAATATTTCTCCCTCTTGTGGTATTAACAATATAATCAGGGCTCGCTGGAAAACGAACGAAAAAATGCCGGAAAATGGATTACGTGGAGTAACGATCCGATCGTAACGGTATGGGATCCGTGAATTTCGCTTGGCTCAAATCGGCGATGTCGGAAATCGCCGTAGCATCCATCTTCAAATCGAAAGTCTTGTTACGGTGATTCTCCTGGTATATACTATCGGTATCACTCCACGTGGAGGCCGTTGCATGTCGAAAAATATCTCGCTGAAACTCGATGATGCCGTTTTCCGGGAAGCGGAAAAAACCATCAAACGCCTTGGGAAGCCACGGAATGCCTACATCAACGAGGCCGTCGACTACTACAACCGGCACTTCCGCAGAAAGGAACTGGCCGCCCTCCTCGTCAAGGAATCCGCCGCGGTGTACGCCTCGTCGATGGAGACGCTCAAGGAAATGGAAGCGCTGGAAGACGGCGAGGCCTTGCATGAAGATTCGTAGATACTTCATCTACCTCGCGGACCTCAACCCACGCTTCGGCACCGAACCGGGGAAGGTCCGTCCAGTCGTGGTGGTGCAGACGGATCTCCTCAACCGGTTTCATCCGAGCACCGTAGTCTGCCCGATCACCTCCTCAGTGGTTCCCGAGGCGAGTTTTCTTCGGGTCCACCTGGAGGATGACGTCAACGGCCTTTCCCGGTCCTCGGACGTGCTCGTGGACCAGGTTCGGGCGGTGGACAATCGGCGTTTCCAGGAGCAGGTGGGCCGGCTTTCGGCGGAGCAGATGAAACTCCTCCGGCGGAATCTCCGCATCCTGTTCTTGGATTAGTTTTTTCAGCTCCGGCTTGAACTGGCGAGTAAAGCGGAGTATATTTATAAGACCAGATCGGACCAGGTCCGATGGAGGCTCTTGTGATCGTAGACACGATAACCGAAGCGAAGGCGAATCTTTCGGCGTTGATAGAAAAGGTGCAGGCGGGAGAGAGCGTCATCATCAACAAGGCCGGAAAACCGGTGGCGGTGCTGCTTTCCTACAGGGACTATCGGAAGGAGCGGCGGCCGGGAGCGTATAAAGGCAGAATCCGAATCGAAAAAGATTTCGACGAGCTCCCGGCGGATATCGCCGCGGCCTTCGGGCTCGAAGCGGCGGAGAAGCCGTGAATTTGCTCATCGATACCCATATTCTTCTCTGGTGGCTCGCCGACGATGCGGCCCTGCCTTCTGAAGTCCGTACCGCGCTCGGCGATCCCGACAACCTGGTTTTCGTGAGCACCGCTTCCGTGTGGGAGATCGCGATCAAGAAACAGCTCGGCAAGATAGTTCTTCCCGATGACTACACCCGGGAGCTCGAAGAAGAAGGCTTTCGCGAACTTCCCATCCTGTTTCGCCATATCGAGGAACTCGAAGGCTTGCCGCTCCTCCATCGGGACCCCTTCGACCGGCTGCTCATCGCCCAGGCGAAAAGCGAGAAGCTCGCATTCGTCACGACCGACAGCCAAATAAGAAAATACTCCCTCGATCTTTTCCCCCGGGATTGACGGAATTACGTAGATTTTTACGAATACCCCCGCCCCGGTCCCGATGGTACAATTCCAACAAGTAAAAATTTCGAGAGGAGGATCGATCATGAGAAAACTCATGTCGGCGTTTGCGGTGTTCGTGCTTTTAGGCGTTTCAGGGTGTTCCACGGGTTCCGGGGACGACAACGGAGGAAGCGGGGCGGATTTCGATTCGACTCTGTATTACACGAGAACTCAGGTGGACGATCTCTTGAAGTACGCGGTTCAATTCTGGCCTGCGAATGGAACCGCTACGACCATCTCCCAATCGGGGTTCGTGAACGGCGCGTCGTTTACCTTTCCCAGCGGAAATGTCAGCGGACTCATCCTGGAAGTGTTTCTGAAGAACGGCGCCGCCGTGACCAAGACCATCGGTCTCGCGTAGACGTCGACCAATTCGCCGGGTTCGGGAACCGCATATATCAGGACCCTGCCCGCTGGAGCTTATTCGAAAGAATATATATATATTTCCCCGTATGGAGCACGGAAGGCGGCACTATCGTAGTCTGGCAGGACGTCGCGCAGGCTTACAATACGGCCGATTCCGACCTGACCAATGTGGAGATCAAGGTCAACGTGATCCATTGGGTCAAATCGGTCAAATAAGCGGCGGATTCAGTTCGGATTTTCGTCGGGAACCTCCGCTGCTTTTCCTGGCACACCCGCTCTGAGGTGATGCCAAATCCCCGAAACCGTGCTATCCTGCCTGAGGCAGGAGGTGCCATGCGGGCGCTCGACATCATCGTGAAGAAACGGAACGGAGGGGAACTTTCGGAGGAAGAGATCCGGTTCTTCGTCCGGGGCTACGTGGCCGGCGAGATCCCCGACTATCAGGTATCGGCCTGGCTCATGGCGATTTTTTTCCGCGGCATGACGAGCCGAGAAACCGGCATTCTCACCCGCGAGATGATCGCCTCGGGCGAAACCCTCGATCTCTCCGGCATCCCCGGTCCCTTCGTGGACAAGCACTCCACCGGCGGGGTGGGGGACAAGGTCTCGCTCATCCTGGCGCCGCTCGCCGCCTGCTTCGGGATCAAGGTCCCCATGATGAGCGGCCGCTCCCTCGGGCACACAGGAGGCACCCTCGACAAGCTCGAGGCCATACCGGGCTACACGATCGCCCGGAGGCCCGAGGATTTCCGCCGCATCCTCTCCGAAACGGGCTTCGCGATGACCGGCCAGAGCGAGAAGATCGTTCCGGCGGACCGCCTCCTCTATGCGCTCCGCGACGTGACCGGCACCGTGGAGTCGGTGCCGCTCATCACCGCGAGCATCCTCTCCAAGAAATTCGCCGAGGGCGCCGAGTCCCTCGTGTTCGACGTCAAATGCGGCGACGGGGCCTTCATGAAGAGTCTCGCCGATGCGGAGGCCCTCGCCGATTCCCTGGTCGCGACGGGAAGGAGCCTCGGCCGGAAGATAGCCGCGGTCATTACGAACATGGACGAGCCCCTCGGCCGCATGGTGGGCAACTTCCTCGAGGCCGAGGAATCCGCCCTCTGTCTGCGGGGAGACGTCGCCGGCCGGGAGGACCTCATGGAGGTGACCCTCCGGCTCGCGGCCTGGATGCTCGTCGCGGGCGGCAAGGCGCGGAGCGCGGACGAGGGGACGGAGCTGTGCAGGACGAAGCTCGCCTCGGGGGACCCCTACCGGCTCTTTCTCCGGAACATCGCGGCCCAGGGCGGCGATCCCGCGGCCTTCGAAGCGCAGCTCGGAAAGCGCCGTGCGAAGATCGAGTGCGTGATCGCGAGTCCCTGCGACGGTATCGTGACCCGTGCGGAGGCCTACAGGATCGGCCTCGCCGCGGTTCTGCTCGGCGCGGGACGGAACAGGACCGACGATCCCGTGCATCCGGACGTGGGCGTCGTCTTCGAGAAAAAGCGGGGAGACCGGGTGAAGCGCGGGGAAATCCTGCTCCGTTATTATGCCGAGAAGAACGGCGACGCGGAGGCCGCGGGCCGCCTTCTCGCGGAGGCCGTGCACGTGGCGGAAAGGCCCGAGCCGGCGAAGCCGATGATCCTGAAGGAAACCGCCGCCCTATGATTTGGGAAAAGAACCCCCTCGACCAGGAAATGGTCAGGAAGATCGCGTCCAGGTACGACGTCAGCCTCATCACCGCCTCGATCCTCGTGCGAAGGGGCATCGTGGATCCCCAGGAGATCCTTTTCTATCGGGAGGACGAGATCCGCTTCCTCCACAATCCCTTCCTCTTCGTGGAAATGGAAGACGCCGTGGACAGGATCCTCGCGGCGAAGGAGGAAGGCGAGAAGGTCCTGGTGTTCGGAGACCGGGACGTCGACGGCATTACGAGCATGACCCTGCTCGTTCAGGCTTTCAAGGAGATGGGGATCGACGTGTCCTGGAGACTTCCCATGGGCGACGATCCCTACGGTCTCACGATCGAGGCGGTGGAGGACTTCGCCAAACAGGACGGAACCCTCATCGTCACCGTGGACTGCGGCATCTCCAACCTCAAGGAGGTGAAGCGGGGCCTTGAACTCGGCGTCGACACGATCGTCGTGGACCACCACAACCCGCCGGAGGAGATCCCGCCGGCCTGCGCGGTCGTCAATCCCAAGGTGGAGGATTCCGGCTATCCCTTCCGGGACCTGGCGGGCTGCGGCGTGGCGGCCAAGCTCATCTGGGCGCTCAGGTTCGCCGCCACCGAGTTCTACAACGAGCCTCTCACCCTGCTCAACATCCGTCCCGGGAACGGGACCTACATCCTGGACGCGGTCCTGCTCCAGAACCTCGTACCGCTCGACCGGATCACCGAGAACATCGTTCCCGGCATGGTCAAGGTGAATCAGACCCGTCTGCTCAAATTCTTCGGCGGGCGAATCCTGGTCTACGACGCGAAGGTCCAGGAGGGGATGCTCAGGATGATCTTCGGCCGCGACGCCGAGATCAGCCTCCTGGACGCCGCCCCGGAAATCTGGAAGGTTTTTCCCTCGCTCCGGAACAAGAGCCTCCTTCGCCTCACCGAGGCATCGAGGATGGGGAGGTATCAGGAGGGACCGGCCTCGGAGCTGGACGTGTTCCTCAACCTCTTCCTCTCCTGGCTCCACAAGCGGGAACCTTCGCTCGGCGAGGGCTACGACAAGATCCTCGATCTCGTCGCCATCGGAACCCTCGCGGACCTCATGCCCATAAGGAACGAGAACCGCATCTTCGTGAAGCGCGGGCTCTATCTGCTCAATTCCTCGGCCCGGGAGGGCATCCGGGAGCTCGTCCGGCTGCAGAACCTCTCGGGAAAGCCGCTCTCGTCGCGGGAGATCGCCTGGCAGATCGGGCCGGCCATCAACGCGACGGGGAGGATGGGAGAGCCGGACAAGGCCGCGAGGCTCCTGCTCTCGGACGAGGCGGTGGAGCGGGAGAGGCTCGCGGAAGGCGTCGTGGAGCTCAACCGCGTGAGGAAGAAGATCGGCGACGAGGCCTGGGAGAGGATTCTCCCGGACGCCAAGGCGAGCTTCGAACGCTACGGCAGCAAATTCGTGCTCGTCTGCGACCCGCAGGTCCACAGGGGCATCACGGGAATCCTCGCCGCGAGGCTCGTCAATTTCTTCAACGTGCCCTCGGCGGTGTGCGCCGTCCTCGACGAGAAGATCGTCGGTTCCCTTCGGAGCACCCGAGGCTTCGGCGCCCTGACGCTCCTCGAGGACTGTTCGGATCTCTTCGGCGACTACGGCGGGCACGACTTCGCCGCCGGCTTCAATCTCCGGAAGGAGGACTACCCGAAGTTCGAGGAGAGGCTCGGAGGCATCATCCCCGGCATCGAGCTCTCTCTCGACGAGGAACGGGTGGTGATAGACGCCGAGCTGCCCCCCACGTTCCTCAGGCCCGAGCTCGAGGAGGTCATAGATTTCTTCGCGCCGTACGGCGAGCACAACGCGCCGCTCGTCTTCCTCACCCAGGGAGTGACCGTCGCGGGCATAGATTTCGTCGGCAAGAAGGAGCAATGCCACACGAAGCTCCTCATCAAGGCCGGCGAGTACTCCTGGCCCGCGGTTTTCTGGAATTCCGCCGAGCGGGTCGGCAGGGACTTCAGCCTCAATGACCGGGTGAACATCGTCTACCAGATCGGGAAGAACTACTTCCAGAACAAGGAAACCCTGCAGCTCACCATCATCGACGTGAAAAGGGCGCCATGAGACGTGTCTTCGTTACCGCAGCGGCGCTCTTCGCGGCCGCCTTTCTCGGGGCGCTTCCGGGAGCCGCCGGGATCTACCCCAGGCTCGACCTCCGAGGCGACGCGGTCCCCGGCGGGGTGATGGAACTCACCCTCGTCGTGCCCGGAGTCCGCCTGCGGAACGTATCGGTGGAAGTCCAGGACGAGGCCAGGAGGCCCGTACACTCGTTCGCCGGTTTCCGGCTCCCCGAATCGAGCGAGGCCTCGGGCGGAGAAACCTGGGTCGTCCTCGTCGGCGTTCCTCAGGACCAGAGACCGGGTGAATACCTTTTCAGGATTTCCGCGAAGGGCGCTGGCGAAGAGCTTTCCCTCGTCCGTCCGGTCACCATCGAGGATCGCGGTTTCGCGGAAGAGGATGTCCCGCTCAACAAGACCATGTCCGACCTCAGAAAGGAACGGGATCCGCGCAAGGAGGAGGAGGCGAAGGCTCTGTACGAGCTTCTCATGCACTTCAATCCTGACTCGGTGTTCCAGAGGGGACCTTTCGTCCATCCGGTCGGGTCCTTCCCCGAATCCGCCGGCTTCGGCGATCGCAGGACCTACGTCTATGCCGACGGCGGACGGGCGAAGTCTCCCCACGGCGGCGTCGATTACGCGACGCCCAGGGGGACGCCCGTTTCCGCCTGCGGGGCGGGCAGGGTGGTCTTCGCCAGGAGCCTCGTGATTACCGGCTTCACCGTGGCGATCGAGCACCTTCCCGGCGTGTATTCCCTCTATTTCCACCTCGACTCCGTCGACGCGAAGGTCGGCAGGACGGTGAAGCCCGGGGAGAGGATCGGAGCTTCCGGCATGACCGGCCTCGCCACGGGGCCGCATTTCCACTGGGAACTCAGGGTCGCGGGAGTGGCCGTCGATCCGAGACCCTTCCTCGCCCGCGGTCTGCTCTCCGGCGAACGACCCTAGAAACGGATTCCTCCGGTATCGACCGTCTCCTCGTCGCCGCGCCATCGGAATTCCCGAAAATTTTCGAAAAGATTGGCAAATTCAATTGAATAGACATATAATATATTTCATCCTTATTGGAGTATTGCAATCGTACCATTACAACGAAAAGCCGGGTATTCCATGCATGAAGGCGATCGAAAAGTCATTCTTCTCGTAGAAGACGAGATCTCCGTCGCCGTCGGCGAGGAAGCGACGCTCAGGAACCTGGGGTACGACGTCCTTCTCGCGACCGCGAAGAAAGACGCCCCGGAAAAGGCAGGCCGCGAGACGGCCGTCGACCTCGTCCTCGCCGACGTCGACAGGGCGGAGGCGGCCCGGCGGATGCTCGTCGGGCGGGACGTCCCCTTCCTCTTCCTCGTCCGCCCTACGGACGCTGAAACGGTCGCACAGACCGAAACGACCGGCTCGTACGGCTTCGTCGAGACAAATTCCTCCCCCGCGGTTCTCGACGCCGCGATCAGGACGGCTTTGCGGCTTTTCGCCGCGCACAGGAACCTGAAGGAGGAGAACGAAAAGCTCAGGGCCTTCATAGGAGCGATACCGGATCTCATGTTCGTCCTGGACGTGGACGGCCGTTTCGAATCGTACGAGAGAGGGGCGAGTTCGATGCTCGCGCTGCCCGAGGACGAGATAGTCGGCTCGCATCTCGGCGACGTCTTCCCGCCGGAGAAGACGGCCCTCCTGCTCGACCTCTTTCGCAGATGCGTGGAATCCGGCGAAGTCGTCGAGCATACGTATTCGCTGCCGATCGAAGGAAGGGAAAGGCACTTCAATCTGCGCATATCCAAGATGGACGACCGCCGCGTCTTCACGATAATCCGGGACATGACGGAGCGAAAAGCCGCGGAAGACGCCCTCGCGAGAAGCCGGACCCTGCTCGCCAAAATGAGCAAGATCGCAAAAATCGGGGGATGGAGAGTCGATCTGGAGACGAACCGACTCGAATGGACGGACGAATGCTTCGCCATCTACGAGCTCGATCCGGGCTCCTTCGTGCCGACGGTGGACAACGCGACCCGCTTTCCGACGCCGAAGTCTCGGGACGTGTTGACTCAGGCGATTCGCCGCATGATGGAAACCGGGGAGGAAATCGACGTCGAAATCGAGATCGTCACCGCGAAGGGGACCCGCAAGTGGATCCGTAATATCGGCCAGGTCGAGTACGTCGGAGGCAAAGCCGTCGCCAGGACGGGAGTGATGCAGGACATATCGAAGCAGAAACTCTCCGAAAACGCCCTGAGTCAGACCACCATCCTCCTTTCCACCATCCTCGAAAGCTCCTCCGAAGTGACGGTTTTCGCCTTGGACAAGGACTACCGGTACATCGAGTTCAATTCCAATCATCGGGCCAGGATTCGGGACCTTTTCGGCACGGATATTTCCCTCGGCATGAATGTGCTCGACGTCATGGCACGGGGGAGCGACCGTGAAGCGGCGAAGGCGAATTTCGACCGGGCTCTCGGCGGCGAGCAGTTCACGACGGTGGAGGAATTCGGGGACGAGGAGGATTCCCGGGTCTATTGGCTTAATTATTTTTCCCCCCTCGTCGATGCCGCAGGCGGCGTGATCGGCCTGACCTGTTTCGGCCTGAACCAGACCGAGCAGAAGCGGATGGGAAACAGGGTGATGAAGCTCCTCGCCGAGAAGGAAACCCTGCTCAAGGAAGTCCATCACCGCATAAAGAACAACATGAACACCATGATCAGCCTGCTGAACCTCCAGGCCAATTCGATGAAGAACCCGATCGTGGCGACGGCCCTAATGGACGCCCAGACTAGGTTCAGGAGCATGCAGGTTCTCTACGACAAGCTGTACCGGAACGAAACCTTTCAGGCCATGCCGTTGGACGAATACATTCCAGCGCTGTTGAATGAAATTCTCCGAATCTACCCGAACGGGGGATTCGTCAAGAGCGTCGTCGATGTCGACGGAATCCCGCTCGAGGTCAAGACTCTTTCCGCCTTGGGCCTCATCGTGAACGAGATCGTCACCAATTCCATGAAGTACGCGTTTCAGGGGAGAGCCGGCGGCACGATCACGGTGTCCGCTAAAGCCGAAGGCCGATCCGTGAGGATGGTCGTTTCGGACGACGGCGTCGGGATTCCCGATTCCGTCGATTTCGAAAATTCGACGGGATTCGGACTGATTTTCCTGAAGGCGGCGATGCGTCAGCTGGACGGACGGATCCGGATCGAACGCGACGGAGGGACGCGCTTCGTGCTGGAATTCCCGATGAAATGACGCTCTCTTGACATTTGTACGCTTTCGGGTACTATGGTGGGTACATTTTCAAAAGAGGGGAGGTGATTTTTATCGCCTTTATCAGGCTGGACGAGGGAGAGAACCTCGAAAAAGCCATCAAGCGGTTCAAGCGCATGGTGGAGAAAGAGGGGATCATCCGGGAATGGAAGAAGCGCGAATATTTCGAAAAGCCTTCCACGATCAAGAACCGGAAGAAGAAATCTCTCGAGCGCAAGCTCATGAAAAAGGTGCGGAAGCTTCAGTCCATGAAGGGATACTGATCCCCGGAAATCGAATCGTTTCGCACTCAAAACACCGTCGGTCGTGCAAGGCCGGCGGTTTTTTTTCTCCTCGTCCAGGTTTTCCCCCCGCGATCCCGACTTGAAAAAATGCCGCTTTTCCCTCATCGTTGGATGCATGGGCTTTCGTACGATTCAGACGGTCCTCCTATCGGCGCTCGTCGTCCTCGGATGCAGCGGCAATCCCCCGGAAATACTCGAAAGCAAATGGACGCTCGTGCTCTATGAAGACCGGGAGAAAGGTTCGGTCTACGAGTATCTCTCGGTGGGCGTCCTCGCGCGGGACGAGGACGGTTTGGACGATCTGGAGTCGCTTTCGATCGTGAACGACTCGAGCGAGCTCTATTGGCTGGTGCCTCAGGACGGATGGACGAAAAGACAGATCCGGCAGGAAATCTGGTTGGTCGCGGATTCCCTCACGACGGCGGATCTCGTACCCGTCCCCCGGGGAAACTACAGGCTCGTCCTCTCCGATTATTCCGGCGCGCGGGCGGAGACCTCGATATCGGTGAATCCACCGAAAATAGCCCGGGAAGCCTTCCCTTCCATCAGGCCCGGCAAGAACTCGATCGTGCTTTCTTCGAACAAGGGCGAGGCATCCCTGCTCGTAAAATCCGCGGCCGGCGCGACGCTCGGTTCGTTCGCCCTCAGGAAGGGTGAAAATCCCCTCGCTCCCATCCTCTCGAACCAACAGATCAAGAGCCAGGCGAAGAACCTCTATCTCCACGAGTACGGCGAGGGAGGGACCGCCCGTGTATCCGGGCCTTACGACGCGCTAGAGATTCTCTTTCCCCGATAGCCAGCTGTAGATCCTGAAGATGACGTCCATGATCTGGGCCCGGAAGCCCTTCCCGTAGCGGAGGCTGAAGTCGCGGACCGCCTCGTCCATGGAATAGCTTTGACCGTACTTCTGCTTCAGGGCGTCCCAATGGCGGGATATCCACACGTAGAGGTCCGCCTCCGTACGTCCGTGGAAGCGTCGGAGGACGTTGTTCTCACGGATGATTTCGTAGATGGGTTTGTAGACCTTCTCGTACCAGGAGACCATCGCGTCCTTGAAATTTATCTCCTCTTTCCGGCCGAGATTGATGTAATACTTGTGGACGAGGATGTGCTGGAGGATTTCGTCGTACCGTCCCGTGGCGGTGAAAACGAGCTCGTCCGCGGGAAAGAGTTTGTCGAAACCGGTCTTCTCGAAGAAGGTCTTCTGCTCCCATTCGATGACCTTCGCCTTGAGCGTGTCGCGCGTCACGTCCGGCGGAAGCCGGATCTCGGAGTCCAGCGAGACCACCTCCGCGTCGATCTCGAGCACGCCCTGCATGCGGGCTACCGAGACCCGGTGGTTGCCGTCGCGGACGAAATACAGTCCGCCGATCTCGTAGAGCTTGATGGGAGGAAGAATGACGTCCTGGAGATGGGCCAGGTCGACGCTCATCCAGCGGTTTCGAAGGTATTCGTAACGCGGCAGATACCGCTTGTCGAAGTCGCGGTATCGTCCTTCGCTTCCCACGATCTTGTCCACCGGAACGATCTGCATGCCCCGGTAGGTTTCGCTCTTGGGTTTGAGGATTTCCCGGATCTCCTGGAGAGAGAGGAGCTCGTGCCTCGCGGGGCTGATGAGGCTGAGGATGCGGTTGATCGATTCCCTCCAGCGGGCCTTGTTGAAATCGTGCTGGGCCTGGTCCCGGAAGTGGGGCAACCCGTTCATGGATTCACCTCGATGACGCAGTGGTCGTATGCGTTGACGACCTCCGTTTCCCGGAACGTCGTCCTGCGGTTCGCGTTCACGTCATAGAGGTGCACGTGGCCGTGGACGAGGTAACGGGGCTTGAAGGTCCGCATGAACCAGAGGAAGGCCTTGAATCCTTCGTGACACCGGTCCGGCAGGTCGTGGATGCCGAACGGCGGCGCATGGGTCAGGAGGATGTCGAGGTATCTTCCGTATCGCAGCCGGTTCCAGAGCAGCCCCGGCAGCCGTCTCAGGATGTTCCAGTACATCTGGAAGTCGGTGAACTGATTGTCGCCGTTGTTGTACCGCTTGCTCCCGCCGAGTCCGAGGATGAGGAGGTTGTTCAGCCTCGTCATGCGTTCTCCGGTGTAGGTGGAGCCGTAATAGTTCTGGAGGAGGGGATCCAGGGATTCGATGTCCGAATACAGCGACATCCTCCTGTTGAAAAGGGTCAAGGTCTTGAGGTTGTGGTTCCCGAAGACGAAGACGATGGGCTTGTTCAGGGTGCTCGAGAGAAATCCGAGATACTCCATGGGAAGATCGCCTGCTCCCAGGACGAGGTCGATGTCCTTGAACCGGTCCTTGACCTGTGACGTGTAGACGAGCGGGTCCACGTGGTCGGCGATGCAGAGGATCTTCATCGTGCCCCTATGCCGCGCCCTGGGGGGAGCTTTTCAGGAGTTCCTGAAGCTTGTCCTTGGCCAGAAGCTCCACCGGTCTGGACTCCGCGAAATCGAGGGCAAGACGCGAGAAGCCCGAACTCGTGACCATGATTCCCCGTGTGATGTTCAGTTTCTTCATTTCCTCATGCAGGGCCCGAACCATGCTTTCGTCAACCATGTCCGCGATCCTGAGGAAACGCAGGAGTTTCGGTATCTTGCGGGCGTTCCTCCATTTGGATTGGGCCTCCACTCCGATGATCTGACAGCCGTTCGATATTTCGCTGATGTCCTGCACCGAGAGACCGAGAGCCCCCGCCGCCGTGCGGCACATCTCGAAGAACTCGGATTGGTTCGCGGTGAGGAAATCCTTGATGTGGTCGTCGGTGCGGAATTCCTGGTACTGGCTGAGCTTGTCAGCGACGTCCTTGAAGTTCTGTTTCTTCGCGTAGATCTTCTCCCACTGCTCTATCGCCTTCTCGATGTTGCGGGTCTTTTCGTGGCAGATCGCGAGGAAGTAGCGTGCATAGAGGACCTCGTGCTCCTCGGAGTCCTGGGCGACCTTGATCGCCCGCTCGAGTTCGCTCGCCGCCTTGTCGATGTTGTTCATGCTCATGTAGCATGCGCCCCTCTCGACGAGGGCCTTCGTCTTGTATTCCGGGTCCTTCTGGGCCTTCTCGAACGAAGTGAGGGCCGGGACGTAGTCGTGATTGTCCTTGAGCAGCCGGCCCAGGTAGAAGTAGGCGGCGTAATTCTCGGGATTGATCTTGACCGCCGAATCGAGTTCGGTCTTCGCCTCCACCGGTTTCTTGGCGCGATAGAGAAGCATGCCGAGCTGGAAGTGGGCCTTCGAGTTCCGCGGCTCGAGTTCGATGGTCTTTCGGTAGAATTCGGCGGCCTTTCCGGACTTGTTCCGCTCTTCGAAGAGCTTTCCCGCGAGGAAGTAGTTTTCCGCCGCGTTGGGCTCCCGCTTGATGAGAAGGAGGTATTCCTTGAGCGCCTCCTCCGCTTGATTGAATTTCACGTAAAGTTCTGCTATTTTTTTCCTGAACGGGATTTCCTGGCAAAGCCCGTCGAACTGCCCGATCTGATTCACCGTCCGCAATTCCATGAGGGCGAGCTCCGGCTTGTTGTCCGCGAGGTAGGCGAGGCCGAGGAAGTAATGAATGTCCGAATTCCGGGAGTCGCGGATGAGCATCTTTTTCGCCATCCTGATCACTGCGGCGTTCTTGTTCTGCTTCAGGAGATTCGCGAGAGTCGCGGCCTTGCGGGGAGCGACGATGGATTTGACGAGGAAAACGGTTATCAAACCTATCGCTATGCCGAGGATTATAATCAGAATGATCAGGCCTGACATTTTTTCTCTATCACCTTCTACCTATCCGTATTTGCCCTATAAGGTTAATTTGTTTCCGCGAGAGTGTCAAACCTCAATCGGGGATATGTCTTGAGACGGATTCTTTCGATCTTGATCCTCGCCGCGGCGGTCGTTCTCCCCGCGACGGGCCAGACGTCCTTTCAGAAGGGGGAGGAAGCCTTCCTCCGGAACAATCCCAAGGAAGCTGCGGCCCTGCTCGAGGCGGCCCTCCTCCAGGAGCCCAGGAACGAGAAGATCTACCTCTACCTGGGAATCGTCTACGAACAGCTCAAGAACCACGACAAGGCCGTGAGCCTTCTCAAGCGCGGGCTCGTATTCGCGGTCCAGTACAAGGATCTGATGCTCTTCAACCTCGGAAACTGCTACCTCGCGAAGGGGGACAACGAGAACGCGCTCCGCATGTACGACGAGGCGATCCAGACGAACGGATCGTTGTCCGACGCCTACCTCAACCGGGCCAACGTCCGGGTGAAGACCGACAAGCTCGAACCCGCCCTTTCGGACTACGAGATCTACCTTTCGATGGAGCCCGAATCCCCCAAACGGCCCCAGGTGGAAAAGATGGCCGAGCTCATCAGGAACATCCTCGCCCAGAAGGAGATCGCGAGGCTCGAGGCCGAACGGAAAAAGAAGGAAGAGGAAGAGGCCAAGCGTCTCGCGGAGGAACGCAGGAAGCGTGAGGAGGAGGAGAAGCGGCTCGCCGAGGAGAAACGGAAGAAGGAAGAGGAGGAGCGCCTCGCCCGCGAAGCCGAGGAAAAACGGCTCGCCGAGGAGAAGCGCAGGAAGGAGGAGGCGGCGCGCCAGAAGGCCCTGCTCGAGGCGGTCATGAAATCCCTCGAAGCCTCGTCCGGCGAGGCCTCGAACCTGTCCGCGGAGAAGGAAGACCTCCGCGAGAAGAAGGAAGAAATCGACATCCAGGATTGAAAGGAAGACGGACATGTTCATGAACAGGAAGATCGTCATAATCGCGGGAATCGCGCTCGCACTCCTTCTCGCGGGGGGTGCCGGCTTTTTCCTCCTTTCGGGAAAGGGCGGAGACTCGGTGCGGAAGAACACGCTCATCCTCGCCGAGGACTACATGAAGAACGGGGAATACCAGCGGGCGCTCGACCTCCTGGACAAGCTTCTCATCGCCAAGGCCGACGACCCGGAGGCCCGGGCCCTCAAGGAAGCCGTGCTCGCCAAGAAGAAGGAAGCGGAGGAATCCACCAGGGCAGAGGACGTGGCCGCGCTCCAGGCCCAGAAGGAGGCCCTGGAAAAGTCGCTCCGGTCCCTGAGCCAGTCGATCAAAGGGTCGACGCGGGACGATACGGTCGTCAAGGCCCTGGAGGCCCAGAAGGTTCAGGCCGAGAAGGAACGCAGGGATCGCGAGCTTCAGGCGAAGAAGGAAGAGGAGACGAGGCTCGCCAAGCTTTCCGCGGAGCAGCGCGCCCGCGAGGAGAAGATCAGGAGCCTGCTCAAGCAGGGGGACGATTCCCTGAAGGTTCCCAACTACCGGCAGGCGCGCAACTACTTCGAGGACGCGATCGCGGTGGACAGGAGCAACGAGAAGGCGGCGGCCAAGGCCTATGCGAGGATAGCCGAGTCCTTCTTCCGAGAGGATCCGGACAACGCCGCCTCGCGGCAGCAGGCCCTGGAAAACGCGAACGAGGCCATCAGGCGGGACGCGAATCTGTGGGAGCCGTATTTGACCCTCGGCAAGGTGTACGCCGCGGCGCGCAACAACGAAGCCGCGGTCCAGTCCCTCGTCAAGGCGGCTCGGCTCAATCCGGAGAACGCCGACGTTTTCTTCGAGCTGGGCAAGGCGCAGTTCCGGGCCGGCCTTTTTCGGGAGGCGAGGCAGTCCTTCGAGAGCTGCGTGCGCATCGATCCCTCGAACGCGAACGCATTCTTCAACCTCGGGGCCTCACTGGCACGCCTCAAGGAGAACGACAAGGCCTACGACGCCTTCCTCAAGGCGGTCAAGGTGAAGCCCGATTACGGCAGGGCCTACTACGAAATGGGCGAATACCTCAGGCAGAAGGGGGACTTCGCGGGCGCCGCCGGAGTTTACGCTCAGGCGGTGAAGTACGAGCCCAAGGAGGCCCGCAACGCCCGCGGCCTCGCGACGTCGCTGTACCGGCAGGGAAAGTACGCGGAATCGGAACCGTGGTTCTCCAAGGCGGTCGAACTGGAGCCCGCGAGCGACATAAACAACTACAACATGGCCCTCGTGAAGATGAGCCTGAAAAAGCCGCAGGAAGCCTTCAAGTACATTTCGAAGGCCCTCCAGGCGAATCCTCAATCGGCGGAATACTCCTTCACGCTCGGCCAAGTCAGCGAGCAGATGGGAAGCAGGGACGGGGCCATAGCTGCCCATACCAAGGCGGTTCTCCTCGACAAGGGCTACATCAAGCCCCGCATCGAGCTCGGAAGGCTCTACGACGAGTCGGGGCAGTACGACAAGGCCCTGGAACAGCTCCTCGCCGCCTACAAGATCGACCCGGACTCCATGGAGGCCAACAACAACCTCGGAAGCGTCTACCTCCACAAGGAACTGTACCAGGACAGCATCAACCACTACAAGAAGGCCATCGCCAAGCAGCCGAACGCCACCCTCATGAGGTACAATCTCGGGCTCGCCTTCACCGGCGCCAAGCAGTTCGCGGAGGCCAAGGACACCTTCCTCCAGCTCGTCAAGATCGATCCGAAATACTGGGACGCCTATTACAGCCTCGGCCAGATCCTCGTGACGCTCGGCGACAAGCCCGGCGCGAAGGTGATCCTGCAGGAACTCCTCCAGAAGAATCCAGGCTACGACAAGAAGGCAGAGGTGGAGAAGCTCGTCGCGGGGCTCTAGAAGCCCGGCGACGAGACCGTGAGGTCTTCAGAATTCCTCGATGTTTTCACCGTCCTCGTCGTCCGCGAGCGTCATGCCGGTGGTTCCGGCCGGCTTCGCGGCGGGGGCCTGCGCCCGGTTTCCCGCCGGCGCCTGGATCCTCTTCGGCTGTTCGGTCGGCCGGTTCGGCAGCGCGGAGCCGGCGGCGGTTTCCGTCCCCAGCCTGAAGAACGCGATCGTCTCGACGAGCTGCCTCGCCTGGGCGGAAAGCTCCTCGGAGGTCGCCGCGAGTTCCTCGGAGGAGGAGGCGTTGTTCTGCACGACGGTGTCCATCTGGCTCACGCCCTTCGCTATCTGTTCGGCTCCCGAGGACTGCTCGGCCGACGCCGCGGCGATCTCCTGGATGAGGTCAGCCGTGCGCCTGATGTCCGGCACCAGCTCCTCGAGCCGCTTGCCCGCCTCGCCCGCGACGCTGACGCTCCGCTTCGACAGGGCGTTGATCTCGCCGGCGGCCTGCTGCGAGCGCTCCGCGAGCTTCCTCACCTCGCTGGCGACAACGGCGAAGCCCTTTCCCGCCTCTCCGGCCCTCGCGGCCTCGATGGCCGCGTTGAGGGCGAGCAGGTTGGTCTGGCGGGCTATCTCCTCGATGATCGAGATCTTGGAGGCGATCTCCTTCATGCTGGCGACGGTCTCGCCGACCGCCTTGCCCGATTCCACGGCGTTCTGAGCGACCCGTCTGGAGAGGCTGTCGGCCTGCGAGGTGTTTTCCGCGTTCTGCCGGACCGTCGAGGCGAGCTCCTCGACCGAGGCCGAAAGTTCCTCGATGCTCGCCGCCTGCTCGTTGGAACCCTGGGACAGGGCCTGGGCCGTGGAGGAGACCTGGACCGATCCCGAGGAAACCTGTCCGGAGGCGACGCGGATGTCGCCCACGACCCGCGCCAGGTTCTCGACGAGGCCGTTCATCGACCCGGCGAGCATGCCGATCTCGTCGTTTCTCGTCGTTCTCTTCCGACTGGACTCTTCATCCGCCCCGGACAGGGCGAGGTCTCCGCTCGCGATGGAGTCCATGGCGACCATGATTTTCCTGACGGGCTTCGCTATCGATCTTGCAACGAGCGTGGAGACGGCCACCGATACGACGATGCCGGCGACGAGGACGATGAGGAGGATGGAAATGAGGGCGGTCACGGTCTCGTTGACCTCGCTCGCCGGGATGGAGAGGCCGAGCCTCCAGCCGGGGGTGTTCGGCACCTTGGCGAAATAGGTCGCCATCCTCGTACCGTCCGGTTTGTTCCAGTAACCCTCTCCCGAGTCGTTCGCGAGCATCGCCTTTCCGAAGACGTCTAGTCCCTTGTATCCCTCCTTGGCGGATTCTAGGACGTTGAGCTTCATGATGGCGTCCTTGTTCACGTGCGCGATCACGAGTCCCCGCTGGTCCATGATCCAGCCGTATCCCGTCTTCCCGACCTTGATCGAACCGGCTATCTCCGAAAGCCTGTCCAGTTTCATCTCGAAACCGATGATGGCCCGAACCGCCCCGTTTTCCGGTTTAACGGCCTTGGCGAGGATGATGCTCGGAGCGTTGATGGACTTCGATATGGCCGCGTCGCCGACGACGTAGTCCTTGCCTTCGTTGAAGATCGCCTTGAAGTACGCCCGATCGCCGATGTTCACGTAGGTGCCTTGGGGAGTCAGCGCCCTGCCGTCCGGCCACACGAAAGGCACGGCGTTGATTTCGGGAGGAACGTTTTTCAGCCTGGACAGAACATAGGGTTCGACGATCTTCGGCTCGCCGCTCAGGAGGACGTCCTGGGACGCGAGGATCCGGAGTTCCCAGTAGTGCATGTCCATGATCCTGCCGAGTTCCGCGGCCCGAGCCTGGGCTATCTGGATGTTCTCGTTCCGCACCAGGACGGTCACCTCGGAATCGAGGCGGACGCCGATGATCGTAACGACTGCGGCCAGAAGGAGCGTTACCATGAGGCTGACGACGAGGGCTATTCTGCCCGTCAACTTGACGTTCTTGAACATTTTTTCCTCCAGTCGTTTTTACTTGGGATTCTTTTTTCCAGTATAACTTGGAATATTCGATTTATCCAATTTATTCGGAATTGTCGTATTTTTGGTTTTATTGGAGAAGGTCGTTATATTTCAGGCCTTTCGTGCCATCATCTACACGATCCTGCCGACCTTGCGGAAGAGTTCGTCCCTGCCTATCTCGAACCAGATCGGACGGCCGTGGGGGCAGCGAGGGCTCTCGAGCCGAAACGCCTTGTCGATGATCTCGCAGGCGGCGTCCGGGCCGAGGAGGTCTCCGTCCTTCACCGCCTTTCTGCACGCGGCCCGGGCGAAGATCTCCTTCTTCAGCGATCCGGCCTCCGCCGAGAGCACGGCCTCCACGATGTCGCCTTCGGCGCCTCGGAAGGTTTCCGGCAGGGCGGCGAGCGCCCAGCGGTACGGGCCGACGCGTTCGATCTCGACGCCGAAGGGGAGCACTTCCTTCGCCTTCTTCTCCACCTCGGCGTCGTTCGTTTCGTCGGTCTCGAATTCCTCGGGAACGAGGAGTTTCTGGGGGAGGCCTTCCGCGGCGAAAGCCTCGAAGAGGATGCGCTCGTGGGCCGCGTGCTGGTCCACGAGGTAGAGCCGGTCGCCGCGCTCGGCGATGAGGAAGAGGCCGAAGGCCCGGCCCCGGTAGACGAAATCGTAGGTCCTGCCCCCCTCCGGGGCGAAGACCGAGGGGAGGGGGACTTCGGCGAGCCGGAGATCCGGGCCGTCCTCGGTGCCGGGGTAGGTCCGGTTTCGAGGAAAAGCCGACGCCACGCCGGAGCCCCGGGCTCCTCCGCCGCCGGGCTGCGAGTCCGCAATCCCCGTGCCGAGGCGGTCGCCGCCTTCCCCGTCGCCGAAGAGAGGGCGTTCGGTCCATTCGGAGGCGGTCCCGGGCACGGTGAAGCTCGTCTTCGTCGCCTCGCGGAGGAAGGAGGAGAGGACCTCCGTCATCCTGCGGCGGATGTCCTGGAGGTTCCTCAGCTTCGCCTCCTTCTTCGCGGGGTGGATGTTGAAGTCCGCGAGCGAGGGGTCGACGTCGGCGAATACGAAACAGGCGGGAAGGAGCCCTCCGGGGAGGTAGGAGGAGTAGGCGTATTCGACGCCCTGCGAGAGCGCGTACTCCCAGATCCGGCGCCGGTTCACGTAGATCTGGACGAGGCGCCGGTCCCGCCTGACGAGATCCGGCGTCGCGGCCGCGATGCGCAGGGTGAAGCCCTCGCCGCTTCCTTCGACGAGCCTGAGGAAGCCTCCGGCGAGGTCGTCGGGGAAGGCCGCGGCCGCGCGGCCGGGAAGGTCCGACGGGGGAAGGAACTGCCTGAGCGTCCCGTCCGTGAAGAACTTGAAGGAGACCTCGGGGAAGGGAAGCGCCTTCTCGAGGAAGGTCGTCCTGCACTGGGCGGTCTCCGCCTGGGCGCGCTTCAGGAATTTACGCCTGGCCGGCACGGCGTAGAAGAGGTCCGCGACGTCCGCGACCGTGCCCGGCCTGCCGCGTGAGGGTTCGAGCGATACGAACTCCCCGCCGTGGATCGTGAGCTTGAACGCGGTATCGGCCCCTGCCGGCATGCTCGTCATCTCGGTCCTGGCGACGGTGGAGATGCTCGCGAGGGCCTCCCCCCGGAAGCCGAGGCTCCTGATGCGGCAGAGGTCGTCCTCGGTCTCGATCTTCGACGTAGCATGGGGGAGCCAGCAGAGGCGGAGATCCTCCTCGGTCATTCCCGCGCCGTCGTCCGCGACCCGGACGCGGCCGATGCCGCCTTCCTCGACGTGGACGACGACCTCCCGGGCGCCCGCGTCCAGGGCGTTGTCCATGAGTTCCCGGACCACGGACGCGGGCCGGTCGATGACCTCTCCGGCCGCTATCCTCCGCGCGACCGAATCCCGAAGGACCCGAACCGGGGTCCTTCGGGAGGGCGATGTTTCGGACATGGGAAGAAGATACCTAGAAATGGATGCGGGTTTCGATCCCGACCGACGGATACCATTTCGGGTTTCCGTCGGAATCGTAGCGGATCGAGCCGTCGGAATTGCGCGCCACCGTGGTGGTTACGGAGAGCGCGAGGTCTATGGTCGTCGCCACGGGGAACACGAGTTCGCCCTTGACCACGGTGTTCGCGTCGAAGAGCTCGAGGTTCTTGTCCTTTCCGTCCAGGACGGTCGGGACGAATTTCGTCCGCACGTAGGAGAGGTGGAAACTCATCCTCTGCAGGGCGCCGAAGGGGATGAAGCCCTTCCGGAGTTCGAGCCTGAGCTGGAGGTAGTCCTCGTCCGCGGTCTCGATGTCGCCGTCGACGAGCTGCCAGGGCCAGAGATAACCGGCCTCGAACCTTATGTAGGTGAAGAGCGTGAAACCCGCCTCGCCGTAGATGCCCATGGTGAGCTTGTTGAACTCGGGGTTGTCGGGATTCGCGAGGTACTGCATGACGCTCGCGGCGAGGAGCCCCCGGTTCCTGTCGTAGGACGGGCCGAAGAAGCCGGGCTGGAACATACCGCGGTACTGCCGATACTCGAGCCGCCAGTCCAGGATGGAGAAGTTGCCGAAGAGCCCGGCGAGGAGGGCGTAGTTCCTGAAGCCGAAGTCGCCTTCCCCGCTCTTGTGGAACGCGTCGGTGACGAATTCCCGCTCCTGGTACGCGCTCGCGGCGTAGCCGTGCCTGAGGTAGGGGACGAGGCCCGCCGCGTCTCCGAACAGGACGATCGAGGCGAGGTCGCCCTCGACGAGCGGGAGGTCCACGTCGAGTCCGAAGGTCAGGAACATGGGCTTCGGATCCCGATACGCGGATACGAACGAGGCGGGGATCGCTCCGGCCGAAAGGTCGCCCGCGGGATCGATGTCGGTCGCGAACGAGGCTCCCAGCGCCAGTTTCCAGGGATCGAAGGGCCTGACGTAGACCCTGCCCCCGAAGATCTCGGGCTCGGCGAGGTCGGAGGCCAGCGCCTCGAATCCCGCGGGACCGGCGTCGACTCCGAGGTTCACGCCCACCCTGCGTACCGCCGGGAAATCGGAGTCGTTCGCGTAATTCCGCACGAGGACTCCGTGCCCGAGGGTGAGGCCGTTCAGGTTCCCGACCTTGAAGAAGAAGGGATCCCGCTGCTTTCCGTATTCGACGTAACGGATCTTGAGCGCGAGGTCTCGGAGCAGGTCGCCCGCTCCCTCCATCGGATCCGAGTTCCAGTTCTTGTCCGTGCCGAAGGACCATTCGTTGTTGCCCCGCGGCCGATACCAATTGTCCGAATCGAGGATGTCGCCGGTGAAGATGACGGGGAGATACAGGGAGGCCTTGAACTTCCCGATTTCGAAGACGGGCTGGATGATGACGCGGGAATAGGTCTCCTCGTTGATGGTGACGGACCCGACTTCCATGCCGATGTGGTCGCGGAGGAATTTCCTCACCGCCCCTTCTTCGGCCTGTTTCGTCTCCTCCTTCTTTTCTTCCTTCTTGACCTGAGGCGGCGGCTGCGCCGGCGCCTCGGCCTTTTCCTTGGGAGCCTCCGCCTTGGGCGTTTCCCTGGGGACGGAGGCGGGGTCGAGCTTCTTGAAGTCGAGGTCGCGGAAGGCGGACGCCATCCGCTCCGCCGACCAGGTTGCGGCCTCGAAGGTCTTCGCGAACACGTCCGCGCCCTGTCCCGTCGCGAGCCGGACCCTTTCCCCCGTGGCCTTCGCGAATTCCACGAGGCCCTCACGGACCGCCACCGACTCCTCCGAGCCGGGGACCACGAACACGCCGAAGTCGGTGCCGCGGACTCCGCAGACCGCCGTGGGGGTGCGGATCTCGTACGTGCTGCCCGTGGTCTTCGCGGCCACGGCGCGGAGCTTGCCGGAAAAGAGCGTGAACGCGTTCGCGTCGCCGCCCTTCGCACCCTGGACCGACTCGATCCTGAATTCGCTGTTCTTCGCGAGCCGGATGATCGAGCCGTTCGGATTCAGCCGGATCTCCGCCGACGTCTCGCCGGTCCTCACGCGGTCGCCGAGGGAGAGTTCCATGCCGAAGGTGACGTCCGTCACCTCGAAGCCGTCGGGATCCACGACCTTCATCTGCCCGGGATTGTCGAAGTACTCGAGTACGGCCGAGGGCGCCGCCTTCTGGGCCGAGGCGGGAAGGGCCGCGGCCGCGGCGAGGGCGAACAGCCCGATCAATTTCGTCAGTGTTTTCATGGTTTACCGCCTCCCCTTAAAAGGAAATCCTGCTCTCGAGGTTCGTGGTGACCGTCCATCCGTCCGGGTTCGCCGGGTCGTACTTCAGGGTGTAGCCCAGGGAGATGACGGCCGGGCCCGTCTTGTAATTGACGTTGGCCTGGATGAGGGCGTTCTCCCTCCAGCGCTTGAAGTCGTCGAAGCCGGCCATGTTCTTCTTCGTGTAGCCGACGTCGAAGAAGAAGCCGGGAAGGACGCCTTCCTTCACCATGAAGACGGCGCCCCAGTCCCAGTAGTTGCCCTCGATTTCGCCCAAGGGGCCTTCCATCGTGGTGTTGAACACGACCTTGTCCTCGAGAACGGAGAACCCGAGCGAGGCGAGCCATCCCATGCCGCCCTTCTTCGTCGCGGTGCCGTCGTACACGAGGTAGCGCTCGACCCGCTGTGAGTCGTAGGTGTTGTCGAAGTAGGTGGGAATGAAGTTGTCACCGAGGAAGCGCAGCTGTCCTCCGAAGGTCACGATCTTCGCGAGACGGCCCCCCGCGCCGATCATCTCGCCCGTGCCCTCCTTCTGGACCACGACGTCTCCGAAGGTCGCGAGGGAGACGAGGTCGCCGGAGAGGAGGGGAAGCCGGAAGTCGCCGCCGTAGATCTGCACGGTGTCGCTCGAATTCGGAACGAAGCCCGTATAGGTCGCGTTGCGCTTCACGAAATAGCCCGGATCCCGGTCTACGGCGACGGTGCCGCCGATCTGGAGCTTGTCCAGGATCGGGAGCTCGGAGCCGGAGAGAGGCCGGACGTAGAGCCGAGCCGCCATGACGTCGAAGCGGGACAGGTTCGCGGCGAAGGTCTCGACTCCCACGATCGGCGTTCCGAAGAGGCTCCCGTCCACGTCGAGGCTCATGCCGAAGAGGCGGGTCTCCGGCCGGTAGAGGGCGTTGGAGTAGCCGCCGAGGATGAAGCCGTTCCCCAGGACGGCGTCCGTTATCGTGCCCATCTTCACGAAGAAGGGATCGCCCTTCGCTCCGTAGAAGAGGTAGTTGATCTTCGGGAGGTACACGTCCACGAATTCCTGGAAGGTCCCGACCTTCCAGTCCTGCTCGCGGACCTCGAACTCGTTGCCCTGGTCCCCGCCGGTGAAGCGGAAGTTGACCGTGAAGTCGAAGCCCACGCCGAATTTCCCGATCCGGAACTCGGGGGCGAGGCTCAATCTCTGATAGGTCGTGTATTCGGGTGCGGTGCCGCCCGGTACGTAATCCTCATTGGGGAAATTGCTGACTCCGATTCCTATTCCGAAGCCGAAGGAGAGCGGAAACGCCTCTTGGCTCGCCGCGGATTGGTCCCCGGACTTCGTATCCGGCGTACCCGCGGACTGCGCGGCCGCCGTGAAGGCGGTCAACGCGAGAACGGCGATGGGAATCAGTGCTCTTCTATTCATGGCGACCTCCTGACAGATAATCATTATTAAATATATATCCTTTACGGGGTAAAAACATAGAGGTATCAGAACACGAAGTGCGCGCTGATGCCCGCCTGGAGGCCCAGCAGGATCTTGTAGCCTGGCCAAAGTCCCGAGCCGTCCCGCTCGATGCCCAGGCCGAGGTCCGCTCCGGCCTTGATGAAACCGCTCTTCTTGAGGGTGAGGGCGGTTTCGTGTCCGAGCACGACGTAGGTCCTCACTCCGTCCTTGTTGTCGTAGGTGAGTTCCGCCTTCTCCGTGTGCACGTAGTACCGTCTGTCCTCCAGCATCTTCAGCATGAACTCCGAGGTGACGGTCCTCGTCATCTCCTGCTTCCACACGTATTTGACCGAGCCGGTCCCCTGATAGACGTAGCGGTCCTCGTTCTTCAGCGCGATCGTGTGCTCGAGGACGAAGCGGTCCTCCCGGCGGCCGAAGACGCTCAGGGAGACCTTGTTCGTGTAGGACCAATCGACGTCGGTCTCGCCCTCGATCTTCTCCACGGAAGCGGAATTCTGGATCTGGAACTCGTCGCTCGCGTACCAGGAGAAGAAGGGATAGGCGCCGTCGGTGCCGAAGAGGTTGACGGCGAAATTGGTGAATTTGAGGTCGCTCGTGTTCTTGGCTGAGACCGCGTCGTCGGACCGGGCATAGGCCTTGGCGAACGCCAGCTCGGCCCTGGATGGGACGAGGAGGTCGACGATGTTCGATCCGTAGGCCCTCGAGTAGAGGAGTCCCGCGCGCGGCGTATAGTCGGCGGCGTACGCGCCCTCGGAGTCGGCCTTGAATCCCGTCCAGCTCGAGGGGGCGAAGATCTCCACGAAGGGGATGGAGTCGTAGAAATACCGCTGGTTCGAGAGCCCCTTCCCGAGGCGTCCGACGTCCGAGCGGAAATCGCCGGATTCGGCGGCGCCGACCTTCGTGATCCCTTCCCGTTCGTAGGTGAACGCGAGCTTCCACCCGGGATCGGTCTCGCCCGCCCTGAAGACGAGGGGCAGTTCCAGGAAGACCTTCTCGCGGTTCTTCTGCCGCCTCGAGGTCTCGCCGTCGTTCACGTACGAGACCTCGGGGTTCAGGGTGAAGCCTACGGGCTCCGAGATCCTGCCGGCTGAGACGGAAAGCTGGCCCTGCCGCACCGTCGCCGATCCCCCGGTCCAGGGAGAGAGCAGGGAATACGAGGAGGTCCAGGCGCCGGCGTAGGACGCGTCTTCCAGAACGTATCCCTCGGCTTCGTTCCGGAGGGATGCGGCGAGCTTGAAGAACGGCATGGCGGGATGGGTGATGTCCAGCGCGGTCCCCCACCTCTGGACGAGCGCGGAGTCGGCGAAGGAGGTGTCGGCGTTCGAGTTCCAGGCGATCCAATCGACGGGCCGGACGTCCAGACCGTTCGAGCGGCTCATGGAAGGGGCGACGGCGCGGAAGGTCCGCTTGAACTGCTCCCGGACCACGACGGGCCCTCCCTCCGCCGGGAACCTCACGAGATGCCCCCCCTCGTATTCGACGCGGGCGTCGAGCACGTTGAGGGAGAAGTCCCCCTCCAGGCCGAGAAAGGAAAGGACGTGACCGGAGGCGCTGGTGGAGGAGTAGAGATACCCCGCGGTCGTGGTCTCGTCGGAGGTTTTCTCGATCTGCGATTGGAAGGTCTTGCTCTGGCCCGAAATCTTCTGCGTCACGGCGAAATTCCGCAGCAGGGGCACCGTCCCCACCTCGATGTTGGTCCCGGGCGACGAATAGGTCGCGACGAGTGAGCCCGCGAAGCCCACCGAGGCTGCCGGGTCGGACAGGTAGAGCTCGTCGAAGTACATCGTGCCGCCGTCCGTGCCGGTCTGGACGAGGCTGAACCGCGTGAGCTTGCCGTAGGAGGAGTCGACGGTCGGCGCCGGCATCACGTTCTCCCCGAGGGTGACCCGCCGTTTCCCTATGTCGATGCTGAGCCTCTCCCAGGTGTTGGTGGCGGTCACGGGAAAGGTCGCGGTTATCCCCTTGCCTTCGGAGTCCGTATAGGAAAGGGTGATGCTCGCGGAGCCGGAGCCGAGTTTCGCGGTCCGGATGAAGAGGTTGATCCTGCGGTAGTTCTCGGCCGGGACCTCGGTGGTGAAGGATTTGAGCTCCCAGGTGTCGCTCACGGCGAAGTTCTTCCATATCGTCTCGAGGACCTTCTGGTCCCCGCCGCCGGAATGGAAGGTGTCGATCGTGCCCGGATGGGCCTTGGCGAGGGATACCGGCGCCGGCTCGTCCACGAGCGTTTCCAGGATTTCCCGCATCCGCAGCGAACCCGATCCGCTCACCTGGGACGCCAGGTCGGTTCCCTCGAAGACTATCGGTCCGACGAGGACCTTTCCGGAAGCGGCTCCCGGCCCCTCCTTCTTGAGCACGATGCGGACCGCCCTGACCTTGGAGAGCCTGTTCGCGTCCGCCGCCGGCACCCTGAGCAGGCCCGTTTTCCAGGAGCCCGTCTCCGCGATCGCATAGCCGAAGCTCGAGGAGTCGGCGGGGCCGGGGAAGACGAGTTCGGAGTTCTCCTGCTCGAGCACGCCGTTCCAGTTTGCGTCCTCGCTGTCCCTCTTCCCGTTCCCCAGCCCTTTCTGTCCGCCGCCCACGTACAGGGTGAGGACCCCGTCGTTGAACTCGTAGCCTCGGGACGACGCTCCGCTCTCCTCGTCGAGCACGCCGTCGCCGTCCAGGTCCTCGCTTACGGCGCCGGTTTGGAGGTTGAGCGACAGCTCGGCGCCCGAGAAGGCGACGACCTTGTAGGCGAACCGTATGGCGGAGATCTTGGAGAAGTTGACGCTTCCGGATTTTCCCGTCGAAAGGTTGATCTGGGCGCCCACCCACTTCTGCGAGGAGGAGAGATCGTAGTCCATGACCATGACGCGGGCGAATCCTTCGGCGTTGGCTCCGGCCACGTAGGGACCCGGCTTGGACCCGTCCTTGTAGGGGAACTGCTGGGAGGAGGGCGGAGTCCAGGTGTAGTCGTTGACGCTCACGTTCCCGACGAGGTCCTCCGTCTCGTAGTTCTTGAAATAGAGCTTGCCCCGGTTCGACGAGGTGAGGCCTCCGGAAAAGAAGTCGGACGCCGGCACGGAGGAGGGGAACATGTTGTCCTTGGACATCGCGATGCTGATTTCCGCCTTTTCCATGCCGAGGAGCCGGAGCAGCCCCGAGGTGTCGGGATTGGAATAGACCACCGCCCCGTCGGCGACGGCGCTCACCTTCCCTCCCTTGTACGAGATTTCGGCCGATCCTCCGATGGAGCCGGGATGGTCGTCCGGCTCGGTGCTGTAGCTTCCCTTGAGCACGTTCCAGCGGACGCTCCCCGCGAGCTTCAGGACGAGATCGTCGCGGAGTTGGATCGTGTTGCCGGTGCCGAAGAGGATGTCGCCGCCCTCGCCTTCGCCCGAGAACGTGCGGTAGTAGATTTCGATGGTGTCCGAGGAGGCGACTTCGAAGGAGAAGGCGACCGTGCCCGAGGCGTAGTCGACGGTGAAGAGTTCCTCCCGCTTGCCGTTCCGATAGACCTTGACCGATCCGGGGATGACGTCGTTCGTGAGGACGAAGGCCTGGACCGGGGTGTAGGTCCGGGCCAGGATCTCGAAGTCGGCCCCGCCCCCGTCCGAGAGGAGATCCGGACCGTAGAGCCGGGGAAGGTCGTCCGCGAAGGGGTAGCGGTTCAACATCGAGCGGGGTTTGCCCGGATCGGAGACGACCCGGACGTAGGCGTTGCCGCCGTCGAGCACGAGGGAAAGCGCGTTCTTCGTCGCGTAGACGCCGGAGGAGCCCTTCCTCACGATCTTGATGCTCGAGGAGTCGTTGTCCGTGACGGAGATCCCTTCGAGGGAATAGACGCCCTGGTTCTCGAAGGGAGTGAAGAGCCCGGGATCGTACACGAGGAGGCAGTCGTTTCCCGCCGCGGACACCCGGAAGCGCGCGATGGGCTTTCCCATGTAGGGCCCCCGCGACCAGGAGAAATCCTCGGGGGTTCCGAGGGGGTCGAGCTCCACGGGGGACGAGGCCGTCTTCTGGACGTAGGCCGGCAGGGCTTTGGAGCCCAGACTCGATGCGCCCACCGCCTGACCGCCCTTCTCGTAGAACACGAGGACCCTGCCGGCCGACGGCTTCGCGAGGGTGACGGTCCCGTCGGAAAGGGAAAAGGCCGCTTCCGCATCCGTGGCCTTCTTGTACCTTCTCCCGTCTCCGGCCCTGACCGATCCCTCCGCATCCTCGATGAAGACCGTCACGAAATCGACCGCCGGGTCCGGCAGGACGAAGAATTTGCCCCGGACATAGTACTGGGGGTCCCGGCGGAGATCGTTGACCTCGTTCTTTCCGACGAAGGTCTTCTTCTGGGCGGCCGAAGGGTCGTAACGGAGGAAGAATTCGTGCCGGGACCTCGACGTCTGGAACATCGCGGCGAGACCGGGAGAACGCCAGGAGGAACCGGGAAAGTCCATGTAGGGGAAGGGGGACATCTCGATCTCCTTGTTTCCCGCCTTGATGGACTGGACGAATTCCCCCTCCTTGCCCTGGTAGCCGAGCAGGTAGGTGTTCATCCTGTAGTTCTCTCCGTAGTTCGTCTCGAAGAAGTAACGTTCCATGAGCCAGAGGGACAGGGTGAGGTCCGGGGTCTGCCGGAAGACGAGGCCTTCGGTGAAGCCGGGAAAGGTATAGGATCGGTTGTAGCCCTCGCCCGGAACGAGTGAAAGTCCCAGCGAGCCGCTCACGGACGATTCCCAGGAACCTTGGAGGAAGAGGTCCACGTCCGCGTCACCGAGGTTCGTCCGGAAGACCGTTTCCGAATCCTCTTCGGGGAAGGCCCTCCGTTTCGCGGTCTGCGAGGTATGCTCTTCTCCAGCCAAAAAGGGGCCGCCCAGAAGCACCATGAGCTGGAGAATCCCGATCCACTTTTTCACGTTGCCTATATTATATAGCTGGAATTCGGAATTTTATCGAGCGGGAAACGTCGGGAACGCCGGAAATGCGCGCTCGAGAGATTTATTCGCTTCGACCCCGTTTTCCCCTTGCTGAAATCGGGAATTCATAAGAAAATGGGTACACCGCCTCCGGCGGAAAAAAAGCCCAAGGTGCGGATGTCGTCATGAGCAACGATCTGGACAAGGCTGCGGCCTTCGTTTCGCGGCTTCTCTGCAATCCTGCGATGAATGATTTCACCTCTCTCCAGAAGGAAGAACAGGTCATCCAGTTCCTGTCCGTGAATTCCGGACAGCTTCTTCCGACGCTTTCCTCGCCGGCGTTCTTCGCGGGGAAGAGCTGGAATCAGATCCTCGTCCATCTCCTCCAGGCCCTCCAGGACATCGTCGGCAGGGAAATGGAGGCGGATCTCGACAGGATCGTCACCGAAGACATCTCGCTTTCCTTCCTTCCTTTCCTCGGCAGGCAGGCTGCTCCGGAAGGCAAGGTTAAGGAGGAGGTGTTGAGGTTCCTGCTCGCGCTCCTGCGGCAATCCGAAACGAGGAGGAGCTTCACCGGTCCGTATACGGCTCTCCGGTATCGGGCGGTGGACCGCTACCTCGACAAGATCTTCGAACGGAAAGCCTACATCCATTTCGAGCTCGCCAAGGTTCAGAGGCTCCGCATGAGCAAGGACGAGATCAAGGGCCTCCTCTCCATGACCCTGCTCCTCAGGGCCGCGGTGTACGCCGCCGGGGCGGACGCCGTATCGAACTACACCGATCGTCTTTCCGGCGTGATCCAAGGCGCGTTCGCGGACAAGGCCGAGCGGATACTCAAGGCGAAGCTCTCGACCCTGCCCGAACAGGTGCTGGAGAGCGCGGTGCACGCGAACATGTCGTTCTCGGAAAACCGCTACATCGAGGCGACCTCCCGCCTGGCGGCGATCTTCTCCGCCCGTTACAGGAACTACAAGGCGAACGTCAAAGTGGACCGGGGCGCGGATACGCCCGACAAGAGCTGGTTCAGCGTGGCGAGGAAGAACGCCCGCTTCTTCGGGTTCGACGAGAAAATGCTGGAAGAGCTCTATAAAATCGCAGCGGAAAACGGCTGGTGAACCGCGAGGTGGGAACATGAGAAAATCCTTTTGGGAGAACCTGGTATTGACCGCCATCGTGCTCGTGATCGTCCAGACCTTTCTGGACGACTTCTCGGTCGTCGCCGGCTGGTCGTGGCCGGTCCGCCGGGTCCTGCTCGTGAGCGGGTTCTGCTTCGACATGTTTTTCACCGGCGAATTCTTCGTCCGGCTCTACGCCGCCGCGATCAACCGGAAGACGGTGGAATACATCGTGCACGAGCGGGGCTGGGTCGACTTTCTCGCATCCGTCCCGCTCGCGGTCTTCAATTCGGGCCCCGCGGTTTTCGGCCTCGCGGCGGGAGTCGGCGTCGCTGCCTTCGGCGGCGGCCTCAACGTGCTCAAGGTCATCAAGGCCGTGAGGATCGCCAGGATACTCAGGATGCTCCGCGTCCTGAAGATTTTTCGGCAGATCAAGAACGCGGAATCCGTCATGGCCCAACGCCATATCGCGAAGATAGCCGGAGTCTCCGTCACGGTCTTCGTCTTTTCGCTGCTCGGCTTCCAGGCGGTGCAGTCGCTGGCCGGCGGCCGTTTCCTCGAAGGAATGACCGAGGAGCGTTACGCGGCGACCGCCGACGCCGTCGTCCGGCTTTCGGATGACCGCAGGACCGAGGGGATCAAGACGCTCGCCGGAATCGAACCGGGCCTCCTCCTCGTGAAACAGGACGGGAAGGTCCTTTTTTCCCGGTTCGATTCGGCCTATTACGCCAAGAACTTCGGCCTGCCCGACTACTCGTACCTCAAGGAAGGATCCCTCGAGTTCTTTTTCGATCTGCGCCCAGTGGCGGCCCAGCAGTCGCGGGACAGCCTCACGTACCTGGTCGTCATCGTCGTCCTGCTCTCGGTCATCCTGCTCTACTACAGCCCGCATTTCGCCCTCACGGTCACGGATCCCATTCACGTCATGTACCGCGGCTTCACCGAGCCGGGATACAACCTGGAGGCGAAGATCCCGAAGCGGTTCCGCGACGACGACGTATACCGCCTCGCCGACCGGTACAACGAGGAATTCCTCCCGCTGAAGTGCAGGACCGTCCAGGCGGAGTCTCCCCAGGGACTGGAACTCAAGGTGGAGGATTTCGGGGACCTGCTTAAGAAAGGGTGAGGCCTATGGTCGTTTCCATGATACAGCTCATCATCGAGATCCCCGACGTGGGATCCATCAAAGACAAGAGGCGGATCGTCAATTCCCTCAAGGACAGGCTCCAGAAGAAATTCAAGATGTCCGCCGCCGAGGTTGACCTTCAGGATTCGCTCAGCTTCTCCCAGATCGGCGGAGCCTTCGTTTCCAACTCCAGGAGCTTCGGGGAAAGCACGATGCAGAAGGTTCTCGCCTTCGTGGAAGACCAGATCCCGGGCAGGATCCAGGACGTCCAGATCACCTCGGAGACGTTCTGACCCCGAACACGTCCATCGCTATCTTCTCCGCGCATTCCGCGAGCTCCTTCCGCCCCGTGCCCGCGAGCTCGATCCGCTCTCGGGCGGCGTGGTTCCGCGCGAGGCTGCCTCCTTCCAGGGTCCACGTTACCGAACCCGAGTCCGATACCTTCACCGAGAGCAGGGGGAGGCCGGCCTCGGTCCCCTCGCCGGGCCGCTCGAAGCCGGCTTCCTCGAGGTAGGCTTCCAGCCTCTCCTTCGTCTCGGCGAGGCCGGCCGTCGCGAGGCGGACCGGAAGCCTGAAGCCGTTCTGCCGAAGGGCGCCCGGATTGATCTCGTAGAGCCTGAGGAGGGCCTCGCGCCGGTCCCTTTCCCTTCCCGCCCGGGCGAGCTCCGGCACGAGGTGGCGGAGGGATTCCTCGATGTTCTCCTTCTCCCACGGGACGACGAACTCCTTCATGGCCTTTTCGATGAGGTCCGGGTCGCGACGGATCTTCCCTTCCTCCAGGAGGTAGAACCGCGCGGCTTCCGGTGTTATGGCGGTCTCGATCTCCTTCGCCTTCGCCAGGTAGCGGAGGGCGGTGTCCGGGAAGTCGCGGTTCGCGAGGCTCAGGGTGAACCAGGCGTTGAGGAAATTCCTCTTCTCGAGGTAGTTCCTGCCCACCACGTCCGCGTACCTGCGGTACTGGAAGAGGTGATAGCGGGAGAGGATGCGGTATCCGATGGACCTCGCGGCGGAGGCGAGCTTCGCCGCGACGGCGGGCTCCGGTCTCATGCCTTCGAGGTTCATGAGGCCTCGGTAGGTGTCCGCTAGGAGCTTGTGCAGGTCCATGAGGAAGCGGTCCCGATTCGTCCCGAAGTAGAACATCCAGGAGTAGTCCTTCTTTTCAAGGATCCGCTTCGCGTAGGCGAGCGCCTCGTCGAGGAGGCCGAACCGCTGGTAGAGGACCGCGAGGTTGATCCGCGCGAGGGGCGTTGAGTCCTGGAGGTCCGCCTTGCGGTATTCGTCGTGGGCCCGGGCGAAATCCATGGAGCTTTCGTGGAGCTCCCCCTTCGCGAGATGGCCGGGCGCGCGGTCTTCGTAGAAGAGGGCGCGGTTCGTGGCGTCCATGGCGGAATTGTACTTGTAGAAGCTCTTTTCCAGGAGCGAGAGATTGTAGTACGCGACCGAGGCGAAACGGAACTCCTTGTCCTTGAGCGCCGCCTCGATGGAGGTCCGGTAGTACTTCCGCGCCCGCTCGTAGTCGTAGAGGTCGGCGTAGATCGTGCCCAGGGTCATGGCGAAGCGGCGGTTCATGCCGAATTTGCCGATCGCCTCGAGGAGGAGCTTTTCGCCCTTTTCCAGCTGGTGCGTCTTGAAGTACATCCAGGCGAGGTCGGTCACCGCGTCCTTGTCGTTCGGATAGAGCGCGTGGATGCGCTCGTAGTACTCCGCGGCGGTCTTTTCCTGGTTGAGGTGTCCGTAGGTGACGGCGAGCTTGTCCAGGAGAGAGGCGTTTCCCGGCTCGAAGGGTTCGGCCTCCCGGTATTCCTTGAGCGCCAGGGAATAGAGCTCCTTGTCGTAGTAGAGGTCGCCGAGGCTCCGAAGGATGTCGGGAGAGCCGGGGAACCTGTCCTTGCCCTTCTTGAGGGCCTCGAGCGCGAGGTCGTAGCGCTCGGCGGAAATCGCCTCCTTCGCCTCCGCGAGTACGTCCTTGACCGAGCCCTGGGCCAGGATCGGGGAGGGAAGGAGGAGGGCGAGGACGAAGGGGAGGACGATCGCCGCGGCGGGGGCGGATCTTCCCGGGAGGCGCGGGAGGTTCGTTCTCACGGCAGCCTCCCGAGACCCCGCGGGTGAAGGTACCGGAGCCGGTAGGACGTCGGCCGCGCGGACCTCGACGCCGCGCGGACCCGCCGGAGTTCCGACCGGAAACGATCCTCGTCCTCGGCCGTGAAGTCCCGGTCGAAGCGAGCCTTCTGGATGAGCTCGAGCGCGGCATCGAGAGGGACGCCGAGCTCCTTTCCGGCGCGGACGACGAATTCGGGAAGCGACTCGGTCTTCCGTTTCCGCGTGCCGAGGGCGGCGAGGTCCCGGAGCAGGGCGCGGAATGCGGCCGTCGTTCTCCGGCGCGGCGAGCGGGAAAGGCGGGCGGCGGCCGCGTCGGAGAACCGGAGCCCGAGATAGAGGGCGAGCGCCGCGGCCGCCGCGACGGCGGGCCAGAGGTCGAGGATACGTTTCAGGGCGGCGAGGAGCCCGCCGGCGCCGTCCCGTCCCGCCGTCGATTCGGGCGGAGGCTCGGTTTTCTCCTCCTCGGCCCCGATCCTGTTCGCGATGATCTCCTCCAGGAGGGAGGCGAGTTTGTCCTTGTCGAATCCCGGCGCCTGGGCGTACTCCTCGCCCGGAGCCGGAGTCTCCGAGGTCGGGTCGAAATCGATCCAGCCGTACCTGCCGAAGTACACCTCCACCCAGGCGTGGGCCATGTCGGCGCGGACCGGATGGAAGCCCAGGAGTTCCGACTGCGGATCGAGAAAGAAGCCCACCGCCACCCTCGCGGGTATGCCGAGGCTCCGGCAGAGAAGGGCCATGGAGAAGGCGAAATAGGAGCAGTAGCCCTTCTTCGAGCCGAAGAGGAAGTGGTCGAGCTGGTTCCCGTCGGCCGCGACGCCTGGCCTGAGGGAATAGCGGTACTCGTACTTGAGGTGGTCGTGGATGACCTGAACCCGGTCGTAGTAGCCCGGCAGCCTGCCGACGATCTTCAGGGCGAGGGCCCTGATTTTCTCGTCTCCGCCGTACCTCGTGTAGTACTCGAGGAGCTCCGGACTCATTCCGGGCCCCTTCGCGTCGGCGAGCTCGAAAGGCAGGATGTAGCTCGCCATGGCCTCGGCCCGGTAGATCCTGACGAAGGAGGATTTCTTCCAGTTCCGTACGGGCCGTGTCTCGACCGGATAATCGACCGAGAGCAGAGCAGCGGGATCGAGGTTTACGAGGTAGAGCTCCTGGCCGATCCTGTCCCTGCCCTCGGTCTCCCGGAGCGGCAAGACCGCCCGATGGTCCGGCACCGTCTCCGCGGCGTTGCCCAGGGGATTCTTCGGGTCGAGGAAGAAGCCCGTTCCCGGGCGGTAGCCGTCCAGGACGAAGCGGCGGAGCAGGTGCCTGTCGATGGGCCTGTCCCTGCGGTAGAGAAGGACCAGGTCCCTCGTCTGCCGGATCTCGCTCTCCAGGGTGAGGTAATTCGAGAAGTCGAACCTGAAGAGGCTCGGTTTCAGGAGCCCCCCGCCGGCCGAGACGGCGGCCTCGCCGTAGCGGCCGAAGATCCAGGACAGGAGAAGCCCCAGGGCGAGCGCGAGGGGAACCAGGGACGCGGGCCATCGGTTACGCCGCGCCCCGCCTCCGCGGACCGGTTCAGTGCATCCGGGAAGGCCCGTGGGTCCGTCGGCGTAGAGCCGGAAGATTTCGAGGAGGATGAAGGCGGAAACCGAGAGGGCGAAGAACAGAGGATGCGGGTAGAGGGTGTTCCCGAAGCCTCCCTGGGCCCAGAACACGGCGACGAGGAGCCCGCCCTGGACCGCTGCCTCCGTGCGCCTGTAGGCCGCGATACGGTGATGGAGCAGGGTGAGGACCGCCGTGACCGCGAAGACCGGGACGAGAAGCCACCAATGCCGGTCGAAGGCGAGAGCGGCGAGGTCGGCGGCCTCGGTCCCAGCGAAGACGCCGGAAACGCGGATCGCGGCCAGGCCCGCCTCGCGGAGGAGGAAGGTCAGGATCGCGACGCAGCCGAAGGCGAAGGGAAGGCGGAGCCCGGAGCGGTCGAGGAGAAAGGCGGACGCAAGGCCGAGAAGCCATGCGGTCCCGGCCGCCGGGACGAAGAGCGAGTCCCTGAAGTAGAGCGCGTAGTTCACCGCGAGGAAAAGGAGGGCGAGGCCGCGGAGCACGCAGACCGTCCGAGGCCTCCCCGGCCTAGACGACGACAGCATGTTCGATCCTCCACGAAGGGTCCGAGGAAAGCCTCCTGTCCTCTTCTGCGCGCAGTCTCAGGGCTTCGGCGAGCGCCTCACGGTTTGCGCGGCTCCACGATTCTTCGTTCGATTTCTCGGCGGGGAGGAAGAGGATCCTTTCGATCGGATGCCGAATCGACGGCTCGGGAAGTCCGGCAGCCGGGTCGACGAGGATGAGCCTGCTCCCGCCCGGCCGGTCCCGGAGCTCGCGGAGAAGGGGGCGGAGACCGGGCGATCCGGGGAAGGCGAGGACCAGGGTTCCCCCCACGGAGGCCGGATCGGGTAGCCCGCGGAACGAACCGGCCTCGTTTCCCGAGGTCATGCCCGCGAGGCAGGCGAGGGCCGCTTCGATCTTCCCCGGCTCCGCCGAGGCGGGTTCTCTCGAGCCTTCGGCGGCGAGGACCACCGTCTTCCCGCGTTCCGTGAGCTCGATGACGAGCCTCGCGGCGACTCCCGCCATCCTGTCGAGGGCGTCCGGGACGAGCCGCCGCGGCACGAGGCCCGGGTCCGCCGACGTGACGAGGACCATGAGCGTGAGCGCCTCCGGGGGAGGAGACTCCTCCCCGATCCTGAGCATGAGCTCGTCGCCGTGGGCGTAGAGCTTCCAATCGATCCTCCTCGTGTCGTCGCCGGGGACGTACTTCCTCGTTTCCAGGAACTCGTCGGTCCTGCGCTTCTCCGCTTTCTCCCGGTTCCGCGCGCCGCCCTCGGAGGCTCCGTACTCCACGGCCTCTTCGGCGGGACTCGGATAGACCGTGAAGCGGGTCTCCCCCGGCATCCGGATCATCCGCTCGGCGAAGCCGAAGCGGTCCCGGACCGCGAGGAAACCCGAGGGGCCCGAGTACTCGCCCCTTCTCGGAGCCCGCGCGGTGAATGCGGCCTCGGGTTCTCCCGGATCCAAACGAACGGCGGTTCGGAAACGGTTCCCTTCGCGGTTCTCGAGGTCGAGGAGATATACGGTTTCGAGCCAGGGGAGGAGGCGGGGCCGGTTCGCCGTGAGGCGCCCCTTCAATTCGGCTCCGGGGTAGGCCGCCGCGGCCGGAAGCGAGAGATCGATTTCGAGGCGGCCCGAGGAGAGGAGTCTTGCGAGGCGGCCCGAGGATGCAGCGACCGAGATCCAGGAAACGAGCGCGAGGAACAGGGTCGCCGCGCCCCAGAAGAGCGAGGCGAGCTCGGCGCGATGGACGCCGGCAGCCGAGGCGGCGAGGGAGGCGAGAAGAAAAACCGAACCCCTCGGAGTGAGGAAGGGCGGGAATCTCCGTCCCGGACTCCGCATGCTCAGCCGCCGTCCGCCGAGGCGACGGCGCCGAGAACGATGTCCCGGCCGAGCTCGACCGGGGAGAGCTTCGCGTCCTTGAGCTTCATTCTGTGGGCGAGCACAGCCGGGGCGGCGTCCACGAGGTCCTGGTCGGTGACGTAGGACCTGCCCCTGAGCAGCGCGAGGGCGCGGCCCGCACGGACCAGCATGAGGCTTCCCCTCGGCGACACTCCGTAGAGCACGCCGCGGTGGGTCCTGCTCGCGTTCGCCGCAGCGATGACCGCCCGTACGAGCTTCTCGTCGCAGTAGATCCTGGGCACGAGGTCCTGGGCCGCGAGGATTTCCTCCCTTCCGCAGACCGGCCGAATTTCCGGCATCCGGGTGGAGGAAGGGTCGTCGGTCACGATGGAGAATTCCGCTTCGGCGTCCGGATACCCTATGGAGAGGCGCATGAGGAAACGGTCCGCCTGGGCGAGTGGCAGGGCGTACGTCCCCTCCGTTTCGACCGGGTTCTGCGTTGCAATGACGAAGAAAGGCCGCTCGAGGACGCGGGTCCTGAGGCCGACCGTGACCTGCCTCTCGGCCATGACCTCGAGGAGCGCGGACTGGACCTTCGGCGTCGTGCGGTTGATCTCGTCCGCGAGCAGGACGTGCGCGAAGACCGGGCCCGGCCGGAATTCGAAGTTCCTCGATTCCGGATCGAACACGTCCACGCCGGTGATGTCGTAGGGAAGCAGGTCGGGAGTGCACTGGATGCGGCGGAAGAACCGCTCGTCGCCCTCGGCGTCGCCCGCGATGAGTGCGGCGAGGGTCTTTGCCACCGTGGTCTTCCCGAGGCCGGGAAGATCCTCGACGAGAACGTGGCCGCCCGCGAACAGCCCCGCGAGGAGGAGGGTGAGGAACTCGTCCTTTCCCCGGATGACCTCCCGCATTCCTTCGAGGATTCGTCCGGCTGTTTCGTTCGCGGCCGCGACCTCGGCCTCGGTAGCGAAACCGATCTGCGTTTCCATATCGGAAGTTTAGCACATTTTTTCCGCCGCTGTCGCGGAATTCACGGAAGCGGAGGGCGGAAAGGAAAACGGTCAGATTCCAGCCAAGGCCTTTTCAAGGTTCCTTGCGTTCTCCGGCGATATTCGTCCGAAGATATCCTTGGCCCGGAGCCAATGATCCCTGCCTTCGGCCTTGTCGCCCTGCCTGACGCAGACGTCGCCCAGGTAGTAAAGGCTCCATGCAAGGCCCTTCTCGTCCCCGACCTTCGCGGCAAAGAAGGCGCTTTGCCGGAACATGAGGAGGGCTGCGGGCCAGTCTCCCATGGTCCCGTAGACCTGGCCGAGGTTGAAGCAGGCGAGGCCGGTCATCTTCTCGTCCCCCATCGCGGCGAAACGGCGGAGGGCCTGATGGAAGCCTGCCCAGGCTTCTTTCACGACGCCGGAGTTCTTCGCCGAGACGGCCAGGTCGAAGCAGTAATCAGCCGCTCCTTTCTCGCCGGCGAAGGTCGGGATCGGAGGAAAGTTTTGGGCCTCGAACCAAGCGATCGCGGACCGGTTTTCGGAGCGGATCATCCCGACTTCGGTCTCGTCCCCGTCGGCGAAGTCTCCGTCCCTCCAGTGGAAAACCTCGCGGAGTCCTTTTTTCCGGTCTTCGTCGTGTCGCTTCAAGTCGGTTTCCACCCGGAGCGCCGCTTCTCTGAGCCTATTCAGCGACTCCAGGCTCGACTCGTCGGCGACCGCTCCCTTGCGGAGGAGGAGTTCCGCACAATCCAGCCTTACCTGCTTAAGCGCGAATTCCAGGGCCGTCTCGCCCTTGTCGCTGCGGGCGTTCGGGTCGGCATTCCTCTCGAGGAGAATTTCCGCCGTTTCCGTCTTTCCGTGCCAAGCCGCGATATGGAGCGCGGTCAGGCCCGCTGAGTTCTTCGCGTTCACGTCGGCGCCCGCGGCCGTAAGCGCGAGGACGACTTCGCGGTGGCCCAATCGAACCGCGATCATCAGGGAGGTCCAGCCTTCGGCGACCCTCGCGTCGACTGCGGCCCCGTGCTCGAGGAGAAGCCCGACGGCCGACGCCCGGTCGTTCGCCGCCGCGATGTAGAGGGCGGTCTCCTGTTTTATGTTTTTCCTTTCCGTGTCCGCCTTCCTTTCCAGGAGGAGCCGGAGGGAATCGAGGTCGCCGAAGTTGCTCGCGTACATCAGGGAAGTCCAGCCCTCTTCGCCCGAGGCGTTCGGATCCGCGCCCGCGGCGAGCAGCCGGGAAAAGAGCGCGGTTTTTTTGGACCTGGCGCAGTGGACGAGAAGCGGATCGTTCCCGATTTTCCGGTTGAAATCGACCGACTTCCTTAAGAGCGCATCGACCTCCTCCATCCGGGGGCCATAGGTGCTGCGGACGGCGATCTCGAGAAGGAAGGTCCGCTGATTCTTCGTGACCGGGAAATCCTCGAAGAGCCGGTAGAAGGTCACCACGGGAAGGACGAAAACCGGGAAAAAAAAGGCCGCGACCGCGGCGCCCATATTGTCCGTGATGCGCTTCGTCATCCAGGGGCCGATGAAGTAGGGCGCGAACAGGAAGGGCATGGCTGCGTTCAAGCCGGTGCCCCCGGACCGGTTCCTGGCGAGAGTGATGAGAAGGACCAAGCCGAGGCACCAGCTGAGAAAACTCGCGAAGGCCAGAGCGCGCGAGACCAAGGAACGGACCTGTTTCCGATTCATTGCGATCGCCCCCTTTTTGACTATAGAAAACTCCGAACACGGATTACCTTTTTTCTTTACCCCTTGATGAAGGTTCCGTTCCGGTATTCTTCCATGGCCGTCTCGAGCTCGGTCCGGGTGTTCATCACGATGGGCCCGTACCAGGCTATCGGTTCCCGGAGGGGCTTTCCCGAGACGAGGAGGAACCGGGCCCGGGCCCTCCCCGCGGTGAGCTCGACTTCCTCGCCGGCGCCGAAAAGCACGAGGGAATTCATGAGTATGACTTCCTTTTTCTCCTGGCCGACGTAACACTCTCCTTCGATGACGTAGGCGAAGACCGTGTGGTTCTCGGGTACGCCGTGGACGAACCGCGCCTGCGCCGGGAGGGAGACGTCGAGGTATTCGGGATCGATGACGATGTCGTGGACCGGTCCGCGCGCGCCGTTGACCTCGCCGGCGATGACGCGGACGACCGCTCCTCCTTCGGCCGTTACCTCGGGCACCGTGGAGCGGAGGACGTCGCGGTAGCGCGGCGGCATCATCTTCCGCGAGGCCGGCAGGTTCGCCCAGAGCTGGAAGCCTCCCATGCGCCCCGCCCCGTCGCCCTTGGGCATCTCCTGATGGATGATGCCGCTCCCCGCGGTCATCCACTGGATGTCTCCGGGCCCTATCAGGCCGGTGTTTCCCATGCTGTCCCCGTGCTCGACGCGGCCTTCGAGGACGTAGGTTATCGTTTCGATGCCCCGATGGGGATGCCAGGGAAAGCCCGGAAGGTAGCTCGCCGGATCGGAGGACCGGAAATCGTCGAGCAGGAGGAAGGGATCGAACAGGTTCTCGTTCCCGAAGCCGAAGACCCGCTTCAGGTGAACTCCGGCTCCCTCGACGGTCGGCCTCGCCGTGATGATTTTTTCTATCCGTCTTGTCGCGTTCATCCTTCGCCCCCTTCCCCAAGTATAAGCGAAAACGCGAATGATGGGATCCGAATTCCCTCTTCGGCTCTTTCTCTTCCGGGACTCCGCCGGGGCATCTCTCTCGCCCAGGCCGGCGTGATTCGAAAACCGGAAGTAATTGTGCCGAACTCGGGGCGGCAAGCTCGACTCGAACTTCGGGACGAACGGGGTGAGTTTCGAACCCTGGGCGACGCCGTGATCGCGAAGTTCCGGCGATGGAATAGATCGGCCTCGACGGGCCGATAGTATTTCTTCATTTCTCCGACGATTTTCCTTGAATCCCGGAGCGGCTTGACTTTAGAATCGAGTCGAGACCATGAAGACGCATTTTCTGTCGCAACAGGAAAGAGAACGCGGAAGGAAGCATTATTTCTCGTTCGCGCTGTTCAACGGCCTGGGCTTCGGCTTCCTCGCGGACACCACGATCTACCTTCTCGCCATCCATTTCGGGGCGTCCAACGTCCAGCTCGGCTACATCTCGTCGCTCATGTACCTGAGCGGGGTGATTCTCGTCGTGACCCCGAGGATCGTCGACGGGAGGAACCTGATCGGCGTTTTCTTCTGGGCCTGGTTCCTCAGGGGCCTGGTCGGGCTCGTGAACGCCCTCGTCCTCTTCGTGTCGGGGCAGGCGGCGGTGGCCGTCGTCATGGCCTCCTACACGCTCTTCTGCCTGTTCAGGACCGTCGGCGTGAGCCTGAACAATCCCGTGGTCCAGATGCTCTCCACCCCCTCGAACCTGGGGAACATGCTCACGCACAATACCGCGTATTTCAACTTCGGGAGCATCTTCGGGAGGATCTTCAGCTTCGTCATCGTGTCGATCGAATCCTTCAAGGGCCTCGCCGGGCTCCTCATCCTTCAGGCCGCGGGCTTCGTGTTCAACACCGTGGCGAGCCTCTTCATCAGGAAGATTCCCTGCAGGGAGAAGGTGGACATTCCGCCCGGACAGAACGTCTGGGCCGTGTTCGTCCGCAACGCGGGAAACCGCGGCCGGTTCCTCTCGATGCTCCTGTACTGGAATTATCTCTCCCTCACCGTGTTCATCGGCTTCACGATCCCGCTCCTGAAAAAGGTGTCGGGTCTCCCGCAGAACCTCGTCTTTCTCTACACCCTCGTCACGGCGACGGCGACGACGCTGTCGATGTACATGACGAGACCCTTCATCGATCGGGTGCGGAGCCGGCCTTTCATCGTTGCCACCTGCGTCTGCGACGTGGTGTTCTTCGCCGCCTGGGCCTTCGTTCTTCCCTCGACGCCGGTAACGCTGCTCTTCGCCCTCGGCTTCGTCTCGATGTTCACGAAGGGCGTCAACCAGTCGATGATCGCGAAGAACATGATCTTCTCGACCCCTCCGAAGGAGCACGTCACCTACAATTCCATGATCAATTTCGCGGCCGGCCTCTTCGCCCTTCTGTTCGGCTTCGCCGCGGGATTCGCCGCGGACGCCGGGGAGGGCTTCCGTCCGTCGTTCGCGAACCAGTACTATCTCGTCTTCCTGACGGCCTCGGCGCTTTCCCTGACGAGCGTCTTCCTGGGCACCCTGATCGTCGAGAAGGAGGACGACGATTTCCCGGGGGCGGGCGGCGTGTTCACCTCTTTCGAAAACCTGAAGAGCCTCATCGACGTGCATTACCTCGACAAGACGGCGGACCCCGAGAAGAGGCAGACGATCCTCATGTCGCTCAAGTACAATTCCGCGCCCTTCGCCCTCAAGGAGATCAGGAACATCCTGAAGAACCCCCTGTCCTCGGAGACGGAGGAGGTCCTCAAGTCGCTCTTCTCCAAGCCGAGACCGAAACTCCTGCCCGCGATCCTCGACATCGCGAACGATCCCGGCTCCTACCACAGGGCGACGGCGGTCTTCGCCCTCGGCGCATACCCGGACCGGAGGGTGGAGGAACGCCTCGTCGCCTTCCTGGACGACCCGTCCCCGCGAATCCGGTCGAGCGCGGCGAAGTCCCTCGCGCGGATAGGAAACAGGGAACATACGGGGAAATTCATCGAGCTCTCGCGGGACCGGGACAATACGGTGTGGGAATCGATGAACTACGTCATCGCCATCCTGACCGCCGACGGCGGCGGTCCCTATCTTCGGTCGCTCTTCGACGTGGCGAACGCCTACCCGGAACGCAGTTCCAAGCAGGCGTTGTTCTCGGTCTTCGCGAGGATGCTGTCGTTCTCCCCGGCCCTGAACGGCGTCTTCCAGAAGGAGAACGTCGAGCGGTGTTCCGGCCTGGGACTCCTCCTCGACGAGGCCAGGCAGATCGACGTCTTCTACAGGAACTCCGGCCGCATTCCGGAGGCGTACCGCGCGGGCGAATACGAAACGATCCTGAATATGATGAGGGAGTCCTTGGGCCGCGGAATCGCCCGCCCGCCGCATTCGCACATCCGTCAGGCGATCCTCGATTTCGACGCCGCGCGGCTGGACGAGACGAACGCACTCGCCCTTGTTTACTTCGGTTTCCAGGCGCTCCTGGGTGCCGAGGAGGAAGAGGGCGGGGGCGCCGCTACTTCTCCCTGAAGCCGTTGGGGAACAGGGCCTCCTCGCCCGAGGGGAGGCCGACGCGCCAGAGCACGTCGCGTTCGAGCTCCTTGCCGGTAGCCGCGTCGAGGAGCCGTGACACGGTGAGCGACATGGCGCTCGCGGAACGGGAGGAGGCGGGCGGGGCCAGGGTCGAGATCAGGAGGACGAGGGCCGCGCCTTCGGCCTTGGCGGCACCGATGGCGTCGCCGTCGATGGCCGCGTACCAGGGGCCCGGAGAGGCCGGCGCGCCTTCGCGCGGGGCGAACTCCCTCGGCCCGGACACGTCGGGCCCTCCCGCGGTACCGAGCGGTGCGAGGAGCTTCGCCTTGACCTCGTCGGCCCGCTTCGCTCCGTCGGGCCCCGCTACGAGGACGAGGAGACGGGGCCTGTCCGCGCCCGGAGCGGTCTTGAGGGCGGCGAGGCGCTTCCTCACGTTGTCGAATCCCGTGCGCGACTGCTTCGGCGGCGGGATGACCGGCGGTTCGATGATCGCGTCTATCTCGATCCCGCGCTTTCCTGTTTCCCGGAGGACGTCCGAATAATCGATCTTCCCCTTGGGGGCGACGTGGGGGGCGGCGTCCGTGAGGAAGATGATCTGCCGTCGGTCCGCGGTCCAGTCGAAATCCGTAGCCGCGGAATACAGGGCCTCGTTCAGGGCCTCGGGAAGGTCCCTTCCCCCGTCGGTCCTCACGGCATTCACGATCCCCATGAGCTTCGGAATCTCGGATGTGTAGGGAAACCTTCTCGTTATGTACTCGTCGGGCCAGTAGTCCCTATAGAGAACTATCCCGAGACGGTAGCTCGAGAAGCCGGCCGTGCGCCGCTCGAGGATGGGGCCGAGGCCCTTCTTGATGTCGTCGATGTAGGGAGACATGCTCTCCGTCGTGTCCAGGCAGATGACGAGGTCGAGGGTCCCCTTCGCCTCGCCGAGGAGAGAACCGAACTTGGCCGACGTGCTGTCGTCGGTCGGCGGCTCCTCGGGCGGCGCCGGCTGCTCGTCCACGACGGGGGGAGGTTCCACGGTGATGCTCATCTGGTAGGGATTGTCCCTGAACGGGCCCGCATAGTCCGCATAGGGTTTCGCGAAGGCCCTGATGTTGAGGAAGGTCCCCTTTCCGACCGCCACGGTCCCTGACCTGCTCCAGGGATAGCCGTAGTGGAGCACCGGCGGGACGTAGATGCGAAAGGCCGTGCCGAACTTCTCGTCGGGGAGCGGGGTCGAGGAGACGAGGGAGTAGATCCTGCTCGAGGCGGAGATCAGCTTGCCGTTGAGCATGCGCTTCTCGTCGCCGTTCACCGGATTGTATTCCGCGGCCCTGTAGGCGAAATTATCCGCCTTCCCCGCGGGGTCCTTCGTCGATTCGGTGAGCAGGATCGATCCGAGCCCCGGCTTGGCGCGGACGTAGAGGTCGAAGCCTCCGTCGGCCCCGGTTTCGATCCTGACGTCGCCGGCGTCGATCGCGAGATCGTCCGCCGCGGTCCGCGCCGCGGTGAGGAGGAGCAAGGCTGACACTGCAAGGCCGGTGAACGTACGCCGCATACGACGATTCAACTGTAGAATGGACCCCCCGGACTGTCAAGGAATTCCGGGCCGCCGAATCGGAAATCGCCGCGATTTTTTTCTTGTACCCGCGGGACAATTCGGCTACACTGTATGCACCGATCGACCGCGAGGAGGTCTCCGTCGATGGGAAGAGACATTCTCATGATCCTGATTTTTCTCGCCGTACTCCTGGTTCTCCTGTGGGTGCCCGCGGCCTGAGAACGCCGGGAACGCTCCCCTCCGAATCAGTCTTCGGCGGATCGTCTTTCTCGGGCAGCCGTTTCACCCTTTTCACGGCGAGGCGACATCGTGCGTAAAATCACCGGATACTTCGAAACCTCGGACGGGGCGAAGCTCTACTACGAGGACAGGGGCAGCGGCAGGCCGATCGTCCTTCTCCACGGCTGGCTCTGTTCATCCGCGTTCTGGCACCTGAACGCGGATGTTCTCGGCAGGGAGTTCCGCGTCGTCACGCCCGACCTTCGGGGCCACGGCAACTCGAGCAAGATCCTTTCCGGTCATACGGTGGACCGCTACGCCGAGGACGTGCGGGAACTCGCGGAGTCCCTCGGGCTCGAGGGTACGATCCTCGTCGGCTGGTCCCTCGCTTCTTCGGTGGTTCTCGCCTATTGGACGAAATATTCGAGCGATCCGCGCCTCGCGGCCCTCGGCATCGTGGACGGGGCCGTCGCGCCCATGAACCCCGAAGACTGGAACAGCCACGCCCTGCGAGGCTTCAACTACGAGGCGATGGCCGGAGTGGTCGGAAGCCTCGCGGCGGATCCCGCGGGCTTCGCCTCCTCCTTCGTGGACAACATGTTCCGCGGCGGAAAGGCGCCGGAAGACGAACGCCGCCTCCTCGTGCGCGAGGTCAGAAAGACCCCGCCCTGGATCGGCTCCGCGATCTACACGGACTTCGCCGCGGGCGACCGGTCGCCTGCGCTTTCCGCGGTGACGGTGCCTTCCTTCGTCTTCGCCGCCGACTCGAACGTCTACAAACGCGGGGCGAGGATGGGCCGGCACTATGCGGAGCTCATGGGAGGGATGTTCCTCGCCTTCGAGGACGCCGGGCACGCCTTGTTCATCGAGCAGCCGGAAAAATTCGACGCGGAACTCGCGGCCTTCGCCCGCGGGCTCTAGAGGGCCGCAGAGGTCAAAACTTGAACCTCGCCCTCGCGGTGATCGAAGCCCTCATCCCCGAATGGACCGGACCGAGCTCCCCGTCGTCGCCGCGGCCCGAGAGGACCCGCTCGTCCAGGGGGAGGCGGAGCGAGAGGCTCAAGACCGCGCCCTGGAAGGGCTCGTGCTCGACCGTGAGCGAGGGGGAGAAGGAGAGGTCGTCGAGGCCCGCGACGCAGTCGAGCGTCGTCCTCGTGAAGTCGTCGAAGGCGTAGACGGCGGACGCATAGAGGTAGTTCCGGCGGTTGAGCTCGTCGTAGGGGACCCCCGCCGCGGGGATCCGGTCCCGGGGCGCCGTATTCCGCCAGGGGCCGGCCGCGGGATCGTAGAGGGCGTCGAGGCCGTCGCCGGGCGACAAGGCCCCCGGCCCGTTGTAGAGGTACTGGCCGACGAGGTACAGCTTTCCGGCGAAAAGCGAGTAGTCGATCCCCGCCGCGGCCTCGAATCCTCGGAGGCCTTCGCGCGCCGCGCCGTCGTACGCGTAGAGCCCCTCGAGGACGACCGCGGCCTCGGCATCGAGCTTCAGAGAGAGCCCGGCGCGGTGAACGCCGTCCGTGTAAGCCGCCGAAGGGGCCTCGTACGCGTACAGGGCTTGAAGGCTCGCCTTTTCGCCGTGGAGATCGCCGGCGGCGCCGAAGACGGCGCCGCCCTGCCTCTCGTCGTAGGGGTCCTTCCCCGTCGCCGCGAAGGCCTTGAGCCTGGCAGTCGCCGAGGGAAAGGCCGAAGTCGAGGCGCCGAGGATCCCGCGGGGCCGCGCGTCCGGGAGGAGCGGATTCTTCGGCGAAAGGAAGTCCAGGGGGCTCCACGCCTGGCCGTGGCCGAAGGCCATCCGGAGCAGGCCGGCCTCGAGGTCGGCGGCGTCTGATTCCAGGCGGAAGAAGAGCCGCTCGACTTCAAGGGCCGCGGCGTACCCCTCGCCCGCGTCGAAGGCTGGATCGGTTCCGGGCGGCGGGAGGAGGCTCCCCGAGGCCGCGACCAGGTTCGCCGCGGCGTGGACCGTCCCCCGTTCGCCGACGGCGGCCTTGAGGCGGAGGTTCGCGTACTCCTCGAAGCCGGAGTAGGCACCGCCCGAGCCCCCGGCGCCGAGGGCGCCCTCGAAACGGGTTTCGAGCGAGCCGGCGAGCGTCGCGCCGTCCTCGCCGGCCGGGGCGGAAGCTGCCGCCGCGAAGAGGACGACCGCCGCGAGGACGGCGCGCAGGGCCGAGGGGGCGGGCTTCATCGTTCCAGGTTCCTGAGCGAGAAGGTCGAGTCGGCGATCGGTTCGTCGAGGACCACGCCGGTCATGACGAAGACCGTCCGGCTTCCTCGGCGGAGGAGGTCGCGCATCTCCGATTCCACGGGAAAGCGGCGCCGGCCGATGAGCTCGGCCCTGAGGAGGGCGTATTCCTTGAGCTTGGCGCCGGAGAGCGCGAAGTACTCCGCCCGGAGCAGGTCGCCGTTCTCCGCGTCCACCCAGAGCCTCTGCTTCGGGTAGCTTTCCGTCCTTTTCCTGGCCTCGAGGTCGAGGACCCAGGCGCGGCGGCCCCGGAGGTCCTCCGTCCCCGCGAGCTTCGGGACGTATCGTTCCGTGAGGGTCTCGTTGTCGATCGCGTCCTCGTAGGAGAGGTCGGATCCCATCATCGACTCCTTGAGGAGGTGGCCGGAGATGAGCATGACCTTCTCGGTGTCCGGCGAATAGACGTAGAGCCGGCCGTCCTTCTTCAGGTACTTCGTCCCCCGGTCCTCGCGGTTGACGAACTCGATGAAGCTGTCGCGCCTGCCCTTGGCCGAGGCCTTGAAGCGCTTCACGTAGCGTTTCCCCTGATACTCGACGATCATCTCGCCCTCGTAGCGGATGCTCTCGTAGACCTCGTTCGCGTCCACCCGGGCGAGGAGCTCGGCCGCGCTCGGCGTTCCCGTGAAGACCGACTGGGCCCCTGCCGGAAGCGCCGGGAAGAGCGCGGCGGCCGCGGCGATCGCCGCCGCGCCGAAGAAGTTCGCGATATCGGTTTTCATGATCGACCTCCTTGAGGCCCGGCGTCCGGGCCCGGTTCCGTCACCTTCTGAGGGCCTCCACGGGCTCCACGAAGGCGCTCTTGAGCGAGGGAATCAGGGTGCAGAGCGCCGAGACGACGACGCCGAAGAGGAAGCCCCGGCCGAGGATCCGGAGCGAGAACTTGATGAAGATGGTGCCGGACATCGGCATCTCCTTCATGCCTCCGCCGGTGAAGAGCTCGAGGTCGAGCGGGAAGAGCGAGCCCGCGTAGGTCGCGATCCCTCCGACGAGGACTCCGGCCGCCGCTCCGAGAAGGCTCAAGAAAACCGCCTCGAGGAAGAAGACAGCCGTGATCTCGGTCCTCGTCATGCCGAGGGCGCCCATCATGCCGATTTCCTTGATCCGTTCGTGGATCACCATGAGGACGGTGTTGATGATGAGGAAGCTCGCGACGACCTGGAAGACGCCGAAAATGACGTCGTACAGGAAGGACATGCGCCTGAGGATGGCGACCCAGTAGTTGTCGGTCCAGACCTTCACGGTGTTTCCCGGCCCGAGGATGCGGGCGACTGCTTCCTTGAATTCCGCCGCCTTGCCGCCCCGATCGAGGTAGACGACGAGCCTCTGGACCGCGTCGTCCAGGACGAGGATGCGGGCGAGGCGGTCTATGGAGACGATCGCGACGTCCTCGTCGAAACGGCGATAGTCGAATTCGAAGATGCCTACTATTTTCGGGCTCCAGTACTTGTCCGAGAACTGGGCCGAGACCGTCTTGAGCGGAAGTTCGTCGTTCAGCCCGAGGCCCGTCCTCCTCGCGAGGGCGGAACCGATAGCGCACTCGTTCGCCCCCTTCGCCGGGTAGCGGCCCTGAACGAGGCCGTCGTTCCTCTTCGTCAGATTGAAGAAGTTCAGCCGGAGTTCCTTCTCGACGTCGATGCCCCAGAGGAAGGCGTGCTTCACCGTGCTGTCGAAGAGGGACGCGTAGGTCATGATCCGGGGAAGGGCGGCCTTCACGCCGGGCAGGGCCTCGATTTCCCTGACGAGACCGGCGGCGCTCCGCCCCTCGGCGACCGGGTACTGGACCGGCAGGTACTCGCGGTCCTTCTCGTAGAGGTCCGAGGAGGCGGCGAGGTGGCCGGTCTCGTAGGTCCTGACGACCTCCTCGATGCCTTCGGTCATCCCCTCGATCCAGGCCTGCATGAAGATGTTGAAGAAGACCGCGACCGCGACGGCGGATACGCAGAGGACGGTCCTCCGCCGGTTCCTCCCGACGTTCCGCCGGGCGACGGCGAGGAGGGCGAGGGGGCCGGCTGCTCTGTTCGGCGCTTCGAACATGGTTCTCTCCTACTCGAACCTGAGGCTTTCGGTGACGGGCAGCCTGAGGGCCCGGAGGGTCGGGAGCACGGCCGAGGCCGCCGAGACGAGGACGGCCGCGGCTCCGGTGAGGACGATGACGAGTGGGTTCCAGGCCGAGCGGAAGTAGGCCGTGATGCGGTAGCCGTAGTCCCCTCCCATCTCCTCGGACATGGCGGAGTAGTCGATCCCGTGGATCACCATGGGGATGTTGGCGATGCTGCCCAGGACCATGCCGATCGCCGCCCCGAGAGCTCCGATGCAGGCGGCCTCGAGCACGTAGACGAGGAGGACTTCGCCGTCGGTCATGCCGAGGGCGCGGAGCATGCCCGTCTCCTTGGTCCGCTCCAGGACGGCCATGAGCATGGTGTTCGCGATGCCGATGAACGAGAGCACGAAGAGGAAGCCGATCATGACGCGGGAGGAGACGTTGTCCCCGGCCGAAGCGGCGAGGTAGTCCGCGGCGTAGTCCCGCCAACTCCTCACCTCGATGTCCGCGGGCAGGGCCGTTCCCCGAGCGGCGAGGCGGGCCTCGAGGGCCTTCCGAATCGTCCCGGGGGTCTCCTTCTTTCCCGGCAGGGAAGAGTCGTCGGCGCCGGCCGCTCGGACGAGGAGTTCGGTGACGCGGCCTTCGAGCATGAGACCGGTGTCGTCCTGCAGGTCGTCCAGGGGAAGGTAGGCGACGTTCCCGTTCGTCTTGGGATTCGGCGAGTTGACCACTCCCGCGACGACCGCGTCGACGAGCTGGTTCACGTGCCGGATCCTTCCCGTCTCGGTCTTCACGTCGATCACCACGGAGATCCGCACGTCCATCCTCCCGGAGGCCGCGAGGATGTTCCAGAGCCTCTCCCTGTCGGCGGCGGCGAGGTCCTTCCTGAGGGCGAGTCTCTCCTCGGCCGGCCCCTCTCGCTTTACCGCGAAGGGCCGGTCGTCCTTGCCGTCCGCCGGGACGTACAGTCCCGCGACGAAGGCCCGGTCGTCGTCGTTCGAGACCGAGGCGAGGAGGTCCTCCTCGAAGTCCTTCCGCGTCGTCCTGAACGGGATGCCGAGGCGGAGCTTGTCCGCCGCCATGGTCCCCACCGCGATTTCCCGGCGGCCGGGCCGGGGGAAGCGTCCGGCCTCGATGTAGGACGGGTAGCGGAGGAGGCGGGCCTCCCTCGCGGGGTCGATCGCGTTGAAGACCATGGGTGCCGAACCGGCGCGTGAATACAGGGTCCCGGCGAAGACGAAGCGCGGGGCGGAGGCGTAGCCCGCCTCCCCGAGGGCGGCCGCGTACTTCTCCCAGCCCGGAAAGCTCTCGTACATCGGAAGCTCGTCCTTCTTCTCGAAGTAGGCCCTCGTCTGGAGCTTCGCCGCGCCGATCTCGTAGGAGACGATGTTGCGCTTGGAATCGAGGTTCATGCCGAGGAGCCAGGCGTCCATGAAGATGTAGAGGGCGACGCTCATCGCGACCGCCGTCGTCGTGATCACGGTCTTCACGCGGTGGCGGCCGAGGTTGCGGAAGGCCATGGCCGCGAGGTCCCGGAAGGCGGCGCCGTTCATCGGCGGACCTCGTCGCCGTCCCGGCGGACCTCGCCGCCGTCCCGGCGGACTTCGTCTTCCACGCAGCCGTCCTTGAGCTTGACGAGCCTCCTGGCGTAGTCCATCACCATGGCGTCGTGCGTGGAGAAGATGAAGGTGGTGCCCTCGTTCCGGTTCAGGCCGAGCATGAGATCGAGGATCTCGCGGCCGGTCTTGGAGTCGAGGTTCGCCGTCGGCTCGTCCGCGAGAACGAGGAGGGGCTTCTTCACGAGGGCCCGCGCGACTGCGACCCGCTGCTGCTGGCCGCCCGACATCTCCTTGGGCCTGCGGTATTCGAGGCCCGCGAGCCCCACCATGTCGAGGACGGCGAGCCCCCGGTGCCTGGCCTCGGTGCCGCCCATTCCGAGGAGCACGAGAGGGAAGGCGACGTTCTCCAATGCCGTGAGGACCGGGATGAGGTTGTAGGCCTGGAAGACGAAGCCGATCTTCTCCCGCCGGAGCAGGGCGAGCTCCTTTTTCGTGAGTCCCGCCACGTCGGTTCCTTCCAAGGAGACGCTTCCGGCGGTCGGCTTGTCCAGGCAGCCCATGAGGTGGAGGAGGGTCGACTTTCCGCTTCCCGAGGGGCCCGCGACGGCTGCGAACTCCCCGCTTTCGAAGGAGAGGCTCACGCCCCGGAGCGCGCGTACGGCGATCCCGTTCGTCTCGTAGTCCTTTGAGAGATTCTCGGTCTTGACAGCCGTCATCCCTTCTCCTCCTTCGCGCGCTTCGTCTCGTTCAGGGCCTGGAGTCCGAAGACGTCCCGCGACTTGAGTTCCTCCGCGATTTCGTTCGGGACGAGCATCATGGAGCTTCCGGCCTTGAGGCCCTCGTTCAGGATGGACAGGCTCTTGAGCTTCATCGCGGTCTCGTTCGAGGCGTAGATCCTCGCCGCCTCCTCCAACTTCCGGGCGATCTCGATCTCCGCCTCTGCGAGAAGTATCCTTCCCTTCTTTTCCCGCTCGGCCTGGGCGAGGCGGCTCAGGGAGTCCTGGAGCCCCTCGGGGATCTGGATGTCGGTGATCTCGATGTGCTGGACGGTGATGCCCCATTCGGTCGTCTTCTTGTCCACCTCGTCCCGTATTTTCTCCTCGATCTCGTCGCCCCGTTCCAGGAAGACCGAGAGGTCGTTCATGCTCACCTGGTTGCGGAGGGCGGTCTTCGAGGAAAGGACGACGGCCTCCTCGTAGTTCTGGACTTCCAGGACCGCCTTCTCCGCGTCCCAGACCACCCAGAAGCAGAGGGCGTCGACCGTGACCGTCACGGAGTCGCGGGTGAGGGTCGTCTCGGCGGCGAAGTCCGTCACCCTGATGCGAAGGTCCACGGTCCTCGCGACGCGGTCCGCGAAGGGAAAGAGGAGAAAGAGGCCCGGGCCGCGAACCTTGCGGAATTTTCCGAAGCGGAGCACGATCGCCCGCTCCCATTCCTCGAGCTTCTGAACCGCCGGAGCCGCGAGTATCCCTGCCGCCGCGAACCCGAAGGCGAGGCCCGCTTCCCCTGTCTTCCAGGCCGCCGCCGCGACCGCGGCGAGGATGAGGAGCTTCGCCGCCGCCGTCCAGCGGGGGAAGAGGCTCATGATCCCCACGGCCGCGGCCGGCGCCGCGACGAGCGCACCGAAATCGGCCGCCCCCGGTGCCTTCCCCGCGAGGAGCCTCGCAGCGATGCCGAAGCCGACCAGGACCGCGAGGACGCCGATCCCCGCGGCGGAAAGCGCGAAGTCCCTCCGGCGTCCGGGTTTCCCGACGTTCTTGATGAGCGGGATTCCCGCCTCTTTTTTCCCGAACCACATCGCTAATCCTCCTCCTTGAAATTCCGAACGAGTTCGAGGGCCTCCGCCCGGTCCGATCCGAGCGCCTTCATCTCCCGCACGAAGCGGGCCACGGTCTCGGCTATTTTCCGGTCCCGCTCGCCGTCCTCGTCTTCCGGCCGCTTTTCCGATATGAATGTGCCGCTGCCGACCTGGGTCGTGACGAGGCCGCGTATTTCGAGTTCGTTGTACGCCTTGGCGATCGTGTTGGGGTTTATCTTGAGCTCGACGGCGAGGGCGCGGATCGTCGGCAGGCGGTCGCCCGGCGCGAGGCGTTTCGCGATGACGGCGATTTCGATCTGCCTGATGATCTGGCGGTAGAACGGGACTCCGCTCGCGGCGTCCAAGGTGAATGTTATTTCCCGATCCGCTTTTGTACTATTCATATAGTACAATGGTAAATGTAATAGTACATTATGTCAAGTCCGGGAATTGCGCGACGAGCCCTCTTTCGGCGATAGTTGAGCTATGAACGGATCGCTTCGCGGAAAGACCGCGCTCGTGACCGGCGCGAGCAAGGGAGTGGGCAGGGGGATCGCGCTGGAACTCGCTCGCCGGGGCTGCGCCGTCGCGGTGAACTATCGCACGGACAAAGAGGGCGCTGAAGCGACGGTGAAGGAGATCGTGGAAATGCCGGGGAGGGCCTTCGCCGTGCGCGCGGATGTGGGCGATGCCGCCGAGGCGGACGCCATGTTCGAGAAGGTGTCGCGCGAATTCGGCGGTCTCGACGTTCTCGTCAACAACGCGGGCGTCCAGACTTGGAGGCACCTCCTCGACCTTGAAGAGGCCGAGTGGGACCGGGTGATCGCGACGAACCTCAAGGGCTGCTTCCTCTGCACGAAGCGGGCCGCCCTCCTCATGAAGGAGCGGGGCGGGAGCATCGTCAACGTCGGGTCGGGCTCGAACAAATGGGCCTTTCCGAACCTCGCGAGCTACACGGCGAGCAAGGGCGGGATCGAGCAGTTCACCAAGGCGGCCGCGGTCGAGCTTGGCCGCTACCGAATCAGGGTGAACTGCGTGGCCCCCGGCGCGGTCGAGATCGAGCGCACGAAGCTCGAGGCGGGCGACTACGCCGGCACCTGGTCCAAGCTCACGCCCCTGGGAAGGATAGGCAGGCCGGAGGACGTAGGGCGGGCGGTAGCCTTCTTCGCCGGCCCCGACTCGGAGTTCGTCACCGGACAGACGCTCTTCGTGGACGGAGGCCTGTTCAGCCGTCCGGCCTGGCCGTACTGATCCGGCCGTTCGGCGCTCCGGTCGGAGCGTACAGGCCTTTGTTGACAGCGGCAGGTTCGAGCGGTATTATGAGCATATGCCCATAAAAACTGGCCGACAGACCGTGTCTTCCATAGCCAACAGCATCCTCGAAAGCATTTCCGACGGCGTTTTCACCGTCGATCTCGAATGGCGTCTCACCTCATTCAACAGGGCGGCTGAGCGTATCCTCGGGATCGGGAGAGAGGACGCCCTGGGGAAGCTCTGCTGGGAAGTGTTCAAAGCGGATATGTGCGAAAGCGAATGCCCCCTCCGGCGGACTCTGAAAACGGGCCGCCGGATCGTGAACAAGGAGGGCTGCATCATCGACTTCAAGGGCAACCGAATCCCCGTGAGCGTTTCCACGGCCCTCCTCCTCGATGCGAAAGGGCGGATCACGGGCGGGGCGGAGACTTTTCGGGACCTCCGGGAGATCGAGGAACTCAAGCGGGAACTCGCGGTCCGGTCGAGTCTTCCCGAGGAGGAAAGCCGGAGTCCTGCCATGCGGAGGATCCTTGACCTTCTGCCCGCCGTAGCCGACGGCCCCAGCTCGGTACTCATCGAGGGCGAGACCGGCACGGGCAAGGAAGTCCTCGCGAGGATGATCCACGCCCGCTCGCCCAGGGCCTCGGGGCCCTTCGTCGCCGTGAACTGCGGAGCCCTGCCCGACACGCTCCTCGAGTCGGAGCTTTTCGGTTACAGGAAGGGCGCCTTCACCGGGGCGGACCGGAACAAACCCGGCCGCTTCGAACTCGCCGAGGGCGGGACCCTCTTCCTCGACGAAATCGGCGACGTCTCCCCCGCCATGCAGGTGAAGCTCCTCCGGGTCCTCCAGGAGCGGGAGTACGAGCCCCTCGGCGCTACCGGCCCGGAAAAGGCAGACGTCCGCGTCCTCGCGGCCACGAACAGGGATCTCGCGGGGATGGTCGAGAAGGGGACCTTCCGCCGCGATCTCTACTATCGAATAAACGTCGTCAGGGTCTCGCTGCCGCCGCTCCGCGAAAGGAAGGAGGACATACCCCGTCTCGCCGAGCAGTTTCTTGAAAAGTTCCGCAGAACCATGGGAAAGAACGTCCGTACGTTCGCCCCGGAGGTGCTCGCCGCCTTCTACGCCTACGCCTGGCCGGGAAACATCCGCGAACTCGAGAACGTCGTGGAGCGGCTCGTCCTGCTTTCGCAGGGCCGGCGGGCCGAGCTGTCGGACCTTTCTCCCGAAGTCGCTGCAGCCCTCTCGCCGACGGCGGGCGGCGCGGCTCTGGCCCCCGTCCTCACGCCGGAAACGAGCATGGCAGTCTCCGCTTCGGCGGCGGCTGGCGACCCTGCCCGGACCTCCGTCCCCAGCGGAGAAGACGGGGCGGATAGCGCGCAAGACTCTACAGCAGCTTCCTCCGTCCCTGAGCCGACGGAGCGGACCCTGCAGGCGGAAAGGCGGGAAACCGAGCGGCGGCTCGTCCTTTGCGCCCTTGAACGGTGCGGTTGGAACCGGACGGCGGCGGCGCGAGACCTCGGCATCGACAAGGCGACCCTGTACCGAAAGATCAAAACCCTCGGCATCGAACTTCCCGAACGGGACGGCCGATCCGCCCCCGGCCGGTGAGAAACGGATTCCCCAACGACCGGGTCCTCTGCATATTTTCTTTCGAGCAGTGCCGCCTACCGTCGCGAAACTGCGACGTCTCCCGCTGCGGCTGCGACGGTAGGCGGAAGACCGGAGCGTGAACGCGACGGCAACGGCAACAGCCGCGACTATAATTCGGATAAAAACGGCCCGAAACGATGCAAATTCTTGGCATGGAAAATGCTCATTTGAACACATGCTGTTGGCACTGACCGTCTGGAACGAACGAATCGCCCCCGTCTTCGACTACGCCGGAACGGTCATGCTGACGGAGCTTCGGAACGGAGCGTACGGGGAGCGGCGGTTCGTGGGACTTCCCAAAACCGAAGCTGCCGCAAAGGCTGCGGTCCTCGAGAAGGCCGGAGTGAAGGTTCTGATCTGCGGGGCGATCTCCAGGGAAGCGGCCGCGCTGGTCGCCCGTTGCGGAATCGAAGTGAGGGCCTTTACCGCAGGGCCCGTGGAAGACGTGCTTCGGGGCTGGCTCGAAGGCCGGCTCGAAGACGAAAGGTTCTCCCTACCGGGGTGCCCCCGAACCGGACGAAGATGCCGGTGCGGCTCCGGGCACGGAAGGTTCGGGAGAAATGGTTGACTCGTGCCTCGAACAGGAAGAGGCGGATTGTGAAGGAGCAAATGTATGCCGAGAGGAGATGGAAGCGGGCCGAACGGATTCGGACCGATGACGGGACGCGCCGCGGGTTTTTGTGCGTGCTACGGAGCGCCGGGGTACGCCAACCCGATCGCCGGCCGGGGCCTGGGTTCAGGCTGGGGCCGTGGAAGAGGAGCAGGGCGCGGCCTCGGGATCGGAAGGGGCTTCGGCCGGGGTTTCGGTTTTTTCGGAGTTCCCGCGGCGTATCCCGCCGCGGGAATGGACCCTGAGCGCGAGAAGGCCGCTCTCACGGCCCAGGCCGAATATCTCGAGAACGAACTCGCGGCGATCCGTAAACGCCTCGAGGGGAAAGCCGAGCCGGAGAAGAAATAACGGCTTTGCTTCCGGTTGTCATGTCTTCGTCCGCGCAAGGCGGACGAAGACGGCGCTCGTACTTCGAACAAGGAGTGCATGAAAGATGAAAATAGCGATTACGATCGACGGCGACGGCCTGGAAGCGCCGCTGGACGCCCGGTTCGGCCGGGCGAAGAAATTCGTCCTCTATGAAACCGAGACCGATTCCTGTGAATTCTTTGACAATACCCAGAACCTGAACGCCGCCCAGGGCGCGGGAATCCAGGCAGCCCAGAACGTCGCGGCCGCGGGGGCGGAGGCCGTCGTCACCGGTCATACAGGCCCCAAGGCCTTTCGCGTGCTCGATGCAGCGAAGATCGCCGTGTATCACAGCGGCGTCCGGCCCGTCAAGGAAGTCATCGAGGCTTTCAAAAAGGGCGAATTGAAGAAGGCGGCCGCCGCGGACGTCGAGGGTCACTGGTGAAGGCCGGTATGAAGCCGTTTCGCCTCGCTGTCGCCTCCGGGAAAGGAGGCACGGGAAAGACCACCCTTTCCGTCGCCTTGGCCCTGTCCGCGGCGGGAAAAACGACTCTGTTGGACTGCGACGTCGAGGAGCCGAATGCGGCTCTTTTCCTAGGCGGAAACGCGGCGGGCGTCAAGATCGAGGAGATCACCCTTCCGGTCCCGGAGGTTTCCGAGGAGAAATGCACGGCTTGCGGTGCCTGCGTGAAGATCTGTATGTTCAATGCCCTGGCCCTCCTCAAGGACCAGCTTCTCGTATTCTCGGAACTCTGCCACGGCTGCGGCGCCTGCGTCATGGAATGCCCCGAATGGGCACTCACGGAGAAGGGCGAGCCCATCGGCACCGTCAGGAGCTCGGAGAAGGGAAACCTTCGTTTCGTGGAGGGCGAGCTCAAGGTAGGCTTCGCGATGTCGCCGCCTTTGATCCGGGCCGTCAAGAAACGTTCCGGCCCTTCGGACCTCGTGATCGTCGACTGTCCGCCCGGAACGTCCTGTCCTATGATCACGGCTGTCCGCGGGGCGGACTTCGTCCTCCTCGTCACCGAACCGACGCCCTTCGGCCTGCACGATTTGACTCTCGCCGTCGGGACGGTGCGCAAGGCCGGCCTTTCCTTCGGCGTCGTCATCAATCGGGCGGATTCGGGGGACGATCGAGTCAGGACCTACTGTGCGCGGGAAGGAATCCCGGTCCTCCTCGAGATCCCCGACGACCGCCGAGTCGCCGAGGCCTATTCCCGGGGAGGGACGCTGCTTTCAGCCGCCTCCGAATACGGGCCGATGACGGCGAGGCTGCTCGATGCCGTGTTCGCCGCGGCCGGCTTTCGAGCCGCCGAAGGAGGCAGGGAATGAAGGAACTCGTCGTCATCAGCGGGAAGGGCGGCACCGGAAAGACCAGCGTGACCGCCTCCTTCGCAGCCCTCGTTTCCACCGAGGGGAAGGCCGTCTTCGCCGACTGCGACGTTGACGCGGCGGACCTCCATCTCATTTTTTCGCCCGAAATCCGGGAGAAAACGCCCTTCATAAGCGGCCGCGAGGCGGTCATCGATCCCGAGACGTGCACGGCCTGCGGAAAATGCGCCGAGCTCTGCCGTTTCGACGCGGTTCGGGCCGCGGAAAACGGGAAATACCGGATAGCAGGCTGCGAGGGTTGCGGGCTCTGCGTCCGCCGTTGTCCCGCCGGAGCGATTTCCTTTCAGGAAAGGAGATGCGGCGAATGGTACGTTTCCTCCACGCGGTTCGGTATCTTGGTACATGCGGCCCTCGACGCCGAGGCAGAGAACTCCGGCAAACTCGTGAGCGTCGTCCGTAAGAAGGCCCGGGAAATCGCCGAGGCGGAAGGGGCGGACTACATCCTCGTCGACGGCTGTCCCGGCATCGGATGCCCGGTCATCGCCTCGATCACGGGGGCGGACGCCGTCCTCGCGGTGGCGGAACCGAGTCTTTCGAGCCGTCACGATCTGGAACGGGTCATCGCCTTGACCGAACATTTCGGCATGCCTCTTTTCGTCTGCGTCAATAAATGCGATATTAACACCTCGATTTCCTCGGAAATCAAAGAGCTGTGCGAAAGGCGGGGAGTCAAGGTTGTCGGCGAACTGGTCTACGACCGCGTGTTCACGGCGGCCCAGCTTCGGGCGAAGAGCGTCGTGGAGTACGACGGAACACTTCCGGTTTCGCGGCAGCTCGCGGATGTGTGGAGGAACCTGTGTCGGAGATTCTGATCATACAAGGAAAGAAGAATGGCTGAAATCGAAAAACTGCCGAAAAAAGGCATCAAGCGGATCATCGGGGTCGCGAGCGGCAAGGGCGGAGTGGGGAAGTCCACCGTGACGGTTCTTCTCGCACAGGCTCTCGCCGCGGGGGGGTATTCGGTGGGAGTCCTCGACGCGGACATAACCGGACCGAGCATTCCCCGGCTCCTGGGCGTCGAGGGGATACCGGGAGAAAGCGAAGGCGAGAAGCTCTTCCCCATCTCCGACGAACAGGGGATCAAGCTCGTGTCGATCAACATGTACCTTTCCGACGAGGACGATCCCGTCATCTGGCGGGGACCGCTTCTCGCGAAGGCCCTCCAGCAGTTCTACGGCGACGCGGAATGGGGCGAACTGGATTATCTCGTCGTGGACTTTCCCCCGGGAACGGCCGACGTCGTCCTCACCGGTTTCCAGCAGCTCCCGGTGGACGGTCTCGTCGTAGTCGCGACGCCGCAGGACTTCGTGTCCATGATCGTCGCCAAGTCCGTCAAGATGGCGGTGAAGACCGGCACGCCGGTCCTGGGCCTCGTGGAGAACATGGGGGCCATGGTCTGCCCGCACTGCGGCAGGGAGTTCCGCCTGTTCGCCCAGGGGGCGGCGGCCGAGTCGGCGACCAAGCTCGGACTTCCCCTGCTCGGGCGCTTCGCCTGGCGCAAGGAACTCGCCCAGGCCGGGGCCCTCGGCTGGGAGAACCTGCCGGACGACCTCAGGACCGCGGCCGAGGACCTCGCCTCGAGCGTCGCCGCGGCCGTTCCGGGCGGAGCCTGACCGGAAAGCGGGGGTTCGTACCCCGGAGCTCGCTCCGGGGTTCTTCGTTCACCACAGGTGGTGGACGTAGGGTTTGATTCTCCGCTCGTAGACGTCCGCGGCAGCCTTCCTTTCCGCTTCCGAGAGCTCGGGAGCGGAGGAGGCCTTCACGTTCTCCTCGATCTGTTCCCTGCGCGAGGCTCCCGGGATGATGCAGGACACCTGGGGGAACTCGAGGATCCACCTGAGCGCGGTCCTCGCGAGAGAAGCTCCCCCGAATGCCGCCTTCAGTTCATCGACCGCTTCGAGCCCGATCTCGTACGGCACGCCCGCGAAGGTCTCCCCCTTGTCGAAGCGTTCGCCGTTCCTGTTGAAGAATCTGTGGTCCTCCGCGCCGAAGACCGTTTCCTGGGTGAACCGGCCCGAGAGCAGACCGCTCGCGAGCGGGACGCGGACGATGACGCCGACGTCCTTTTTCTCGGCGAGGCGGAAGAAGAGGTCCTTCGGCCTCTGGCGGAAAATATTGAAGATTATCTGCACCGTCGCCACGTTCGGGTATTCGATGGCCTTGACGGCCTCTTCCACGCGCTCCACGCTCACGCCGAGGAAGCGGATCTTCCCCTGGTCCTTGAGGCGGTCGAAGGTCTCGAAGATCTCCGGCCTGTAGTAGACCGGGGTGGGCGGACAGTGGAGCTGGACCAGGTCGAGGACGTCGAGTCTCATGTTCGCGAGGCTGTCCTCCACGAACTTCCTGAGTGCCGCGGGAGTGTAGGAATCCGCGGCATGGGGTGACAGCCTTCGTCCGCACTTCGTGGCGATCTTCACGTCCTTCTTCCGGTCCCGGACGACGTTCGCCACCGTTCTCTCGCTCTTTCCGCCCGAATAGACGTCGGCCGTGTCGATGAAGTTGATGCCCTCGTCGATCGCCGCGTTGATGATCTCCTCCGCCGTGCGCTCGTCGAAGGTGGTCCCCCATTTCCCCCCGACCTGCCAGGTCCCGAGAGAAATCTCGGAAACCATCCATCCGGTTTTTCCGAGTCTTCTGTATTTCATGTCGGCCCTCCGTACGTTCGATGCACCGAGTATATACCCGACGGGCTTAGAAGGGAAATTCTCCCGCTCGCTTGTATTCGAAAACACCTTGTCCTATAATTTCCTGGCGACCGCAGTTAAAAAAGGACGGATCATGGATAATCGACCGGATTCACTCGCGAAACCTATCGTTCTCATCGTCGACGATACGCCGGAAAACCTCCTGCTCATGAGCAACGTGCTAAAGGAGGACTACCGGGTGAAAGTCGCCGCCAACGGTGAGCAGGCCTTGCGGATCGCGCGGTCGGATGAGGTGCCGGCTCTCGTCCTCCTCGACGTCATGATGCCAGGAATGAACGGTTACGAGGTGTGCAGACGTCTCAAGCGTGACGAGCCAACGAAATCCGTACCGGTGATCTTCGTGACTTCGAAGGACGCCGTGGAGGACGAGGCGGCCGGTTTCGACGCCGGAGGCGTGGATTACATCGTGAAGCCGGTCAACCCGCTCCTGCTCAAGGCGAGGGTGAGGACTCACATAGAACTCAAGCAAGCGCGGGAGGATCTCGAACGACAGAACGACATCCTCAAGGAGAACGCGCGTCTTCGGGAGGAGGTGGAGAGCATCATACGACACGATATGAAGAGCCCCCTCATGGTCATCCTCAACCTTCCGAGAATCCTGATGCGGAACCGAACCGGGAACGACGAGGAGATGCGATATCTGAAGATGATAGAAGACTCCGGCCGCAAGATGCTCGACATGATCAACAGCTCGATCGATCTCTACAAGATGGAGAACGGTACCTACGTCGCCAACACCGTGTCTGTCGACGCCCTGGGCATCATCCGGCAGGTTGCGGAGACCTGCCTCGTCGCGGCGGAGGAGAAGGCGGTAGGGATCGGAGTCCTCGTCGACGGTGAAACTCCGGGCGATCGCACCTCGGTGCGGATAAAGGGGGAAGCGCTGCTTTTCTACACGCTCTGCGCGAACCTTATTAAGAACGCGGTGGAAGCCTCCCCCGCGAACGAGGTCGTTACCGTCGGCCTGGATGTAGGGCCTTCCGTGACCTTGTCGATACACAACAGGGGAGCTATCCCGGAGAGCGTCAGGGGGAGGTTCTTCGAGAAATTCGCCACCGCGGGAAAGGAAAAAGGGACGGGTCTGGGCGCCTATTCCGCGATGCTCATCGCGCGCACCCTCGGGGGTTCGATTGATTTCGAAACGTCGGAGGAGAAGGGAACGACCATCACGGTGAGTCTGCCCCGAGGTTGATATTCCGAAATCTGTGAAAAGCGCTTGCCCTTCGCCCCTTCTCCCGTTTACCTTTCAACCATGACTCCGGAAACGACTTCCGCGGCGAGGAAGGCGGTGCTCGCAGCCGCGACCATGGGATCGTTCCTCACCCCCTTCATGACCTCGTCCGTCAACGTCGCGCTTCCTTCCGTCGTGGCCGAATTCGGGGCGGACGCGGACCTCCTGAGCTGGATCGCCCTCGCCTTCCTCCTCTCCTCCGCGGTCTTTCTCGTGCCCGTCGGCAGGATCGCGGACATCCGGGGCCGCCGTCTCGTCTTCACGCTCGGTACGCTCGTCTACGCCCTGACGTCCGCGGCCTGCGGTGCCGCCCCCTCGGTCCCGCTCCTCCTCTGCTTCCGCGTGCTCCAGGGCGTCGGCGGGGCCGGGATCTTCGGGGTCGGGGTCGCGATGCTGAGTTCCGTCTATCCCCCGTCCGAACGGGGCAGGGTGATCGGAATCACCGTGGCGGCCGCCTATATCGGGCTTTCCCTCGGACCGGCGGCAGGCGGCGCGGTGACCTATTTCGCTGGATGGAGGGCGCTCTTCTTCCTCAACGCCGGCCTCGGCCTCGCGGTGTACCTGCTCGTCCGCGGGCGCATCGAAGCGGAGTGGGCCGAGTCGAGGGGCGAGCCCTTCGACTCGGTCGGGGCCGTCCTGTACGGACTGTCCCTTCTCGCCCTCATGACGGGCATGTCCCTCCTGCCGCGGGGCCTCGGGTTCGCGCTGGCGGTCGGCGGCCTCGGCCTCGGAATCGGCTTCGTCGCCTGGGAACACAGGGCCGCCCATCCCGTTTTCGCGGTATCGCTCTTCAGGGGGAACAGGGTCTTCTCCTTCTCGAGCGCTTCGGCCTTCGTCAATTACAGCGCCACCTTCGGAGTCGGTTTCCTGCTCAGCCTGCATCTGCAGTACGTGATGGAACTCACGTCGTGGGAAACGGGGGCCGTGCTCATGGCCCAGCCGGTCATGCAGGCTGTCTTCTCGCCCATGGCCGGCCGCCTCTCCGACCGCCTCGGCGCGCGGATCCTCGCGACCTCGGGGATGGCCTGCACCGCCGCGGGGCTTTTCCTCCTCGTGTTCGTAAACGGCGCCACGGGCATCCCCTACATCGCGGGCAGCATCGCCTTCCTCGGCTTCGGCTTCGCCCTGTTCTCCTCGCCCAACACGACGGCGATCATGAGTTCCGTGGACAAACGGCATTACGGGCTCGCCTCCGCATCGGTGGGAACCATGAGGCTCACGGGCCAGATGTTCAGCCTCAGCCTCGTCCAGCTCATGTTTTCGCTCTTCATGGGAAGCGGAACCATGGGCCCGGAACTGGTCCCCGGTTTCATCGCGAGCGCCCGGTATTCCTATCTCCTGTTCACGATCCTCTGCCTCCTCGGCATCGGCGCATCCTACGCGAGGGGCAGGGAACCGGCCGGGACCGGAAAGGAGGCCGATTGATGGACCCCGTCACGCACGCCCTCTCTGGCGCGGTCCTCGCCATGTTGAACCGGGACCGCAACGCAGGTCCGGCCGCGACGGCCGAGAGCCGCCGGACGGACAGGGGGATATCGCTCATCGCCCTCGCCGGTTCGGTCTTCCCCGACATCGACGTAGTAACCCTCGCGGGCGGCCCCTTCATGTTCTTCAAATACCATCGCGGACCGACGCACTCGATCGCGGGCGTCGTGGTTCTCTCCGCGCTTCTCGCCTTCGTCTTCTCCCGTTTCTTCCCCGCGATCGGGAGGAGGCGGCTCTTTCTCTGGGCCCTCCTCGGCATGGCCGCCCACGACGCGCTCGACCTCCTCACCTCGTATTCGACCTTCCTCCTCCTGCCTTTTTCCCGCGAGCCTTTCTTCACCGGCATCCTCCGGTTCAGCGACCGAACGGGCTGGTATCTTTTCGGCGGCGCGGTGCTCGCGGGCTTTCTCGTCCGGCGCTACGGCCCGGCGAGGATCAGGCCCGTCTTCGTCGCGGCCGCGGCTCTTCTCGCTTTCGGGGGATACGTCGGGGAGAGGGCCCGGGTCAGATACGAGCTCACGGAAGCGGTGAGGACTCACTACGCAGGCCTCGGAATCGAGAGGATAGCCCTCACCTCGAACTCGCAGGGCCTGGACGAATGGAACTATTCGATGGACGCGTCGGGAGAGCTGATCGGCGGCACGATTTCCCGTTCCGACGGCGCGGTGCGGGAGGCGGCGCGGTTCAGGAAGGAAGGTGAGAGCCGGGCCGTGAGCACGGCCATGAAGTCGGACTTCGCCCGCGCGGCCGCGGCGTTCTCGCCTTTTCTCCGCGTCAGCACGACGAGGAACGGCGACGGGTATCGGGTGAGTTTCGCGGACATGAGGAGCGGTCCGGTACCCCGCGTCCGGGCCGAGGTCGTCGTGAACGACCGGGGCGACATCCTCGAGGAGGCTTACCTGGGTTTCGGCCGCGGCGACACGAGACGATCGAGGCCTCAGGCGCCCTGAAGTCCTCGACGCGGAGGCGAAAGGCCCGCCGCCAGCCGCTTTTCAGGTCTCCGCGGGGAAGCTCAGGCGGAACGCGGTCCTTTCCCCCGGGATGTGCCGGAACGAACCCCGAAGCTGGTCCTTCAGGATGAGGATGAGCCTGAGGCCGAGACCGGACGATTTTTCCGGCGAAAAGTCGTCGGGAAGCCTTATCCCGTCGTCGGATGCCTCGAGCACGATCTCGCCTCTATCCTTGAGCAGGCGGATCACGAGTTCTCCGCCGCTCTCGCCGGGAAAGGCGTGCTTGTAGATGTTCGTGAGGAGTTCGTTGAGGATGAGGCCGACGGGGGTGGCCCGCTTGGCGTCGATCTCGACGGCTTCGAGTTCCTCCCGCACGCGGATCCTCTCTTTTCTTCCGCTCTGAGACGCCGCCAGGGAGCGGATTATGCTCGAAAGGTAGGAGTCGAGACGGATTCTCCGGACGTCCTCCTCCTGGGCGAGAAGCGAGTAGAGCTTGGTCATGGTGCTCACCCTGCCCATGAGGTTTTCCAGGACTGCCGCGGTTTCTCCCGACGAAGTCCGGTCCCGTTCGAGATGGATGAGGCTTTGGATCGTGGTCATGCTGTTCTTGACCCTATGCTGCAGTTCCTTGAGGAGCACGGTTTTTTCTTCAAGCGCCTTCGCCAGGCGGAGCTGCGTTGCCTTGGCTTCGGTGACGTCGATGGTGAATCCCGCCAAATACGAGGCCTTGTCCGCGTGACGGATGGGGAATTTGATCGTCTCGTAGGTCCTGCCCGCAAGTTCCTCGACGACCTTGATGGGCTTGCCTTCCCTGAGAATTCCGAGATCGTCCTGTATCATGGATTTGGCGAGATCGGAGGGAAAGAGGTCGTCCATCGTCTTCCCGAGCAGCTCCCCGATCGGCCTTCCGAGCATCGCCTCGTAGTTTCTGCTCAATCGGATCGACCGGATCCGCTCGTCCTTGAAGAATACGTAGATGGGGCTGTGTTCCAGGAACAGATCGAAGATCTCCTGGCTCTCCCTCAGGGACTCTTCCTGCATCTTCACCTTTCGGTTCGCCTCGAAGAGGCGAAAGGCCATCTTGATCGAGGCGATGAGGGCGGCGATTCCGGAATTCTTGACGGCGTAGCCGTAGGAGGTGATCTTCTCGGTCTTTTCGACGATCTCGGGCTCGGTATGGTTGGAGAGGAAGATGATGGGAACGTCGCGGTCCTCGAGTATCCGGCGCGCCGTTTCCGTGCCGTCAATGCCGGATCCGAGATCCAGGTCCATGAGGACGAGGTCGATGTCCGTTGAGGTCTTCATGAGGGAAACGGCCGTCTCCCCGCTCGACGCGATGGCGACCTGAAAGCCGTAGGCCTTCAGGGATTCCGCCTCGTCCAATGCGATTATCGTTTCGTCTTCCACCAGGAGGATTTTTCCCTCTGCCATGACAGTTCCTTCGAGATCGGGGATCATGTGTATTTATTCTTGAAGCGATCGGCAAACCCCGGCTCATTATAGAGCATCGATCGTTTTTTCGGAAGCGGCGTTCACAGACCCGGATCGGCGTCCCGCCCGGAGGAGGCTCTTGAACCCGTCCTTTTTCTCCCGCGGCATCCATGAGCTCTCCGCCGCGTTCTCCATGAGCCGGACGACTTCCTCCTCGGTGAATCCGAATTCGTCGACGAGGGCCTCGATTTCCCGACAGAAGGGATTCCCGAACATGGCGGGGTCGTCGGTGTTCACGCTCACGAGGAGCCCGCGGTCGAAGAAGCGGCGGATCGGGTGTTCCCGGTAGGCCGCGACCGACTTCGTGCGGACGTTGGAGAGCGGGCACATCTCTATGCCGATCCTCCGCTCGCCGATGAGGTCGAGGAGTCTCGGATCCGTTATATGGGTCCCGTGGCCGATCCGCTCCGCCAGGAGCTCGTTCACCGCTCCGCGGACGCTTTCCTCGCCGTCCGCCTCCCCGGCGTGGGCGGTCGTATGGAAGCCGGCCTTTCTCGCTTTTTCGAAAACGTCCTTGAAGAGCCTCGGAGGAAAGCCCTTTTCCATTCCGCCGAGGCCTATGCCGACGACACCGAACTCCTTGACTTCGAGGAGTTCCGAAACGGTCCTGAGGGCCTTCTCGGGCCCCAAATGGCGCACCACGTCTCCGACGAGCCTCACCTCGGCGCCGGTTTTTCTGTCCAAGCCCTTCCTGATCGCCTCGGCGATCCTCTGGGTGGAGAGCCTCTTGCCGTGGAAATCCGGAGCCGAAAAGAAGGCCTCGGCGTAGAGGACGTTCTGCTCCGCGAGGTAGCCGGCGACGCCCTCCGCGATCAGGGTGAAGTCGTCGTACTCGTTGATGTATTCGCAGTGCCACATCCACGTTTCGATGAAATGCGCGAAGTCCCGGAAGACGAACCGCTTTTCGAGTTCTTCGACGGACGGCGCCCTTCCTCGCGGGCTGTATTTCTTCACGAGTTCGCGGAACGTCGCGATCGGGATAGCCCCCTCGATATGAAGGTGGAGTTCGATCTTCGGAAGCGTTTCGATCCATTTTTCCATGCATTCCATCATAGCAGGGTTTCACCGGCCGCGCCATTCGTCCGCTCCGAGAGCGTTCTCGGTCTTCTTGCCTCGGGTCCGGCGAGGAGGTATGCTTCCTTCATGGACATTCGATTCGTCGCCCCGGCGGACGCCGAGGCCCTCGCCCTCATCTACGCTCCGTACGTGGAGGAGACCTCGATCTCCTTCGAAACGGTCCCCCCCGGCACGGAGGAATTCGCGGGCCGCATCCGGTCCGTCGCTTCGGTCTACCCCTGGTACGTCGGCGAGGACGAAGGAAGGATACTCGGTTACGCCTACGCTTCGAGGCACAAGGAGCGTGCGGCCTATCGCTTCAGCGTGGATTTCGCCGTGTACGTGGGCCGACGGCACCTCGGCAGGGGCGTGGGCAAGGCCCTCTATTCCCGCCTCATCGAGGCGGTGAGGGCGCTCGGATACTACAACGCCTTCGGAGTCGTCACTCTGCCGAACGAGCGGAGCGTCGCGCTTCACGAGTCCTTCGGCTTCGAGTTCGTCGGGGTCTGCAAGAACGCGGGGTACAAGCTCGGAGCGTGGCGCGACGTCGGGTGGTGGCAGCTCCGGCTCCGCGAGCCCGAGGCGAATCCCGAGGAACCTGTGCCGGTAAACGAACGATTCCTCTGCTGAGAATTTCACCGCAGGTGGTGAGAAATGCCGCGGAATTTTCTCGCGGGACGGCGCGAAGCATCCTCGTTCCACCGATATCGGAACGATTTCATGCAGTAACCGTAACGCCTGCAAGGAGATAATAATATTCCGCGTATGTCCTGAACCTGGCATGCCGCTTGCTTTTTATTCACCATGACCCATAGGCTGTGCATCATAGCGGACGACTTCACCGGCGCCGGTGACGCCGCCATCCAGTTCAGGAAAACGGGCGCGTCCGTATTCCTCGCCCTGCAAGGCTGGTCCTCGGGTTCGGATTTCGGCCCCTGCGACGTGTTCGTCGTGAACTCCGATTCGCGCTTCCTGGACGAGGAGACGAGCTACGCGACCGTCAGGGACATCGTCCTGAAATGCCCCGCCGGGCGTGACGGAAGGATCTTCAAGAAGATCGATTCCACGATCCGGGGCAACGTGGCGGCGGAGATACAGGCCGTGCTGGACTCCTCGGACTACCGTTGCGCGCTCGTGGCGCCCGCGGCTCCGAGGAACGGCAGGACCGTGGTAGGCGGCAGGTGCCTCGTCCGCGGCGTTCCCATCAGCGATTCGAATACCGGCCGGGATCCCTTCAACCCGGTGCGGAACTCCTCGGTCCCCGAGTTGTTCGAGAGACGGTTCCCGGGAAAGGTCGCGTCGATCGATCTCGGCGTCGTGCGGAGCGGCGGGCCGGCGTTCCGCACCCGCTTCTCCTCCCTCGCGGAGGCCGGCGCCCGGATCGTCGTGTGCGACGCCGAGACGATCGAAGACCTCAGGGCGGCGGCCTCGATGAAGGACGACCCTGCCGTCCTCTTCGCCGGAGCCTCGGGCCTGGCCGAGGCCCTGACCGCGGAATCGAAATCGGAACTTCCTCCGGGTCCGCCGGTTTCCGTCGAGGCCGGAAGGATCCTGTTCGTCGTGGGCAGCGTGACCGAGACGAGCAGGATGCAGACGGAACGGCTGCTTTCATCCTCGGACGCCGTTCCGGTGAGACTTTCGATCCCCGACCTGCTCGGGAACCCCGGGAGGGAATTCTCCAGGCTGATCGAGGAGGCTAAGCGCGCCTCCGCTTCCCTCCCGGTGCTGATCAGGACCTTCGAGTCGGCGGAAGACATCCGGGGCGACCTGGCCTTCGCCCGGTCCCGAGGCTGCCATGAAAAGGAACTCGGGGAACGGGTCGCCTCGTTCCTCGGCGGGCTCGTCCGCGAACTCCTCACCGAGCGGCGCGTCAGGGCCCTGTTCGTGACCGGGGGCAACACCGCGGCCGGGATCGCGGAGGCTCTCGAAATCAAGGGGATCGAGCTGCTCGACGAGGTTTCGCCCGGGATTCCGCTGGGGAGGTTCGCGAGCCCCTACGCCGAAGATCCGATCTACATCGTTTCAAAGTCCGGCGGCTTCGGAGACGAGGACGCGATGCCGGACGTCCTGCGGTACCTCACGGAAGGATCCGGAGGGTCCGCTTCATCGAGAAAAGAACAAAGGAGCCATCGTACCACATGAAACCCATAATCGGAATAACGATGGGCGATCCGGCCGGAATAGGACCGGAAATAGCCGTAAAGGCTCTCGCCCACGAAAGACTCTACGAAACCTGCACGCCCCTCGTCATCGGCGACAGCGAGCCCCTCAAGGATGCGGCGGAGTTCACGAAGAGTCCCCTACGGCTCAACAGGATAGGCCGGGCTTCGGAGGCGAAGGGGGAATTCGGTTTCGTGGATTTCATCGATTGCGGGCTTCTCCCGCCGAGAAGCTGGGAATACAAGAAAGTGAGCGCCCTCGCGGGGAAGGCCGCCTTCGCCTACGTGAAAACCGGAATCGAGCTCGCGCTCGGGAAGGAGATACATGCGGTCGTGACCGGGCCCATCAACAAGGAGGCCCTGTTCATGGCCGGCTACCATTATTCCGGACACACCGAGATCTTCGCCGACCTGACCGGCACGAAGAATTTCGCCATGATGCTCGCGAACAAGGGGCTCAGGGTCATCCACGCCACGACCCACGTGTCCATGAGGCAGGCCTGCGACCTCATCCGGAAGGAAAGGGTGCTCAACGTCATCCGCCTCGCGGACGAGGCCATGAAAGCCGTCGACATCCTCTCGCCGAGGATCGCGGTGGCGGGGCTCAACGCCCACGCCTCGGAGAACGGGCTGTTCGGCGACGAGGAGGCGAAGGAGATCATACCCGCGATCGAGGAGGCGAGGAGACTCGGCATGACCGTCGACGGGCCGGTGCCCCCGGACACGGTCTTCGTGAAGGCCTTGGCCGGCCAGTACGATATCGTCGTCGCGATGTACCACGACCAGGGCCACATCCCGCTCAAGCTGAACGGGTTCAGGCTCGACACGGCCACGAACAAGTACACCTCCGTGAGCGGCATCAACTGCACGATCGGACTGCCGGTCATCCGCACCTCGGTGGACCACGGGACCGCCTTCGGGAAGGCCGGGGAGGGGCGGGCGAACGAGGAGAGCCTCGTGGACGCGATCGATCTCGCGATAAGAATGGCGAAGAGGAAATTCGGCCTCTAGCCGGCGCGGGCCCTCCCCGAAGCGGGGAGCCGGCACGCGGCAAGGGAAACGCTCGACGAGCGGAGAATCGAAAGGAGGGCAAGGTGGAATCGACCGAGGTCAAGCTGCCGTACGGAAAGGAAACGCGGTCCGTACGCATACCTTCGAAGAACCTGATCGGCGTTTTTTCGCCGAAGGACGTACCCCCGGTCCGGGACGTCGGAGCCGAAATCCGGAGAGCCCTCGCGGCTCCCGTGGGCTCTCCGGGCCTCGGAGAGCTCGCCCGCGGCAAGAAGAAGGTCGTGATCGTCGCGGACGACAATACGAGGCAGACGCCGACCGACCTCATCCTGCCCGTCCTGCTCGACGAGCTCAACGCCGCGGGCGTCCCGGACCGTGCCGTGACGCTGATCATCGCCCTCGGCACCCATCGCTTCATGACCGACGGGGAGATCCTCGCGAAGTTCGGACCCGACACGGTGAGACGCATCGAGATCAAGAACCATCCCTACAAGGACCCTTCGGCCCTCGTCGATCTCGGCTCCACGCCGAACGGGACCAGGATCCTCGTGAACCGCGAAGTCTGCGAGGCCGACTTCAAGATCGGCGTGGGGAGCATCGTTCCCCATCACATCCCCGGCTTCGCGGGCGGGGCCAAGATCGTGCAGCCCGGCGTCTCCGGAGAGGTGACGACGGCGCACACCCACCTTCTCTCGGTGAGGGCCCCGCGGTCCTACCTCGGCGTTCTCGACAATCCGGTCCGGGCCGAACTCGACGCCATCGCCCGGAAGATCGGGCTCGGGACGATCCTGAACACGGTCCTCAACCGGCACGGCGAGGTCGTCGAAGCCTTCTTCGGCGACGTGGAAGCCGCCTTCCGCCGGGGCGTGAAGCGCTGCGTCGAGGTCTATTCAGCGGCGATACCCAGGGCCGCGGACATCGTGGTATCGGGTTCGCATCCCTGCGACATCGAGTTCTGGCAGGCCCACAAGACCCTCTATCCCTCGGACCTGGCCGTGAAGAAGGGAGGCATCATCGTGCTCCTGACTCCATGTTACGAGGGAGTCGCGAAAACCCACGGCGAGATGCTGGACGTCACCCGGAAATCCTCGGCCGAGATCCGGGCCCTCGTCGAAGCCGGAAAGGCCGGCGACGATGTGGCGGCGGCGCTCGCCATCGCCTGGGCGCAGGTGAAGGAACGCGAGACGGTCTTCATCGTTTCGGACGGCATCGATCGCGGGGCGGCCGACAAGCTCGGCTTCGCGTGGTTCCCGGATCTCCAGTCGGCCTTCGACGAGGCATTGCGGCGAAAGGGCGGCGGAGCGGCGGTGACCGTTCTCACCCATGCGCCCGACATGCTGCCGGTCGTGCCGGAGAATCCGTAGGGACCGGCGTTTTACACGGTGAATCCCGGGCGGTATAAGCCCGGTACATATTTCCAAGGAGGTTTGATGCGATGAAGAAGGCAACCATTATTCTGACGGTGTTCGCGTTGATCGCCGGACTCCTTTCCTGCGGAGGCGAAAAGAAGCCGGCCGCGGGGGAGGCCAAGGCCGCGGAGCAAAAAGCGGCAGCGCCCAAGGCGGTCGTCCTGCGCGTCGGGCATACGCTCACCGAGGACTCCCACTACGGCGTCGGCCTTGCGAAGCTGGCCGAACTCGTGAAGGCGAAATCCGGCGGATCCCTGGACGTGCAGGTGTTCGGAAACTCCAAGCTCGGCAACGAACGGGACCTCATCGAGGGCATCTCCCTCGGCACCATCGAGATGTGCCTATCTTCCACCGGTCCCATTCCCAATTTCTCCAAGTCCTTCATGGTCTTCGATCTTCCCTTCATCGTCCAGGACCGCGGAAAATTCTTCCCGATCCTCGACGGTGAGACGGGGCAGAAGATGCTCGACTCCCTCACCGTGAAGGGGATCAAGGGGCTCGTGTTCTTCGAGAACGGATTCCGCCACATCACGAACTCGAAGAGGGCGATCAATACCCCCAAGGACCTCGCCGGACTCAAGATCAGGACCATGGAAAATCCCGTCCATCTGGAGACTTTCCGTACCCTCGGCGCCAATCCTTCTCCGATGCCCTTCGGCGAGCTGTTCACCGCTCTGCAGCAGAAGACGATGGACGGGCAGGAGAATCCGCTCCTCATCATCAAGACCAGCAAGTTCTACGAAGTGCAGAAGCATCTGGCCCTCACGGGGCATTTCTATTCCCCGGCGGTCCTCATGGTCAACGAGAAGCTGTTCAAGGGCTTCACGCCCGATCAGCAGAAGGCCCTCCTCGACGGGGCGAAGGAAGCCCGCGACTTCGAACGCAACTTCATCATCGAAAGCGAGAAGAAGATCGTGGACGAACTCAAAAAAGCCGGCATGGAAGTGACGACGCCTGACAAGGCCGTTTTCCAGAAGGCGACGGAGGCAGTCTACAAGAAATTCGAGGCGGAAATCGGGAAAGAACTGATCGACAAGATCAAAGGTTGACCGCGGAGTCGGGCGCGGGCGGTTCCCGCCCGCGCTTCGTCCGGCCCGCGCTCGTTGCGAAAGGGGGAAATCACGTTGTCACGGCTCAATCGAATCGAAGAGTACATCCTGGTCGTCCTGGTTCCCGTGATGGTCCTGACGATATTCGCCGCGACCTGCGTGCGGTATCTCTCGAACAGCTCCATTACCTGGGCTGAGGAGCTCGCCCGGTACTGCATGGTGTGGATCGGCTTCGTGGGCGCGAGCCTCGGAATCAAGCGGAACGCCCACATCGGCGTCGCGGCCTTCGTCTCCCTGCTGCCGAACGGGGCGAGGCCGTACTTCGATCTGCTCAGGGCGGTCGTAATCATCCTGTTCAACGTTCTCGTGGCTTTTTTCGCGTATCAGATCATAAGTTCGCAGATCGCGACCGAACAGGTTTCGCCCGCTCTGCGAATCCCCATCTGGGTTGCCTACGCCGCGATTCCGGTGGGAATGATCCTCATGACGATCCGATGCGTGCAGGGACTGATAAAGGCCGAGAGGCGGGCGAATCCGGAGAAAGAACCCGAACGGAAGGAGGGCTGAGAACATGGAAGCAATTCTCTTCGGAGTCTTCGTCCTCCTTCTGGTCATCAACGTACCCATCGGCGTTTCCCTCGGACTCGCCGGGATAGCGGCTCTCGCATTCGGGACCATGCCGACCCCTCCGCTTCTCATAGCCCAAAGAATGTTCACCGCCCTCGATTCCTTTCCCTTCATGGCCATCCCGTTCTTCATGATCGCCGGGGGGTTCATGGAAACCGGGGGCATATCCCGGCGCCTCGTGAATTTCGCGAAATCGATGATCGGTTCGTTCCGCGGAGGACTCGGCATCATAACCGTGCTCGCCTGCGCTTTCTTCGCCGCGCTCTCCGGATCCAACCCGGCGACCGTGGCGGCGATCGGCTCCATCATGATTCCCGCGATGGTTCAGGCGGGATATCCCCTCGGTTTTTCCGCGGCGGTCGCGGCCGCAGGCGGAACCCTGGGCGTCATCATCCCGCCGAGCATTCCCATGGTGACCTACGGCGTCGTGACCAACACGTCGATCGGCGACCTCTTCATCGCCGGAATCCTGCCCGGACTCCTCGTAGCCCTGTCCCTCATCCTCGTAGTCGTGTGGAAGGCCCATCGCATGAATCTCCCGAAGGGCGAGCCGACCTCGATCGGCCGCATCCTGAAAACGGGAAAGGAGGCGATCCTCGCTCTCTTCATGCCTCTCATCATCCTCGGCGGCATCTACGGAGGCATCTTCACGCCCACGGAGGCCGCGGCGGTTGCCACCATGTACTCATTCATCGTGGGAGTCTTCGTCTTCAGGGAGATCAAGCTCAAGGACATCTACAACATCATCCTCAAGGCGTCGGTGAACACCGCCGTCGTCTTCCTGGTGATCGCGACGTCATCCTCCTTCTCCTGGCTTCTCACATCGCTCCAGGTCCCGGAAAAGGTGGCGAACATCATGCTCTCCGTCTCGCGGAATCCGACGGTCATCCTTCTCTTCCTCAACGTGATCCTTCTTTTCCTCGGCTCCTTCCTCGAGACCCAGGCCATCATCCTGCTCGTGACGCCCATCATCTTCCCGCTCGCCGTTCAGCTCGGCATTCATCCTCTCGTGCTCGGCATCCTCATCGTCGTGAACACTTCCATCGGCATGATAACTCCCCCCATGGCCGTGAATCTGTTCGTCGCCTGCAGCCTGACGGGCCTGTCCATAGAGAAGATAACGAAACCCATCATCGCGTTCCTCGTAGCGGAAATAGCCGCGCTTCTCGTCATCAGCAATTTTCCCGGGTTTTCCCTGTTTCTCGTGCGGCTCCTGCACTGACCGGGGACGCCCCGGCCCGCTTCCCCGGGGAAGCGGGCCGTTTCGACGGCTCACGTGTATTCGGATCGGGAGACAACCTTTCATTTTCGAAGGGAATCATGTATGATCTCCATGCAGACTATGATCGTCTTCATAGCTCCGTATCCGAAGCTGAAAAACCTCGCCGACGGACTCGTAGGAGAATTCCGAGTCCCGATCCGCACCTGCATCGGGGACCTGAGGCAGGGCCTGGAGATCGCACGGAACGAAATCAAGAACGACGTTATCCTCGTGAGTCGAGGAGGGACCGCGAAGCTCATCCGTGAAACCCTCGGAGCCCAGGTCATAGAAGTGGGCGTTTCGTTCTTCGATCTTCTCTCGCTCCTTCACCCCTTCGCAGAGGAGAACCGGAAAATCGCCGTCGTGGGATTCGAGAGCCTCACGGTCCCCGCGCAGAAAATCTGCGGAACCCTGCACATCCCCGCGTGCATTCTTCCGGTCCAATCGGAAGTCGAAGTTCCGGGCAGGATCGAGGAGGCCAAGGCCCTCGGCGTGGACTGCGTGATCGGCGACATGGTGTCGGCGACCACCGCGGAGAAGTCCGGCCTCGCGTTCCGCCTCATCGAATCGAGCGTCGACGCCGTGAGGGACGCCTTGAACAAGGCTGCGGCGATCGTGACGAACCTGAACCTCAGGAGGGAGAACGCGGGAAGGATCAAGGTGATCCTCAACACCGTGAAGGAAGGCATCATATCCGTCGACGCCGAAGGGAAGGTGACGCAGATCAACCCGACCGCGGAAGAGCTGCTGCACCGACCCGGCGGAACCGCCATAGAGGAGGCGATCGACAAGGTCGTCCCGGGACTCGACGTCACGAGGGTCATCAGGGAGAAGAAGGAATCCTACGGCCAGGTCCTCGGCGTCGCCGGCGGGAAGATAGTCTTCAATACCGTGCCCATCGTGGTGAACGGAAAGGCGGAAGGAGCAGTCTCCGTACTGCAGGAAGTCAGGACGATCCAAAACATCGAGAAGAAAGTCCGCAGACAGCTCCATGAAAAAGGCTTGTTCGCCAAGTATCGTTTCGAGGATTTCCTCACCGTCTCGGAGAACATGAGGAAATGCCTGGCCGTCGCGAGGCAGTACGCGGGGACGACGAGCAACATCGTCATCTACGGCGAGACAGGAACCGGCAAGGAGCTTCTCGCCCAGAGCATCCACAACGAAAGCCCTTCGGCGGACGGGCCTTTCGTGGCGATAAACTGCGGGGCCCTTCCCCCGAATCTCCTGGAAAGCGAGCTCTTCGGCTACACCGAAGGCGCGTTCACCGGTGCTTCCAGGGGTGGGAAGATCGGGCTTTTCGAGCTTGCCCACAACGGGACGATCTTTCTCGACGAAATCAACGAGATGAACGTGCACCTGCAGAAAAAACTTCTCCGCGTGCTCCAGGAGCGGGAGATCATGAGAATCGGCGACGACAGGGTTGTACCCATCTCGGTCCGGGTCGTGACGGCTTCGAACGTCCCCTTGGAAGGAGAGATGGTCAGGGGCCGCATCAGAAAGGATCTCTTCTACAGGCTCAACGTGCTCGACATCAGAATACCTCCTCTCAGGGAACGCAGGGACGACATCATTCCGCTGTTCGAACACTTCGTATTCGTCTTCGCGTCGCGGAATTCCCTCGAGGGGGACGGAGGAATCTCCTCCGAATTCCGGAAGGACCTGCTCGCGTACGAGTGGCCGGGAAACGTGCGCGAACTCGAAAACGTCGCCGAGAAATTCGTCATACTCAGGAAGCTCTTCGCGGCCGATTACGTGGAACGTTTCATCACATCGTCCCTGAACGGTCCTCCCTCATGCTCTGACGACTCGTACGTCGAGGGATCGCTGAGGGACATCGAGCGCAGGATCGTCGCGCGCGTCGTCGAAAGCGAGGGCGGAAACCTGTCTCGTGCGGCGAAACGCCTCGGCATCGACCGGAACACCCTGAAAAAGAAGATCGTCCGGGATTAATTGCCGGCCGGCATCCTCGAAGCTATCATGTCCTTGAGCGTCACCTCGGGATGATGATATCGCTCGTATCCGGAGGTCTTCTTGCCCGCCTGGATCGCGGCGCGCGGACACCATTGGATGCAGGCGAAGCATTGCTCGCAGCCGTGATGCCAGACCGGCCGGCCGTTCTCGATGGAGACGTTATCGGCAGGACACACCTTCGCACAGATCCCGCAGCCGTCGCACTTCTCGTCGGAAAAGAAGGCCTTGTCCATGCCCGGAACGTGGGCGTAGCTCATCTTGTGGGCGAGGCTCAGAAGCGAACGCTGCCAGAAGGGACCTCGCTCCACGGGCATCGATTCCTGCCGTTTGACTATTCCGCGAATGGAATCGATTTTTTCTCCTGCCGCCCGGTAGATCCTCGCCAGCTTTTCCTCGGGGCCCGGACCTCCCCAGGCGACGTAGTTCGAAGGCATCACCAGGCCGAAGCCGGCGGAGAGAAGCATCCCCCGTGCGAGCAGAAGCTTTTCGAGTTCGACGAGCGTTCCGGCGACCTGGCCGCCGTTCACCGCAACGGCGAAGAAATACGACGGTTTCACGGCGATCAGGTCGTCGAGGAAATCGACGACAGGTCCGGGGACTCCCCAGATGTAGACGGGAAAGACGAGCCCCAGCGTTTCCGACGCGGCGGGAGGTTCCTTCGTTTTTCGGAAGCCGGCTATGGAGTGGACCCGGGCGTCCTCGAGCCCTTCGGCAAGCTTGCGGGCGGCCCAGAGGGAGTTGCCGGTCCCGCTGTAAAAATAGATCGAAGTTCCCATGCCCCCAACCTCCTTCATGGGTAAATTATACACCCTCGGGGGCCGACGAAGGAACGATGGTTTCTTCAACACGCAGTTTTTTCATCTCCCTGTAGACGAGGACGCCTGAAAGAGTGCAGGAGGCCGAGTCCGCGAGAGGCATCGCGAAATAGACTCCGTAGAGGCCGAAGAATCTCGGAAGGACCAGAATGAGCGGGACGAGAAAGAGTATCTGCCTCGAGAGGCTCAGGACGATTCCTTCCTTCGGCTTTCCGATCGCCTGGAAGAAATTGGAAGACATGATATGGAAACCCACGAGGGGAAACATCAAGGTGCAGATACGAAGGGCACGCGAGCCGAGTTCGAGAAGGGCGCTGTCGTTCTTGCTGAAAACCGATATGAAGAACGCGGGAAAGAGCTGGATAAATACAAATCCCGCGGTGATGAAGACCGTCGCCGAGAGCACCGCATATTTGAAGGCTTTTTTCACGCGATCGTACCGGCGGGCCCCGTAGTTGTAGCCGATGATCGGCTGCGCTCCCTGATTGAGTCCCATGAGCGGCATCATGATGACGATGAGGATGCTGTAGATGATTCCCATCGCGGAAACCGCCACGTCGCCTCCATAGGCGAGGAGCGTGCGGTTCAGTATGGCGTTGAGGAGGCTCATCGCCATTTGCATGGCGAAAGGCGCGAAACCGATCGCCATGATCGAAAGGACGAGACGGATTTCCAACCTCATGTTCACGACCCGGAACCTGAGATGCGTCCACCTGGAGTTGAAGTAGAACATGACCCAGACGAAGGAGACGAATTGGGAAATGATCGTCGCCCAGGCGGCACCCGCGATTCCCCAGCCGAGAACGAAGATGAAGATGGGATCGAGTATGATGTTGAGTCCCGCGCCGAGAAGCTGAGTGAACATCGAGGTGCGCGGATGGCCGTCCGAGCGTATGAAATGGTTTATTCCCGGACTCATCGCCGCGAAGACTCCTCCGTAGAGGATAATTCTGAGATAGACCTCGGCATAGGGGAGGACAGCTCGGCTTGCTCCGAGGAGAACGAGAATCCTATCCATGAAAACCAGACTGAATACCACCACGATGAACGGCAGGGCGAAGAGAAGGGCGAATGCGTGTCCCATGATTTTCTCGACCTCATGCTCTTTTCCCTCGCCCAGTCGGATGGCGAAGAGCGCGTTCGCCCCGATTCCGACGATCATGGAGGAAGCCATGAGCACCATGGTTACCGGCATCGTGACTGATATGCCGGCGATTCCGAGGGCCCCGATACCCTGGCCGACGTAGATGCGGTCGACGATGTTATATAGTGCGTTCACCAGCATTCCGATGATGGCGGGGACGGAGAAGGATACGAGTAGTTTTCCGATGTTTTCGGTCCCGATCCTGTCGGTCGAGCTTCGTTTTTTTTCGTTCATGAGCCGCTCTTCAGTCGGTTTCCCGCCTTGAAAGCAGGGCCTGGATTTCGTCACGGCTGAACTCGTAATCGGAATTGCAGTTGTGACAAACGGTTCTCACGGGGAAGGGCCCGTTTTCCGCCATGTCGCGGAGTTCCTCGATCGGCAGCGCGCCCATGAAACCGGCGAAACGCTCGGCACTGCAGGGGCAGAAGAACTCCACCCGCCGCGACTCGAGGAATTTCGGGAAAAACATGCCGAAATTGGCTTCGATGTATTCTGAGGAAGACCCACCATTCGCGACCTCCGTCCCCAAGGAGGGAAGGGATTCAATTCGGGCCTCCAGTTCCGTGATGGTATGTGCATCCGCGCCGGGAAGGGCCTGCAGATATAATCCTCCCGCCCCGAGGAGATTCCCGAGCCGATCGAAGTGCGTACTCAATGCAAAGGCGGAAGGTATTTGTTCGGATCTGAGGAAATAGCGCGCAAGATTCAGGGCGAGACTTCCTTCTTCAAGTTGAACCCTTCCGACGAAAGGACTCGCTGCACCTTCGGAATAGCGTGTCAGGACGAGATGTCCTTTGCCCCAAAGCGAAGCGAGACTCAGGTCATCGAGTCTGTCTAATTCCAGATCGATGGGATTTTTGAGTAGAAAGCCCCGCACATCGCCCGCCGCGTTCGAGTCGACAGAAAAACCTTGAAACGGACCCGTTGTCTCGATTCTCAGGTTGAGTCGATCCTTTCCTTTCATTCCCAAGGTTAGGAGCCCTGCGGCGATATATGCATGTCCGAGAACGAGTGTTTCCAAGGGTCCAAGCCTGTGATTCGCACGCATCTCGGCGATCATGCGAGTACCCCTTAACAGAGCGCCTCGTACGTTGACTCCTTCGAGGATGAATGAAAGAAGGTGGTTCGATTCAAAGACCGCCTTTCCTCCGTCCCCGACTATTGGCAGGTGTTTCACGGTCCCTTATCGTACAATAAAGAGGAGGAGGATCGCAAGGTAAAGCGTGAATAATCCGGGGGACGGAGGAAATAATAAAAGCATGGTGTATTTTCATTTCGTGCAATAGAGCATGAGAAAGCCAAGGATGCTTGTGAAAGACGGTATTTATCACGTTGTCGCACGGGCTAATCGAAAGGAATTTATTCTTCATTCTCCTGAAATGAAGGAAATGTTTCTTTCCGTGCTGAGTCGCGCAAAAAAGAGATTTGATTTCAAGCTCATCAACTTTTGCATCATGGGAAATCATATCCACTTCATGATAAAACCGGGTGGAAATGAGAACTTGTCGCGGATCATGCAGTGGATTCTATCGACATTCGCAATTCGATTTAACAGGACTAATGCCTTAAGCGGGCATGTCTGGTACGATAGATTCAAAAGTAAAATCGTCTCTGAATTTCGAGATTTTTTACATACATTTCGCTACATCACCGAGAATCCCGTGAGGGCCGGACTTGTCCATTCCCCATTGGCTTATCGATATAATGGCGTTTGTTTTATTCGTAATCGAGATTATAGGATAATAGAAGAACCGGAGTTGTATCTTCATCTCATGGAGCCTTTAATATGTGACAGCTTGCTCCTGGCCGATTACTAATAAATCATGGACTACCTGCCTATTTTCCTGATATTTCGAGAATCCTATCCCTTAACGACCTTAGCATGATTGAATTGATCCGGTAGGATTTTTTTGCTTTAACTAGTGATGCAGCATCGATTGTCTTGAGTGCTATTGTCGCAAATGCTTTTCCCCATACATTCCTACCTTTTTTTACCGAATCATTTGCTGAACCGTAAAGGAATTCCGATAGTCTTACGAGTTCCGCCCTGTCTTTCCTCGTCTCGATGAATACATCGAGAACTGCTTCGAGTATTGGGAAGAATAAAAGATCTTTTTCGGGGACGGAGGATGACATCATTTCGGTCATAAGGTCGAAAATTACCTTGTATTTTTCGAATTGATCTTTTGTTAGGGAAAGGAGCGATGCGATAAGATCGAAGGTCCTGTCCTTGTTCGCCGCCCGAAGACAGTAGATGCCTGCATGCCGTACTGGACCGATGAGAGGCTTTTCCACAGTCCTTAATGTGTTGGTTTTCTTTCCTCCGTCCCTCGGGATTTCATCTGTCGACGATATAGTCAAATATTGCACGAATGCATATTTCGCTATTGCCGAATAGATTTTCCTTTCAGTTTTCTTGTCAGGAATATAGCGTTTGAATACCTCATCCTTGAAGTCGGGGTTAATAAACTCGATAATTCCCTCTCTTCCTCCGTCCCTGAGATAGTCTGCCATCCTACGATACATCCTTGCCCATTTCATCGGTGGCAACGGCATCGCGATGCTTGCCGTGAGTACCGATAACTCGTCTTCATAGAGTCCTTCTTCGGAACATGCGATAAGCGATAAGGTCGCCTTAACGGTTTCTTTCCCGTTCTCCTCTTCGAGCCGTTCCATGCAATTGGTGATCTTTTGGGGACGGAGGATGTGTTCCGCTTTCCTATAAAGCTCCACTTGGGGACGGAGGTAATGTTTCCGATACGGCAGGAATTTGTCCTCGATAGCGTTTTGAAGGTCCCGATAGATCCTTTCCGAGAATTCGTCGAGATTCGAGAGGCGCACGACCGAGTGCTTTGCGAATACGGAAAGAGCCTCGTCGCATAGTCTGAGGAGGTTTTTCTCGGAAACGGGATTTCCCGTTTCTGCATCGCCGGCTATGATGGCGAAATCCTTCGGTGCGAGTCGATTCGCGAGGTGCTGGCGATGCTTGTGCCAGTCGATCTCGAGCCCCGCGAAGGAACAGGGATATGCTTCGAAGAGGTTGGCGGGAATGTCTGCATACAGTCCGCGGATGCGATCCTTGATTTCCGCGAGTTTTCGGACGGCTTCCTCGGATTCGTGTACGAATTCTCGACGCTTGTACTCAGGCACGTGAACAGAAAATCCGGGATCCCGCAAATAGAAGAACGAGGTCTCCTTCGTCTCCGGATGCTCGAGAACTCCATGGAGGATTTCCATGGCGGTTAGGGAAAGCCCGTTGCCGGCTTCAATGGGTCTGTCGAGGCCGGAAGCGTCGGGAATCCCATAGGGGGAGATCCCGTCGGGGACGGAGGCCGCTCGGCCGTATCGCTCGCCGAGGATGCCGACGAAGAAGGGTCTACTCCGTTCAATCTCGTCGAGTATGATTCCCAGGTCCTCGTCCCTCTCGCCTTCGACGCCCCATCGAAGATCAACTCCTACCACATGGATTCCGCGAGGCCCGAACCTTTCCCGGAGTCTGGGGAAGACTTCTCGTGCCAGAACGTCCCGTTCCGAATGCATGTCGTCGTAGGTGGTGGAGATATAGATTCGGACGACGTCCCCGGCCGTTGACACGCTGCCGGCTCCTCAGTCGTCATAGTAAAGTTCGTTGATCTTGTCCCACGCCTTAGGATCGTTCGAACGCAATCGCGTGAGGTCTCTGAATTCCCTGAAGAGGAATTCCATCCTTCGGATCCTGTTGCGCTCGACGTCATCCTCAGTAGGCATATCCGGCCATTCCTCGACCTGTGACGGTTTGCGCCTGAGCTCTTCCGGCGACAGGTTTGCGATACGGGCGAGCTCATCTTCGAGGTCGCTTTTCGTGGAGAAGAGGAAATCCTTCAAGGTGAAATCCACCGGGCACTGGTAAGCCATCATCGAGAGGTGTCGTGCGGCAGCGGCGATTTCTTCATCGGAGTGGGATGGTAGGGTTTCGATGTCCGCGAGGATCTTCTCGTAGATGCTTCGGAGTTTATTCTTCATGTGCGCCTTCTCCTTTCCGCTTCAGCCGTAACTGTGCAGGCCTTTCAGGAGAAAGTTTACCCCGAAGAACGTGAAAAGAGTAGAGAGGAATCCTACTACCGAAAGAAGCGAGGGGAGCCGGTCTTCCCGTTTTCTGATGAGCCGTATGTGGAGATAAGCTGTATAGACGAGCCAAGTTACGAGGGCCCAGGTTTCCTTCGGGTCCCAACTCCAGTATCGGCCCCAGGCCCGTTCGGCCCAAACCGCGCCGAAGATCAGCGCTCCGGCCGTGAAGACGGGGTATCCGACTGCAATGGCGGTGTAGGTGATCCTGTCGAAGGCGAGCTTCCGCTCCTCGCTTCTCGATGCGAGAAACGCCAGGGATGCGACGAAGGACACGACGAAGAACGCCTCTCCGATGAAGGAAAAGGCCACATGGAGCACGAGCCAGTATGATTTGAGCGCGGGGATGGGGGGCAGGACCGCCTTCGGGGCGAGCGGAGACGATGCGAGAGCGAGGAATACGATCGAAGCCATCAGTGCGCCGAATTGGACGAAGGGGTTGAAAGGCAGTCTTTTCTGTTTGCGATACACGAATACGAGGACGGCCACGACTCCCGAGTAGAACACGAGCGATTCGAAGGTGTTCGTCAAGGCTACGAAACTCATCTCGAAGCTCCTCCATGCGATGACGCCGAAGAGAAGGAGAGCCGCGCCGAGCGCGAGATATGCCGGAAACGGATCTTCTTTTTTTCCTTTCCTGAATAAAAATGCTGTCTGGCTTCCGGCCGCAAGGACGAGAAGGATGAATGCGAGCGTGGTCATTTCGGACGGTCTCCTATCTTTTGAAAGAACGTGAGGGCGAGTCCGATCGTGATGATGATGAAGGCCGCGAACACCGGCAGCAACCCGGGGTCCGAAACGGCCTCTATGCCCGTGATGTCCGTCTGCTGGATGCTTTTCACCGCGAGGTCTCCTACCTTGTCACCGACGCCGGCTCGTATCACGGAACTTCCGGCCGGCGTCACTCGATGGATGATCGCCTTTCTATTCGCCCCCTCGCCCGTCTTGTCGTCTGGCGCCATGAAGAAGAGTGCCGCATCTCCCCTGGTGATCCGTTCTCCCTGGGTGAGGGTGAGGGTCTTGCCACTCCGCTCCTCGAGCACGAGCTGAAGCTGGCTCCCGTGGGAAACCTGGTACAGCGTGACGCTTCCGACGGAAAGAGGATGGTTCACCCGGATGTCGAAACGCTCGCGTACCGTTTCGTTTCCTTTCGTGACCTTTACCGTTGAGATCCAGTCTTTCGGCCTCCCGTCGGCATAGGTAAGGTACTGAAAGTCGACGAGACTGAGGAGAAAGCCCCCCGGGATCTCGATCTTGTCGCCCACGGAAAGCTCGACGAAGCCCTCCTGCCTCGACGAGAAGGAAACGACGGCTCCGACCGAAAGTAGGATGAGTCCGAAGTGGAGTATGTCGGGGCCGAATCGTTTCGGGCCGCGGACCTTCTTCAGTTCCCGTACGAATCGATGGACCGAACAGGCCGCCAGATTCAGGATGAAAAGCAGGGAGGGAAAGAGGAAGAGGAGGGACGTGAAGAAACGATCGAAGCGGGTTTGGAGGATGAATTCCGCCAAGAGCTTGGGATAGTGGCCTTGATAATAGGACTGGTCCAGACCTTGGGGGATGAGAGTCGCCAGAACTCCGCCCACGGTGAGGTAGAGCAGAAGGCCGACCGCTAGTTTTACGGATCGTAGACGCTCTATGATAGTCAACTATAATACTCCGGATTCAGGTTTCGCTTCGATCTTAAAGGATGGAAATTTCACTGTCAAGCGAGCACGGGAAGTCGGAGAGTGCCGTGACGGCACGGCGAGTTCTTGATCGCGGATCTGCCGTTCACGGCAAATGATACCCACTGTCTCAGACGGTGGTCCGTCGGGACCGGCGGGGCTTTCATATTCGTCCCGAAGGGGCAGGCTTCAAAACCGCGCCTTCGGCGGGAGACGTTTACATTTTTCCTTTTTTGAATTATGATTAAATATGTCAGAGAAAGGGGTTTTACGATGGTAAAAGGAAAATTCCTGAGCGTCGTTTCCGCGGCCGCATTCTTCCTGTCGGCCTCGCTTTTCGCCGTGGATTCGAGCTGCGTCCGCTGCCATACGGACGCGACCGTCATGAAGGGGCTCTTCGTACCGCCTGTCATGGGCGAGTCCGAAGGGGAAGGGTGAGCGGGAGCTCCTCCCCCGGTTCGGGCGGATCAGCTCTTTCAAGGTTTCGTGGTGAACAAGGACTTTCTCAAATCCGATCCTCATTTTTCCCAAGGGTGTGCGGTCTGTCATAGAGGAAACCCTGCGGGAAAGGACAAGGCTTCATCGCACACGGGAATGGTAAAACGCCCTTCGGACGATCCCGAAGTGTGCGGAACCTGCCACGGCGAAACCGCGAAGACCTACAAGCTTTCCCTTCATTATTCGACCGCCGGTTTCAAGCACGGCGTGTCCAAGCGTTTTTCCGAAAGTGAAAAGAAGATCTTCGAGACGAAGGTCTTCGAGCAATCCTGTAGGAGCTGTCATGCGTCCTGCGGAGATTGTCATGTGAAGAGTCCCGTGATTTCCGGAGTGAATCTCGGTCTCATCGACGGGCATAAATTCGTCAGGAAGGACGAAGGAAAGACCTGCGCTCTCTGTCACGGCGGGAGAGTCTACCCGGAGTTCACCGGTGAGTACGGCGGTACGGCGGATGTTCATTACCAGAAAGGCATGATGTGCATGGACTGCCATACGAAAACGGAACTTCACGGAGACGGTAAGGCGTATACGAGCCGTAGAGATGTAGCCGGAAGGCCCGAATGCGTCAAATGCCACGTTCCGGGCGAGGAAAAATCCGAACGGGCCGCGGGAACGCACGGCGAGCACGGTGATTCGGTCGGCTGTTCGGCCTGCCATTCGTCGGCTCCGTATCGCAACTGCTCCGAATGCCATCTCGGCAAGGGAGCGACGGCCACGCCGACCATCATCCTCGGAAAAAATCCGAGAAAACCCGATCAGGTGACTACGCTCAGGCTCGTACCGACCGTTCGCGACACGTTCGCTTCGGCCGGAATCAAGCAGGAGAAGTTCGACGCGATGCCCAACTATTGGGATACGGTTCCCCACAACACGCGCAAGAGAACGGACCGTACGAGGGAATGCGAGGTATGTCACGACCAGCATGAGTACTTCCTCAAAGAGGAAGCCATGATAAAAGGCGGTTCCGAAGCGAACAAGGGTCTCATACACAAATGGTAAGGGCCGCCGATCTTCGTTATAGAGGAGAAATGAATATGAGGACGAATAAGAGCCTTCTTTTGGCGTTGATCGCCTTGATCGCTCTCCCCGCCCTGAGCTTCGCGCGATCGATCGATCCCTTCGTTTCGACCGCGTGGCTCGAGAAGAACCTGAAGAATCCTCAGGTCGTAGTCGTCGACATCCGCAAGGTCGAAGAATACCGGGAAGGACACATCCCGGGCGCGGTGAACGTGGTGCAGTCGAGCTGGCTCGCCACCAAGGGAGGGCTCCGCAACGAGCTTCCCGCCGACGACGATCTCGCGGATCTGGTATCCGGCGCCGGCATCAAGGCCGATTCGCACGTTGTCCTGGTAGGCAAGACCTTCGCTGAATTCACCTGGATCACCAGGATCGCCTGGACGCTGCTCTACGCCGGCGTCGAGAACGTGACCATCCTCGACGGCGCATACGAAAAATGGGTGAAGGACGGGAAACCTGTATCCACCGACTCAGTGCGCCCCAAGAGCACCGGCTTCACCGTAAAGGCCAGGAAGGATTACTTCGCCTCCAAGGATTACCTCATCGGCAAGATCGGAAAGGGCGCCATTCTCGACGCGAGATCTCCCGACGTCTATTTCGGCGTCAACAAGCAGGGCATGGTGAGCCAGTTCGGACACGTCCCCGGGGCCGGCAATCTTCCGACGATCTGGATCGTGAACGCCGAGAACCTCGCCCGCGACAAGGCCGAGCTCGAGGCGATGGCGGCCGGCAGGTACAAGAACAAGAACGCGGAAATCATCACCTACTGCGACACCGGCGTCCTCGCCACCGGCTGGTGGTACGTTCTCCATGAAGTGCTCGGATACAAGGACGTCAAGTCCTACGACGGTTCGTCCGAGGAGATCTCGAAGGATTCTCGGATCAAATTCTCCCGCTTCGTATGGGAATGAGTCGTTATCCGCGACGATGCGCGGCCCCTCCCCCGGGAGGGGCCGTTTTTTTTTTCAGAGCGAAGCGGGAATGAGAAGGAGCGAGGTCTTCGCCTTCCGGGCCACCGCGTGGCTCACGCTGCCGAGAAACACTTCGCCCGCATAGCCTCTGCCCTGGCTCCCGATGACCGTGAGGGAGACGTTGCTTTCGTTGATCCTTTCCACGATCTCGCCTTTCGGGGATCCGAACGCGACCTCCGCGAAAACCTCGCCGGCTCCGAGCCGGATGAGCTCATCCTTCATGCGGTCAAGGCGTTCGGAATCCAAGGCGTTGAATTCCTCGAGCTTGTGCTTGAGATGGGTTCCGAGCTTCGCTTCGTCCTGGACGTGGAGCAGGGTGATCCGTTCGGCCTTGTACTCGGCGAGCTTTTTCACGAAGGTGTAGGCATATTCGGCGTTCTGTGAGAAATCCGTGGGAAAGAGGATGTTTCCGAGAAAATCCCGATCGTTCGGTCTAAGCACCAGGACCGGTTTCGTCGCGGAGTGGACCACCCCGCTCGTGACGCCCCCGAGCACGTTCTCTCCGACCAGCGAACGCCCATGCGCGCCTACGACGATGAACGAGCAGGACGCCTCGTCCGCCTGCCTCTTGATCTCCGCCTGCGGCGGGCCTATGGTCAATTTCGCCGTCGTGGAGAATCCCATCGCATCGAGCAGCGCCTTCTGCCTGTTCAATGCGGGCTCGGCGAGCTCGAGGAATCGATCCGCCAGAGCCTCCGCTTCGAAGACGCTGAAACAGTAGACGAGAACCGCTTCCTTGGTCCCGAGCTTCTCGAGCCTGCCGAGAGCCCGGAGCAGTGCGTCGGATGTCTCGGTGAGATCCGTCGCCACGAGCATTTTCGAAAACATAGGTCGCCTCCAAATAGGTTTTTTCTATCGGAGTAACCGCCGGGAGGGGCGCAAGGTCCCTCCGTTCCGTATGTCTAGGAATAATATACTCATTCCGCGCGACGGCGAGGCCAAGTCGCCGGGTCTTTCTTCGGTTCGTCAACGATTCGCGAGGAAGTCCGCGAGCGCCTCGTTGAAAATCTCCGGCTTTTCCGCGTTCGGAAGGTGCAGGGCTTCCGGTATGACGACGAGCTTGGCTCCTTCGATCCTGGCATGGATCGCCCGAGCCGCCGCTGTCGGCGTTCCCGGATCGCGTTCGCCGACCATGACCTGGACCGGCAACCGGATCGATGAGAGGCGATCCTGATAGTCCAGACCCCGTATGGCTTCCGCGCAGCCGATGTACCCCTCGACAGGTGTCCGGACGAACTGATCCCGCACTCTGTCGAGAAGGGGAGAGCCCTTCGCCAAGTAATCGTCAGAAAACCAGCGTTTCATGGTCGGCTCGAGTTCCGGGCCTAGTCCGTTTGAGCGGACCGATGCGATCCGGTCCTCCCATATCCTTGCCCCCTCTGCCGTTGTTCGGCACGAGGTATCGCAGAGGCAGAGACTTGCGAGGCGGTCTGGATGAAAGATGCCCAAGGCCTGGCCGATCATCCCTCCCAGGGAAAGTCCGACGAAGTGCACCTTTTCCACGCGGAGCGCGTCGAGAAGTCCGATGAAATCCGAGGCGAGCTGATCGAGCGAATAAGGCGCAGGCGTCGCCTCGCTGTCGCCGTGGCCCCGGATGTCGTATCGGAGGACGGCGAAGTCCTTTCCGAAGCGCTCGGCCTGCGGTTCCCACATGACGATCGAGGACGCGAGCGAATGGCTGAACGCGAGGACGGGTCCGCCTCGTTTCCCGGAGAGTTCGAAATGCAAGGAATGGCCGTTCGCCGTCGTTTTCATGGTTTTTCCTCCCATAGGATCAGGCGGTCATCATGATATGTACTCGGAATCGGGATCGAAGGCAAGTATTCCCTTTCGAATAGTCTCTCGGACCTTCGGGCTGGGAATATTTTTCCCCGACCCCTATAGATGGGCAGTTTGTTCCCAACTGATTTCCTCCGCGGAATGGGGCGGTATGTCTGAGCAGTCTCGGGATTGCGATGAAAAAAGCTCGATACATTAATTCAATTCGTTAATATACATATATTTACATCATCGGCATCCTTTTCCTGACTGCGCTCCTCGTCGGAATACTATCTTGGCACGTTCTTTGCTGTAATAAGTTGGGGAGAAAAACCACCTACCGCGATCGGAAATCGCGGGGGGTCGAAGAAGCAAGGAGATACAGTATGAAGAAAGCGATTATCGTTCTCGTCGTGGCGTTGACCGCGGGCGGAGTTCTCGCGGCGCAGACCGCGCCTTGGGGGCCGCAGGGCTGGAATCAGGCTCAGGGTCAGACCGTGAAGGTCGAAGGAAAACTCGCCCTCATCAACGGAATGATCGGGCTCAAGACCGGAGGAAAAACCTACTACACCCCGAGACTCGGTCGTCTGGCGGGATTCGTCGACGGCATCAAGGACGGCGCCTCGGTCAAGCTGGAAGGATATGAGCGGCAGTTCCCCGCGGCTCCCGAATATTCCATGCTCATGGTCACGAAGGTATCGGTCGGCGGCAAGGATTACGATCTCGGTCAGGCCGGCGGCGGATGCGGAATCGGCGGCGGCCGGGGACCCGGCGGCGCAGGGAAAGGCGGCATGATGCGGGGAGGTCGCTGGTAATAGGTTTTCTTTCGCAACCAGCTCTCGACGGGTCGGCGTAGTCCGACCCGTTTTTGTTGGTACTCCGGCAGCGTTCCTGAATCGGCGAGAAAATGAAGCTTGAGAAATAAGGGTTAATCGGAAAAATAGCTGAATACCAAGGATCGAATACTGGAGAAACGAACGATGAGAAAGAAAGCAATCGGGCTCTTGGCTGTATTCTTTTTTCAGTCATCGCCGCATGTGACGGAAGAGTCGAGCATGCCGCGCGAAACAAAGTGGGCCCTTCCTCGGTCTCTTCTTTGGCCTTATTTCGCCCCTGTTCGTTCGCTTTCATGGCACCGATGCACGGTCTCGTCTTGGAAGCCGCCCGCTCGCGGCTGGTCCCGCCCGATTCGTCGTATTCTTCCGGCGCCCCAAGGCGTCGTTCCGATTGGTCCTCTCGTGAATCAGCCGAACAGTTCCCGGAGTTCCTCGTTTCCCATCCGGGAGATCCAGGACTCCCCGGAGGCGACGCTCATGTCCGCCAGCTCGCGTTTGGCCTTGAGCATGGCGTCGATCCTCTCCTCGAAGGTCCCCGCCGCGATGAGGCGGTGCACGAAGACGTTCTTCGCCTGTCCGATGCGGAAGGCCCGGTCGGTGGCCTGGTTCTCGACGGCCGGGTTGAACCAAAGATCGTAGTGTATCACCCGGCTCGCCGCGGTGAGGTTGAGGCCGAGGCCCCCGGCCTTGAGGCTCATGAGCATGATCCTTCTGCCCGGATCGTTCTGGAACGAATCGACCGCGGCGGACCTCGCCTGCTGCCCGAGGCGTCCGGAATAGACGAGGCACTCCTCGCCGAGTTCCTCCGCGACGACGGTGCGCAGCACGTCGAGGCATTCGACGTACTGGCTGAAAACGAGCGTCTTTTCCCCGCGGTCGAGCATCTGTCCCAGAAGTTCGACCAGGAGAAGGGACTTGCCGGACAGCGCGGCCTTCGCCGGGCTTTCCTTGTCGTACACCCGCGGATGGTCGCACACCTGCTTCAAGGACGTGAGGAGCTTGAGGACGAGGGCGAGGCGTCCTTCGGGATCGGCTTTTTCGGCGTCGTCCATTCCCTTGCGCACGATGCTCTCGTACAGGGCCGCCTGTTCCTTGGAAAGGACCGCGAATTCGTCGACGGTCGTCTTTTCGGGCAGATCGGGATAGACCGAGGGATCGGTCTTGAGACGGCGCAGGAGGAAGGGCGCCGTAATCCGCTTGAGTCTTTCCGCCGTTTCGGCGTTTCGGTCGACCTCGATCGGCACCCGATAGGCGTTCTTGAATTCCTCAGCGTTCCCCAGATAGCCGGGCATGACGAGGTCGAAGAGCGAACGCAGATCCTCGAGCTTGTTCTCCACCGGGGTCCCGCTCAAGGCGAGCTTGTATCGGGCGGAGAACCCCTTGATGGTCTTCGATTGCCGGGTGGCGGCGTTCTTGAGGAGATGGGCTTCGTCCGCGACGAGGAGGGAAAAATTCCTTTCCGCGAGCGACTCCGCGTCGCGGGTTGCCGTGGCGTAGGTCGTGACGACCACGTCGCTTCTTTCACGGAACGACCGCTTCGCGCCGTGGTATCGCATCACCTTGAGAGACGGCGCGAAGCGCTCGAGCTCCCTCTCCCAGTTCGTGAGCAGGGCCGCGGGGGCTACGACGAGAATTCCCTCGCCGGCGAGCCCCTCGTCGCGCAGGCGCAACATCAAGGCCACGGCTTGGATCGTCTTGCCGAGGCCCATGTCGTCGGCGAGGACGCAGCCGAAGCCGCTCATCAGGTTCGTGTATATCCAGCGATATCCCCGGTCCTGGTAGGGGCGTAAGGAGCCTCGAAGCGATGCGGGCACCGGAACTTCGCGTTCGCGAAACAGGGAAGCGGCCACTTCCTCCGCGTCCGCGGAGAAGACCGCGTCGCCGGAAAAACGCGCCTTGAGGAGGTCGAGGGGGCCGAGCGGCCGGCGCGCCTTCCCTTCCTCGAGGAGACGGGCCGCTTCCGAGGGGTCGATGCGGACGAAACCGTCCCGGAACACGACGATTTCCCGTTTCTCGCGGACCAAACGCTCGAATTCCTTCACGCTCAGGAAACGGTCTCCCAAGGCTATTCCGCGGTCGTAGTTCAGGACCTCCTCGAGGCCGAGGTAACCGGTGAGGGCCTTCGATGCCGTCGCCTCTACCTGTATCGCGGACCGGGGCTTCAGCTCCCGCCTGAGGGCCTTGGGCAGCACGACTTCGGCGCCTAGGCGCCGAAGCACGTATTCCGCCTCGGAAAGAAAGCGGGCGAGGCGGCTTTCCTCGAGACATATGCGTTTTCGGGAGGTCAGGCTGAAAATCTCGGGCAGATAGGAGCCGAGCACCGCCGCGTTTTTCAAAGCCTCGGTACCGCCCGGTGAGTCCGCCGCATCTTTCAGGGCGGTCAATCGGCTTCCGGTTCCTCCTTTCGGCGCGTAATCGAGGGCAAGGGTGAACTCCGCGGCCTTTTTCTTTCCTTTCGCGTACCCGAGGGTGAACCGGAAAAGGGTGCTCGAGAAATCCAGGGAAAGGGGCGCGAGGTAGGAGGCAACCGCGCGCGGCAAGGACCTTTTCCCCGGTACGGACACGTCCAGGCTTCCGCCGATGAAGAAGAGTCCGAAGGCCTCCTTGACGTCGGCGCGGCAGGCTGAAGCCCCCGCGGACAGACGATGTACCCAGCCGGTGATGCAGGCGGAGGCGAGAAGCTCGATCAAGGACAAGCGCGAAGGGTACGGCTCCTTTCCCTCCGAAAGGAGGCCGGGCGGAACGAGTTCGGAATACCGCTCCAGAAGCTCCCCGGTTTCTCGGACGCAGCGGAGCGGCCGCCAGAGTACCGAAAGATGCTTCCCCGAGAGGCGGGGAGCGGGGGCGAAGGCGGCCGACCGCAGAAAGGAGGCGAAGAGCCTGAAGAGGTTGTACAGGAATGCGTACCCGGCGGATCCCGTCCCGTCCGAGAAGCTCGAGAAAAGATCCGCCGCTTCGAGGAGGCCGAGGGTTTTCGTCTCGCCGGAAGCGAAGGTGACTTCGAGGCGCGGCGGTTCCGAAGGAGCGGACTTCGTCCAGCGGCCCCCCGCCGGAACCACTCGGTAGCGGGCGGACGAGAAACGCCGCTCGACGTTCCCGTCCGTCTCGAAGGCCTTTTCGTACCCGCTCCGGGCCGCCCGATGGTAGAGGGCTATGAGGGACGCGGCGAAGTTCTCTCCGGAAAAGGCCGCCTCCTTCGGCAGAAGGGATGAAACGAGGCCCGCGTAGTTTTCGCCGCCCGCGGGGAAGGGATATCCCGCTCCGTCTGCCGGAGAGAGCCCGCCCGCGGGCGGCGCGTCGACGAGGTTCCATTCGATCGGTTCGGCGATCGCAGGCTGGGCTTCTTCGACTTCGCCGACGGTCCCCCGGGCGCCGAGAAGTCCTCGGAGTTCGACCCCGCGAAGTTCGAAGAGAAGCCGCGGGTCCTGATCGATTTCCTTCGCGAGAAGATAATAGACCGCGGCCATGTGCTTGCAGGGATCGCCCCAGTCCGGGCAGGAACAGGAGCGATCCATATCGTCCCAGCGCTTCGGCATGAGGCAGATGCCCGCGGCCTCGAGCATTTCCGCGAGTTCTCCGGGCAGTTCGCCGGCTTCGATGCGGGGCAGGAGCAGGGGGTCACTTCGAATGATCTCCAGAAGACGATCTCGTTCCGTTTTCGTGAAGGGTTTGAAGCTCACGGTCACCTTGTACCAGGGCCTCGAATGTCCGGCGACCTTGGCGGCGGCTTTTCCCGAGACGACGGCGAGCTCCTTCACCTTGCCCGTATTGGCGTAGCTCTTTCCGCGGCCGAGCCTGCCCGATTCGTCGTATCCCTCAAGCGCCCGGACGAACCAGGCGCCCCAAGGCGTCGTTCCGTATTTCATTTCGTGCGGACAGTAAGGCACGGACGGGACGCTGAGGTCAAGCCGATAATCGAACCTGCCCCCAAAGACGAGTCCGAGCGGCTTACGAGTCGTTACGAGAATCTTCAGTTCCGGCGCGGAACGCAGCATTCATTCGATGAGAGGAAAGGCGAAGGACTTCCCGTCGGCCTCGTCCAGGACGATGAGGAGTTTCTTGTCCTCGATGTACCGGAGAGCGGTCTTCTCCGCGGCGAGATCAGCCCTGGCGAGGCCCAGGCCGGCGAGGATCTTTTCAACGCAGGCCGGAAGGTTCGTGCAGCCCCGCCACTCGACGAAGAAAACGCCGTCCGGGAAGATCGATGCTTCGATCCGGCGCGCTAAGTCCTCGGCCAGGCTGGTTTTTCCGTAACCGCCCGGGGCCGCGATCGTGACGAGTCTCGCTTCCCGCCGTTTGAGGAGTTCGTCGAGTTCCGCGAATTCCCTTTTCCGACCGACGAAGGGGGACGCCTGAGCGGGAAGATTCCTTTTCATCGGAAGGGCTTTTCGTCCGGGAAAAACTCGACGGGCAAGCTCTCCCAAGCCTTCCATCATGTCGGCGTCGCTCGATTTTCCCGCGGGCCGCACCGGGCGGCCTGTCCGGCCACATCATTTCAGCGAGGAAGTCCTTTTCCACGGCTGCCGGCTTCGACAGGAGCAGGTAGAATAGTATCTGCTCTGCCTGCCGGTAAGGAAAAGAGACGGGAACGCCGTCGTTATGAAGTCCGAAAGAATCGAAGAGCTGAATGTAGACCACAAATTCCTCGATGAGTCCACGCTTTTCTTTGATTATATACGAAAAGCGATCTTTTGGAGACGTTTCCTTAAATACGCGCTTCGAAACAAAGAAAATTTTAAATAATTACAGAACAAACAGTTATATCAAACCATTGGAATATATTAACGTTTTTTGAAGAGCCTCCGTAAGGAAGAACGGTTTCCTCGCGGGGAACGATGCCGGTCAGGTCAATTCCTCGACCGACGGGAGTTCCTTCTCCCTCGCGGCAACCCTGAACGGATACATCAAGGCGATCGCAAATAACGACGCACCGGGAGTCCGAATTTCGAAATGCGTTTCGGCAACCCCGGCAATCTCGGGGATTCCATCAGAAATATCGTGAAACCGTGCAAATATGTTGCAATATTTCGAATCAATGATAGAATTCTGCCGTAGGCAATTCGCTTTAGCGTTCCTTCCTGAGGAGACAACCCTCCGCGGTTCGGCAGCGGTTCTTCATCTGCCCGACAATCAAGAGGTGAGTAGGCGCCTTCTTGCGGCGCTTGTTCTGAAAAACCTTTTCATTAGGAGGGGATGGCACTATGGGAAAAAAACGGTTTCAAAGCGCCTATTTCCCGGCGGTTCTCTTCATCGTTTGCTTTTTCCTCGCAGCGTGCGGAGGCCTGACGGGAGGAGGAGACGATGGTCCTTCGATACCCGAAGGTGTCGCCAGCCTTGCCGGCGGAATTTTCGAGACGATAGACCTCGTTTTCGAGAGCGAATCGTCCGATCCGACGTCGGGAACGTATCCTGCGGGGATGTCGGTCGCCTGGGTGACCTACGATACCGTGCTCAAGCTCACCTTTACGAATTACACGCCGAATACGGGGGTAACGGTGAACGGATCCGTAACCCTTTCGAAAACGAGCGCGAATCCCCTGACCATGACGGTAGTCGGTTCGATGACCATTACCGGCCTCGAGTACTCCTCGGCCTCGTTGAACGGCACCGCGGTCTGGCCCGCCGGAGTGGCCGACCCCGGAGACGCGGACCCCGTGTCCGTCACCGGCACCTTCATCGTGGACGGCAAGTCGTACTCGCTCGCGGAGGTTCTGGCAGCTGCCCAGGATTACGACAACGGTGGCGGAACCACGAAGCCTGTATTGGTGACGCCTCTGCCAGCGGCGTTCAAAACGGCGCTGGGGAATTACTCCCAATCCTTCGATGACCGTGCCTGGAGAACCGGCCCCGCCGTGGAGGGCAGCCGCTGGGCGGAATACAACTACATGCGGTTCAGCATCGGCCCGAACGGTGACGTATATGCGGTATATCTTTCGGAAGTCGAAAGCAACGCCGGTTACATCAATTGGTATCTTTCGGGTGGTAAGCAGAAACTCGACTTCCTGGACAGTTCGAAGACTTCCATCCTCTACTCGTTCACGGTGTTGTCGTACTCGGCGAATCACCTCTGCCTTCAAGCGCCTTGGGGAGGCACGACCAGGGAGTGGATTTTCACGGCCGGTGCTGGGAATTTCAGCGGCCTCGTCCTCGACCCGAACGACGTTGTCGTGGCCGCGCCTTATAATTACTATAAGCCCGTCGCGGGCGCCACGGTGGAATTCGGAACTTACAGCGGAGAAACCTTCACTCCGACCGGCGCTTCGACCACGACGAACGCGGAGGGTTTCTTTGTCTTTCCCGGCCTTTCACCGACCTATGACGGCCAGAAGGCGGGGATACGGGTTTCCGCCGCCGGGTATACGACCTATACCATGACTTCCGTGGAAAGCATGGCGGCGGGTTTTTTTGTCAACAGTTCCAGCCAGCTTTACAAGACGGTTCTCCTATCCCCCCCCTGAAACCGTGCGCATGCCGGTCCCGGCCGTCCGGGACCGCGCCGGCCCTTTTCGAACGGGCCGGTCGTGCTATAATTCCCGCGGCGAATATTTTCGTCGCGGGAGATTTCCATGGATGAAAGATATCAATTCAAGACCGATTTCACGGTCCGTGTCGGCGACGTCAACTACGGCGGCCACATGGGAAACGACAAATTTCTCCTTCTTTTTCACGACGCGCGGATTCGCTACCTCGAGCGTCTCGGCTTTTCCGAAAAGGACATCGGCGGTGTCGGCCTCATCATGAGCGACGCCTATGTACGGTACAGGGTGGAAGTCTTCCTGGGAGACTCGCTCACGGTCGGCGTCGCCGCCACGGAGCTTGAGGGAACGAGGTTCAAGCTCGAATACGAGGTCGAGCGCGCCTCGGACGGCAAGGTCGTCGCGACCGGGTACACGACGTTGGTCTCCTTCGATTACGGAGCGAGACGCGTCGTGAAGCTGCCCGAGAAATTCAAGATGAAGATCATCTCGGGATCGATGGAACAATGAAAAAACGCAAGAGTTCCGAGATCGAACTGAAGCCTCTCCGCACGGACCTGTACGAGGAACTCATGCGGCTCTGGAAGCGGGTTCCCGGGATGGGATTGAGTTCCGCGGACACGAAAGAGGGGCTCGCCGTATTTCTCAGGCGAAACCGCGGGCTGAGCTTCGCGGCCGTGAAGGACGGCAGAATCGTGGGAACCGTCCTCGCTGGCCATGACGGGAGGCGCGGTTTCCTCTATCATCTCTGCGTGGCTGAGGCCGAGAGAAAGCGGGGGATCGGCGGAAGGCTGACGGAACGGGCGCTTGCCGGCCTCGCGGAACGCGGCATCCGGAAGTGCCACGTCATGGTGTTCGCCGACAACGAATACGGCAGGCGGTTTTGGGCGAAGGCGGGATTTTCCCTTCGTACCGACATCGCTCTTTTTTCGAAAGAGCTGCGGTCCGAGGGCTGAAGCGTCGGGACTCCGCGGGTCGAAACGGGGAAAAGTTGTTTTTTCTCCCTAAATATGATAAATTTAGTAATGTATAATTTATCGTGAACGGGAGGAAAGAATGGAAAGTCTTCGGGAAAAAACCGGATCGCCGGTTGCTGGGAAAAGGCTCTTTCCCCTCATGGCGGTTGTCGTGTTCCTTGCCGCCGGTTGCGATACGACGTTTCAGCCGCCGGAGGAAAACATCGAGACCGACAAGGCGATCACCGTTTCCCTCGCGTACGACGGCAACGGAGCGGTCGCGGGAACGGTTCCCGAAGCGAAGATTTACGATAGCGGCTCCTTGGTGACCGTGGCGGGCAATTCCGGCGGACTCGCGAGACCAGGATACGCTTTCTCGAGCTGGAACACGAAGGCCAACGGCGGCGGCGTGAAGATGGCCGCCGGATCGACGTTCAAGATCGGGACGTCGAACCTGACGCTCTATGCGCAGTGGACTCCGGGCCCCCTGATCCTGGCCTTGAACTCCGCCGGGGCCGTATGGCTGAGCGGCGACGGAAGCAGCTGGACGGGCCCCTATTCCACCGGCCTGTCCGTCGGGAACGGGCTCGCTCATTCGAAAGGTCTCTTCGTCGCCGTGGGCCAGGACGGATCCAATTACGGGATCGCGACGTCCGCGGACGGCGTGTCGTGGAACAAGCAGAATCTCGGCGGGACCTCGGCCCAGCTCACGAGAATCGCGGCGGACGCTTCCGGGGCGTTCGTCGCCGCGGGCTATTACGGCGTCACGGTCGAAACCTTCACTTCCCAGGACGGACTGTCGTGGACGGGTCCGTTCGCGACCGGAATCCCGAACGCCGTAGGTCCTGCGTGGTCCGGAAGCGCCTGGTTCATCGCTTCGAGCAATGGTTCATCGTGGAAGAAATCCACCGACGGCGCGAACTGGGTCGGCACCGGACTCGGCAGCACGAACCTCTACCAGGCATATGCGGTGGGAAGCGTGGGCGGAAGAATCCTCCTCGGCGGCGGAGCCCCCGGAGGGACGAACAAGCAGGTGGCGATTTCCTCGGACGGAGGCGCGAGCTTCGGCTCGGCCCTGGCTGTCGGCGCCGCCGCGGGCTACGTCTATTCGTTCGTCGCCGACGAGACGGCGGGCAGGATCTTGTGCCTCGGGAACGGCGAGTCGGCCCAGGTGAATTTTTCCGACGACTACGGAGCGACGTGGACCTCTTCCTCGGGAACGGGATCCGGCAGTTTCAAGGCGGCGGTCAAATGGAAGGACGGATTCCTCGCCGGCGACTCCGTCGGTTCGATCTTCGCATCCGCCGATGGAGCGGCTTTCACGATTTCGGGGAATGCGGGCAGCGCCGAAATCCGGGCGATGGCATACAACGGCGCTCCATGACGCGGCCGCCTGCCGGGAAAACTCAGCGGTAATAGCAGATGTAGGCCGTATCGCCCTTGGTCTCCACCTCGAAGGAAACCTTCGGCGGTACGATGAAGAATCTTCCCTCGCCGAATTCCGCCCAACTTTTTCCCGGCAGTTTGGCTTTCAAGGTACCGGCGACCACCGTGATCTGCTCTTCCATGGTGGTCGTGAAGGTGTACTTTCCCGGTTCGATGACCCCGACGGTCGCGTAGCCTTTCGGTGTATTCACTCCCAGGCTCTGGACTTTGCCTTCGAAATAGGAATTGTGTTTCATGAGGACCAGTATACTCCTCCTTCGCGGTTTCGTGAATCCGGGGAAGGAGGATTGAAGCGGGACCGCCGACGGTCGGGACCGCCGAGATTTGACAGAACATTCCCCGCCCCGTATGATGGAAGCAGCTGGGAAGCTGATGAGGCCTGGTGGTCTTCGCGGTCTTCAAAACCGTCGGCCGCGATTTCGCGGCGGCAGGTTCGATTCCTGCCTCTTCCGATATGGAAAACAAGTATGCGTCCCTCCCCCAGGTGGGGAAACTGTTGGAAAAAGAAGAACTCGTCCGGTGGTTCCCGAAGATAAGCCGACCTCTTGTCACTGAACGGATCCAGGAGGTCCTCGCCGCGGTCCGCGGGGAGATTGCCGACGGGGGGCCGACACCGGACGAATCCGAGATCCTGTCAAGGATCGAGGCCGCCTGCGGCGCGACCTGCAGGAAACGCATCGGCAAGATCATGAACGGGACCGGAGTCATTCTTCATACGAACATGGGGAGAAGCCCGATCGCCCCGGAGGTCTGGGATTCGGTGAGGGATCTCAACACCTCCTATTGCAACGTCGAGCTCGATCTCGAAACCGGCAAGCGGGGACGGAGGAGCGGGATCGTCGCCGACCTCCTGCGTTCCCTCACCGGGGCGGAAAACGCCCTTGTCGTGAACAACAATTCGGCGGCCGTGCTTCTCCTGCTCTCGGCCCTGGCGAAGGGAAAGGAAGTCGTCGTGTCCCGGGGCGAGCAGGTTCAGATCGGCGGAGGCTTCCGCGTTCCTGAGATCCTGGAGCTTTCCGGGGCGAGGCTCGTCGAGGTGGGCACCACGAACATCACGACGGTCAAGGACTATCTCGACGCGGTCAACTCGAAAACCGCCATGGTGCTTTTCGTACATACCTCGAATTTCAAAATCCGGGGCTTTACGTCCCGTCCCTCTGTGGGGGAGCTCGCCAAGCGCCTGCCCGGGAACGTCGTGCTTGCGGTCGATCAGGGCTCCGGGGTCACGACGGAAAGGATACCGGGCGAGACGAGGGTGAGGCGTCTCCTCGAGGAAGGTGCGAAGATCGTGACGTTTTCAGGGGACAAGATCCTCGGAGGTCCCCAGGCCGGGCTCGTCGTCGGCGACAGGAAACTCGTCGCCCTTCTCGGCAGAAATCCGCTCATGAGAGCGTTCAGGCCCGGAAAGACGGTGTACTCGCTCCTGGAAGAGTCCCTCGTGCGAAAGCTGAACGGGCCCGAGCCCGGTTATGCGGAGTCCGTCTATTCGAAGAGCACGGAAGAGCTCAGGCGTTTCGGGAGGAGGGTTCTCAAGGGCATCCCGAAGGAACTCGCCGACCTGGTTCCCGTCACCGCGACGACGGGCGGGGGAAGCGCTCCCGACGAGTACTTCCATTCGCTGGCGGTCGAGATCCGGGGTCCCGGGAAACCGGAGGAGATCGTGCGGAAGCTCCGCGAAAGGCCGCTTCCGATCATCGCCGTCGTGGAGGATGGCGCCGTTCGCCTGAACCTGTCCACCCTGTTCAGGGAGAATCCCGCCGAGATCCGGGAATCCCTGGAAGACGTCCTCGATCTGCCGAAGCCTTCGGACTCGGCCGAGGAGGATTCCGGGGACGCTTCCGTCCGGGAGCCCTGAGGTAGGGGGACGGAATGCCCCTCGTCGGCACCTCGGGCCACGTCAATCACGGCAAGAGCCGCCTCATCGAGGCCCTGACGGGCACGAATCCGGACCGCCTTCCCGAGGAGCGGGAACGGGGCATGACCGTTGATCTCGGTTTCGCCTGGTTTCCGGACCGCGACGGCAGGCCCGTCGGCGTCATCGACGTGCCGGGCCACGAACGATTTCTCAGGAACATGACCGCCGGGGCATGGAGCCTGGACTGCGCCCTCCTTGTGGTTGCGGCCGACGACGGATGGATGGCGCAGACCGAAAGCCATGCGAAGGTGCTCGAGACCCTCGGCGTCCCGCGGATACTCCCCGTCATCACGAAAATCGATCTCGTATCCGCCGCCCGCAGGGCGGAGGTCGAAGCCGAGGTCCGCTCGAACTGCGGCAGACGCTTCGGAGTCGACCGGCCCTGCGTGGAGGTTTCCGCCCCCTCGGGCATCGGCATCGACGAGCTCAAGGATGCGATTCTCGAGGAACTCGGTCGCGCGCCTGCGCAGAAGGACGGGAAGCGCCCGTATTTCTACGTTGATCGGGTCTTCACGCTGAAGGGGGCCGGTCTGGTCGTCGCCGGGAGCCTGAGGGGAGGAAGCATAAGGCAGGGCGACGAACTCGTCCTCCGTCCCCGAGGGGAGAGGGTCCGCGTCCGCGCGCTCCATTCCTACAATGCCGCCGTTCAGGAGGTCCTGCCGGGGAACCGCGTCGCGGTGAACATCGCGCAGCTCAAGGATCCTCCGGTGCGCGGGGACTGCCTCGCCCATCCCGCGGCCCCCGTGCTGTCCGAGGCCGAGTTTCTCGCCCGCCTCTTCGACGCCGAGGAGATCAGGAACCACAGGGAGGCGGAGATAGCCTTCGGCTCGGCGCACATGCGCGCCGCGATCCATTTCCTCGGTTCGACCTCGGCGGCCCGGATCGTCCTGGAGCGCAAGGCCGCCGTGCTTCCCGGAGAAAGGTTCCTTCTTCTCAGGAGGGGAGGGAGCGACATCCTGGGTTGGGGCTATGCCCTGTGGTTCGGTCCGACCGCGCAGAAAGACCGATGGCGTTTTGCCGCCTTCGCCGCAGGATGGACGGAAGGTCATTCCTCGCGCGCTGCGATCGAGACCGCCATGCGAGGCTATTATGGACCGCTCGATCGCGACGCGGAGGAGCCCTTTTCCGCGATCCGCATCGGGACCTGGCTGTTCGACGCGGGCTTTCTCCGGGAGGAGGAGAATGCCGTCCTTTCCCGCGCGGAGAAATCCGGATTCGCGGCCGAAGCCGAACTCCAGGGCGTCGTTCGGGTCCCCGAGGAGGCTCTTCGGGTCATACTCGGGAAGCTCGTGAAGGAAGGACGGCTGAAGGTCCGGGACAGGCTCTACGCCCCGCAGTGCAGCTCAGCGTCCCTGTCCAAATCCGCGGCGGGGCTTCTCGAGTCCCTGGCCGCTGCCGGCAGGAACGGCTTCGAGCCCTCGAAGGCGTCGATGCCGTTTCCCAAAGAGGATCTGAGCTTCCTCTGCAGGGCCGGGATGGTCGTACCGCTGGAAAACGGCATCTACCTCCACGCGGAAACGTACCGGGAGCTCCGCGGCGCCGCGCTTTTCGGCAGGCGCCCAGGGGACCGGTTTTCCATTCCCGAGGCCAAGGAGGCTACCGGCCTTTCGCGGAAGTACATCATCCCCCTCCTGAACCGTATGGAGAGGGACGGCTTCGTGCGACGCCAAGGGGACGAACGTGTTGTGGAGAAACTCCCCTGATCCCCTCGTGTTTTCGGGTATAATGAAAAAATTTCGATAAAATTAGATATATATTGACAATTATTCATTGCAACTCCATAATTCCTTTCGTATGACGCATCCTCGAACCGAGAGGGATCCTCGTTGAATTCGCGTGACCGCGTTTTTACCGCGCTTCGGCATCAGGAGCCCGACAGAGTTCCCGTCGATTTCTGGATAACGGAAGGGGCCCTCGACAAACTGAAAGCGGAATTGAATCTCCCCTGCCTCGACGCCGTTCTCGATCATGTAGGCGCGGACCTTCGGTATATCGAGGGGCCCGCATACCGGGGCCCTGCCCTTCCTTCGCGGGAGGGAGGGGGCGTCAGCGACGTTTGGGGCATAGTACGACGGACCGTCGAGGCAGGAAGCGACGGAGGAGCCTATTCCGCCGTGGTGGAATCGCCGCTCGGCGGTATGGAAACGATGGAGGAATTCGAAAGGTACGAAGGATGGCCTTCGGCGGACTGGTATGACTTCAGCGGCATCGAAGCTCAATGCGACAGGTACCGCAGCCGCGATCTCGTCGTGGTCTTTTCCGGTGATCGGACGAATCGCGTGGCTCAATTGAAACCGTACATGTATCTCCGAGGCATGGAAAACACCTTCGTCGATCTTGCCCTGCATCGGGAAATCTTCCGCTTCATAGTCGGGAGGATAACCGCCTTCTATCGCGAATACCTCACGAGAATCCTCGAAGCGGCCAGGGGGAAGATAGACATCTTCATGACCGGAGACGATTTCGGCTCCCAGAACAGCCTTCTGTGTTCAAGGGAGACCTGGAAGGAACTTCTGGAGCCCGGCTTCGGGGATTACCTCGAGTTGATCCGTCAGGCCGGCGCCTTGAGCATGCATCATTCCTGCGGCGCCGTCGAACCGCTCATCGGCGACATGGCGGACTGCGGCCTGGACATCCTCCAGTCGATCCAACCCGAGGCGGCCGGGATGGATCCGAGCGCCCTGAAACGGAAATACGGAAGCCGGATATCGTTCAACGGGTCCCTGAGCATCCAGAAGACCCTTCCGTTCGGGACGCCCGAAGAGGTGAAGATGGAGGTGGCGGATCGGGTCGAGGCCTTCGGGAGAGACGGAGGATTCATCATCGGGACGGCGCACAATATCCAGCCCGATGTGCCGGTCGAGAACGTACTCGCGCTCATAGATGCTTATAGGACCCGTTTGTGGTATTGATGTCGGGGGAAGGCCATGAAATCGGAAAAAAGCGAGAGGCACAAAGCGGCGCCCGATGCCATCCTGGTTATCAAGAGCTTATACCCAACCCTTCACAAGGTCGAGAAAAGAATCGCGGACTGCATTCTGAGCGATCCCGAGAATTTCATCAACCTGACGATAGCGGAGATCGCCCTCAAGACCGACTCCGCCCATTCGAGCATCGTGCGGTTCTGCCGGATCATCGGATTCGAAGGTTTCAGGCAACTCAAGATCAACATAGCCAAACATCTTCGTAAACCGGAAGAGGCCATTCTCTGCGATATCGGCAGGGGGGACAGTCCCGAGGAGGTCCTGTCCAAGGTTTATGCCCTCGCGATCAATACGCTCGAAGACACCCGCGATTCCGTGGACAGGAAGGCGTTCGCCCAGGCGGTGAATCTGCTCGCCGAAGCCAGGCGGATCGAGTTCTACGGGGTCGGCACCTCTGCCACCTTGGCTTTGGACGCCTATTACCGATTCATGAGGATCGGCCTGCCCGCCCATGCCGCCGTGGATCCTCACATCGCCAGGCTGTCGGCGAGCATGCTTGACGCGCATTCCGTGGCCGTCGGGATTTCCCATACGGGGCGATCGAAGGATACTTTCCATGCACTCGGAATCGCGAAGCGCAAGGGAGCCAAGATCGTCTGCATCACGAGTTTCATGAAAAGTCCCATCACCGACATTTCCGACGTCAGATTGGTCATCGTCTCCCCGGAAACGAAGGTGATGCGCGAGGCGGTTTCTTCCCGCCTGGCACACGTCGCGCTCCTCGACAGTCTGTACACCGCGGTCGCTCTGGTGAATTACGGCAAATCGGTGAGCAGTATCGAAAACATGACCGGCATCCTGAGGGAAACCCGGTACTGACCGGCGGGCGGTTTCTGGCGCTGCCGCGCCGATTTTTCGAAGGCGTTCCGAGGCCTTGTTATCGAAAAATGTTCATTATTTAATGATGAATAATGAACAATATTCCTATTTTCCTTGACGTGTCAAAATTCTTGCGGGATAATTGTTGCGACACGGATTTTCGGCAAAAGGAGGTCTCGTATGAAGAACGTCTTCTTTGCTGTGCTGATGACGGCATTCGTCGTCCTGCCGGTTTTTCCGGGCGGAAGCGGCGAGGCGAAAAAACAGGAAGCCGGCGCCGTCAAGGAGCCGGAAACGAAGAAGCCCGTCGAACTCGTCTATTATCGGTACGCGAACAAGACCCACAATCTCTACCAGGTTCCGGTAATCGAGGCCTTCGAAAAGGCGAACCCGGACGTGAAGATCAAGTCGGTCGAGGTCACGAGCGGGGCATATGAAGGGTTGGCGCAGAAGACTCTTCTCGCCTTCGCTTCCGGAATCTACCCCGACACTGCGCAGGTCGGCTATACCTACATGCCGACCATGGTGGGAAGCGGCAGGGCCGTAGCCTTGGATGAATTCATGGACTCGGATCCCAAATTCGACAAGAGCAACCTCTACCCCGCGATGATGGACTTGGGTTCCTTGTCCGGCAGGCACTACATGATTCCTCTCGGCACGAGCACTCCGGTATTGCTGATCAACGTCGACCTGTTCAAGTCGGTCGGCCTCGATCCGACGCGGCCGCCCAAGTCATGGGCGGAGGCACGGGACGCTGCGGCCAAGCTCAAGGCCGCGGGATACCAGGGGATTCTTTGGGGCTGGTCGATTACGGGAAATTGGATCTTTCAGACTCTGCTCGAGAACGCGGGAGGCAGAATGGCCTATCCGGGGAACACGAGAGTCGACTTCAACAGCGAGGCCGGGGTGAAAACCATGGAATATCTCGCGGACCTTGCCCGGAACGGCCTCATGCCCGTCACCGATCAATTAATCCAGACCTTCGTCGCGGGCAAGCTCGGAATGCTCGTGGATTCGACCTTTCAACGGGTCAATACGCCGGGACAGGCGAAATTTCCCGTCGTACTCGCTCCTGTGCCGACCCCGACCGGAAAGGAACCGATCGTCCCAGCCGGCGGAAACGGCATCATGATGTTCGCCAAGGACGCGGAAAAGCGAAAAATCGCCTGGCGGTTCCTCAGGTTCGTGACGGAAGGCGAAGCGAGCCGTCTCGTGGCGGAGACGAGCGGGTACACCCCTGCGAATCAGAAGATGGTCGAGATCCTAAAAAAGGAATACGCCAAGGACCCGAACTTCACCATGACGCTCGATCAGGTAGCCCGCGTGGTTCCCTGGCATGCCTGGCCCGGCCAGAGCAGCAACAAGATAGACCAGATGCTCAAGGACATGCAGGAGAGCGTCCTGTTGGGAAAAAAGAAACCGAAAGAGGCTTTGGACGAGACCGCGGAACAGATAAATGCACTCCTCAAGAACTGAGACCAAAGGCCGCCGGCGCGTCGGAGCGCCGGCGGCTCGAATGCTCACCGCCTACGCTTTCATCCTTCCGGCCTTCGCTTTCTTCGCCGTCTTCACGTTCTGGCCGGTCCTCTATTCGTTTTTTCTCAGCGTCTTCGACTGGAAGCTCGGCTACTCGTCCATGCGGTTCGTGGGCCCGAAGAACTACCTGGCACTGTTCACGATGAAGGACTTCTGGAATTCTCTCCGGCATACGGGAACGTTCTCCGTGGTCACGGTCTTCTGCAGCATCTTCTTCGGTCTTGCCTTGAGTCTTTCCGTCGGCAGACTGAGGCGGGGAGGGGCATTGTTCCAGATGATCATGTTCCTTCCCGTAGCCGCAACCATGGCCGCCATGGCGGTGGTTTGGCGATACGTTTTCGACACGAATTTCGGGGTATTGAACGACCTTCTGGGGAGATTCGGCGCGCCGCCTCAAGCCTGGCTCACGAGCGACAGGACGGCGATGGTCGCGGTGGTCCTGGTTGGGACGTGGTGCAACATCGGATACGCCATGGTCTTTTTCTGCGCAGGCCTTTCGGGCATTCCGGAGGAGCTGTACGAGGCGGCCGAGTTGGACGGCGGCGGGGCGGCGACCAAATTCCTGAACATCACCTGGCCTCTTCTTTCCCCGACCACGTTGTTCGTGACCGTCATCATGACGGTGAGGGCCGTCAACTCCTTCGACCTGGTGAAGGTCCTCACGAACGGAGGTCCCGTCAAGTCCACCCAGGTTCTGTCGCATTTCCTCTATCAGCACGGGTTCCAGTTTTTCGATACGGGCTTCGCGTCGGGGATAGCGATGGTGTTCTTCGCGATCATCCTGTTCATCACTTGGGTCCAGATGCGTTTCGAGAGGCTCGTGCACTACCATTGATTCGGCATTACTGGGAGGAACATGCGTAGGAAGAATTCTAACGTCGCGGCCGGGATCTGCATCCTGCTGTTCGTGCTGTCGTTGTGCGCATTCGCGCTTTTTCCCTTCGCCCTCATGGCGAGCACCTCGCTGAAACCGCCGGACGAAGTTCTCGAACCGGGCTTCCGCATGACACCGAAATCTGTCGTCCTCGACAACTATCGCCAGGTTTTCGAAAAAGTCCCCCTTTTCCGTTTTCTGCTGAACGGTGCCATCGTCACGGGGGCCATTCTGACGGGGCAGCTCCTCGTCACCGTCCCAGCGGCTTACGCGTTCGCCAAACTGGAATTTCCCTTGAAGCGGTTCCTCTTCTCGCTGGTTCTTGCCGCGCTGGTTTTTCCCCGCTACATCACCGCGATTCCGAATTTTCTCCTTTTCTCGAAGGTCGGTGCGATCGATACCTACGCCGCCCTCGTCCTGCCTTCGATCGGGTCCGCGATGGGCATATTCCTTCTCCGGCAGTTCCTGCTGCAGATCCCCTGGTCCTTCTTCGAGGCGGCCCGCCTCGACGGATGCAGCACCGCCCAGATGATCATCCACGTTCTTTTGCCGCTGATCCGACCGGCTGTCGGAGCCTTCTCCATCTTCAGCATCGTGGCGCACTGGAACGATCTGTTCTGGCCGATCATCGTGGTGAACAGCTCGGAGATGTTCACGCCTCCGGCCGGAATCGTGTTCTTCGCGGACATGGACGCGGGAACGACTTGGGGTTCGGTCATGGCGGCGGGCGTCGTCGTCATAGCCCCCCTCGTCGGCCTGTTTCTCGCGACGAGGCGCCAGTTCATATCGAGTCTTTCGCACGTGAGCATGAAATGACGAATACACGGGTACGATTCGGAGCGAGCACCTGGAATTACCTGAAGGCTTTCGGAGAGGAGGCCGAACTCGACCGCGCCGTCGGTGAAACACGGGATCGGGGCTTCGGCGTCGAGCTGTGGCTATCCTGGCCCCGGCGGGAGGCGACGCTGGGCAGGAAGAGGTGGGCCGATCTTAGGAGGCTTACCGCAGGCATCGGGAGGCTCACCCTGCACAGCCGGCTCGTTCACGAGCACGACCTCGGCGTGGTTCGGGAGGAGCTCGACTTGTGCGAGTATCTGGGGGGAGCCCTCGTCGTCTTTCACCCGAAGTCTTTCGGGTTCGCGGCGGGAAGCTGGGATTTAAGGTCGCCGCCCCCCTTCGATACCGCGGCCTCGGAACTGCTTCTCCGCGCTCTCTCGTATGCAGGGGAGAAAAAAGTCGGCGTCGCGCTCGAGAACGGGCCCCTCGATCTTCTCGTCGAGGTCGTCGATCGCGTGGGCAGGGCTTTTCCGACGGAAGTGTTCGGGATCTGCCTGGATACGAGCCATGCGAACATGCATTCGCGCGAATACGCAGATCCCCTCGGATCGTACTTGGACGCCCTCGGCGAACGGATCATCCACATTCACGCCTCGGACAACCACGGACTCGCCGACGATCACCTCGTCCCGGGAACCGGAAGCGTTTCGTGGAGACCTCTCCTGGATTTTCTCGGAACGGGGAAATACGGGGGGAGCGTCGTCTTCGAGCTCAATTCAGCCGATCCCGAAGGCGCCGCTCTTCGCGGGAGGGACTTTTTCCTCGAACGAATGCCCTGGACGATTTTTCATTGACAGGTTCGAATTCCGGGGTTACCATTTCCCCAAGACATCAGACAATCTGGTGATCTGCGAGGCGGACAATTGCAACCGATAGAAAAAGTCTCCCACACCGACATGGTGGTCCGGGAACTCAAGAAATATTTCGCCGGGGATGAAATCCTTGAAGGCGACAAGCTTCCCACGGAGAAGCAGCTCTGTCAGCAGCTGGACGTTGGCCGTTCGACGGTCAGGGAAGCCATCAAGGCCCTTCAGGTCATGGGTCACGTGAAGATCATACCCGGCAAGGGCGCGTTTCTGGCGAAGAAGTCGCTGGAAACGCCGCTTCATCAGATCTTTTCCTGGTTCGGCGACCACAAGCTCGAGCTCGCGGACATAATCGACGTGAGATTGCAGCTCGAGCCCCTCGCGGTCCGGCTCGTGATAGAGCGGGGTAGCGCGGAAGAGGTTGAAGGCATCGATGCGCTCCGTGTGAATTACGAGAAATCGCTCGAGGAGATGACCGAGGGAGGGGTTCTCGCCAGGCTGGATGCGGAATTCCATCAGGCGATCTCCGAGGCCTCCCACAATTCCCTGCTCGTCAGCATCAACCGCCTCATCATGGAAACTTCCTCGGCCTTCCGCCTTCGTTCCTTCAGCGTCCGGAGCCACGCCGAGAACGCGGTCGAGCCTCATCGCAGGATCGTCGCGGCCATAAAGGCGAAGGACGTGAGGGCTGCGCAGAGGCACATGAAGGAGCATCTCTTCAAGGCTCTGGAGGATATGTCGCTCGGACTCGACGAAGGGGCGGGGCTCGATTCCCGGCCCGGCGTCGGCACGGTGGATTCCCGGTCTGCATCCGCGGGCCGATGAAAAAAAACAAGGAGATCGAAACATGAAAAGATCGGCGAGTATTCTGATCCTGCTCGTCTTCGCCGGAGCGGCGGTTTTCGCCGGCGGGAAGAGCGAGGAGAAGGCGGCACCCGCGGCTTCCGCCAAAGCGGTCGCTCTCAAGGCCTACGTGCCCACCAACCCGACCGCGGTTCCCACGAAGGCCCTGGTCCTGTTCGCGGACAACGTGAACAAGGCCGCGAACGGAAAGGTCGACGTCAAGGTGTTCCATTCCGGCCAGCTCGGAAACGACCGGGAAGCGATCGAATCCACCCGCATCGGGACCATCGACATCATGTTCGCCGGCACCGGCGGCTATTCGAGCTTCTACAACAAGGTGAAGATTTTCGACCTTCCCTTCCTCTTCACCAACGCCAAGGAAGCCTACGAGATCGTGAACGGCCCCATCGGCGAGGAGATTTTCTCCGGCCTCAAGGACTTCAACCTGGTGTACCTCTCCACCGGAGACAACGGCATGCGGCACATCAGCACCGCCAAGACGCCCGTCAAGAGCGTCGAGGACGTCAAAGGCCTCAAGATTCGCGTTCCGGAGATCGACACGTACGTGGCCATCTGGAAGTCCTGGGGATCGATCGTGACCCCCATGCCGATCGGCGAGCTCTACATGGCCCTCAAGACCGGCGTCGTGGACGCGCAGGACAACGCGCCCTACCATTCGGTCGCCAGCAAGGTGTACGAAGTCCAGAAATACTATTCGATGATCAATTACATGTGGATGGGGCTCACCATGGTCGCCAACGACAAGTCCTGGGCGAAGATCCCCGACGACGTGAAGCCCATCATCAAGGAGGAGGCGAAAAAGGCCGCCGCCTGGAGCTTCGATGCGATCGAGAAGGACAACGTGACCGCGATCGAGACCATGAAGAAGAGCGGAATCACCATCATCGACAATCCGGATCGGGCGAGCTTCATGAAGGACATCGACAAGTTCTACGCCCAGTACGCAGGCCAGCCCTGGTACGATCAGAAGCTCATCGACAAGCTTCGGAAAAAATAACCGTTCGCCGGAGGAAGCCCCGTAATGCGTGTCGCCAACAAGATCTGCGAGGGAATAACAAAGGGTTCCATGGTACTCATGAGCGTCCTCCTCGGTCTGCTCGCTTCTTCGCTCGCCCTTTCGGTTTTCGCGCGCAACCTGTTCTCCTATTCCTTCGATTTCATCGTCGATCTCGATCGAATCCTCTTCGTCTGGACCTGTTTCATCGGGCTCGTGTACATAAACGGTACGGGGAAGATGATCAGGTTCGATCTGATCGAGCAGAGGCTTCCTCCGGCCTTTCTCCGGTATCTCCGGATCGTCCAGAACGCGCTCGCGCTCCTGCTCTTCCTCGTCATGACGAAGGCGGGGACGGAGATTTTCTCCTTCGCGAAGGCGCAGAAGTTCCCGACCCTGCCGATTTCGCTCGTCTGGCTCTACGTGCCCGTGTGCCTCGCGGGTCTGCTCCTCTCGGTGCAGACCGTCGCATCCATCCTGTCGCCGACGCCGGCGAAATGATCCGTAGGGTGCAGTCATGCTGATACTGTTCGGTTTCTTTTTCCTTCTTCTCGCCTTCGGCGTTCCCGTCGCGACTTCGATCGGCCTGAGCGCGATCGCCTCCCTCTGGTATTTCGACTACCCCCTCATCGTGATCGCCCAGAAGATGATCACGGGGATCGATTCCTTCACCTTCATCGCGATTCCGCTTTTCATCCTTTCCGGCGAACTCATGAACATCGGGAAGATCACGGATCGCATCTTCAATTTCGCGAAGGCAGTCGTCGGATGGATCCCCGGAGGGCTCGCCCACGCGAACGTCCTCGGCAGCCTCATCTTCGCGGGGATGTCCGGCTCCGCGATCGCGGACGCGGGCGGCCTCGGCACCGTGGAGCTCAAGGCCATGAAGGAGGACGGCTACGAGGACTACTTCTCGGGTGCGGTCACGGCCGCCTCCTCGACCATCGGCCCGATCTTCCCGCCGAGCATCCCCTTCGTCATCTACGGAGGCATCGCGAGCGTCTCCGTTGGAAAGCTCTTCCTGGGGGGCGTCGTCCCCGGCCTCCTCATGACGCTCAGCCTCGACGTCATCGTATACCTCTACGCGGTCAAGCGGGGGTACAAGGGCATCCGATTCTCCTTCGGGAATCTCGGAAAGGAATTCGTCCGCGCCCTCATCCCTCTCATGACGCCGGTCATCATCCTGAGCGGCTTCATCACCGGCTTCTTCACGCCCACCGAGGCTTCGGCCGTCGCGGTCGTGTACGCCCTCCTCGTCGGCGTATTCGTGTATCACGAGATCGACTGGAAGCTTTTCCGCCAGGCTCTGGCAAACACCGCCGCGACCACGGCGAACGTCGTGTTCATCATCGGTTCTGCGACGCTCTTCTCCTACATCCTCACGAACCAGGGTTTTTCCAAGGCGATTCTCGAATTCATCGTCAACTTCTCGACGAGCAAATGGGTGATTCTCCTCCTCGTCCACGCGATCCTGTTCGTCCTCGGCCTCATCATGGAACCCGGAGCCATACTCATCATGATGCTCCCCATCCTGCTCCCGATCGTCGAGAAGCTTCAGTTCGATTACGTGTACTTCGGCGTGACGATGATCATGAACCTCATGATCGGGCAGATCACGCCGCCCTTCGGTATGTGCCTTTTCACGGTCGCCCAGGTGGGAAGGCTCAGGGTCGAAAGCCTGGCGAAGGCGACGATACCCTTCATCATTCCGCTCGTCGTGGTGCTCCTCTTCTGCCTCTTCGTCCCGGCGACCGTGACCTGGCTGCCGACCCTGCTCATGGATTAGGCGAGCCGCGAATCGCGAACGGCCTCCCCCGGCGGGTGGATTTTCCTCACCGCCGGGAGTATAGTCTCTTCGATACGTTTCAAGGCGGTGCTTCGATGCAGTTGAGCGGAACCGGCCTCGTCCTCGAAGGAGGCGGCCTCCGGGGAATCTTCACCTCCGGGGTCCTCAGGCTGTTCATGGACAGGGGATTGCATTTCCCTTACGTCATCGGTGTGTCCATGGGAGCCTGTAACGGCGTGAATTACGTGTCCCGGCAGCCGGAGAGGAACAGGATCGTGAACACCCGGTACGTCGGAGATTCGAGATACCTGAGCACCCTCCGGCTGCTTGCGGGAGGAGACCTTTTCGGCATGGACTTCATCTTCGACACGCTTCCGAACGAGCTCGTACCCTTCGACTACGGGACCTTCTACGCGAACGACGTGAGGTTCATCATCGTCGCGACGGATTGCGTATCCGGCGAGGCAGTCTATCTGGAGAAGAGCGAGCTCGGCGCCGACTTCCTCACGGCGCTTCGCGCCTCGAGCAGCCTTCCCTTCATAGCGAAGCCCGTGGAATTCCGCGGAAAGACGCTGATGGACGGCGGATTGTCCGATTCGATCCCGATCCGGAGGTGCCTGGCGGACGGGAACCGGAAGGCGGTTCTCGTGCTCACCAGGGAGAGAGGCTACCGCAAGAAGCGGCCGGGCTTCACGCGGCACGTGTCGTTCCGGTATCCGAAGCTTCCCGGACTGAAGAAGGCCTACGAGAACCGCTATCGGGCGTACAACGAGGCCCTGGACGAAATCGAGGCGAGGGAGGCCGGGGGAGAAATCTTCGTCATTCGGCCTGAGCGGCCGCTCGATGTGGGGCGCGCAGAACGGAACAAGGACAAACTCTACCTCGTCTACGACTACGGATACGACGCCGCGAAGGCGAAGTTCGACGACTTGCTGCGATATCTGGAAGGATGATCCGTCGAGCGCTTCGCTTTCCCTACCATCCCGCGTCTCCATGGATTAGAATGTGAGCATGAGGATGAATTCGGCCGCGGTCGTCGTCTTGCTGCTCCTGGCCTGCTCCGCAGCGAATGCGGGAGGCGGAGCGGAGCGACCCGAGGGCCCGACCGTCATGCGCCTGGGTCACGTCGTTCCACACAAGGACCCCTGGCACGCGGCCGCTCAGAAATTCTCGGCGGATGTTTACGAAAAGACCCGCGGCGCCGTTCGTATCGACGTGTACGGCGAGGGAAGGCTGGGTGGAGAACTCGAAATCCTGGAGGACCTCCGGCGCGGCATAATCGAGCTCACGGTCATAGGCACGGGGACCGCGGCGCAGAAGGACTCCCGGCTGAACGTCTTTTCGCTTCCCTTCCTCTTCCGGGACCGCGCGCATCTTCTCGCCGTGATCGACGGCAGGATCGGCGACGAGATCCTTTTCGGCCTCGTGGATTCCATCCAGATCCGCGGCCTGGCCTTCTGGTTGAGGGGCGCGCGCCACCTCACGAATTCGAAACGTCCGATCTCCTGTCTCGAAGATCTCAAGGGCCTCAGGATTCGAGTCCCCGTGGAGCAGCTCGCCACGGAAACGTGGAAGGCCCTGGGCACCGTTCCCGTGCCGATCGCCTTCGAAAAGGTCTCCGTCGCGCTGACGCAGGACCTCGTCGACGGCCAGGAGAATCCGATCTCGGTCATCGCATCTTCCAATTTCTTCGACTTCCAGAAGCATCTCGCTCTCACGGGCCACGTCATGTCCCCGGCCATCTTGGCGATGAGCGAGAAGAGGTTCGCCAAACTCCGCCCGGAATTCCGGAGGATCTTCTACGATGCGGCGAAGGACGCCGCGGCCTACGAGGCGAGCCTCGTCGAGAAGGAAGAGAGGATGCTGCTGGAAACCGCGAGGGAAAAAGGAGTGGTCGTCACGATCCCGGACAAGGTCCGGTTCGTCGAGGCGCTCGAGGCCGTCAACAGGAAATACGCGGCCCTGGCGGGCATGATTCTCTACGAGAAGATCGTGAGCGAGTGACGGGGATCGGGCCGGGCTCGATCAGGTCGTTTTCCCGTCCTCGGGACCGCTTCCCCGGTTTCGTCTTCCTTCACGAATGCGGTCCCGAATGCTTTCCCGCCAATGCTCGTCGTGCGCCCAATCGCGCCGGGACCTGAAGCCTCGGCCGTTCCTTCCGGCCCGCCGGCCCCGGTCATCCTTCCCGCGTGAGGTAGCCCACGGCCTTCTCCTCGTCGCCGTTCATGACGACGTTCAGCCTGAGGCCGTTCTGATAGCGCTCGAGGTCGATGAGCTTGGCGGCCTTCGAAACCGCGGATGGCACGAGGTCCTTCATGCTGTCCGAAGCCTCCGCGAAGAACTTCGCGTTGAATACCACCTCCGGGTCGTCGGGATAGAGCGCAAGGGAATGTATCCCCGATTCCACGAGATCCTGGAAGAAATGGGTGCCGTAGGAGACCTCGGGCTCCGAGCCCCCCTTGAGGAAGGCGATCTCCACGAGCATCTTCGCGTTGTCGATGTCCGCGTAGCTCACCTTTACGCCGAGTTCGGGATTCGAACTTCCCCATCGTCCGGGGCCGAGCAGGATGAATTTGTCGCCTTCGAGCGCGGCATTGACTTTTCCGACAGCCCGGGCGATCGCCGCCCTGCTTTCGTTGTCGGAGAGGCCGCGATAGAGCATGGGGTCGATCCAGAGGAGGTAGCGGATGCCTCGGACCGTTCCGTCGGGGATGAGGCGGTTCGCGGTGAAGAGGAGGTCCTTCGCGGGCAGGTTCTTCGGCAGGCTCTCGCCCGGCTCGGGAGTCCGGAGGCTGAGGGGTCGGCATTGGAGAAGGGTGATGACGAGCCGGTTCGGCAGGGAGGGGTCCTCCTGCTCGATCCTTTCCACGGCGAATTCGACGTCGACCGGCCTGCGGTAGGCTTTTTCCAGGGAGACGAGCACCTCGTTCATGCGGGGGGCGAAATCGGTGTCGGTGACGACTCCGTCGAAGGTCGGGACGAGATCGCCGGTTTCGTACGCCTCTATCCGTGAGAGGAGGGGTCGGGTGACGCCTTCTCGCGAGATCGACGCTATGAGGCCGATACCCGGAAAGTCGGGAGAGAGGAATTCGCCGATGGGTCGGGTTGCGAAGGCGTTTTCCCGAAGATCGAGGAGGTCGACCGATTTCTGGCAGTACTTCTTGCGCTCCTTCTCCGATTCGGGCCTGAGCTCAGGATGGCTCAGAGCGATCATCCTCGGATAATCGCCCGCGTGCCGGTCGACGGCCCTGGTGCCGAGGCCCATGACGAGCCGCACCATGCCGACGTCGCGCCGGATCTTCGGGTGCCAGCGGAAGGGATTCTTGCTGAATGCCACCCCGGAGAGGGCGGGGAAATGGAAGTCGCGGAACGACCGGCCCACGACGCGCTGGATGAGCACCGCCATCCTCTCGTCGTAGTCGAGCAGGCCCATCTTCTTCCGGTAGGCGAGGGCGTCCGGGCTGAGCGTGCTCGCGTACACCGCCGCCACCGCCTCCCGGAGGTCCCTGAGGCGTTCCTCCTGACTTCCGCGGTTCACGAGGAAGAGGCTCTCGTACTTGCCCGCGAAGGAGAAGCCGAAGTTGTCCTCCAGGAGGCTGGAGGACCTCACCACGAGGGGCGAGTCCTTCGCCTCTTCGAGGATCGCCTTGAAGGCGTCCACGACGTACAGGGGGAAATTGCCCTTGCGGAAGCGTTCCTTGAGCAGGGGATAATCCGATTCGATCTCCTCGCGGGAGCGGTACTTCTGGTTGCGGAATTCGACGATGCCGTTCAAGGCCTGGAATTCGTAATACACGTCCGCGGCGATGAACCAGGAATCCGGGACCGAGAGGCCGGCCGAGATCTCGCCTCTCTCCGCGGCGTTCTTCAGGATCTTGGAGGCGAGGAGGAGTCCGGCGGCCTTTCCTCCGATCTTTCCCCTTCCGATGCGGCGGGCACGGATCCTCTTGAGGTCCTCGATCGTGAAGGTGTCCCCCGCGATTCCGACGTAATCGAGCTGGTCGCTGATCATCCCCTTGGTGAGGACCACGATGCTCTCTTTGAGATGGTGGGCCACCTTGGCCCTTTCCTCGGGAGGCAGGCTCTCGTAGCGTTCCCCCGCCGAGAAGAGCAGGGCCCAGGGAGCCAGTTCCGGATTCACCGTAAGGACCACCGGCTCCCCGCCCTTGCGCTTCGATATCGATTCCTGGACCAGGGCTTCCAGCAGTTCCGCGGGGCAGTTGTGCGCGAAGTAGAAATCGGTGAGGTCGTCCCTGATGAGTGACAGCCTCTGCTCCCAGAGTTCCGCAGGCTCGGCCTCGGCCGCTTCGGGGTAGCCTTCGCGGAGCTGGGAATCGTGGGCGCGCTGGCGCACCTCCCGCTCGAAATTCTGCCGGGTGATGACGCCGCGATGGAATATCTCCGTCCTCATCCTCTCCCGGATTTCTCGGGAGAGGAGGGGATACTGCTTGAGCTTGAGGACGAGCTCGAGGACCTTCGGGGCGCCGAGTTCGATGTCCATTTAGATCCAACCGCGCAGACGGCAGGCTTCCGCCACCCTGCCCACGGCCACGATATAGGCCGCCACCCGCTGCTTCACCTTGTATTTCTGCGAAGCGTCGTGAACCGCGTGGAAGGCCGCGGTCATCTTTCCGTCGAGCCGCTCATTCACCGTCTTTTCTTCCCAGTAGTAACCGTAGGCGTTCTGCACCTGTTCGAAGTAGGAAACCGTGACCCCTCCGGCGTTGCAGAGGAAGTCCGGAATCACGTAGACGCCTTTCTTGTACAGGACGTCGTCGCCTTCCGGGGTGGTGGGGCCGTTGGCGAGTTCGGCGACGATTTTCGCCTTGACGTTGCCCGCGTTGCTCTGGTGTATGACCTCTTCCAGCGCCGCGGGGATGAGGATGTCGGCTTGTATCTCGAGGATCTCCTCGTTCGAAACCGCCTTCGCACCGGGAAAGCCGGTGACGCTTCCGGTCTTCGCCTTGTGGGCGGCGAGGGCTTCGTAATCGAGCCCGTTCTGGGAGTAGACGCCGCCCTTCGAGTCCGATGCCGCGACGATCTTCGTGCCGTAGAGCGACGCGAAGAGACGGTGGGCGTTCTGCCCGGCGTTGCCGTAGCCTTGGATGGCGACGGTCGCCTTGGTGAGGTCCATGCCGATGATCTTTGCGGCCTCGCGGATGCAGTACACGCCCCCCCGCGCGGTGGAATCCGACCTGCCCGCCGAGCCTCCGACCGCGATGGGCTTTCCGGTTATGACTCCGGGGGCGTGATGGCCGACGATGTTTTCGTACTCGTCCATCATCCAGGCCATGATCTGAGGAGTCGTATACACGTCGGGTGCTGGAACGTCGGTTTCAGGGCCGATGTACCTGTCCAGGGCGCGGACGTAACCGCGGCTCAGGCGTTCGAGTTCCGCGGGGGAGAGCTCCTTGGGATTGCAGACCACGCCTCCTTTGCCTCCCCCGAGGGGAATGTCGACGACGGCGCATTTCCACGTCATCCAGGCGGAGAGGGCTCTGACGGTGTCGAAGGTCTCGTCGGCATGGAAGCGGATGCCTCCCTTCGTCGGTCCGCGGGCGTGGTTGTACTGGACGCGAAAGCCTTCGAAGACGCGGATCGAACCGTTGTCCATCCTCACGGGAATCCGGATGTGGAGTTCCTTTTGCGGCCATCGCAGGAATTCGTGGGCAGTCTTATCGAGACCCATGACCTTCGCGGCCTCCGCGAGCTGCTTCTGTGCGATTGCAAAGGGATTCAGTTCTTCCATTTCGAGTTACCTCCAGAGGGCTACGATAGAGCCGCTGATTAGAAATAGTAAATTTTTCCAAGAATTGTTATAGTTATACCCTATTTCACGGTAAATCGCAATGGTTTTTGCATAATTATTCAATAATTTCCCGATCGACAAAGAGGGAGCTCGCGGAGTAACCTGATCGCGGAGGAATCGAAGGCATGGGAGATCTATTGCCGAGGGAACGAGTCCTGACGGCGTTGTCGCACGAGGAGCCCGACAGGTTGCCTCTAGACTTCTGGTGCGTCCCGGAAATATGGGACCGGCTCGTAAAGCATTTCCGCGCGCCGGACGGGGAGACGGTGCTCGCGAAGCTCGGAATCGACGTGAGGTCCGTCGCGCCGGCATACGCGGGTCCGAAGCAGCCGGTGTTCGCCGACGGATCCTACCGGCTGGCCAACGGAACGGTCCGCAGAATGGTGGCGAACCGCTACGGATCCTACGAGGAATTCGCCTCTTATCCCCTGGCGGATTGCCGGACCGTGAAAGACCTGGACGACTTCGCGTGGGAACGGGTCGAATGGTGGGACCTCGACGGATTCTCGGAGAAGATCGGCGATCTTCACGAGACCTATTATACGAAGCTCGAGACGGGCGGGCTCTTCGAACTCGCCTGGGGACTTCGAGGCTACGAGCGATATCTCGCCGACATGATCCTCGAACCCGAGATGGCCCGCAGGATCATCGAACGCGTCACCGATTATTACTGCGACTTCGCCGAGAAGGCCCTCGCGAAGGCCGGAGACAAGATCGACATGGTCTATACCTACGACGACATCGCGGGGCAGGACGGCCTGCTCGTCTCGCCCGAGCTTTGGGACGAGTTCATCCGTCCCTGTCACGAGAGACTCAACCGGACGATCAAACGGTTCGGAAAGACGATCATGTACCACTCCTGCGGAGCGATCGCGCCCATGATCGCGCGGCTCGCGAAGCTGCAGATCGACGTCCTCAATCCGCTTCAGCCCCGGGCCGCGGGAATGGACCTGAAGCGCATCAAGGAGACCTTCGGCACTTCGCTCTGCTTCCACGGCGCCGTCGACATCCAGGAGCTGCTCCCCTTCGGCACCGAAGAGGACATCCGGCGGAGCGTTCGGCAAACCGCCGAGATTCTGGGCAGGGGCGGAGGGTACATCCTGTCAGCGGCGCACTACATCCAGGCCGACACGCCGGTGGAGAACGTCCTCGCCCTCTACGCCGCCGCCGCATCCTTCAGGTACGGTTCCTGAAACCCCTATCCCGGCGTCGCCGGCTATTCAGCGGAAAGTTTTGTGTCCCTGCTGCATGACGCGCCGTATTTCGTCCAGGGAGACCTTGAGGGCTGCGCCGTCCGATTTCTCGCATGCCGCCCTTCCGGTCTCGGTTGCCGCGATGAACGCGTTCAGGATTCTGTCCCATTCCTTCTTGTCGCCCTTCGGAGGTGTCATGGAAAGGAGGGGCTTCATCTCGTCGCCCAAGAGCTTGAGTTTTTCCGAGGCCTGGGCGAAATCGCCCTTGTTGGAGGCAGAGGTGATCTGACCGAGAAGGGCGGCGTTCTGCCTCATGACCTTGACCGAGACGTCCTTGTCGTAATCGGCGAAGGCGCCGGCCGTCAGCAATAGAGCGCACAATCCAACCGCTAAAGTCTTTTTCATGCGTATCCTCCGGTAGGAAGAAGATACGGAAAAAAGATTAGGATCGTCAAATCAAGTTAGACTTATAAAACTCCCATGATGAAGAATCCCGCCGCGGCGTTCGCGAACATGAGAAGGAGCGTCGCCCTCCCGGCCCAGCGATGCACCGGGCGGATGAGCCTGTTTCCCTTGATCTTGAACATTGCGACTCCGAGCGTCAGCGTTGCCGCGGAAAGCAGGAAGACGACCGCCCCCGCGACTCCGTGCGGAGATCCGAAATGGTCGCCGCCGGTGCCGGTGACGTAGACTATGATCGAGCCTATCCCCGCCGTCGCCGAGACTACCGCGGCGGACCCGAGGGCCTTGTGCATGTAGAGCCACCACTTCTTTTTCTTCTGATATCTTGCGATCGCGAAGCCGCATGCCATGAAGACGATGGCGAGGATCATGAATCCGGCGTGAAAAAAGAGGAAATGGGGCGAAGAGGTCTCCACGATCGACTGCTCGCCCGAAGAGAGATCCAGAATTTCGGAACCCGCCTTGATGTGGTGCGATTCGAAGTCGTCGGACTCGCCGCACGCCCAGATGAGCTTGAGGCCGCCCGAAGCCGGGATGGGTTTGTCGAATTTGTCCTTTGTGTCGAGGCGGCGGACGAACTCGAAGACTATTCTTTCTCCGGACCGCCTGCCCGCGGTCCGTCTCAGATCGTTCTTGCCCCCGAGCGCGACGTCGTCGGGATGTGGACCGAAGACGCCGGTGCTGAAGGCGTCCATGGTCTTCACCCTGCCGTCCTTGCCTACCGAACAGAAGATCATATCGGCCTTGTCCATGATGGTGACGGGATCGAATCCGATCGCCACCCAGCCGGGAGACTCGGCGTCGATGCCCATGGAGACGGAATTCGCGCTCAGGCTCCAGTGAAGCACGAATTTATCGTCGCCGAAGGAGGCCGTGTGCGCGTATTCGCCTTGGGAAATGACGCCGTCCTGTTTGGGCACCGCGGACACCGTCATGGCGAGGAGGAGAGATAGTCCGAGAGCGGGGATGATTTTCATGAGAAAAGTATAGTTTCCCCGCGCGGAAGGTTCAAGCTCGTTCCGAGCGTACCCGCCTGCCGGGCGAGACGCGATCGGCGAAATTCGCCATAATGGCGGTATGAATTCGTTCCGGAACAACGCGTTCCTCGCGGGCGCGAGGGACATATTCCCCCTCATCGTGGGCGCCGTGCCCTTCGGAATCATATTCGGGACCCTTTCGGTCCGGGCGGGACTTTCCCTCGTCGAGACCATGGCGCTCTCCCTCGTGGTGTTCGCGGGGTCAGCCCAGTTCATCGCGGTCGGCCTTTTCGCCGCGGGAACGCCGTGGCAGATCGTCCTGCTCACGACCTTCGTGGTGAATCTCCGCCACATGCTCTATTCCGCGGCGGTCGCCCCGAGGACGAAGCATCTTCCCCCGGCCGTCAAGGCAGGCATGGCCTTCCTGCTCACCGACGAGGCCTTCGCGGTGGCGGCTCCGCGGCTCTCCGGGGAGGAATACGGCGACTTTACCGGCTACTATTTCGGCGCGGCCCTGTTCATGTACGTGAATTGGCAGGTCTGCAGTCTCGTCGGCGCGTTGTTCGGCAACCTGATACCGGGCGCCGCGTCCTGGGGCCTGGACTTCGCCATGCCGGTGACCTTCATCGGCATGACGGTCCCCTACCTCCGGAATCTCCCGATGGCCGCCGCGGCGTCCTGCGCCGGCCTCGCGGCGTTGTTCTGTTTTCCGCTTCCCAACAAGCTCTGGATCGTGGCGGCCGCAGCGGCCGGCATCGCGGCCGGCCTCGCGGTCGAGGCTGCCGTGAAGGCGTCGAAGGGCGGCCGAGGAGGAAACGCATGAAGAACCTGCTCGTCATCGGGGGCATGGCCCTGATCACCTTCCTCATCCGCTATTCGATGTTCGTGGTTGCGGGAAGGACGGAGTTTCCCCGCTGGTTCCGCGACGCCCTCCGCTACGTGCCTCCCGCGGTCCTGTCGGCGATCATCGCGCCCTCGGTCCTCATGCCGGCGGGCGAGGGGCTCGTCCTCGGCGTGGGCAGCCCCCATCTCGCCGGAGCCCTGGCCGCCTTCATCGTGGGGAAGCTCACCGGGAAGCTCCTCGCGGTGATCGTAACCGGCATGGCGGTGTTCTGGATCTGGCGCGCCGTCCCCGGCCTCTTCGGATAGCGGAGCCGTCGCCGGGAACGCCGCGGTTTCCGCGAGTCGCGCCGTCTTTCGGACGGCGGCCTTCGCGTCCGGCGGCGCCTCGGCCTCAGGGCAATTTCGGCAGCTTCGGCTTCTGGATCTGGGGAAGCGCCTTCTGCGTCTCCTTGAGGAGGGCGTCCGCGGCTTGCTTCCTGAGGGCGTCGGCCCGCTTCTCGATCTCGAGCTTCTTGTCCTCCGCCGCCTTTTTGTATGCCGCGACGTCCGCGTAATTCCCGCCGACCGCCCTGTCCAGCGCGGCGAAGCCCTTGCGGAGGGTCTCGTTCTCGGCGAGGAGCCCTTCGAGCCGCTTGGAAAGCTCCTTCTTGAGCATTTCGACGTACTTCTTCTCCTGTTCCTTGAGAAAGGCCGAGAGCCTCGTCTTCACGAGCTTGTCCAGCGAGGACGAAACCGACAGGTCGAATCCCCCGTCCTTCCCCGCGGCGTATTCGATCTTCGCGTCCAGGGTCCGCGCTCCGGCCAGGACGGACACGACGAGGTCGGACACCGCGCCGCCGCCCCCTGACCTTTCCACCCTGGGGGACTTCATGGCGGCGTCGGCGGAGCCCTTCATGCCGCCGGCCTTCGGGACGGTCATGACGGCCTTCACGGAAAGCGGTCCCGCGAGCGACTTAACGCCGAGGGCCGAATCGGGGAAAGAAAGGGCGAGGGGAAGGTCCTCCGCGGACGCCTTCGTCTCGACGAGGTTCGCGGCCGCCTTCCTGAGGTCCAGGACTCCCTCGACGACCGTCTTCGCGCCGCCGTCGACGTAGGCGAAACGCAGCCTCACGGGCCCGCCGGCGAGTTCGGGATCGCTCGAAAGGTTCGCGAGCTCGCCTTCGACGGAAGGGCCGCCCGCCCCGCCGCCCGTGAAGGAGGCCTTCTCGAGCAGAAACCGCGGGATCTCGTCCGTCGCGAAACGGATGGTGCGTCCTTTTCCGCGGGCGGGACGGTCGGCCTCGCCCTCGCCTTTCCCGCGGGCGGCGGAAAGGTTCTTCGCCGCTTCCGCAGCTCGAAGTCCATAGCCGTACCAGGCTCCCAGCTTGTCGGCCGCGTACCCCGCGAAGAGCTCCTTGGCGAGGGATGCCGTATCGCCCGAGCCGAGCTTCACCAGCGACTCCACATAGGCGTAGTCCTCGGCCAGGGCCTTGTCGAGCTCGCTCTTTCCCTGATTCACGGCCTTGAGGCTCGCCTCGAAGTCCTTCTTCAGCGCTTCCGCCGTTTTCCCGGCCTCCTGGAGCTTCGGAACGGCTCCCGCGACCTTGTCGTAGGCCTTGAGCGCGTCCTCCGGCGTCTTGAGCAATTCGACTTTGATGGCCGTTATTTCCTTGGTCGAGGTTCCGAGTGCGTCGATCTGCTTCCGGGTTTCAGAGGTCTTGGCCTCCCAACCGGCCTTCTGCGTCTTGAAGTCCGCGTTGAGCTTCTCCACCGTCTTTCCGGTCTTGAGCTTGTCGGCCTGCCTGTCGAGGATTTCCTTCGGGTCGATCGAGGCGAGCGCGGTCACGGCCTTGCCGGCCATGGATCCGGCCCAGCCGGGACCGCCTTCCTTCTTCTCCGGTTCCGCGGCTCCGGGAAGGGCCCCCGACGTCTTGCGGTCCGTGTTCCAGGCGATGCCCTTCGCCGCGAGCGTCTCGATGACGACTTTCCCCTTGAGCAGCGCTCCCATGTCGAGGTCCGCCTCGGTCTCGCCGAGTACGAAGAGGTTCTTCATGGGCTTGTCGCGGTCCGCGACCTCGAGTGCCTTCCACGAGATCTTCGCGCCGAAGACGTCGAAGTCGACCCCCTCGACCGAGGCACGGGCGCGGAATACGGCTTCGAGACCGGCCTCGATGGCGCGGGCCGCGAGGACGTTGCGGAAGAGGTAGTATCCGCCCGAGATGCCTGCCACGACGACGAGGAGGACGGCCGCCTTGGGAAGGCTGATGAAGCCCGAATTCGCCTTGATGTCCTTGGCCAGGGAGGCGAGCCGCTTTTCCGTTTCCTTCGGGATTTCGGCCGGAAGGTCCGCGGCCCAGAGGCCGTCCTCTCCCTGCTTGAAAAGCCCTGCGAGGAATTCCTTGTCCTTCGGGAGATGGACGCGGCCGAGCACGGATTTGTTCAGCTTCTTTTCGGTATAGCGTTTCTTGAACAGCGATGGTATCGACACGTCGTCCCCCTTATTGCAGCGCCGAGTAGGCGTCGTAGGCCTTGCCCGCGAGCTTCGCCATCGTGGAGATCACGGGCAGGCGAAGGAACCACTTCACCGCCGGATGTCCGGCGAGCCGGTCGCGGAGCCTTTCCCGGTAGAGGCCCACGAGCTTCCTTGCTCCGAGATAGGCGGGAACCCAGAGCAGGACGCCGAGGACGAGGCCTCCGAGGACCAGGGTGTCGTTGAACCCGGTGAGCGGGACGAGCGGAAGGTTGTAGAGCCGGGTGAAGAAGCCTTGGAGCGGTCCGGCGGTTAGGATGGCGCCGCCCAGGGAGTCGGAAAGGCCGTCGAGCAGCAGGGCAGGGCCCGCGAGGACGAGGAGGAAGATCATGACCGCCGCCAGGTTCGTTTTCAGGAAGAAGACCGCGACGAGTATCAGCGTCCGGAAGAAGGTGAGTCCGGGCTGGAGCGCGAGCATGAGGCCGAAGGCTGCTCCGCTCGCGATCTCGCCGGGATTCCGATTCGAATTCAGGACTTTCAGGACTTTCACGATCCATTTCAACGGCATGGGAATCTCCTCTTGAAACGATTCTGACACGCCGAAATGGATATTTCAAGGCGGAAGAGGGCCGGTGCGCGGACGGCCCGGCCGGAACCCCCTCCCGCGGAACCTCTCCGCCGGGACTACCGGGCCTTCCTCGGGGGTTTCCCGCGGGGAGCGAGGACGTCCTCCGAAATCTTTTTGAACGCCTGCCCGAGGTGGTGCATGTCGTTCCCGAGGATGAGCATGGTGACGCCCTTGGCGATCATGGTTTCCACGTTGTCCGGGGTCGCGGGGACCACGGGGCACATGACGCCGATGCCCCTCGGCTTCGCGGCCGCGACGAGGCCGTCGAAGGCGGAGACCACCCGGGGCGCCTCGATCTTGTACTGGATCGGGAGGTTGCAGGAAAGGGCGTAGTCTATTGGACCGAAGTTGACCGCGTCGACTCCCGGGGTCGAGAGGATGGCCTCGATGTTGTCGGTGAACTCGAAGTCCTCGTCCATCGGAATGACGAGCGTGTCCTCGTTCTGCTCCCTGATGTAGGCTTCCCAGGAGAAGCCCGGCCCGCCGAATCCGGCGGCCCTCACGTTGGACTCGGTGCCTCTCCTTCCGAGGGGCGGGAATTTCGCGGCCCTGACGCAGGCCTCGGCGTCTTCCCGTGTACGCACGTGGGGGATCGCCACACCCTCCGCCCCCATCTCGAGGAGCTTGCGGATCTCGATCTCGTCGGCCCCCGTCGTGCGGACGACGGGGGAGATCCCGGCGAGGCGCGCCGCCATGATGAGCTTCTCGATGTTGTCGGGCGCGTCCATGGGCGTGTGCTCGAGGTCGAGGTAGGCGAAGTCGAAACCCCAGTTGCCGAGGGTTTCCACGGTGCAGGCAGCGCTCGTGAACACCGCTATGCCGAATACGGGGCCCTGCTTCATTTTTTCTTTCAAGTTCACAAAAGTCCTCCAGTGCTTCGGCTCATAAAAAGCCGGAGCGGGTCATTTTCCGGCCCCTCCCAACAGGGCAGGAGCCAGGAGCGAGATCTCCGGAACGAAGGTGACGAGGAAGAGCACGATGACGTCGCAGAGCAGAAAGGGGAGGGAGGCGAAGAATATCTGCATGATCGGCATCTTGCTGATCTTGTTCGCCGCGTTGAGGCACATGCCGAGGGGCGGAGTGACGAGCCCGACGGCCGTGCCGACGATCATGATCGCGCCGAACTGGACCGCGCCCACCCCGAAGTGCTTCATCACCGGGAGGAAGATGGGGGTGACGAGGAGAAGTGCCGGGGTCACGTCGAGGAAGGTCCCGACGAACAGGATGAAAAGATCGAGCAGGACGAGCACGACGTACCGGTTCACCCTGAGGTCGAGGAAGAAGCCCGCGATGGCATCCGGTATCTTCTCCATGGCCATGACCCAGCCGAATATCATGGAGAAGCCGATGATGATCATGACCGAGCCCGTGGACACCGCCGTCTTCCTGAGCAGCTCCGGCAGGTCCTTCCAGGTGAGTTCCTTGAACACGAGGAAGCCCAGGACGAGGGAGTAGAGTACGGCGACCCCTGCCGACTCCGTCGCGGTCGCGATACCGCCCGTGATGCTCACGATGATGATGAGCGGCATGATGAGGGCGAGAATGCCTTCCCTGCTCGCCTGGAAGAAGCTCTGCTCCGGTTTCATGGCCGCTTCGAGAACATGGAGCTTCTTCTTCCGTTTGTAGATCTGCACCGCGACGAGCTGGAGCAGGCCGATGAGGATCCCCGGCACGAGTCCCGCGAGGAAGAGTTCGCCGATCGACGCCCCCGAAACCATGGAGTAGGTGACCATGGGGATGCTCGGCGGGATGATCATGCCCATCGTGGATGCGGCGACCGTGAGACCCGTGGCGTATTCCCTGCCGAAACCCCGCTTCTCCATGGCCGGGATCATGACCGAGCCGATGGCGGAGGTGTCCGCGACGGATGAGCCGGAAATGCCGCCGAAGATCATGCTTGCCACGACCGAAACCTCGCCGAGACCTCCGCGGATGGGACGGACGATCTGGAGGCTGAAGTCGATGATGCGCTTCGTTATGCCGCCCCGGTTCATGAGGTCTCCCGCGAGCATGAAGAGCGGCAGGGCGATCATCATGAAGCTGTCCATGCCCGCCCAAACCCGCTGGGGGATCATGGCGATGAAGTCGGGGTTGGCGATGAGGAGGTAGACGATGCTCGAGGCTCCCATCGCGAGATAGATGGGGACGCCGATGAACGAGAAGGCGCAGAAGGAGAGGAACAGCGCGAGCATGCTCATGAGCCGGCCTCCTTTCTTGGAAAGACCGTTTTCGCGTCGTCGAAGAGCCTGATCGCGGCATAGAAGGCGATCAGGACGCAGCTCGATGGAAGGAGGGCGTAGAAGAACGTGAACGGGATCTCGAGCCCGGGGCTCGGGACGTTTCCGGATACGGCGATCCAGCCGAGCGAGGCGTCGAACACGACGATCTGCACGAGGATCGTGACGAGCGCCGAGATCATCCTGAGCCTTCTCCTGCCGATTTCGCCGAGGCGCTCGTAGAGCAGGTCGATGCCGATGTGCTCGTTCCGCTTGACCGCGATGACGCAGCCCGTGAAGCTCGACGCGACGAAAAGGAGTCCTATGAGCTCCTCGGACCAGGCGGCGGTGAGGGAGAAGAAATAGCGCGAAATCACCGACACGATGATGCCGATCGTCATCGATCCCATCGCGGCCACCGCGAGGGCGTCGAGCGCCCGGTCCAGGATCCTAATGAATCTGTTTTCCATGGGAAGGTCTCCGGGGCGAGTGGACCGAGGCGGCTTACCGCCTCGATCTTCTCGCATGGTTCGTCATTTCGCCGCGTTGCGGATGTCGTCGATGTCGGCCTGGGTGAAGAGTCCCTCGGCGATGAAGAGGTTCCACACCGGCACGGCCTTTTCCCTGAAGACCTTCCGCTGTTCCGGGGTGAGAACGGTGACCTCGAGCGAGTTTTTCATCGCATTGAAGGCCTTGAGGTTCGCGTCCTTCATGAGCTGGTCGTTGTACTTCATGGACTCGATGGCGCAATCCTTGAGGGTCTTCCGGAGGTTGTCGCTCAGTCCGCTGTACCACTTCAGGTTGACGTTGAAGGGATCGGGGTGGAACTGGTAGTCGATGACGGTGATGTACTTCTGGACTTCGTGGAATTTCATGGACTCGATGTTCACGAAGGGGTTCTCCTGGCCGTCCGCGACGCCGGTCTTGAGCGCCATGTAGGTTTCGCCGTAGGGAATGGAGACGACGTTCGCGCCGAAGGCTTCCATGGTCTTGATGATGGACTTAACTCCCGGGGCGCGGATCTTGAGTCCCTTGAGATCCTCGGGCTTGGTGATGGGGCGGGTGTTGTTGGTGATCTGCCGGAATCCGCCGGCGTCGCCGGTGGTGAGGATGATGATTCCGTTCTTCTCGGCGTCCTTCGCGATCTTGTCGCCGATGGGCCCCATGGTCACCTTCTCGATCGAATCGAGGCTGTCGAAGAGGAAGGGCATGGTGTAGATGAGGAGCTTCGGCGAAACCCGTTCGAAGAGTCCTCCCCGGGTGCCCTGGAGGGTGCCGAGCTTGACCGCGTCGATCATGGCGGCCTCGTCGCCGAGCTGGGCGGAGGGGAAGACCTCCACCTTGACCGTGCCGCCGGTCTTCTGCTCGACGAGCTCCTTGAACTTGAGGAAGGACTGGTGGCGGGGCGTGGTGATCGGCTGAGAATGTCCGACCTTCATGACCGTGGGCTTGTCCGCGGCCTTCTCCGAGGAACCCGAGGCGGAAAGCCCCGCCGCCGCGACCGTCAGGGCGAGAAGAAGCAACGATAACTTTTTCATGTGACCTCCTGATTTTCCTGAATAGGACGGAGGAAGTATATAACGGGGTCTTCTCCGCGGGTTCTTCGACTTTGTGCTATTTTCTTTCCGATCTTGCTGTCCCGCCGAGGTGGAGCATGCGGTACTCCGTGGGCGACAGTCCTTCCCTTCGTTTGAATGCGGTCGTGAAGTAGTTCGGCGAGGCGTAGCCCACGAGCCTGCAGATCTCCTTCAGGCTCAGGGCGGGATCCAGGAGAAGCCTCTTCGCCTCCTCGATCCTCCGTGCCGCGAGGTAGTCGCTGAAGCTCTTCCGGGCGTGACGTTTGAACAGCCTGCTGAAATGGAAGCGGCTCATGCCGACGAGGCCGCGCACCTCGTCGAGGGTGAGCGGTTTTCCGTAGTTCGCGTCGACGTAGGCCGAGATCTTCTCCATCATGCGCGATACGGGATTGGCCTTCAAGGCTCCGAGCCTCCGGGCGTAGACGGCGAAGACTCCGCCCGCTGCCGGTACCTTGGCGGGGTCCGTTGCGGATGCCCGTCCCCGCGCAGCCTCTTCCTCCGCCTCGCGGAAGAAGGCCGGCCCCGGATCGTAGGAGTCCGCGATCGCCCGGACGAGGACCGTCTTGGTCTCCTCCAGCTTCCCCTCGACCTCCTCGGCGCCGCCGCCGCGGGATTCCAGGAACGCGACGAGTTCCCTCCCGGTCCTTTCCGCCTCCTCCGCGTCCGCCCCGAGCACCGAGCGTACGAGGCGCTTCTCCAACTCGAAGAGCCCGGGATCGTCCTCTGGCCGGATCGCGCCGCGACGGGCCGTTTGTCCGGCACGCTCCTCGTCGATCTCCCGGACTGCCTGCAGTACGGCCCCGGAGAACGCGTCGCCGGAGACCGGCTTGAGGAGGTAATCGCGCGCCCTGAGCCTCACCGCCTCGCGGGCGTACTCGAATTCGCCGAAGGCCGTGAGGAAGAGGATCCTCGCGCCCGGCAGAACGGTCCTGATCTCCCGCGCCGCCCCGATTCCGTCCAGCCCCGGCATCCTGATGTCGAGGAGCACGATGTCCGGCCTTTCGGCCTTCGCCTTCTCCACGGCCTCGATGCCGTTCTCCGCCGTGACGAGCCGGACCGGGAGCCCGTACTTCTCGACGAAATACCCGGCAGCCTCCCGCTCGAGAGCCTCGTCGTCCGCCATCAGGAGGGTGTACACCGGGAGCCCTCCTTCACGGGGATCCTGATCGTGACGACCGTACCCCGGCCCGGGTCGCTCGCGACGGAGAGGCAGTGCCTCGTGCCGTAGCAGATCTCGAGCCTGCGGGCCACGTTGGAAATGCCGATTGCCGGCGTCTTCCCTTCCTTCCGCTCGTCCTTCATCGCCAGGATCTCGGCGAGCTTCTCCTCGGGGATGCCGAGGCCGTCGTCGGCGATCCTCACGAGGACCCTGCCCTCCTGTCTCGCCACGGTGAGGCGGATGGATCCCCCGCCCGTCTTCGGCTCCAGGCCGTGGATGATCGCGTTCTCCACGAGAGGCTGGAGGGTGAAGCCGGGCATGGGGATGCTCTCGGGACGTTCGATGCCGCATTCCACGGTGATGCCGATCCTGTCCTCGAAACGGTAGCGCTGGATGAAGGCGTACTTCTCCACGACCTCGAGCTCGTCGCGCAGGCTCACGATCTCGGAACCCTTGTCGAGGCTGTAGCGCAGGAGCCGGGAAAGCGCTTCGATGAGCGGGACCGCGTCCTTCGCCTCGCGCAGGAGGACGATCCGCGAGATCGTGTTCAGGGTGTTGAAGAAGAAGTGGGGGTTGATCTGAGCCTGGAGGGCCTTGAACCTGGTCTCGTCCAGGGTGTGCTTCATCCTGAGGTAGCGGAGTTCCTCGCGATGGAGCCTCTTTTCCAGCTTCGATTTTTCCCGGAGGTCCTCCACGAGCCTCTGGATGTTGCCGCTCATGACGTTGAAGCACCGGGCGAGCTCCCCGATCTCGTCCCTCGAGGAAAGCGGGATCTCCCCGCCGGCGAGGTCGCCGGCCGCCATCTCCCGCGAGCGGCGGGTGAGGAGCTCGAGGGGTTTCGTGATCCTGTCGGAAATGAGGAGCCCGACCGAGAGGCTCGCGAGGATGAAGCCGGCGAGGGCGAAAATCGTATACGTCCTCATCCTGCGTGAGGAGACGAGTTCCTCGGCGTACTCTGCATTCCCTCGATCGAGCGTGAGGTCGAGGAGCTGGGAGAGGTACATTCCCAGGTAATGGCTGATCCGCTCGGCCGTGATGAAACTCTCGTGGTAGCGGTCCCCGACCCGGATCTTCCGCCTGATCGCGGCGTTGCATTCGTCGTAGTGGGAGAAGAACGAGTTGCGGATCGAGTGGACGAGGAGCCTCGCCTCGAGGTCGGCCGTCTCCTTCTCCACGCCGTCGAGGAGGGCGACGAATTCCTCCACGCCCTCGTTGTAGGCCACGAGGGTCTCCTCGCTCGCCGGTCCGTCGAGGAACGAATCGACGAGTTCGTGATTGCGCTCGTTCATGAGCTTGAGCCGGTTTATATTGAAGTAGGACGAGATGTTCTCGCTGTAGCGTTCGAGCCGCCCGTGGGTGAGGAACACCAGATACGCGCTGAAGATCGTGAAGAAGAGCAGGATGCACGAGACCATGAGGAGGAGCTTGCTCCTGATCGGCAGGTCGAAGAAGAGGTCCTTCAGTTTCCGCATGGATTTCCCCCGGGCATCTTCATTTCGTCTCCTCCTCGGCTCCGAAGAGGATTCCCGCCTTTTTCAGCCGGTCCCTGACCTCGGCTTCCCTTTCCCTCCATAGCCGCAACTGGAGGGCCGAGGAGAGCAGCGCCGCGTTCTCGATCATCTCTCGAATGTCCCTGGGAAGCTGCATGAGTACGACCCTGCTCCCGATGACGAGATCAGGCGAGGAGATTCCGGGAAGGGCCGCGACGTACCTCGCGGACTCGTAATGCTTGCCGTCGTGGTACGAGAGGAGGTTCTCGTGCACGCCTTCGATGTAACCCTTCTTGAGGGCCTCGTAGAGCTCGCTCCTCTTGAGAGGGACCGGGATGGCCCCGACGCCGTTGAAGAAGGCCATCCTCCCCTGGGCCGCGAGGAGTCCGATCTTCACGTTCCTGAGGTCGGCGTAGGAGGCTGCGGGCCTGCCCGAGGTCATCACGTAATCGCGGCCGCCCAGGTAGCGCCCGAGAAGCAGGATCTTTTCCCTGTTGAGCTCCTCCGTCAGTTCCGCGGAACCCAGGGACAGGGTGTTTCCCGCCGACGCGGATTCGCGCCGGTCGAGGAGGAAGGCTTCTTTGGAATAATCCGCGAGGGAGCCGAGCGAGACGGCGGCGAGGTCGATCCCTCCGAACCTCACCTGCTCGACCACGCTGCGCTCGTCGCCGAGTCGGCCCGCCTCGTAGATCTTCACCCTGATCCTGCCGCGGGATTCCCGCTCCACGGTCTCCGCCATCGAGTAGGCCGCGTCGGCGGTGGGGTGGCCGCGGGGATGCTCGCAGGCGAATCTGAAGATGATTTCGGCCTCCCGTCTTTCGTCCTGTTTCTTCGATCCCGTGCAGGCGGAGATCGAGACGAGGATCGCCGAGAGGATCAGGATTCGATACCCGAGTCGGAAAAAGAAGCCGGGGCCCATCCGGTCATCATACACCGGGTCTGGCGTGAGGACAACGAGAACCGGGCACAGGAAAAACCGTGTGCAGGCCCGGCCGGAACGACCCTCGCGCCGCTATCCGCGGACGTCGGCCTTCTCTTCGTCCTTGATCCGGTTCCAGAGCCCGTCCATGAGCTCGAAGTGCTCGGGTCCGGGCTCGAGACCCTGCGCCTTCATCCTGCGCTCCACTTCCTTGAACCTGCGGGTGAACTTGACGATGGTCCTGGATAAGGCCACCGAGGGATCGACCTCGAGGAAGCGGGCGACGTTCACGACGGAGAAGAGGAGGTCTCCGAGCTCGTCTTCGAGCTCGTCCTGGTTCTGCGTCCGGCAGGCCGCGGCAGCCTCGTCCGCCTCTTCCTTCACCTTGGCCCAGACGTCCTCGACCTTCTTCCAGTCGAACCCGGCCTTTGCCGCCTTCTTCTGGATCTTGCAGGCGCGGTCCAGTGGGGGGAGGGCGTGCGACACCTCGTCGAGGATCGAGTCCTTGGGCTTCTTCCCTTCCTTGGCGACCTTGATCTCCTTCCATTGGGCTATGACCTTGTCCGGCGTGTCCGCGGACGAGTCGCCGAAAACGTGGGGATGCCTGCGGACGAGCTTGTCCGAGACCTCCTCGAGCACGTCGGCGACGGAGAAGGAGCCCTCCTGCTCGTACATGTAGGCCATGAAGGTGGAGACGAGGAACACGTCGCCGATCTCCTCCTTCACGTGGGGAAGGTCGCCGGAGCTCACCGCCTCCACGCACTCGTAGGATTCCTCCACCAGGTTGCCGCGGATGGACTTGGGCGTCTGCTCCTTGTCCCAGGGGCAGCCCTCCGGGGAGCGGAGCTTCCTCATGATTTCGTAGAGCCGTTCGAAGGATCGGGCGGGGGTCTTCATGCCCAGGGAGTATACGACGGATGCCGCCGCCCTGGGAAGCGCCGGCCGGGACGAAGGGAGTCCGGGATGGCGGGAGAAATTTCCTATTCGAGGGAATGGGCGGAGATTATATAAACCTGACCCTGCGGACGCTCGAGAAAGAAGATCAAAGACTCCGCAACAACCGGATTCTTGACGACTTGGCAAGTAGGACCCGGTGCTGCATATTCATCCTCTGAAGACACTGCCGGTAGGAGAGCTGAAAGCGCGGTTTTCCGAGGTTCTCGAGAAAGTGAAGAAGGGAGAATCCTTCGGGAGCCTCTACGGTAAAAAGAAAAAGCCCGTTGCGATGATAGTACCCTTCGCCGATCAAGAAGAGAAAACCGAAAGGAAGATCGGAATACTTGAAGGAAAAGTGAAAATAAAATTTTCCGAAGATTTCAAAATGAACGAGGAAGATTTTCTGGGATCAGTATGAAATACTTGCTGGATACTCGCGCATTCCTATAACTCTCCGAAAATCCACACAAGGATCCTTTTGATCGGATGCTGATATGGCAGTCTATCGCAAGAGACATGAGCCTCATCAGCAGGGATCGCGAATTCAAGAAATTCACGCACTTCGGACTGAAGCTCTATTGGTAAGAAATCATGGAAATGCAAACGGGGAATTTGAAGAACGGAATGAAGCCGCGTTCAGCCCTTCCAGATCTTCAATCCCGTTATGCATCGACTCATGTTTTCGAAGTCTTTATCGTTGTGGAGTAAGTATAAATCGTTCTCTATCGCGATTTCGGCGATCAACGCATCGATGGTGCTTCTTATGGTCACTCCGGCCTTCCTGCATCGAAAGCTCAAATACGCCGCTTTTTCATAGGATTCCTTGCCGTAGAGAAGATGAAAAAAAGGAATGGTTTCCAGGTACTCCTTCAGTTTCCGAAATTCCCCTTCGTTTCTCGATCCCTGCAGAAGTTCTTGATAGGTGAAGTCGTTTATGCCGAAGGGGATCCCTTCAGCGAGTACGGAATCGAAGACCCTGACCTTTTCGTCGTCCGTTCCCCGGAAATAGTCCACGAGGACCGACGTATCGACGAGAATCATTCGTTCGTCCGCATTTTTTTGTAGTCATACCCGTCGGCGAATCGAATTTTTCCCCTCAGGTCCCTGAGGTTTTTCATCTTGCGCGCGCGGACGAATTCCTTCAGCGCCGCTTCGATCAGGTCCTTCTTGGTATGTATGCTCTCCGCGTACTTGAAGGCTTCTTGCACCAAAGCGTCGTTCAAAACGATATTCGTTCTCATATACACCTCATCATGTGTATCATAATACACCTTTGTGATGAAGTCAAACCTGCCGTGAGGCTTCATTGGCTGGTGCAGGCAAGGAAAACCTAATTCCTCTCGCGACCGCAAAATCCGGCCGGAAAATCCTTGCGGACCCGCCCGGGACGGGGTATAATGAAATGTAATTGCACCTTCGGTGCCGCCTCAAGGCCTTGCTTCCCCTCGAGGGGACCGCGGAAGCTCCCGTCCCGGCGAACGGCCGCCTCGCACTTCACCGCAGAATCGCGCATCAACCGGACGCCTCTCCCGCTCCGCTTTTTCCGGCCATGGCGCGAGAGACGAGGTCGTTCCAAGCAAGGAGGTCTCGCATGTCCCTTCCCCGATCCGTCCTGAAAACCGCTTTCCTTTTCGCCCTTGCCTCGGCGATCGTTTTTTCGTGTTCTCTTTCAAGTTTCAGTGACGACGAAGACGACGATGAAGATGAAGTGACCGGCGGCTATGGCGCCTCGTGGACGGAGCGGCCGATCGCCGGCGCCATGGGGTGGTCCGGATGGAAGGCCGTAGCGTCCTCGGCCGACGGGACTCGTCTCGCGGCCGTGAACGGCGGGTATGTCTACACCTCGACGGACGGCGGCGCAACCTGGACCGAACGGACCGCCGCCGGGAGCCGGCAATGGGAAACCGTCGCCCTTTCGGCCGACGGGACGAAACTCTGCGCCGGCGGCTTGATGCTGAACCTCTTCACGTCGCCCTGAACGGGCATAGAAAAGGATTCATGTTTTCCGAGGAGGAAGAAAGAGCAGGCAAGATTTCCCATTCGAGAAAACGGGTACAGAATAATTTCCGAGGCTCCTTCGGCTGTGTTTATCAATACGAGCTGTAGATACCATCACCCAATCATTAGGGCCCTATCTGATTGCGCCATTCTTGACATCCAGTTTAAACATAGTGTAAACTTTTTACATGAAAGCAACAATACAGAAATGGGGAAACAGTCTAGGCCTTCGAATTCCAAGCCACATGGCAAAGAATTTATCCTTAGAAAACGGCTCTTCCGTTGAAATCATGGAAGAAGATAATAGAATTGTCATTCAACCAAAAAGGAAGAAAAAGTTAGAAGACATTCTTGCATTGATTACCGAAGAGAATATTCATTCTGAACAATTCAATATATGTGCTGGAAATGAATTGCTATGAATACATATTTCCCAAAGCGCGGAGACGTTGTCTGGTTGGATTATGATCCCCGGCTTGGCCATGAACAAGCTGGGAAAAGACCTGCCTTAGTGGTATCGCCTCTGGATTATAATAAAAAAGTTGGATTGGCTTTATTCTATCCGATTACATCTCAAATTAAAGGATATCCATTCGAGGTACGAATTGTATTATCAAAAATAAAGGGTGTCGTATTAGCCGATCAGATTAAAAACCTTGACTGGCGTGCAAGAAAAATCAAATTCATCGAAACTGCGCCAGAAGAAGTACTAAAGGAAGCAAAAGAAAAGCTGGATTGGCTAATGGAATAGCAAAAGACAGACAACCCCTAGAGTGTCGTACCGTGTCGGAACTGTAAACGCTGTTGCTTCGCAGCACCGTCCTTGTACCGAACGGCTCGGTTATTGTAATCTCCTACCCGTATGCGATGAGCCTTGCCTCAAGCCCCGCCCGCGCCCACGGAACTCATCTACCTTTTTCGTTGAAGAAGAGATTGAGATAGTTGAAGAAAAAGTGGGTAAGAGATAGAACAAACGCTTGGACCAGAAATATCCTAATGATACCGTCATATCTGAGGAGGAGCCTTCCATGAGCGGTGAAAAAGCGAAAACGGAAGCCTTGGACATCCCGAGGATGTTCACCATAAGCGAGAGCGCTCACCGCATCCACAACCCGTTCACCCCGGAAAAGCTCGCCGTTCTCGGCGCGGCGCTGCGTCTCGAACCGGGGACCCGCGTGCTCGACCTGGGCAGCGGCTCGGGAGAGATGCTCTGCACCTGGGCCCGCGACCACGGAATCGTCGGCACCGGCGTCGACATGAGCCCCTTGTTCACCGAACAGGCGAGGCTCCGCGCCGAGGAACTCGGCGTAGCGGACAAGGTCACGTTCATCCACGGCGACGCCGCGGGCTATGTCTCCGAGGAGAAGGTCGGCGTCGCGGCCTGCGTCGGAGCCACGTGGATAGGCGGGGGAGTCGCCGGCACCGTCGAGCTTCTGGCACGGAGCCTGCGAAAAGGGGGGATCATCCTCATCGGCGAGCCCTTCTGGCTGCGGGTGCCGCCGAACGAAGACGTCGCCAAGGGGTGCCGGGCCGGCTCCGTCTCTGAGTTTCTCCCGCTTCCGGAACTGCTCGCGTCCTTCGGCCGCCTCGGCTGCGACGTCGTCGAAATGGTCCTGGCCGACCAGGACGGCTGGGACAGGTACGAGGCGGCCAAATGGCTCACTATGCGCCGATGGCTCGAAGCCAATCCCGTCGACGAGTTCGCGAAGGAAGTACGGGCAGAACTCGACTCGGAACCCGTGCGCCACGCCGCCTACACGCGCGAATATCTGGGCTGGGGTGTGTTCGCGCTGATGCAGCGGTGACGGGAGAAGCGTTTCACGGCCTCCAAGGCGAGGCCCTCGGTCACCGACGCCGAAAGATCGCCGACAGGATCGAGTCCGGCTTTTTTCACGTTTCCCCTTGACGGGAATCGTGAAACGCGATATGCTTTAGTGTATTAGATTATTAAGACACTAATCTGGAGTCGTTCCTATGGTTTCGATGGAAAAGCTCGTTTTCCGCTACGGGAAGAGGAAACTCTTCGCGGGTCTCCGCCTCGACCTCGCGGAAGGCAATATCTACGGCCTCCTGGGCAAGAACGGGGCGGGAAAGACGACCTTGTTGCGCATCCTTTCGGGCCAGCTCTTCCCCTGCGAAGGAAAATGCCTCGTCCTGGGCATGAACCCTGCGGAGCGGGCGCCCGCCTTCCTTTCCGACGTCTATTTCGTTCCCGAAGAATTTTCGGTGCCCCCACTCACGATCGAGAGGTATCTCCGCCTGCACGCCCCTTTCTACCCGCGCTTCGACATGGCGAATTTCAGGAACAATCTCGAGGTATTCGGCCTCCTCGGCTCGGAGGACATGGGCGAGCTTTCCTACGGCAACAAGAAGAAGGTAATCCTCTCGTTCGGTCTCGCCACCGGGGCCAGGCTCGTGCTCATGGACGAGCCGACGAACGGCCTCGACATTCCGAGCAAGGCCCAGTTCCGCAGGGCGGTCGCCTCCTCCCTCGGCGAGAACAGGACCTTCCTCATCTCCACCCACCAGGTGAGGGATCTGGGGAACCTCATCGATCCCGTGATCATCCTCGACGAGGGGGAGATCATCCTGAACCGGGGGCTGGAGTTCCTGGGCCGGCGCATCGCCGTCACCAAGGAGGCGAATCCTCCGGAGGAAGGCGGGACGGTGTATTACGAGTCGGGGCTCGGGGGGTACACGGTCGTCCGGCCCCGCACCGAGGGGGAGGAATCCCTGGTGGACCTCGAGACGCTGTTCAACGCGGCGGTCTCGAACAAGCGATTCTTCCGCGCATTGTCCGAACAGGAGGTAGCTCCGTGAACATCGATTCCCGCCGACTCTATCTCCTCGCGCTCCGGGACTTCAGGATGAACGGACGGACGCTCCTCGTGTCCGGCGTCGCCGCCGTGTGCGCGATCTGCCTGATCTCGCTGCTCAACGCCGCGGGCGGGGCCGATCCGCATTTCCATCGCGGACTCTACGGCGTATTCCTGTTCTTCGGCGGCTTCATCTCCTCGAGCCTCATGTTCGTCGAGACCCACCGGAAGGAGACGAACCACGCTTGGCTCATGCTGCCGGCCTCGAACCTCGAGAAATTCCTCACCCGCCTGCTCTATTCGTCGGTCGGTTACTTCATCGCGAGCCTGGCGGTCTACTGCCCGGCGTCCGCGCTCTCCGAGGTCCTCAACGCGGTCATAGTCGGGCGGGGGCATCCGGTCTTCAATCCCTTCGTCGAGCTCGAAATCGCGGTCGCTCTCAAGTACTTCGTCGTCCAGAGCGTCTTCCTCTACGGGGCCATCCTCTTCAGGAAGAACCACTTCATCAAGACGGTGGTCTGCATCGTGCTCGTCCTCATCCTCGCGGGACTGTTCTTCGCCTGGTACGTGAATTCCCGCTACGGGGTCTTCCACGGGCAGTTTTCCCTGAGCCTGGAATTCCCCTCGGACGCCTTCCAGCTCCGCCTGAACTCCGAGGCTCAAAGGGACCTCACGGCCTTCTTCGAGACGGTCAAGACGATCGCCGTCGTGCTCTTCTGGGCGGTCCTCGCGCCCGCGTGCTGGGTCCTCACCTATGTAAGAATCCGGAAGGTCCAGGTCAGTCATGGAGTTTAGGAACCCGCAGGCCATCTACCTTCAGATCGCGGACCTCATCGTGGAGCGCATCCTGCGCCGGAGATGGAGGGAGGGCGACCGCATCCCGTCCGTGCGGGAGACCGCGGCCGAACTCGAGGTCAATCCGAACACGGTCATGAGGACCTACACCCACCTCCAGGACGCGGGCATCCTCGAGACCCAGCGCGGGATCGGCTACTTCGTCGCGAAGGACGGCTTCGCGAAGTCCCTCGCCCTCGAGCGGGAACGGTTCCTCAAGGACGAGCTGCCCTCGATCTTCAGGCGGCTCGATCTCCTCGGATTTTCCGCCGAGGACATGGCGCACATGTGCGAGGAGAGGATGAGGAATCCCGACGGGGGAGGAGGACGGTGATGAAAGGCAGTCCGCTCGCCGCGGTCCTGGCCGCGGTTTTCCTCCTGCTCGGCATAGACGCTTCGGCCGAGAAGATCCGGGTGCGGGTGACGGACCGGGACCTCGGCATTCCCCTGGAAGGCGTTGCGCTCCAGGAGACGAACTCGGGCGCCAGGGCGGTCACCGACGCCGGCGGAAACGCGACGATCGAAACCGGGGCTGCCCCCTTCGGCCGAGGCCTCGTCGTCGCCCAGCTCGTCGGCTACGAGACGAGCCGCGCGATCGTGAAGGACCCGCGGAAACAGGTGGAGCTCAAGATGGTCATCGAGGGGGTCCTCGAGGCCGACGAGCTCGTCGTGGAGGAGCGGGCGATCGGCGCGAGCGACGAGGCCCTCGGGGTGTCGGTAGTCGCGGAGAAGGAGATGGTGAAGACGACCGCCATGATCGGCCTCATGGAGGACGTGATGAACACCGTGCGGATCCTCCCGGGCGTGAGCTATTCCGGCTCGTTCAACTCCTACCTCTCGGTACGGGGCGGCGAGCCCGACGGGCTCACCCACGTGATGGACGGCTTCGTCATCAAGTACCCCTACCATTGGGGCGGGGCGGTCTCCATCTTCAACCCGCACCTCGTGGATTCGGTGAAGCTTTCTGCCGGGATCTTCCCCGTCAAGTACGGCCAGGCCACGAGCGGCCTCCTCGAGATCAACACGGTGAAGCCGAACCAGGGCCTCCGGTGGGAGTTCGCCCAGTCCATATCCACCATGGACGGCTTCGTCCAGATCCCCCTGGCGGAGGACGATGAAACGGCCGGCTTCTTCGCGGGCTGCCGCCTCACGAAGTACGACCTCGTCTTCGCCCTCACCGGCAAGCTGCTCGAGGACCAGGGGGTGACCTTCTCGCGCTACCCCTACATCTACGACTTCTACTTCAAGACCTTCTGGCGGCCCACGCCGGGTTTGGAATGGTACGTCAACAGCTTCGTCGGGCAGGACGGCATCGGCATCAAGGCCCTCGATCCGGACGCGGATCTTTCCAAGGAGATATCCAACACCTTCGACTTCAAGTACTCCAACCAGGACGTCTTCGTGAACACGGGCCTCAAGTGGCTCGCGGGGGACAAGCTCTTCGTGAGTTTCCTGGGCGGCTACGAAAGGTGGACTTCGAACGTCGACGGCAGCTTCACCGAGATCGGCACCCGGGCCTACTCGGAAGAGTTCCTGAACGAGTACGGGGCTCTTCTCGGCCTATCCTCGGGCGACACCTTCTCGGTGGACGCCGAATCGAAGTTCCGGAGCACGAACACCCTCCACCACTTCCAGTTCCGGGGCGACGCGGACTGGCAGGCCGCGGATAATTATTCCCTGGAAACCGGGGCGGGCTTCTTCCTCGGCATGATGCGCTACGACCAGGGCGGCACCTTCTGGTCCATCGTCTTCGAGGCGGACGGGACTCCCGCCTATAAAAAGATCGTCTACTCGATCGCCGCCGAGGACAACGACGTGCTCACCTCCTTCGCCTACCTCAGCCTGCGGGCGAAGCTGATCCCGGACCGGCTCGAAGGGGACTTGGGCCTCCGCGTCGACCACGGCTACTTCATGGGCGAGGGCTTCACGCTCAATACGAAGCCGGTCCTCGGCCCCAGGGTCCTCCTCAAGTACATGCCGGAGCTCGAAGGCGGCGGCTTCCTGGAGAAGTCGGCCTTCAGCCTGGGAACCGGGATCTTTTCGAAGGTGCCCTTCGAGTCCCTCTTTCTCACCAAGGACATGGGCCTCGAGGACTACGACGTCAAGGTGCCCAAGACCTTCATGACGGTCGGCGGCTGGGAGGGAGTCTTCCCCCTGGGCTGGCGCTTCAAGATCGAGGGCTACTACAAGTACGTCTACGACCGGTTCTACTACAACCTGGTGACGGTCGCGGACGCGGGCGGCGAACAGGAGAAGGAGGTGCGCGTCCACAACGACGGGACCGGGCACGTGGCCGGCTTCGACATCCTCCTCGACCGGAAGACCTCCCGCTTCATCGACGGCATGCTGAGCTACTCCTTCATCTGGGCGCGCTACCTCAATCCGGAGTCCGACGGATCGACCGACAACTCCGCCGGCGACGACGAATCCTCCGACCCCAGGGGGAAGTGGTACTACCCGAGCTTCCATCGGTTCCACAGCCTCAACCTCCTCGTGAACGTGAAGCCCGCGGAGAAGGTGACCTGGACGACGAAGCTGTCTTTCGCCACGGGAACTCCGCTTCCGCGCTACGGCGACAGGCAGATGTTCTTCGCCAAGTTCGAGAACAAGGACGGTTCCCAGTCGATAGCCGAGATGTACACGCGGCGGACCTACTACGACGATTACAACCGCCGCGGCTGGGTGCTGCCCCTGGACATGAAGCTCTCGTTTCACTTCTACACGGAGGGCGGGAAGGTGTACCATGAGATCTACGTCGGGGCGGAGGATCTCCTCTCTCCGCTGCTCGCCAAGTTCGGACCGTCCTCCGGAGAAGTCAGAACCGACCAGTACACGGGCAAGGACACGAGTGCCGCCTCCGAGGGCTTCAGCTTCCCGATCGTCAGCCTCGGGTATCGGGCGTCGTATTAGGAGGAAGGCGATGAAATCGAAACGCTGGTTCACCGTCGTCCTGGCAGCGGCGCTCGTTTCCTGCGCGAGCCCCCGCAGCCTCTTCAGGACGGAGAACGTCGACTGGAGGAGCAGGCCCGTAGTCGCGGTGAGGCCGCTCGCGGAGGCGGCTCCCGGATCCGGGCCGATCCCGGCCGAGATCGTCTCTCCCCTCGTCCCCTCGATGACGGTGCGCGGGGAGCTCGTCGCCCTCGGGCCGGACGAGTATGCCTTCAACGCCCTGGAGGCCCGGGTCTTCGGGAACTGGCCGAACGGCTGGACCGAGGGCCTGTACGAGGCCTCGGGCTCGCTCCGTCTGCGCAGAGCCGGCGGCGCATGGACCTCTTCCCTCATCGATCCCTTCAAGCTCTGGGACATCAGGAAGGGGGAGATCCGCTACTACGAGACCTACTTCCTCCGGGACGACGGCCTGAAGAAGACGAAGCAGAGGGTCGACAGGATGATCGAGCTCTCCGGCTTCATGAGGAAGAGCCTCGGGATGCCCGCGGTCTACCGCGAGGAGAAGGACGGAGACCTGCCCCTCCTCGCGTTCAAGGAAGACGTCGAGCGGCTTCTCTTCCCCGAACGGGGGGACTTCGAGGAGCTGGAAAGGGCGGGGCGTCTCGCCGCCGGCTTCAGGACGGTTCCCGGAACCGCGGAAACCGTCCGGGGAGACGGACTCCTCTGGCGGAAGGACTATACCGCGGCCGTCCTTCCCGAGAACCTGCGGGAGCTCCGCGACTCCGGCACCCTCCACCGCGACTTCGAGGAGGCCCCCGGCCTCTGGATGTCGTTCTACAATCTGTCGTATCTCGTCGGGCTCCTGGAAAAAGGGGAGCGATTCATTCTTGTGGAAGAAAAAGGATAACGCCATGCAGATGACTCTGGTTCAGGTATTCGAGCTCGGCGGCTGGACGATGTGGCCCCTGCTCTTCTTCTCGGTCGCGACGATCACCATCGTCCTCGAACGCACGGTCCGCGTTCTGCTCACCGACCTCGACGTCGCGCGGATCAAGAAGGCGGTCGTGGAGCGGATCGACGCCGGCGACCTCGCCGGAGCCGAAGAGGCCTGCGCCGCCGCGAAGAAGAACCTTCTCGCGGCGCCGATCTTCCTCGCCGGCCTGAAGGTGGTAGGCCTCGGCGAGCACCGCGTGGAGCGGGCCATGGAGGCGGCGGCCTCGAAGCGGATCAAGAGCCTGGAGAAGGGTTTCGACCTCCTCGTGGCCCTGGGCTCGCTCTCGCCGATCACGGGCTTCCTCGGGACGGTATCCGGGATGATAGGAGCCTTCCATTCGATCGCGAGCGCGAAGGACGTGAACGCCCAGCTCGTGGCGGGCGGCATCTACGAGGCCCTCATCACCACGGTGTACGGCCTCTGCATCGCCATCGTGGCGATCGCCGGCTACAACGTCTTCGCCCACATCGCGGACCGCTTCGCCGCCGGCGTCGAGGAATCCGGCAACGAGATCCTCACCTCGCTCGTGAAATCCGGGGCCCTGGCCGCATCGGAGGAGACCGGCGTTTCACGGATAGCCGAAGACGTGCCGGTGAAGTGAAGCCATGAACATCCGCACGAGGCGGAAGAACAAGTTCGACCTTTCGGACTCCGCCACCCTGAGCGACCTCGCCTTTCTCCTCATCATCTACTTCATCGTGATCGCGGTGTTCAACGTCAATTCCGGCTTCCTCCTCGGCCTTCCGCGGAAGAACTCGACGAAGCTCGTGAACGTGGACGACCTCGTCCGGATCGAGCTGGACAGGGACGGCCTCCTCCTCCTCAAGGGGGAGCCCGTGGAGGCCGCGAAGCTCGAAGAGATCGTCGCCGAGACCAAGCAGGCCAGGCCCAACATGACCTTCCAGCTCCGCATCCACCCGGACGTGCCCTATCAGCAGGTCGTCGACGTGATCGATCTCGTGAAGAAGCTCGAGGTGGACAACTTCGCCTTCACGATGGCGGGGGAGGGGCGATGAACATAAGAAGGCGCCCGAGGCGACAGCCCATCATCCCCATCAACGCGATGTCCGACGTCTCGTTCCTGCTCCTCATCTTCATCATGCTCATCTCCCTCATCAACTACCGGTACGAGATCCCGATCGACTACCCCGAGGCCCGCCATCAGGAGAACACCCAGGGCGACAAGAACCTGGAGATCTGGATCGACAGGACGGGCAGGGTCTTCTACAAGGGAGCGGAACTCACCCTCGGCGACGTCGAAAGCGCGGTCGTCGACGCCGTGGCGGAGAACCCCTCCGTGCGGATCCACATCCTCGCGGACCGGGACACTCCCTACCGGTACGTGAACGGCGTCGTGGAGATCCTGAAGCTCCTCCAGCACCGCGTGGTTTCGTTCGTGGTGAAGGACGCGAGGGGGAAGCCGTGAGACTGAAGGAAATTTTCGGCGCCCCGCGCGGCGACGAAACCCGAAGCCCCCTCTCTTCGGCGATCCTCCTCGGCGTGATCGCCCTCCACGCCGTCGTGATCTTCACCGTCACCTTCACCCAGGCCGCGAAGGAGGAGCGCGAGGACCCTTCGATCTTCAAGATGGTGGACGTGAAGGAATACGTCCCGGTGCGGCCTGTCCCGCCCGAGCCTCCCAAGCGGGAGATCCCCAAGGAGGACAAGGTCGAGGTCCTGCCTCAGGAGAAGGTCGCGGACCGGGTAGTGGAGACCGAAAAGAAGGTCGTGGAAACGGATTCCGCTCCCCAGGGCCTTCCGGTGGCCCAGGAGCCGGACTATCTTCCCCAGCACAAGATTTCCGATCCTCCGGGAATTCCCGCCGACCTCGTCCGGTCCAAGATCGTGTATCCGCCCCTCGCCAACAAGCAGCGGATCCAGGGCGTGGTCTATCTCGAGCTCTTCATCGACAAGGAGGGGACCATACGGAAGATCGACGTGCTCAAGGACCCGGGCTACGGCCTCGCCGCCGCGGCCATCGCTGCCTTCGAGGGAATCCGCTGCACGCCTGCCAAGGCGAACGGGACGCCCGTCGCGGTGAGGTTCCGTTACCCGATCAGGTTCACCCTGAGGTAGGAGTGAAACTCATGGATGTCGAAATTCGAAACGAAACGGAGAAGGATTTCCGCGAAGTCGAGGAATTGACCCGTGAGGCGTTCTGGAATCTCTACGTGCCGGGCTGCAGCGAGCATTACCTGGCTCATGTGATGAGGAGCCATCCGGATTTCGTCCGGGAGCTGGACTTCGTGGCGGTGCTCGGCGGGAAGATCGTCGGTAACATCATGTACACGAAGGCGCGGCTCTTCGACGAGAGCGGGAGGGAGACGGAAATCCTCGGTTTCGGTCCGCTGAGCGTTCTCCCAGAATTCCAGGGGAAGGGCATCGGGAGCTCCCTCGTGCGCCACACGGTGCGCATCGCGGCCGGCATGGGCGTGAAGGGGATCGTGATCCTGGGAGATCCGCGCAATTACTGCAGGCACGGCTTCAGGAGCGGCAGGGATTACGGCATCGGCGACATGAACGGGGAATGCCCGTACGGACTGCTCGCCCTCGAGCTTCAGGAAGAGGCCTTTGCCGGCCATGCGTGGAAATTCAAGTACAGCGACGTGTACGACGTGGATGAAGCGGCGGCGGCCGCCTTCGACGAGGGCTTCCCCGTGAAGGAGAAGGCCCGCAGGCATACGCAGGACGTCTTCTCGATCGCGATCCGGGCCTACGTGAGATAGCCGGAAGGGAAGATCATGAAGCAGACGATCGTTCATGTGGCCCTGGTCGTGCGCGATTACGACGCGATGCTCGCGAAGGGGATCAGGTTCATCAGGGAGCCGAAGGAGGCCGAATACGGGACCGTCGCGGTCTTCGAGGACCTGTACGGAAACCTATGGGACCTCGTTCAGTTCAAGGGCGGACACCCCCTCGCGGTGCGATGAAGATCCCGCCGCTTTCCTGAGGCGGGGTCGAGCGTCCCTGCGGTACTTTCCCAAGTATCCGAAAAAGGATATAGTGTCTCTTCCGGACAGATATAGGATAGACCAACGTGCCTCTTTGGAAAAAAAGCTTTTACGCGATTTTCGCGGCGGAATTTCTCGCCATCGCCGGATTCAATACATCCACCCCGATCCTGCCGTTCTTTCTCCAGGACCTCGGTGTCACCGACCCGGACGAGCTCAAGTTCTGGATCGGCATCATCAACTCGCTGAGTTCCCTGGTTCTCGCGATCATGGCCCCCATCTGGGGAAAGCTCGCGGACTCCTACGGAAGGCGCCCCATGCTCCTCCGCGCCATGTTCGGGGGCACGGTGGTCATCTCTCTCATAGGTTTCTCCACGAATCCGACACAATTCCTCGTCCTCAGGACCATACAGGGCGCGGTCACGGGGACGGTCGCGGCCGCCACGGTCCTCGTCGCGAGCATGGTCCCGGCCGAGGAGCTCGGCTTCAGGCTCGGCCTTCTTCAGACCTCGATCTTCATCGGCTCCTCCGTCGGGCCCCTCATCGGAGGCGTGATCGCCGACCTCTTCGGCAACGACGTCACTTTCTTCGTGACCGCGGGGATGCTCGCGCTCGCAGGCGTCATCGTGATGGTCGGCGTCAAAGAATCCTTCACCCCCGAGGACCACGAGCCCTTCTCCCTGAAGAAGCTCTTTCCCGACATGAAGCCGCTCGTCGAATCCAAGGATCTCATGTTCCTCATCGTGCTCATCGGCGTCATACAGGTCGCGAACAACGTCATCTATCCGGTGCTTCCGCTCTACATCCAGCAGATGAGCCCCGGCATCGAGAAGGTCGGATCGATCACCGGCCTCATCCTCGGCGTGAGCGCCTTCGCGGGAGCCCTCGCCGCCGCGGTCATGGGAAAATTCGCCTACCGCATCGGCTATGCCCGTTCACTGCTCTTCAATCTGACCGCCGCCGCGATATTCTGCATACCCCAGGCCCTAGTGAGGACCCCTCTGCTGCTCCTGGTGTTCAGGACGGGGAGTTCCTTCTTCATGGGATCCGTGATTCCCGGCATCAACGTCCTCATCGGCCAGCGCGCCGACAAGAACCGGCAGGGCTCGATCTACGGCATCGCCACGAGCATTAACTCCCTCGGCGTCGCGGTGGGTCCCGTCATCGGGGCGACCATCGCGGTGGCGGCCAGTTTCTCGTCCATCTTCTACGCGACGGCCCTCCTTCTCGCGGTCAGCGCGCTGGCTACGAAGCGCTTCTTCCCCGAATCAAAACCCGAGCCCGCGGCGTGAGCCGGATGCGGCCTAGGCCTTCGGCCGGAGTTCGGGTACGAGCGGAATTTCCCCCAGGCGGCCCGACGCGAACGCCTTCAGGCTCCTGATCGCGGACTCCGCCATCCTCCGGTTCGCCGCGGTCGTGTTGGACGACACGTGGGGCGTGAGCAGGACGTTCGGCAGTCTCCTGAGGTCGCAGGTACCGGCCGGCACGTAAGGCTCCGCCGCGAACACGTCGAGCCCCGCGGCCGAAAGCGTTCCGTCGCTGAGGGCGGCGTACAGGGCTTCCTCGTCGATGACCCCGCCCCGCGAGGTGTTGACGAGAACCGCCCCCCTCTTGAAAGCCTTGAGTCGTCCGGCGTTTATGAAGCCCGCGGTCGAGGGATTCAGGTTCATGTTGATCGAAACGTAGTCGGCGTCCCCGACCGCCTCCTCGAAGCTCGTCGTGAACCGGTCGAAAAGGGAGGGGAAGGCGTCGCGGATCCTTTCGTCGACGTCGAAGGCGACGATGCGCATTCCGAATCCGAATTTCGCGATCTTCGCGAGGGATCGGCCGATGTTGCCGAACCCGGCGATCGCGAGGGTCTTGTCGGAGAGTTCCTCCGCGACGATCGGATTCCATCGGCCGGACTTCATGTCCGCATCGAGGACGAGAACGTGCCGGGTAAGGGCCGCGATGAGGGTCATCGCGTGCTCGGCCACCGACTGGTCGAGCGTCCCGGGCGTGTTGGCCACGAGGATTCCGAGCTCGCGGCACAGTTCCACGGGGACCGCGTCGTATCCGACCCCGAAGCGGACGAGCAGCGATCCTTTCCGCAGCCGCCGGTAGAACTCGTCGGGAAAACGCTCATGGCTGATGATGAAGGCCCCTATACCCTCCGCATCGTGGAATTCGAGCATCCTGCGCCAGTCCGGTCCGTCGAGGATTTCCCTCTCCGTCCCGACTTCGTCGAAGGTCCGTTTCGCCTTTTCATAGATGAGTCTCTCCAGCACCAACATCCGGCATTCTCCTTTCCGTCATCGAAATCGATCGCGGTCCGCACCGGCCGAGGAGCCCGGGCGAGAACCGCGCTTCCGGGTCATTTCCCGTAGTATTCCAGGACCTTGAGCGCGAATCGGGCGGCGACTGTCGCCGGGCCGCCTCCCATCTCGATGCCGACTTCCACGGCTTCGAGAATTTCCTCCCTCGACGCTCCGCGGTCCAGGGCCTGCCTGATGTGCCATTCCATGCAGGATTCGCAGTTCACGTGCACGGAAATGCCCAGGGCGATGAGTTCCTTCGTCCTCTCGTCAAGCGCCCCGCCTCGGAACGCGGCCTCCTCGAGCTTCGTGAAGGCCCGGTAGCCCTCCGACGAGCGTACGAGCTCGGCGTGCGCCCTTTTCCTGTCCGAGACGATCTTTTCGATTTTTTCCCTGTCCGCCGGTTCCATTCGAAGCCCTCCGGAGTTTTCCGCAGTATACCCGTTCGTACCGGGAGGGGACAATCGCCCGCGGGCCGGTCCGAGCCGGAAACGGGAATGAATTCGCTTGACGGCAGGAGGATTGGATGTTAAAACGAATAAAACGGTACGAATAGTTCGAACAAATACAACGGACGAGTTCCGCCATGGAGGGGGCCGTGGGAATTCCCGATGATGTCCTGACGAGCGTCGACAAGGCTTACCGCATCCTTCTCAGGGAGATACTGGAGAAGAGGCTTCCCGTGGGGGAATTCCTCAGCCAGAGGAAGCTCTCGGAGATCACGGGAACGTCGGTCGTCTCCCTGCGGGAGGCCCTTAAGATGCTGGAAGGCGAAGGGCTTCTCGAATCGGTGCCGAGGTGGGGCGTCCGCATCCCGGTGGAGACGAAGCAGGACCTCGTCAACCGGTACGAGCTTCGCGAGGCGATGGAAGTGACGGCGGCGGCGAAGATCGCCGGGGGGATCGACGCCGAGAAGGCCAAGACCCTCAGGAAGTACGCCGCGGAGTGCGACGCGATCGACACCGCGGACACCGAGCACATCCTCGAGTTCTCCGAAAAACACCGGAGGCTCCATCTGTACATTGCGGAATGCTCGGGAAACCCCCTGATCGTCAGGGAACTCGAGAAGCTCCGGGTGAGAAGCCTCATCTTCCAAAGCGCCAAGACGACGTGGGCCCGCGACGTGAAGAATTGGAAACGCTGGCACCGCGATCTCGTCGACGCCCTCCTTTCCGGGGACTCCGAGAGGGCGCAGGAGGCTATGAGGGCCCACATCCGGCACGGCCTCGTTCACGATCTGAAATTTTTCGACGATGGGGGGGGGAAGGCATGAACGACTGCCGCACGGGCCTTTCTTCGGTCCGCCGCGTCTTCGCCTCGCTCGGGCATCGGGAGCCGGACCGGGTTCCCCTCGACATCGGCGGAACCACGGTCACCGGGATTCACGCCGACGCCCTCCGGAGGCTGCTCGAATCGATGTCCCTCGCGATGCCCGTCGTTCTCACGGACACCGTCCAGCAGACGGCCGTCCCGGAAGGGGGATTCCCGGCGTCCCTCGGCGTGGACACCGAGCGCGTGGGTCCGGACCGGATCCGGGGGCCGAAGAGCAGGGTCGTAGAGGATGCTTTTCGCGTCGCCTGGGAGAGGAAGCCGGGCGAGCTCTACTACAGCCAGGTTTCCTGGCCCCTGAAGGCGAGGGACGGGCTTTCCGACGCCCTCGAGGTCTACGCTTTTCCGGAGCCGGACGGGGAGAGCCTCTCGTCGCTTGCGCGAAAGGCGGCGCGGTCCGAGGCGCCGGACGGGAAGGGCGGGCTTTTCCCGATCCTGGACCGCGATTGCGCAGGTCTCATGGAGATGTCGGCGAGACTCCGCGGAACGGACCTCTTCTATACCGACTTCTACACGGACAGGGCGGGCGTGGAAGCCCTGGCGGAAAAGCTCCTCGAGTACAAGCTCGCGTATTGGGAGGCGATGCTCGGCGGGTGGGACGGCAGCGACGTCGTCGTGTCCGAGGCTGACGATTTCGGCACCGACATATCCCTCCTCGTCTCGCCCGAATTCCTCGCTGAGATCTATTTCCCCAGGTACCGGAAGCTGTTCTCCTTCATCAGGAAAAAGGCCCCGAAGGCGAGGATCTTCTTCCACAGTTGCGGAGCGGTCCGGCGCATCATCCCGGACTTCATCGAAATGGGAGTCGACATCCTCAACCCCGTCCAGTATTCGGCCAGGGACATGGATCTGGCCGGTCTCAAGAAGGACTTCGGCAAGGACCTCGTTTTCTGGGGCGGCGGGATCGACACCCGGAAAATCTTCCCCTTCGGGACCGAAGAGGAGGTGAGGAACGAGGTGAAGCGCGTCCTGGACGTAATGGCTCCGGGCGGGGGCTTCGTTTTCGCTACCGTGCACAACATCCAAGCGGACGTTCCGACCCGGAACATCCTCGCCATGCTCGAAACCCTGCACGAATACGGGAGATACCGATGAAATTCAAGTACGCCGTCTGCAACGAAATGTTCGGAACCATGGATTTCGCCAGGAGCGCGGAGATCGCGAGGAGCCGGGGCTTCGAGGGCATGGAGATCGCGCCCTTCACGCTTTTCGGCGACTTTTCCGCCCGCGCGGTCGAGGCCGGAATCAGGACCGCTCGGGCGGGGCTCGCAGGGGCCGGCCTCGCCTTCGCGGGCCTGCACTGGCTCTTCGTGAAGCCGGAAGGACTGCACGTGACCTCGAAGGATCCGGCCCTCAGGAAGCGCTCCTGGGACCACCTCCGTCTCCTCCTGGACATAGCGGGCGAGCTCGGCGGAGGCCCGCTCGTCTTCGGGTCGCCGAAACAGCGGGCTTCCCGCGGAACCCCGATCGAGGAGACGCTCCTTCTCTTCACCGAGGGGCTCGTCTCGGTCGCCGAACGGGCGGTCGAGAGGAGGTCCAAGATCCTCATCGAGGCCCTGCCGTCCGCGGACACCGACCTGGTGAACACCCTCTTCGAGGCCGACGCGGTCGCCGCCGCGGTGAACCATCCGGGGGTCGAGATCATGTTCGATTTCCACAACACGAAGGACGAGGAGAAACCCTGGCCCGTCCTCCTCGAGGAGTACAAGGATTCCATCCGGCACGTGCACGTGAACGAGATGGACGGCCGATGGCCGGGAACCGGTACGACGGACTTCCGGCCCGCCTTCGCCAAGCTCGCCGAGATCGACTATGCGGGCTGGATATCCCTCGAAATCTTCACCGTGCCGGATGACCCCGGGGCCGTTCTCCGCGAGACGACGGAGACGTTGAAGCGGGCCGAGCCGGCCACGAAGGAATAGCGCAATTGGCTGCCCCTTGAGGGGAAGCCTTGGTTCACGATTTCAAAGGAGGAATCGACATGAGGAAAATTTGCATCGCTTCCCTGATCGGCCTGCTGGCCTTCGCCGCGGCCGACCTTTCCGCCGGCGGCTCGAAGGAAAAGGCGCCGACCGGATGGAAGCCGACGAAGACAATCACGCTCATCGTTCCCTGGGGAGCGGGCGGAGCTTCCGACCAGACCGCGCGCGTGGTCGCGGGCGAGATGGAACCGCTGCTCGGCGCCAAAATCGCCGTCGTCAACCAACCGGGGGCCTCGGGCGCGACCGGTTCGAAGGCTGCCTATGAACAGGCCCACGACGGCTACACCTGGGTGGGCAACGCGGATTCGAGCATGGCGACGTATCAGGTCCAGGAGCTCACGCCGAACATCTCCCACCGGGACTGGCTCGGCTTTTTCGCGATTTCCACGCCCTGCGTGATCACGGTCAACGCCGCCTCCCCCATCAAGGATTGGGACAGCCTCGTGAACGCGTTCAAGACCAGGGAAGTCGCCGTCGCCAGCGCGGGAATCGGGGCGGGCGGGCACATCGCGGCCGAGACCTTCTCGAAGTACGTCGGCGTGAAGTACAAGCACGTTCCGTACAAGGGCGGACAGCCGGCGGTCGTCGCCACGGTCTCCGGCGAGACCGAGGTCGTCATGCAGTTGTCCCAGGAAGTGTCGGACATGCTCCGCGCCAAGAAGATCCGGGCGATCGCCGTCATGGATTCCAAGCCGCTCGCCATAACCGGCGTGGACCCGATCCCTCCGATCACCAACTACGTCAAGGATTTTCCGACGGTCGCGTTCAATTTCGGGCTGTTCATTCCCCGCGACATTCCGGCCGACGCAAAGGAAGCCATCTCGAAGGCCTTCGACCAGGCGTCCAAGGCGAAATCGGTGAAGGACATGGCGGAGACGAAGGGCTGCGTCGCGGTTTCCGTCCGGGGCAAGGAAGCGGACGACATCATGGAACGCGCGGCCTCCATGTTCAGCTGGCTCCTCTACGACAGCGGCGTGGCGAAAATATCCCCCGACAAGCTGGGCATCAAGAAGCCGTGATCGCCTCCTCGGCCGGACGGTCTCCGAGCGGGGCCGTCCGGCTCCCATAAGGGATGCCGGATATGAACGAAAAACAAATGACCAAGGCGGATTTCTTCGTCTCCCTGCTGCTCATCGCCTTCAGCCTCTTCATCGTCATCGCGGGCATCCTTATGCCGCGATACGAGAACTGGGGATACTATGCGATGCCCGCGATGTCGCCGGTGTTCTTCGGCCTGGTCCTCCTTCTCATGAGCCTGGTCCTGCTTTACCGGTCCGCCGCGAGAAAGGGCTACAGGATAAGGCTCAATCGGGAGCATTGGAACAGGTTCCGCGAGTCCGTCACGGTACGGCGCTTCGGCGTATGCATAGGTCTCGTCGTCCTCTATTATCTTCTGCTCGGCACGGTCGATTTCGTGATTCTCACGACCGCGTTCCTCTTCGGCAACATAGCGTATTTCAAGGGCGCCAAGTGGTGGTCGAATCTCGTCGTTTCCTTCGTCACCTCGCTGAGCGTGTGGCTCGTTTTCTACAAAATCTTTATGGTTCCCCTCCCCTAGGCGGAAAAGGAATACACCATGGGAGTCGTCCATTTGTTTCGCGCCGTGGTCGAACAGTGCACGATAATCAATCTTCTGAACGTCTTCGTCGCCACCCAGCTCGGCATAATGATCGGCATGCTTCCGGGTCTGACCGCGACCATGGGGATCGCCCTTCTCACGACGCTCACCTTCAAATGGAGCGCGGGAAACGCGATCGTCACCCTGATCTGCATCTACGTCGGGGCCATCTACGGTGGCAGCCGGACCGCGGTTCTCCTCAACATCCCGGGTACCCCAGCGAACGCAGCCACATGCCTGGACGGATATCCCCTCGCGCGGAGCGGCAGGGGGGCGGAAGCCATCGGCCTCGCCACCACATCGTCCTTCCTCGGTTCGGTGGCCGGGCTCGTCGCCCTTTCGTTTTTCACTCCGGTGCTCGGCGGCCTCGCCCTCGAGTTCAAGTCCTTCGAGATCTTCTGGCTCTCCCTCTTCGGCGTGGCGATCTGCGGCAACCTCACCGCGGCGAAGGATCCGCTCAAGGGCTGGATCAGCGGCATCGTCGGCATCATCTTCTCCTTCGTCGGCATGGAGGCCATACAAGGTTATCCCCGGCTCACCTTCGGGGTGCTCGAGCTCTACTCGGGCTTCGACATCATCCCCGTACTCGTGGGAACCTACGGTCTCGTAGAGATCCTGGACAACCTGTCGAAACCGGACGTGAAGGAAATCGTCTCCCATATAGGTCGCGTCATTCCGAGGCTGAGGGAACTCGCCTCGAACTGGCTGAACATCATACGCTCGGGCCTCATCGGCGTCGTGGTGGGCATCATTCCCGGCGTGGGCGAGAACATCGCATCCTACGTCGCTTACGATTTCGCGAAGCGTGCGAGCAAGACTCCGGAGCAGTTCGGCAAAGGCTCGCAGGAGGGTCTCATAGCCTCCGAAACCGCGAACAACGCCTGCGTGGGGGGAGCCCTCGTCCCCGTCCTTTCGATGGCGATTCCGGGAAGTCCGCCCGCCGCGGTGCTTCTCGCCGCGCTGTGGCTCCACAACATCCAGCCGGGGCCGCTCCTCATGATCGAGAAGCCGCTCTACATCTACGAGTTCTCGGCCATGTTCTTCTGGGCCACCTTCGCCATGCTCGTTCTCGGGCTCACGATCGTGAAGCCGCTCCTCAGGATCCTCAAGCTCCGGAACGCGATCCTCATGCCCATAGTCTTCGTGTTCTGCACCATCGGGACCTTCGCGATCAACGGGAGACCCTTCGACATCCTCGTCATGATCGTCTTCGGTCTCATCGGATTTCCGATGCGGAAACTCGGTTTTCCCGAGGCCCCCTTCGTGCTCGGCATCCTGCTCGGTCCCATGGTGGACGAGAACCTCAGGCGCGGGCTCATCCTCACCAACGGGAATCCGCTTCCCTTCTTCCGGGGGACCATCTCGATCGTGCTCATCGTCGCCATTTTCTTTACGCTCTTCGGCCGGAGCAGGCCGATGAAATTCGCGGCTGGCGGAATCGGAAGGGCGGTCCGGGCGGCGCTTCCTTTCGGCAGGTCCCGCGGACGGAACTAAGGAGGCGGGCATCATGAAGACCGGCTTGTTTTCCGTGAGCTACGCGGGACTCTGGGGCCAGGACAGGCTCGGAACGGTCGAATTCATCCGGAAGGCGGGAGCCCTCGGCTTCGACTCCGTGCTCCTCATGGCGAAGCGTCCGCACCTTTCGGTCCTGGACGCTGACGCGGCGTCGCTCGCCTCGGTAAGGAAGGCCATGGCCGAGGCCGGGGTGGACCTCGTCGGCCTCGCCTGCTACAACGACGTCCTGCTCAAGGGGCCCGCCGAGGTTCCGATCGCCGAGATGCAGCTCGCCTACATCCGGCGCTGCTGCGACGTCGCTGCCGAGCTCGGAGGCGGCCTCGTCAGGATCTTCACCGGCTACGTGCAGCCCGGCGATGCCTACGGGGACTGCTGGAGGCGCACCGCGGACTTCCTCCGCGAGGCGGGGCTCGGTGCGGCCGAGGCCGGCGTGACCCTCGCGGTCCAGAACCACCACGATCTCGCGGTGGATACGCGCTCCATGGCTTTGCTCCTCGACGAGGTCGGCCTTCCGAACGTCCGCGCCGGATACGACGCGTGGTCGCCGTTCCTCCGAGGCGAGGACCTCGCGGCCGGAGCACGGCTCATGGCGCCCAGGACGGCGCTCACGATAGCCGCGAACTACCGCCGCCTATCGAGGTATTCGTACCGGAGCGAGCTCGTGAACTACCGCAGGGAGGAGCCCGACTTCGTCCGAGCCGTCTCCATGGAGGAGGGCGAGATCGATTACGGACCCTTCCTCGCGGAGCTGAAGAAGGGCGGATTCGACGGTCCGGTCGTGTACGAGATGTGTTCCCCGCTCGCCGGCGGGGGAGGAATCGAAAATTTGGACGGCAAGGCGCGTTCCTTTCTTGCGTATGTGCGCGATAAGGTGTAGAACGTGAGCGGCGCTAGACAGCCGCACGCATAAATCGGATGAGGAGTAAAGACATGAATTTCGGAATCGTCGGAACCGGGCTTATCGCCGATTTTCACGCGAAGGCGTTGGCGGAAATCCCGGGCTGCAAGGTGATCGCCTGCGTCGACAAGATCCCCGAACGGGCGAAGTCCTTCGCCGAAAAATACGGCTGCGCCGGCTATGCCGATCTGGACGAATTCCTCGCGCATCCCGGCGTCGAAATCGTGACGATCTGCACGCCCTCCGGTCTTCATATGGAGACGGCCGTGGCCGCCGCGAACGCGGGAAAGCACCTCATCGTCGAGAAGCCGATCGAAGTGACCCTCGACCGGATCGACGCGATCATCGAGGCCTGCGAGAGGAACAAGGTCCTCCTCTGCGGAATTTTCCCCTCGCGGTACCACGAGGTCGCGGGAATCGTAAAAAAGGCCGTGGACTCGGGTCGCCTGGGCAGGGTGACGATGGGCAGCGCCTACGTCAAATGGTTCAGGACCCAGGAATATTACGACAAGGGCGGCTGGAAGGGGACGAAGAAGTACGACGGAGGCGGCGCCCTCATGAACCAGTCGATCCACGCCATCGATCTTCTCCAGTGGTTCATGGGCCCGGTGGAATCCGTCTCGGCCTACACCGCCCTGCTCGCGCACGAGAGGCTCGAGGTCGAGGACACCGCGACCGCGGTCCTCAGGTTCAAGAGCGGAGCCCTCGGCGTGGTGGAGGGGTCCACGGCGGCCTATCCGGGCTTCCTGAAGAGGATCGAAATCTCCGGCTTCAAGGGGAGCGTCATCCTGGAGGAAGAGGACCTGAAATGCTGGAGCTTCGCCGAGGAAGGACCCGAGGACGCGAAGATCAGGGAGCAGTTCGCGGCCAAGACGCATACCGGCGGCGGGGCATCGGATCCCAGCAAGATCGGGTATCACGGGCACAAACTGCAGTTCGAGGACGTGGTCGGTTGCCTCAAGGCGGGGAAGAAGCCCTTCGTCGACGGTATCGAGGCCAGGAAGGCCGTGGAAATCATCCTCGCGATCTACAAGAGCGCGGAGACCGGCAGGGAAGTGAAACTTCCGCTGTAGACCGCGAAGCAGGGCGAGGCGGAGCCTCGCTCGCGAACATTTCCCGGCGGAGCGACGTCGTCGCCCGACGACCGGTACCGCAAAAAGCGACCGGAGAGAATGCGCGGCCCTGCCGGGCCGCAAGGAGCACGCCATGTATTTAACGGGTTTCGCGGACGAGGCGGCCGATGCCCTTTCCGGCCAGATCCGGGCCACGAAGGCTCTCGGCTGGAAGCGAATCGAGGCGAGGAGCGTGGGGGGGAAGAACATCCACGACATACCCGAGGCCGATTTCGAAAAGGTCTGCACCGAGCTCGAGACGGCGGGGGTAGAAGTGAATTGTTTCGGCTCGACCATCGCCAACTGGGGCAAGAAGATCTCCGAACCCTTCGAAGACAGCCTCGCCGCCGTTGACCGCGCGATACCCAGGATGCGGCGCCTCGGCGCGAAGCTCGTCAGGATCATGAGCTACGCGATCGAGCTCGACGCGGAAGGGAGGGCGCTTCCCGACCAGGCCGAGGCCGAGCGTTTCCGCAGGCTCCGCGAGATCGTGAAGCGCTTCACCGACGCGGGAATAACCCCGGTGCACGAGAACTGCATGAATTACGGCGGGATGAGCGCCGGGCACACCCTCAGGATGCTCGAGAACGTGCCGGGCCTCAAGCTGGTTTTCGACACGGGAAATCCTCCCCTCACCAAGGACTTCTCGAAGCCCTTTCCCCATCCCATGCAGAAAACCTGGGACTTCTACCAGAAGGTGAGGGATCACATCGCCTACGTCCACATCAAGGACACGAAATGGGAAGCAGCCAGGAAGGAGGAGCTCTATTTCTATCCGGGCGAGGGCGACGGCGAAGTGGAGCGGGTGCTTGCCGACCTCCTGGGCCGCGGCTACGACGGCGGGCTCTCCATCGAGCCCCACATGGCGGTGGTCTTCCACGACACGAGCGTCACCTCCTCGGAGCAGGCGCGCTTCGACAACTACGTGGAGTACGGGCGAAGGACTATGAGGATGCTCGAGCGCCTCGGGCGGCCGCTCGAGGCGTAAGGGAAGGTAAAAAGAAAAGGCTTCGCCCGGGCGGCGAAGCCTTTTTCATCGGACCCGGCGCACGGCCTCATTTCCCGGTCGCCGCCTTCTTTTCCTTGTGCACCTGCCAGAGCGGTATGGCGAAGGATGCCGCGCTCACGAGGAGAAGGACGAGGGTGGCCGGACGTGAAACGAATATGCCGTAGCCCCCCATGATGACCGCGCGGCGGAAGTTGACCTCCGCCAGCTTGCCGAGGACCATGCCCAGGACTATGGGCGCCGCCTGGAATCCGAAACGCCGGAGAACCCAGCCGAGCACGCCGAAGCCGAGACAGACCGCGACGTCGAAGAGGGAGTTCTTCACGGCGAAGCTTCCGATGACCGATATGGCAAGGATCATGGGGATGAGGATGCCGGGGGGTATCCTCGTGACTTTGACCCAAAGCCGGCTTCCCATGAGGCCGAGGGAGAGCATGACGACGTTCGCCACGATCATGCTGGCGAAGAGGCCGTACACGAGATCGGGATCGGTGCTGAAGAGCATCGGGCCCGGAACGAGGTCGTGGATCATGAGGGCGCCGATGAGCACGGCCGTCGACGCGCTTCCCGGAATTCCGAGGGTGAGAAGGGGAACCATGGCGCCTCCGACCGAGGCGCTGTTGGAGGCCTCCGCCGCGGCCACTCCCTCGGGGTTGCCCTTGCCGAAGGTTTCCGGGTGCTTGCTCGTCTTCTTGACGAGGTCGTAGGCGAGGAAGGACGCGATGGCGGAACCGGCTCCGGGAAAGATTCCCACGACGGTTCCGATCACCGAGGCCTGCAGCGTTGCCCATTTCAGCTTCCAGTAGTCGCGAAGTCCCGGCCAGATTTCCTTTTTCCCGATGATCCCGCTCACGTAGTTTTTCGGTATCCCTTCCTCCTCCAGGCGGCTGAAAACCTCGCTCAGGGCGAAGAGGCCTATGAGGGCGGGAATGAAGTCGAAGCCGTCGAAGAGGTCGGTTTCCCCGAAGGTGTAGCGCTTGACGCCGGAGATGGGATCCAGCCCCACGGTGCTCAGGAGGAGTCCGATCAGGGCCGAGGCGAAGGCCTTCGCCCAATTCCTGCCCCCGAGGGAGGCGACCGTGGTCAGTCCGAAGATGGCAAGGGCGAAGTATTCCGCCGGGTGCATCTTGACCGCCATGGCGGCCAGCGGGTTGGAGAAGAGGATGAGGATGAGGATGCCGATGAAGCCGCCGACCGTGGAGGCCACGAGGGAAATCCCGAGCCCCCAGCCCGCTTTTCCCTGCTGGGTGAGCGGGTAACCGTCGAAGGCGGTGACGACCGCGGAGGGCGTGCCGGGCGTATTGATGGTCACCGCCGTGATCGATCCGCCGTAGTTCGACGCGAGGTAGATGGCGGTGAGCAGGATGAGGGCGGTGAGAGGTTCCATGCGGTAGGTGAAGGGAACGAGAAGGGCGACGCCCATGGACGGCGAGAGGCCCGGCATGGCGCCGACCAGGATTCCGAGGATCACTCCCGCCGTTATGGCAGCCAGAGGTTCCCATCCCGCCATGAGCCCCAAGCCCTGCAGAAGGTTGGAAATCAGTTCCATGATAATTCTTGCTCCTTAATCGGACTCGGTCAGAGGCCCAAGAGTTGCATCACGATTCCTTCCGGGAACGGGACGAACAGAAGCCGGTAGAAGACGAAATACGACATCGCGATCCAGCCGATGACCACCGGAACGATGACCGGCCATCGGCGATAGGCGAGAAAGCGCATGCCCGCCGTCAGGAACAGAATGCTGGTGACGAAGAATCCGAAAACGCCGATCAGGGCTATGTAGCAGATCGTCATGCCGACGTAGAATAAGGCCAATTTCACGTGGCCGCCCGTCGGATCGGGTTTTTCTTCGCCTCGAAGCGTCTGCACGAAAACGTAGGCACAAAAAGCGAGCAGGAGGACTATCCACAGCCTGGGGACCACCGCGGCGCTGACTTCGCCCTTGACCGGGAAGCCGAAGGAAAGGAACAAGAAGACGGCGCAGGAAAGCGCCGTCACGATCAGCGTCGACAAGAGGCCGACGTTTTTCCTGTGCGCCGATTTCCCTATCACCGCTCGCGCCGCCGCGGTGACCGCCGCGATCGCCGCGACCGCCGCCAGGAAGCCCGGTTTCGTGTCGAAGAAACTCAGGAGATTTTCCATGCGCTCAACGCTCCTTGCAGGGACCGGGGTCCGGTTCGCGGGCCCCGGTTCGGCCAGTGCTATTTCTTCAGGTACTTCTTCTGCTCCGCAATGTCGGAGCGGATCATTTCGTTGAACTTTTCCTTGCGAACGTGGGTGAGCGTCATGCCGTTCTTTTCGAAGAACTGGCGCCAGTCCGGGTCGTTCGTAACCTTCTCGAAGAGGTCTCCGTACCACTGCTGGATCGCTTCGGGTGTGCCTTTCTTCACGGCGAAGCCCCGCCAGATCGACTCGTTGTCCATGCCGGCGACCCCGAGTTCCTTGAAGGTCGGAACGTTCGGGAACTGGGCGAGCCGCTTCTCCGAGGAGATGAGGGCGATCTGCAGGGCGGGCTTTCCGGCGATGTCCGCGGGATTGCCCACGTACACCTGGCCCTGACCTCCTATGACCGCTGCCATGGCCTGGGCCCCGGAGTCGAAGGGAACGTATTTCCCGCCGAGTCCGGTCTTTTCCCAGATCTTGTAGGTAACGTACTCGTCGGTTCCCGGAGGCGCTATCCAAATCTGCTGGCCGGGTCTCGCCTTTGCGTCGGCCAGGATGTCCTCCCAGGTCTTGACGTTGGATTTCGTCGCGGTGATGAGGCATTCGGGGTCGTCGACGAGGAGGGCCATCCAGTCCAGTGAGAAGGGATCTATCTTGGAGTCGGTGCTCACGAGGTTGGTCACCAGGGAGCGGGTGACGGCCATGAGGTTGTATCCGTCGGCGGGCTGCCCGAGGAGGTATTCCCAGCAGACCATCCCACCCGCACCCGGCTTGTTCTCCACCACGAAGACGGCCTTGGTGTACTTGGTCGCGATGTCCGTGAATTTTCTCGCGGTTATGTCGATGAGGCCGCCAGGTGCGGTATACACCATGAGGTGGATGGGCTTCGTGGGAAACTGAGCGGGAGTCTCCTTCTTTCCGGAAGCGAAAACGCCTGTCGCTACGACGGCGATCATGCAGAACACGGTCAATGAACGTTTCATGGTTTCCCCCTTAATGCGTTGATGGTAATCCCGATTCGACCGGCACGGTCATGCCATGCCTACGACTTTCTTCGCTGCTTTCAGGTAGTTCGTGTTCGGCATCGTGGCCAGGCCGAGCCCCTCGATCACCTGCCTCATGCCTGCGTAATTTTCGCTTTCGACGCAGGCGGACTCCACAAGGGCGCCGTTGAACCAGACCTGGGCGTATTCGCAGATGATGCCGTCGATCGTGAATCCGTACCGCATCTTCTCCACGCCAACGACCGCGAGGTCGGGATGCTTTTTCGCCATCTCGATGAATTCTTCGATCGTGTAGGTATCCTTGTCAAGTTTCATCTCCGCCTTGAGATTGGCGAGGATCGTGCCGAGGTCTTCCCGTTTTACCGGAAACTGGAATTTCCCGCGGGGTTGGAATATCTCGTAACCTTCGGGGGTCTCGTTCACCTTGGTCTTGATGTCCAAGAGGCCGTCCCTTACCTTGACGTTGGCCTCGTTCGTGTTGCGCGAAAGGAAGTAGGTCTCGACGGGCATCTTGCGCGCCTGGAAGAGCACGGTCTTGCCGTTCCACATCTTGTCCTGCACGGCACGGATAACGTCCTTGCCGAATACGCGGAATTCGGCGCGAGGAACGATCTTCGCCGCGTCTTCCGCCGAAGTCGCCTTGTTTTTCGCGAAAACATCTGCCATTCCGGTCCTCCTTGAGAAAAAGCGGCCGCGTCCTAGGGCGGCGCGGGCGTCCGTACATTTGTAACATCGTTCCCGCGGAGGAATCCAATCAAAAAGTTTTATCGAACGAATAAAAAAGTTTGTCGCCGTTCGGAGGGCTATTTTATTGACAGAAAAGCCGGGGATGCCCGAGAATCCGCTCATATCGATTGTGTAGGGAGGCGGATATGTCCGATTCGAAAAGCATGGAGCGCCTGCGCGGCGCCTTGAAGAAGGCTCGAGGCCGTCTCGACTCGGGGAGGCTGCACGTGGTCATGGGGAACGAGGCGGCCGACTTGGATTCCATGGCGTCGGCGGTCGTATACGCCTGGTACAAGGCGGAACGTGCCGGACAAGGGGCCGATGCCTGCGTCCCCTTCGTTCCGATCCCCAGGGAGGACTTCAAGCTCAGGACCGAGGCGCTCTACCTCTTCGAAGCGGTCGGCCTTTCTCCCGACGACCTCCTTTTCTCCGGGGACCTCGATCTTCAGGCGTTGCAGAGCGGCGGCAGGCTCGCTCTCACCCTGGTGGATCACAACAAGCTCGGTCCCGCTTTCGCAGGCCTCGAAGGAGCGGTGGAGGAGATCGTGGACCACCATCAGGACGAGAAGCTCTATCCCGGAGCGGCCTCGCGGACGATCGAGGGCGTAGGGTCCTGCGCCACGCTCGTGGCCGAAAAGGTCCTGAAGGCGATCCCCGAGCTGCTCGACGCGGGCTGTGCGAGACTGCTCCTGGGCACGATCCTGCTCGACACCGTCAACCTGGACGAGAAGGCCGGAAGGGTAACGCCCAAGGACAGGGAGATGGCGGACCGGCTCATCGTGAGGAGCGGGGCGGCCCAGAAGGAACTCTTCGACCGGCTTCAGTTCGAGAAGTTCAACGTCGCAGCCCTCGACACCCGGGACCTGCTCCGCAAGGATTACAAGGATTATTCGGCCGGATCGGTCCGCTACGGTATGAGTTCGGTTCTCCTTTCCGTTGCCGATTGGGCGAAGAAGGACCCGGGGCTCACGGACGGGCTCGCGAAGTACTGCGCGGAGCGGGGGCTCTCCCTCCTTTTCGCGATGAACGCGTACACCGATCCGGACTTCAAGAGGGAACTCGTCGTGTACGCCGTGAAACCGGAACTCCGGAAGCTCGTCGTCGATTTCCTCGTTTCAAGGGACCTGGACCTCGCCCCGCTCAAGGGCAAGGCTCCCGCGGCATCGGAGAACGCGGCCTTCTTCAGCCAGGGGAACGGCTCGTATTCGAGGAAGAAGCTCCAGCCCCTCCTACAGGAATTCCTTGCCGGGGTATAGGGAGAGAACGAAGTCGATGAAGGCGCGGAGGTCGGGCTGGGCCTCCTGCTCCCGGTTGGTCACCAGGCTGATGTAGCGCGGCATGCGAAGGCCCGACAGGGGAACCGATGCGAGCCATTTCGATTCCACCTCCTTCGAGACCGCGCACGAGCAGATGATGGACACGCCGAGGCCGCAGGAGACCATGCGCTTGATCGCTTCCGCGTTGCCGACCTCGAATGCGAGGTTCATTTCGACTCCGGCGCGACGGAATTTTTCCTCGACGCTGCGGCGGGTGAGGATGTTCCGCGGAGGAAGGATGAGAGGCTCGTCGGGGAAGTCCACGAGGCCGACCTCGGTCTTTTCCGACCAGGGATGCCCGGGAGGAACGATCGCGACCAGGTCGTCCTTGATGAGGGGGTGCTCGGCGACGCGGGAATTCTTTCGGTTGGGGTTTCTTCTTCCGAGGAATCCGACGTCGATCTGGTTGTCGAAGAGGAGTCGCTCGATCTGATAGGCGCTCTGAACCGTGACGTTGAAGGAGATGTCCGGGATCCGTTTGCGGAACTCGGCGAGCAGGCCGGGAAGCAGGTGGACCCCCGGAAGGCTGCTCGCTCCGATCCTTATGTAGCCGCCGAGCGAATCCTTCGGTCTGGGCATCGAGCGGCGGCATTCGTCGAAGTCGCGGAGGAGCCGATCGGCGTGGGGTTGCAGCATCCTGCCCGCCTCGGTGAGGCGGACGTGCCGGCCGACGCGCTCGAAGAGCCGTGCCTTGAGTTCGTGCTCGAGCTCGCGAATCTGGGCGCTGATCGCGGGCTGGGTGTAGTTGAGCCTTTCGGCGGCCTTGCTGATGCTTCCGAGTGATGCGACGGTGCAGAAGGCCCGGAACTTGATCACGTCCATGGAATCGATCTATATCATCGGGTCGGTTCCGAAAGGATAGATGCTTTTCGGGGAAATTGCAAGCCGAGGAGCGGCAGCGCGACCATGCGATCGTCGGGGACGGCAGGCGTTTCGCCGCGCTCGGTTCGGAAAAAGGGGGGATCCGGTCATGTCGATTTGGGAAATTTTCCTGCTCGTGGGAGGATTGGCCATCTTCCTCTACGGGATGATCCTCATGAACGACAGCCTGACCGCCTTCGCCGGGGAGAAGCTGCGCGGGATCATGTTGAGCCTGACCCGCGGGAAGGTCAGAGGCTATCTGACCGGCCTCGGGGTCACCATCGTCAACCAGTCGTCGTCCGCAACGACCGTGTTGGAATCGGTCCTGGTCGGGGCGGGCCTCATCACTTTCCAGCAGAGCTTGTCGGTTACCCTCGGCGCAGAACTCGGTTCGACGGTTCTCGGACAGCTGATCGCGATCCCGAAGATTTCGAAATTCGCCCCCTTCATCCTCGCCGTCGGCTTTTTCGCCTCCCTCCTCGCGAAAAACAAGCGCAAGAAGCACCTCAGCCTCATTCTTTTCGGCTTCGGCCTCCTCTTCCTCGGCATGGACATGATGGCCGAATCGATGGCTCCATTGAGGAAATATCGGCCCTTTCTCGACCTCATGGAGTCGGTGGAGCATCCGCTGCTCGGCATCTTTATCGGCCTCGTGTTCACCATGATCATCCAGTCCTCGGGGGCGACGAGCGGCCTCACGATCGCCATGGCGATTTCGGGGACCATAACCCTCGCGCAAGCGGTTCCCATAAACCTCGGGGCATCGATCGGCACCTGCATCACCGCGGTCCTCGGCAGCCTCGCCTTGAACCGAGAGGCGAAGCGCACGGCCTACATACACGCGCTCTTTCAAACCATCGGCGTCACCATCGCGTTCGTCCTGCTCCTCGTTCCCGCCGGGGAAGACAGCCTCTGGCTCTTCATGGCCCGGGGAGCGACCCGCATCGTGTTCGGCTCCGACGACATCGCTCGCCAGGTCGCCACCGCGCATACGCTCATGCCGATCGTGAATCATTTCTTCGTCTTTCCGATGCTCCCCTTCATCGTGCGTTTTTTCGACAGGATCTATCCTCCGATGAAGAAGGAGCCCGCCTTCGGTCCGATCCACATCAACGACGGCCTCACGGTCCAGCCCGAGCTCGCCATAGAGCAGGCGAAGAAGGAGATCCTGCGCGTCGCCTCGATCGTGGAGGAAATGCTGGAAAGGAGCCACGGGCTGATCTGCTGCATGGACGGGGCGAAGGACCGCGAAAGGGAGATAGCGGAGGTGAATTCGCTCGACGAAAAGGTCGACATACTGCGCAACGCCCTCGTCGTCTTCCTCACCTAGATCGCCAGCCAGCCTTTGACCGAGGCCCAGTCGAAGCGGGTGGTACTCGCGCTCTACGCGGTGAACGAACTCGAGAACCTCGCCGACGTCATCGACGTCAACATCCTCGACAGGGCGAGGAAACTCGACGAACTTCGCATCCAGCTCCACGTCGAGGGCGTGGAGGAGGTCACTTCCCTCCATCTCATGGTCATGGAACACTTCCGGAAGGTCGTGAAGGGCTTCGCCGACGACGACCGCTCCGCGGCCGAACGGTTCCTCTCCGATCGGACGCCCTTCAAGGAGCTTCAGGCGCTCATCCGCAGCCAGCATTTCCAGAGGCTCCAGAAAGGGCACAAGGAATCCATCGAGGCCAATCCCGTCTACATGGACCTGCTCGGCCACTACAACCGCATCAACCGTCACGTGATCCACATAGCCAAGCGGATGTTGGAGAACCTTTGATCCGATTGTTTCTTCGGAAACCGGCCCGGCTTTCTCCGCCGGGCTTTTTCGTTTATAATACCCGCGAAACACCGAAGAGCGCGAAGGCGACGAAAGGAGCTCCCATGAAGACGTACCGAAAGGAACTCTGGTTCGAAACGAGGAACCGTTACGAATTCGTCCTCATCACCGACAAGGTCAGGGATGCCCTTGCGGAGAGCGGAGTCAAGGAAGGGCTCTGCCTGGTGAACGCGATGCACATCACGGCCAGCGTTTTCATCAACGACGACGAATCCGGACTTCACCGCGACTACTTGGAATGGCTCGAGAGGCTCGCTCCCTTCAGCGCGAGCGGTTATCACCACAACGTCGGAGAGGACAACGGGGACGCCCACCTCAAGCGCCAGATCATGGGCAGGGAGGTCGTGGTGGCGGTAACCGCGGGAGGACTGGACCTGGGGCCGTGGGAGCAGATCTTCTACGGCGAGTTCGACGGGCGCCGCAGGAAGCGGGTGCTCGTCAAGATCATCGGAGAATGAGGGCCTACCCCGGGTCCTCGCCGGCCTTCATCAGGTACGTCCTGTAGAATTTCTTTCCTGTCTCGAGATTCTCCAGCGAGAGGCGTTCGTCCTTCCCGTGAATCCGGCCCAAATCCTCCGAGGACAGGCGGACCGGCAGGAAACGGTAGATGTCTCCCGCGATGCCCCGGTAATGACGGGAATCCGTGCATCCGGTGGTCAGGTAGGGCGCCACGGGTACGCCCGGGAACGCCTCACCGACGGAGGCGGCGAGGATCCGGAAGCCCGGCGTATCCACCCCCGATTCGGGTACCGCCTCGCCGTCCCCGTTGCCGGGCTGGAGACCGATCTCGATCTCCGGATCGTTCACGATTTCCCGATAGCGCAAGAGGGCGGATCCCGTGTCGTCGCCGGGAAGTATCCTGAGGTTCACCACCGCTCTCGCCGCGTCCGGGAGCACGTTTTCCTTCGGGCTTCCTTCGAGGACCGTGACCGCCTGCGAGGTCCTCACCAAGGCTGCTGTCGCGGGATTCGCGAGCAGGATACGGAGAAGGATGGGCGAAGCCAGCCTCGGATGGGCGAGGGCCCAACGGCGAAGCCCCGAAGCTCCCGGAGCGATGGCCGCGAGAAAGCCCTCGACCGAAGGGATGAGCCGCGGGGGGAAGGGCGAGTCCTCGATCCTGGCGGCCGCCCTCGCGATCCTTCCCGCGACCGTCCTGTCCGGCGGCATCGCGGCGTGTCCGGCGTGCCCCCTCAGGCGGAGCTCCACGTTGGCGAAGCCCTTTTCCGCGAGACCGACAAGCGCCATGGCTCCCGAGGTCCCCGGTATGATTTCCTCCGCGACGGCCGCGCCTTCGTCGAGGGTGAAGGCGAACCTCGTTCCCCGCTCCTCCAGGGTGCGGGCGGTCTTCAGGGCGCCCTCCCTGCCGGAGGATTCCTCGTCGCCGCCGAAGGCGAAGAAGAGGGACCGAACCGGCGAAAAGCCTTCGTCGACGAGTTCCTCCGCCGCCTGAAGGAGGGAGATCACGCAACCCTTGTCGTCCAGGGTCCCCCGCCCCCAGACGAACCCGTCGGCGACATCGCCTCCGAAGGGATCGCGGGTCCATTCGGCCTCGTCCGCCGCGGGCACCACGTCGTAGTGGCCCAGGACGAGCGCAGGGAGAAGGTCCTTCCTGGTTCCTTTCCAATGGTAGAGGACCGAATATTCGGAAAAGACTTCCCGCCTGAGACGCCGGTGAACCGCCGGGAAGAGCTCCTCGAGGAGGTTTTGGAACCTCCGGTGAAGGGAGAGGTCGATTCGTTCGTGGTCGGTGTAGGAAACCGTCGGGATACGAACCGCCCGGCTCAATTTTTCGGGAAGATTCATGCAATCAATCTAATCGAAGAAAAGACCAGGCGCAAGAACGAGCGAGGATTCTCCGGTGCGACCGGGGCTTCGTGCATCTCCGCCGTTCAGACAGCTTGACTCGCCGCGTGGCTTAGTGCATAATCTCCTTCTATTGGTTCAAAGCGTGTAATACTTTACAGCGTAAGGAGCGATATACTGTGCCCTGCGGACGAAAGAGAAAACGGAAGAAGATTGCTACTCACAAGCGTAAGAAAAAGCTGAGAAAGAATCGCCACAAGAAAAAGAACAAGTAGTGTCCCGAGATGCCCAATAGAAGGCCTGTTCATCGTACGGGAGCAAGCATGGAAAGCACGTATCCTCTCTTGAATTCCATCGGGGGGCCGCAGGATCTGCGGTCCCTTTCTTCCGATCTCCTGCCTGAACTGGCCGAGGAGATACGAAACCTCATCATCCGGGTGGTGAGCGCGAACGGCGGCCATCTCGCCTCGAATCTCGGCGTGGTGGAGCTCACCCTCGCCCTGCACGCGGAATTCGACAGCCCAACCGATAAATTCATCTGGGACGTCGGCCATCAGTGCTACGTTCACAAGCTTCTCACCGGCAGGAAGGATAGGTTCCACACCCTGAGGAGGCGGGAGGGGCTGAGCGGCTTCCCGAAACGGTGCGAAAGCGTCCACGACGTCGTGGAAACCGGGCATTCCTCGACCTCCATTTCCTCGGCTCTCGGGATCAAGGTGGGCCAGGACCTCCAGGGCAGGAGAGGCAAGGTCGTCGCGGTCATCGGCGACGGCGCCCTGACCGGAGGGATGGCGCTCGAGGCCCTCAACCACGCAGGACATCTCGGGAAGGACCTCGTCGTGGTCCTCAACGACAACAACATGTCCATCTCGGAGAACGTCGGCGCGATCTCCTACTATCTCACCAGAATCACCTCGACACGCCTCTACCGCGACATACGGACGCGCATCGACAATGCGGTCAAGACCATCCCCCGCTTCGGTTCCCATCTCATGGAGGCCATCACCCGCATGAAGCGGGGAATGAAGGCCATGTTTTTCAAGGAAACCCTCTTCACCGACCTCGGGTTCGAGTACATCGGACCCGTCGACGGGCACGACATCGAACTTCTGCGCGAGGTTTTCCGCAACGTAAAGGAGATGGACAGGCCCGTGGTCGTGCACGTACTCACGCGGAAGGGCAAGGGCTATCCCTACGCCGAGGACAATCCGACCGCGTTTCACGGGGTTTCGAGCTTCCGCATCGAGGACGGCAAGCTCGAGAAGAAGCCCACCGTAAGCTTCACCGAGCGTTTTTCCGAGGCCCTTCTGGAGGCGGGACGACGGGATCCGTCGATCGTCGCCATAACGGCGGCCATGGCGAAGGGCACGGGAATGTCGGCCTTTCAGACGGAATTCCCCGGGCGTTTCTTCGACGTCGGCATCACCGAGCAGCATGCGGTGACCTTCGCGGCGGGCCTCGCGACCTCGGGCATGAAGCCCGTGGCCGCGATCTATTCCACCTTCGTGCAGCGGGCGGTCGACCAGCTCATCCACGACGTGGCGCTGCCGAACCTCCCGGTGGTTTTCGCCCTCGACCGCGCCGGCCTCGTCGGCGAGGACGGCGAGACCCATCAGGGGCTGTACGACATTCCGCTCCTCAGGTCGGTCCCCAATCTCACGATCCTCGCCCCGGCGAGCGGAGCCGAACTCGAGCTCATGCTCGAATATGCCCTGGCTCAAGGCGCGCCGACGGTCATCCGGTACCCGAAGGCGGATTGCGGCCACGACTATCCGGCCCTGTCCCTCCCCGTCGAACCGGGACGGGGCGTGTTCGTGCGGAAGAAGGGCAGCCGGCTCGTCATTCTTTCCTTGGGAGGGCTTCTCAGCCAGGTCGAGGAAGCCGCCATCCTGCTTTCGCGGGAAGGCTTCGAGGCGGACATCTACAACCTTCGGTTCATCAAGCCTCTCGACGAGGAAGGCCTGAGGGCGGTGCTCGAGGACTACGACTTCGCCCTGCTGCTCGAGGACGGTGCCGCCATCGGAGGTCTCGGCGAAAGCGTCGGCTCGCTCGTCCGTTCGCTTGACCTGCCGCTCAGGTATTCCCATGTCGGCGCCCCGGACAGATTTCTCGCCCACGCGGACAGGAACGAGCTCCTCGCGGAATGCGGACTCGACGGCAGGGGCATCGCCTCGGCCGCGAAGGCCCTCGTCTCCGCCGGAAGCCCCAGGATTTCTTTCCGCTGATCCCGGCTCTTCCTCAATTATTCACGGAATCCCGCTCCGCGGCCTGCGCGCCTTCGACAAGGCATCCCGGTTTTCGTCGAGGAATTCGAGAAACCGCTGCTGGACGCCGTCGAAGAACCTTCGCGTGAGGGCGGCGGCGGCCTTGCCTATGAACCGATAGTGCCAGCTCTCGTGGCGGTAGCCGGTCACCGCCTCGAGTCCTTCCGGAAACGAAAGCGAGAAGCCGTAATCCTCGGCGTGGAGGCGGAGCCATCTCGACGCCGCGGTGGATGCGAACGAATCGTCGATGCTGCCGAAATCGACCGCCGTCCCGAGCTGGTGCTGGGAATGGCCGGGCATCGCGGATTCGCGGTCCGCGGCCTCTTTCCCCATCTGCTTCACGTTCCGCTCGTACACGGTCTTCTGATAGGAAAAGGACCTGTAGGCGGACGAGGCCGTGAGGACGACGCCGTCCCTCTTCGCGGCCGCCGCCATGGCCGCGAGGGAGCGGGCCGCGCGTTCCCGCATCTTGAGCCCCCGCCTGTTCGCGGAGACGCCGAAATCGTCGAGGTTCCTGAGATCGGCTGGCTCGTAGGAGGAGGATAGGGCGTGCCGCTTGTCGACGAGGACGAGGTATTCCGCGTCCTCCCCGAGGGCCGGGAGGAGAAGTTCTAGGAAGTCTCGCGGGGCGGAAAGGACGGCTTCTTTCGCCTGATCCGGGGCCGACGATCCTCGGATGAGCGCCGTCAGGCCGCTTTCCGTGAGATCGAAGGCGGGGTGAATTCCTCCCTGCGCAGGGGCCCGAGCCGCGGGCCGGCCGCCGTCCGGATTTTCCGACGCACGGTTTTTTTCTTCGCCTCCGCCGCCGCAGGAGGCCGCGAGAGCCAAGGTCAGCGCGAAAAGCAGAAAGCGAATTCTTCCCCTCATGGATCCGAGTATGCCCGTCGACGGGGGAAATGGCAATCCCGCCGATAGGCCGCGACATCGGGAGGCCGCAGCACTTGACAGCTTTCGAGTTCAGGTGTATGAATACATGTATAGTGGCAAAGCCACAAGACGTATACACAAGATATGAGTAGGAGAAAACCTATGATAACACCGAATCTCGGATTGACGAAACCGCTCGAGGGGAGTCTCTCGGTACCAGTGCGCGGCCTCATGAAGAAATCCTCGGACGGGGAGGGGCTCGCGGTCGTCGCCGGCGAGGAGGCCTACGTTTCCCGCATCGCGGAAATGCCTCTTTCGAGCGAGCTCGCGGGCGAAATCCAATTCTTCGGCCGGCGGATCGGCGTGACGAAGAATTTCCGTGAAGTCGTCGACTACTTCAAGACTCCCGCGGGCGAGACGCCGGCGGGCTTCCGAGTCGACTTCGAACTCGACGCGGACGGCGTCGTCCGTGCCGACCTCGTCAGAGACATCGCCTATGATAAGAACGGCAGAAAAAGAGCCACGAACTTCCTCTTTTCCGCCGACAGCGCCGATCCCTACGAGGTCGCCGAGATCAAGGATCTCCTCGCCAACCTCACCTGCAATCCCGGCATCATCTACGACCTGTTCATCAACAATCCGAAGGCCAACATCGGCGGGAAATTCAAGACCCGCGACGAGGTCATGACGGAACTCGGCCGCGTCCTCGGGCCGGGCTGCGACATCAGCGTCGAGCTCAACAACCCCTTCGAAGAGGACGTCAACAAGCTCCTCGACGAGGCCGCGAAATTCCGCGAGATCCTCTCTCCTTACCGCGTCGTCATCAAGGTTCCGCACACCGGACCGGTGAATTCCGGGAACTACAAAGAACTGCTCACGGGCGACAAGAAGTTCAGCAAGCGTTACGACGCGGGAAGCACCAAGGACATGCTCAGGGGCCACAACCTCGCCTTGCTCCTCCGGGAGCACGGGTACAGGATCAACTTCACGCTCATGTTCGAACCCTATCAGACGGCCCTCGCCCTCCAGGCGAAACCCTACTTCATCAACAGCTTCATCCGGCACCGGCAGAGCCAGAGCGCGGACATGAGGCAGCTCCTCGACCTCTACAAGACGACGGACGATCCGTCCTACCTCCAGAAGCTCAGGACGTTCATGGTCGAAAAGGATTTCCTCGCCTCGGGAGAGAAGGACGCGGACCTGCTCGCGGTGAAAAAAGCCGCCGAACGGACGCTCGCGTACCGCGGTTTCGACAAGGACGAGCGGAACGACGGCCTCGACGCGGTCCGTCACAACCTGCGCATCCTCCGCCAGTGCAACCTCCCCGAGACGAGACTCATCATCTGCAGTATGGAGGGAGACTACAATTATCCGGATATCGACAGGCTGCTCACTGAACCGGAATTCGAGGACATGATGGACAGGGTCGTCATCACGGCGGTCCCGGAATACCTCGCCAGGTTCACGAGCTGCAACCACGTCGTGTCCTATCAGCGGCGGTTCATGAACGCAGCAAACGGCGCGAAATGAGACTTCGCCCCGAAGGGCGGGAGTCGACGTCCTCCGCCTCCGGCGGGGGACGTTTACATTTGCGGGTGATTTTGTATAATTGAATCAAATATCGATTGCAAGGATGGAAACCGTGGCAAAATCAAAGAGAGTGGTCATCGGCTGCGATCCCAACGCTTCCGATCTCAAGAAAATCATCATGAAGCATCTGACGGATCTCGGGCACAGCTGCGAGGATTACGGCAGCGACGACGCCATCTACGCCAACGTCGCCTTCAAGGTGGGCGAGGCGGTGGCCGCCGGCAAATTCGACCGGGGCATCCTCCTCTGCGGCACCGGCATCGGCATGAGCATCGCGGCGAACAAGGTCCCCGGCGTGTACGCCGCCCTCTGCTCGGACACCTATTCCGCCGAGCGCGCGGTCTTGAGCAACAACGCGAACGTCATGACCATCGGGGCCTTCACCGTCGGCAGCGAGGTCGCCAAGACCCTCGTGACCGCCTATATGAGCGCCGATTGGGTCCCCGGCTCCCGCTCGGAGGCGAAGGTCCAGCGGATCGTGGATTTCGCGAAAGATCACGTAAAATAGAGGCCCGTATGCAATTGACCGACCGAGAAGAATTCGAGCTCAGAAAAGTTTCCCTCGAGCTCAGGAAGAACATCGTGCGCATGATCAAGGCCGGAGGATCCGGCCACGCGGGTGGCGCGCTTTCCATGACGGAAGTCGCGGCGGCGCTCTATTTCAAGATCATGAAGATCGACCCGAAGAACCCCTCGCTCCGCGACAGGGACCGGTTCGTCCTGTCCGCCGGCCACAAGGCCCTGATTCTCTACGCTGTCCTGGCCGAACGGGGCTTCTTCGACAAGAGCATCCTCGACACCTACCAGGCGCTCGATTCAAAGCTCGCCGGGCATCCGAGCATGCACAAGCTTCCCGGCGTCGAGGCGAGCACGGGAGCCCTCGGCCACGGCCTTTCGATAGCGGGCGGCATGGCCATGGGCCTCAGGATGGACGGGCTCGCATCCAAGGTCTACGTCGTCATGGGCGACGGCGAACTCGCCGAAGGGTCGAATTGGGAGGCCGCGGCTGCCGCGAGCAACCACGGGCTCGACAACCTTCTCGTGTTCGTCGACCGCAACGGGCTGCAGATATCCGGGAAGACCGTCGACGTCATGAATTACGAACCCCTCGAAGAGCGTTGGCGTTCCTTCGGCTGGAGCGTGAGGACGATCGACGGGCACGACCTCAAGGCGATAGTCGAGGCCGCGGCGGCCGCTCCCTTCGAAAAGGGGAAACCCTCGGTCGTGATCGCGAACACCGTGAAGGCCAAGGGACTCTCCTTCGCCGAGGGCAACGCCGAGTACCACTACTGGACCGCGACCAAGGAAGAGCTGGAACAGGCGGACAGGGACCTGAAGAAAATCGAGGCGGACCTCGCCGAGGCCGGGAGGAGATGATCGTGGCTGGAAGCACCTACAGGAAAAAAGACCTTTCGGAGTCGAAGGATCCGAGGAAGACCTTCGGGGAAGCCTTGGCCGAGGTCGGAGCCGTCATGCCGGAGGTCCTCGCCATCTCCGCGGACAGCTCGAGCGGCTCGGGCCTCACCGAGTTCAAGAAGAAATTCCCGGACCGTCACATCGAGTTCGGCATCATGGAACAGGGCATCATGGGCTACTCCGCGGGGCTGGCGACCACCGGGAAGGTCCCCTTCTTCGTGGCCATAGCCCCCTTCGTGACCGCGAGGCCCTTCGAGATGTTCAGGAACGACCTCGGGTACATGGAGCAGAACGTGAAGGTCGTGGGCAGGAGCGCGGGCCTCACCTATTCCCAGCTCGGTCCGACCCACCATTCGGTGGACGACGTCGCCATCATCCGGACCATCCCCGGCGTCACGATAATCAATCCCGGCGACCCCGTCACGATCAAGAAAGCGGTCCACGCCGCCGCGAAGATGAAGGGCCCGGTCTACATGAAGATCGGCAATCCCAAGATGAAGGTGATCTACGAGGAAGGCGTGCCCTTCGAGATCGGAAAGGGCATCGTCCTCGGCGAAGGCAGGGACGTCTGCATAATCGGGACGGGCACCGTGCTCGTGAAGGCGGTGGAGGCGGCGGATCTGCTCGAGAAATCGGGCGTGAGCGTCAGGCTCCTCGACATGCACACGATCAAGCCACTCGACCGGGATCTCGTCCTCAGGGCGGCCCGGGAGGTCGGAAGGATCGTTGTCGTCGAGGAACACTACAAGGCGGGCGGCCTCGGTTCCGCGATCGCCGAGCTTCTCGCGGAGAACCATCCCGTGCCCATGAGGCTGGTCGGCATGGAAGACAAGTACGCCACGACCGGGTCCTACGAGGATCTCCTCGGGCTCTACGGATTCCAGGCGGAGCAGATCGTCGAGAAGGTGAAGTCCTTCCTCGCATCCTGAAGAGGGAATACGAGGGTCGAATGAGTACGAATCTGGTCACGGATCCGATCTATCAGCAGTTGAACAAGATTCTCCGGGAACTCATGGCCTCCGACGAATTCAAGGTCGGAGACCGGTTCCTCACGGAGCGGAGCATCTGCGACAAATACAACGTTTCGAGAGCGACCGCGAACAAGGCCCTCTCCAACCTCGTGTCCGAAGGCCTCCTGAAATTCAAGAAGGGCGTCGGCACCTTCATCGTATCGAAGCCGGTGCTCGACGCTTCGCCTTCCATAGCGAGCTTCACCCACAACGCGAGAATCGCGGGCATGGTCCCGACCTCGAAAATCCTCACCTTCAGGAAGATCCGCGCCTCGGAGGTCGAAGAGAGCGCGGCCGAGGTCCTCGGGCTCGAGGATAACGAGGAGATCTTCCTCGTCGAGAGGCTCCGTTTCGCGGACAGGATCCCGATGGTGCTCGAACATCGCTACATACGGGCCAAATTCTGCCCCGATCTCACCAAGGACCTCGTGGAGGAGTCCCTCTACGCCCTCTTCGTCCTGCGGTACGAGCTCAACATCACCTCCTCGGAGGAGACCATCCAGGCCGTCACGCTCTCGCCGGACGAGGCCAGGCTCCTCGACGTGGAGCCCGGAAAGGCTGGATTCCTCATCACCGCGATCGGGATCATCGACGATTCGACGCCGCTATGGTACGAAAAGACCCTTCACCGGCCCGACGGCTTTTCGTTCCGCTGCCGCGTTCTCCCGCACAAGTCGGACAAGCGTCTCCAGGAGAGGCTTCTCCTTTCGGCCCAGAAGCCGAAGGACGCCCCGGCTCCCAAGAAGGGATCCAGGAAGGCCTAGAAGAGATCGAGCTGCGGATTCCGCGGCCTCTCTCCCGTCTCGATCCGTTCCGAAACGAACTCGTCCAAATCCGAAAGGAAGGGGCTCTCCGCGAGGCGGTGTTCCCTGCCGTACATCGATCTCCGTCTCGCCGAGGTGAGGATGAGGAGCTTCTTCGCCCTCGTCATGCCCACGTAGAGAATCCTCCTTTCCTCGTCGCGATCGCAGGGCCGGTCCTCGAAGAGCGAACAGGGGACGAGGCCGTCCTCGCATCCGGTGATGAAGACGCAGTCGAACTCGAGACCCTTGGCCGCATGGATGGTGGAAAGGGCCACCGCCTCGGTCCTGTAGGAGAGGTCGTCCTGGGCGGTCCCGAGGGCCGCGGCGCGGAGGAAGCCCGCGGGATCGAGCCGTCCTGTGCGGTCGAGGATGGTCTTCAGGACTGCGTCCGCGTCGACGCCGAGACGCGGCCGGAGGAGGCCGACGAGGCCGGCGACGAAGCTCCGCGCGCCGTCGGCCGCGGAGAGCGCCGCCAGGGCTCCGGGGGGAAGTTCCGCCGCGAAACCGGGGAAAACTTCCTCGGCTACGGCCCGCAGAAAGGGGTTCTCGGGCCTCAGAGCGTAGGCGGCGAAGGAGAGTATCCTCGCCGCGGGCCCCTCGGCCAGCCGCGACGACTCGCCCGCCCGGACATAGGGAACGGCGTGGTCCCTGAAGGCCTTTTCCAGGGGCTCCATCTGGCGGGAGGAACGAACGAGTACCGCCACGCCGCCGAGGCCGATTCCCGCCTCCTGTCCCGAGGCCATCCCGCTGTCCATGGAGAAGAAGCGGAGGCCGCCCGAGAGGCCCTCGATGGTCCTTGCGATGAACTCCGCCTCCGCAGCGTCGCTCGAAAACCGCGCTATCCCGATCTTCCGCCCCTTCGATCCGCCCTTCGGCCGTGTCGTCGACCCTACGACCGCCTCCGCCCCCGCGAGGACGGCCTCCGGACAACGATAGCTCGTCCCGAGGACGACGGTTTCGGCACTCGGGTAGTCCTCGCCGAACCGGCGGATGTGGGAGGGATCGGCGCCGCGGAATCCGTAGATCGCCTGGTTCGGATCTCCCACGGCCGTGAGGTTCTCGCCCTGGGGAGAGAGGAGTCGGAGAAGTCGGCATTGCGTCGCGTTCACGTCCTGGTACTCGTCCACGAGGACGCGGGTGAACCGGTTCCTGTAGGACTCGAGGATTCCGCCCTCCTGTTCCAAAAGGTCCGCGGCTGCCGGCACGAGGTCGTCGAGGTCGAAGGCGTCGAGACGGAGAAGCTCGTCGCCGTACATCCCTGCGAGTTCGCAGACGAAGCCGTCGTCCGCAGTGGAAATCCCCTGCTTGAAGGCGGAGAGCATCTTCGCGAGCGAGGAGACCGCGGTCCCCTCGGGAAGCCGCCCCTCGGCGCGGAGCCTGGGGACGAGCAGGTCCCGGATCACGCGCAGCCTGTCTTCCCCGCCGATGAGCAGGAAGTCCGCGTTCTTGCCGAGGCGTTCGCGATGGGATCTCAGAATGTCCAGGGCGAATGCGTGGAAGGTCCTCACCGTGACGAGCCCTGCCTTCTCGGGACCGAGCGCGGCGTCGAGACGGCTTCTCATCTCCTCGGCCGCCTTGTTCGTGAAGGTTATGGCCAGGAAGTTCTCGGGAGGAACGCCCTTTTCGACGAGTCGGGCAATCCTCCCGGCGAGGACCCGGGTCTTCCCGGTGCCGGGACCCGCGAGCACGAGGAGAGGCGCCCCGCCGTGTTCGACCGCCTCGAGCTGGTCGGCGTCGAACGAAGGACGATCCGGCGCGTTCGATTCGTCCTCGGCCGATTGATCGGCCTTTCCGGCGCCGGATCCTCGGCTCCGCGGACCGGGCTCGAAGTCGAGGAGCGCTCTCGCCGGGGGCATCGCGGCTGCCCGCTCTTCCAGGAGGAATCCGTCCTCCGCGGAGGAGCAGGGCTTTTCTCCCGGCGCGAAGACCCTGATGGTCCCGTATTCCCCGTCGCTGCCTTCGTCGACGTAGACCCTCCGCTCCCTCATTCGCCCGACGGCCTCGGCGAGTCCGCGTCCGCCCGCCCCGGCGACCTCCTCGAGGGGAAGTTCGGCGAGGATCGCGAGTTCCGACCCTCCCTTCCGCACGATCGCGCCGTAACGGGCGGCCACCGTCTTGGACGAGGGCCCCGTGCCGAGGAGTTCCGCGAGGATCTCCTTGAGCGGGATGAGAGATCGGAAATCCCGGCGTCCGGGCCGCTCGAGCGGATCCGTCCGGTCGGCCAGCTCCGCGACCCGTCTCGCGACGCCCTCGGTAAGCGGTTTGCCGCATTTCGGGCAGATCCCTCCGTGAGCAGCCGTTTCCACGGGCGCGAACTTCACGCCGCATTTCCGATGGCCGTCGAAGTGGTACTTGCCCTCCTCCGGGAAGAACTCGTAGGTGCCGAGGAAGCCTCTGCCGGGGAATCCTCCGTCCCCGGCGGTGCCGTCTTTCGCCGCGCTCTTCAGGGCCGAGACGACGGCGGGATAGGAAAGTTCGCAGTCGAAGACGTTGGCCTCCCTTCCGAGGTTCTCGGGGGAATGGGCGTCGGAATTTGAGATGATCGCATAGGGGTCGAGGCGGCTGCAGAGCCAGTTCATCGGCGGGTCGCTCGAGAGGCCGGTTTCAACCGCGAAGATGCGGTCCGCGAGGTCGCGGTAGGCCTCGGCGATCGAATCGAAGCCCGACTTGGCGCCGAGGGCGGAGAACCAGGGCGTCCAGACGTGGGCCGGAACCAGGACGCAGTCCTCCGACGCCTCGAGCACGATCTCGAGGAGGTCGCGGGAATCGAGGCCGAGGATGGGCCTGCCGTCCGCGGCGAGGTTTCCGATCTTCGCGAGGCGCGCCCTTATCCTTCCGACCTCCTCGAAGCCCGGCGCGAGAAGGACGTGGTGCACCTTCCTCACCCTGCCGTCCGCCGAATAGATCGTGCTGATCTCCGCGCTGAGCACGAAGCGCGTCCTTCGGTCTTCGTCGCCTTCGGCTGCGGGGACCGGGAGCCCCATGACGTAGGGGTCTCGTCCCGCGTCCCGCCGCGCCTTCTCCTCGAGCGTGAAAAGGCCCTCCTCCGCCGGGACGAGTTTCGCTTCGAGTTCCTCGAACCAGCCCGGATGGGTGAAGTCCCCGGTCCCGAGGACGCGGATCCCCTTGATGAGCGCCCAGCGGTCGAGGATCTCGGGCGTGAGCTTCGGGCTCGTCGCCACGGAGAAACGCGAGTGGATGTGGAAGTCCGCGATGAATTTCATGGGGGAATTATACCGGAAAAAACGCTTTTCAGTGCGTCGAAGTCGATATAAGCTGAGATCACCGGAAAAAGCGAGGTGATGAGATGAAAGCGTTGGTACTCGAAGAAAAAGGAAGGCTGTCGATCCGTGACGTGGATCCCCGCGAGAAACTGGGACCGCGCGACGTTCGGATCGCGGTGCACACCGTCGGTGTCTGCGGAAGCGACGTCCATTACTACGAATACGGGAGGATTGGGCCCTTCATCGTCGAGGCTCCGATGATCCTGGGCCACGAGGCCTCGGGCGTCGTGCTGGAGGCGGGCCGCGAGGTCGGGCATCTCAGAGCCGGTGACCGGGTCTGCATGGAGCCCGGCGTGCCGGATCCCTCGAGCAGGGCGACGAGGCTGGGGATGTACAATCTCGATCCCAAGGTGAGGTTCTGGGCCACGCCGCCCGTCCACGGATGCCTCAGGGAGGAGGTGATCCATCCCGCGGATTTCACCTTCAGGCTGCCGGAATCGGTGAGCTTCGGCGAGGGCGCTCTCGTAGAACCGCTCGCGGTGGGGCTCCATGCGGCGACCAAGGCGAGGATAAGGCCCGGCGACACGGCCCTCGTGATCGGTGCGGGCACGATCGGCATGGTCACCGCCCTCGCCGCCCTCGGGGGAGGCTGCGGCAAGGTCGTCGTGAGCGACGTCCAGGACAGGAAACTCGCTATCCTCGCCTCCATGGACCGGAGGATCGTGACGGTGAATCCGAAGAGCGAGGACCTCGGCAAACGCGTGCGGAAGGAAACCGACGGATGGGGGGCGGACGAGGTGTTCGAGTGCAGCGGAAGCCCGGCGGTGTACGCCTCCCTTCTCACGCTTCCCTGTCCCGGGGGAAGGCTCGTGCTCGTGGGCATTCCCATCGATCCGGTGCCCTACGACGTGGCCGCGGCGCAGGCGAGGGAGATCGGGGTGGAGCACGTCTTCCGCTACGCCCACGTTTACCCGAAGGCCCTCGCGCTCCTGGATTCGGGGGCGATCGACGTGAAGCCCATGATCACCGACGTCTACCCCTTCGAACGGGCGATCGAGGCCTTCGATTACGCGAAGGCCCCGAGGCCCGAGAGCGTCAAAGTGCAGATACGACTCATGGATTGAGGGAGGCCCGGACGGGACCTCCGTCCTGGCGGGCGTTCTATCCTCGGGCCCTTTCCCTCGCCTCGGCCTCGCAGTACATTCCCTTTCCCTCGAGGATGGGCACGTAGCAGAGATTGCAGGAGATGCAGGTCGAACGGGCGCGGTCTCCGTCCCGCCAGCGCCCGGCGAGGCGGGGCTCCCTTATGAGGGGCCTGCTCAGCGCCACGTAATCCGCCGTGCCGCTCTCGACGAGACTCTCGGCCACGCCGAAGGACCTTATTCCGCCGACGAGCACGAGAGGAAGGTCGACTTCCTTCTTGAAGGCGACTGCCGCCTCCCGGTAGTATACTTCCTCGTCCTCCGTCTTGAGCATTCCCTTGCGGCTCGGGATCACGTTCCCGGAGTACGGGCCGCCCCCGCTCATCTCCACGGCGTCGATCCCCGCCTCCGCGAGCATTCCCGCTACCCGGAAGGTCTCTTCTCGCCGGAGCCCGTCCGGCCGGAAGTCCTCGGAATTGATCTTGACGAGGATCGTGAAGTTCCTGCCTGTCTTCCTCCTTATCGCGGCCGCGGTTTCCACGAGGAACCTGGCCCGGTTCTCCAGGCTTCCCCCGTAGGCGTCCGTCCTCCTGTTGAAGAAGGGCGACAGGAACTCGCTCAGGAGATAATTATGCGCCGCATGGATCTGGACCCCGTCGAAGCCTGCATCCTGAGCCCGCCTCGCCGACTCCTCGTACGCCGTGTGGAGTCTGAGGATGTCGTAGGCGGTCATTTCCCGCGCCCTGACCTTGTCCGGACGTTCGAAATCCGAGGGACCCATCGCGGCGAGACCCTCGGCGTTCACGTCCGCCTGGACGCCTCCGTGGGCGAGTTGCAGCAGGATCCTGGCTCCTTTCGCCCGCACCGCCTCCGCCATCTTCCCGAGGCCGTTCGTCATGGCGTCGTCGTGCACCCCGAGCTGGAAGGGCCTGGCCCGGCCTTCGGGACTCACGAAGGCGTGGCTCGTGACGATCAGGCCCACGCCTCCCTCGGCGAGTTCCTCCATTTTTCTCGTGAGGGCTTCCGTGCACGACCCGTCCGGGTTCGCCATGCCTTCGTAGGTGGCCGATCTCACGAGGCGGTTCGGAAGCTTCAGGGAATTTATGGTGCTCGGTTCGAACAATCGCGACATGTTTCGCTCCTCATCCACATCGTAACGGAGAATCCGACGTTTTTCAAATCCCCTCCCGAGGGGCTTTGTCGCAGAGGCCTGTTTCCTGTAGGATGGCGTCATGGAAATCGTCTTCGTGTTGGCGGATCCCGCGGTTCCCGAGAACGTCGGCGCCGCGGCCCGCGCCCTCAAGACCATGGGCTTTTCCGGCCTTCGCCTGGTGGGTTCCGATTTCCGGAACGAGGAGAAGGCCGCGTGGATCGCTCACGGCTCCCGCGACGTGCTCGAGGGCGCGGGATTCTACGGACGGCTCGAGGAGGCGGTCGCGGACTGCGATTTCGTGATCGGCACGACGGCGCGACGCAGGGGACGGAGGCACGAATACCATACGCCGGAGGAGACGCTCGACCTGCTCGAGCGGAAGGGGGACTCGGTGCGTCGCGCCGCCCTGGTGTTCGGCAGGGAGGAGAGCGGGCTCTCCAACGACGAACTCGGGCTCTGCGACTGCCTCTCCTCGATTCCCATGGCCTCGGCCTACCCATCGCTCAATCTCGGGCAATCCGTCATGGTCTACGCGTACGTCCTGGCCCCGCGTTCGGACCTTGCGATGCCGGATTCCGGGGAAATCGACGGGGACAGCGGAGGAGAGGCGGCTTTCAGGGCTCTCAAACGGCGGGTCGAACGGCTCCTCCCGGCCCTCGGATTCCCGAAGGGGGATCTCGTGGGCGGGCGGCTCCTGGAAAGGATTTCGGTCCTCGGCCTGGACGACCTCAAGCTCCTCCACTCCCTCTGCGCGGAACTGGAAAGGCTCGTTGCACGGGCCGGGGAATGAGATCCATCCCGTGAGGGGTGTTCAGTAGAATTTCGCGCGCCGGAGGAGAAAGACCCCTCCGATAGCAACGACGAAGGATGCGCCCATGAGGATGTGGAAGGTCCAGGCGGAGTCCGAGAACGGCAGGCGGACGTTCATGCCGAAGATGCTCGTCGTCAGGGTCGGCACCATGAGGAAGAGGTTGATGATGGTGAGCCGTTTCATGACCACGTTGAGATTGTTCGAAATGACCGATGCGAAGGCGTCCATCATGCCGGCGAGGATGTTGCTGTAGATGTTCGCCATTTCGATGGCCTGCTTGTTGTCGGTGAGGCCGTCCTCGAGAAGGTCGTATTCGTCCTCGTTGAAGGTGAAGAAGGTCGCTTTCCGGAGCTTCTCCATGAGGAGTTCGTTCGACTTGAGCGAGGTCGTGAAGTACACGAGGGATTTCTGGAGGTTGAGGAGTTGGATGAGTTCGTTGTTCTTGATCGAGAGCTGGAGGTCCTTTTCGATCTGGGAGGTCTTCCGGTTGATTTCCTTGAGGTATCGAAGATAGTACGTGGCGGACCTCATGATGAGGTGGATGATGAAGCAGCTTCGGGTCGTGAGCGAGAAACTCCTCACCTTGTTGCGCGCAAGGTCGTCCACCACTTCGTTCTCGACCGAACAGATCGTGATGACCGTATTCCCCGCGAAGACGACGCCGAGGGGCACCGTGCAGTAGGGGATCTCCTGGTCGGGCCGGTACACCGGCACCCGCATGATGATGAGCAGGTAGGAATCCTCCCGTTCGACCCTGGACTGCTCGTCGGTGTCGAGGATGTCCTGGAGGCTTTCGAGATTGATGTCGAACCTCTCGGCCAGGAGCCTGAGCTCCTCCTGCGAGGGAAAGATGAGGTTCTCCCAGGCCGCCACCGGCTGGGTTTCGATCCTCTGAAAAATACTTTGGATGATCGTCGTCATAGGGCTTCTCCTCGAGTTGGTCTGTCGTCCTCACGGATCTCGGAGAAAACCCTGTTTCGGCCCTTCAGCCGCGGCGGGTGATCCTCTGGTTCGTGATGAAAGGACGATGAGAACGGTTAGTGCGTCTACTGCCGCCGTCGGGGTCCGACATCATTTCCTCCTCACGATTGTTCAGGATTACGGTCTCTCCCAGTGTATCGCATTCTACGCGTCTCAACAAGGGTTTCCGCCGGAGTCTCCCGCCGGAGTCCTCCGGCGCTTGTGTTCTCCCCGAGGGAGTTTTAGAATGGGACGGAGAACGCCGTCCGTGCGGAGGTTCGCCGGGCTGCTCCGGGGATCGTCGACGGCGGGATTCCCGAATTCGGGGAGGCCGGGGTTCCGATGGTGGTGAAACGTGAAATATTCGATGCGGTGGAGCTCGCTCCCTTCCTCGAGTCCTTGGGCCTTGCGGTCCCCGGGAATCCGGACTGGACCGTGGGCTTCTTCGAGGGAGAGGAGATGGTCGCCTGCGGCTGCCTCGTGGGAGAGGTCCTGCAGGGGATCGGCGTGACGCCGGGCAGGCGGGGGGAGGGGCTCGCCGCGGCGGTCGTGAGCGAACTCGTCAAGCACGCGGTGGAGGTCCGCGGTTCGAAACGCCTCAGCGTCTTCACCAGGCCGGAGGAGGCGGAGAAATTCGAGTCCCTCGGCTTCAGGCCCGTGGCGGAGGCGAGACCTCATGCGGCCCTTCTCGAATGGGGTTCGGGAGGGATCGAGGAGTACAGAAAGATGCTCCGCGGAATTCGCGGCGGCGGGCCCGACGGAGCGGCCGCCGTCGTGGTGAATTGCAATCCCTTCACCCTCGGGCATCGGCGTCTCCTGGAGGCCGCAGCAGCGGGCGGACGGCGGCTCTACGTCATCGTCGTGGAGGAGGACCGTTCCCTCTTTCCGTTCAAGGTCCGGCTCGACCTCGTCAGGAAGGGGTCTGCGGACATGGAGCGGGTCCTGGTCGTTCCGGGGGGAAGGTACGTGATATCGAGCCTCACCTTTCCCGCGTACTTCACCCGCGAGGCCGATCTCGTGCGGTCGCAGGCCTCGCTCGACGCCGAGATCTTCGCCCGCCACATCGCGCCGGAGCTCGGGATCGCCTCGCGCTACGTCGGCGAGGAGCCGTACTGCGAAACGACGCGGGAGTACAACCGCGTGCTCGCGGCGGTACTGCCTCCGCGCGGCGTCGAAGTCGTTGAAATACCGCGTCTCGCCTTCGGGGGCCGCGCGGTGAGCGCCTCGGAGGTCAGGGACCTCATCAGGTCCGGCGACTTCCCGAAGTTGAGGAACCTGGTCCCCGAGACCACCTACGATTACATCGTTTCGCCCGAAGCCGCACCGGTCGTCGCCGCGATACGGTCGAGCGCTTCCAGGCATTAGGAGGAAAGCCCATGAAATTGTTGCGGACCGGAATCTCCGGCTCCCTGGAGTCCAACGACGCCCTCGTGACCGCGGAACCGGCGGCATCCGAAGGCAGGAAGATCACCGTGGAAAGCTTGGTGGAGAAGCAGTTCGGCGAGGAGATTCGCAGGCTCGTGGCGGAAACGCTCGACGCCCTCGGCGTTGCAGGCTGCACGATATCGGTGCAGGACCGAGGTGCGCTCGATTTCACCCTGCGCGCCAGGGTGGAGACCGCGGTCAGGCGGGCGGGGAGGGAAGGATGAGGAGGTTCGTAAGGTCCCTGCTGTTCATTCCGTCCGACAATCCCGGCATGCTGTTCAGCGGCCCGGTCTTTCCCTGCGACGGCCTCATCTTCGATCTCGAGGACGCCGTCTCCGTCGGTGAAAAGGACGCCGCGCGCATCCTTCTCGGAAGCGCGCTCCGGTCCCTCGATTACGGAGACAAGGAGATCGTCGTGAGGATCAACGGTCTTGAAAGCCCCTATTGGCTCGACGATCTCCGCGAGGTGATCCCCCGCTGCCCGTCCGCCGTGCTCCTTCCGAAGACCAGGTCGAGGGACGACGTGGAGAGGCTTTCCGCGGAGCTTTCCGGCCTCGAAGGGGAATTCGGCCTCGCTCCCGGCGTAGTCTCGATCGTTCCGCTCGTGGAGAGCGCGCTGGGCCTGGAGAACGCCTTCGAGATAGCCAAGGCGGGTCCCAGGGTGAGCGGACTCCTCCTCGGGGCGGAGGACCTGACCGCGAGCCTGGAAGCCAGGCGGACGAAGAACGGCGAGGAGATCCTCTACGCGAGGTCGAGGATCGTAGCCGCGGCGAAGGCGGCGGGCGTCCGAGCGATCGACACTCCGTTCACCGACGTGAACGACGAGGAAGGTCTCGCCGAGGACTGCGCCTTGGCGCGGAGGCTCGGCTTCAACGGTAAGGCCGTCATCTCGCCGAGGCACGTGGAGGCGGTGAACGCGGCCTTCAGTCCGGGCGAGGACGAGATCCGATGGGCGCGGCGGGTGATGACCGCGGTCGAGCGGGCCGAAGCGGATGGCAGGGGAGCGGTGTCGCTCGACGGGAGGATGATCGACGCCCCGATCGCCGCCAGGGCGCGGCAGGTCCTGGCCATGGCGGAACTCGTCCGCGAAGGAGCGGCGCGATGAACAAGCTCCTCCCGAACCTGAAGGAAGCCGTCCGGCTCACGGGCCTGCGCGACGGGATGACGATCTCCTTCCATCATCATCTCCGGAACGGCGACAAGGTCCTCAACCTCGTACTCCGCGAAACAGAGGCCGCGGGAATACGGGACCTCCGCGTCGCAGCGAGCTCCCTCTTTCCGGTCCACGCTCCCCTCGTCGGACATATCGAGGCAGGAACGGTTTCCCGTCTCGACACGAACTACCTGAGCGGCCCCCTGGGCGCGGCGGTTTCCCGCGGCCTCATGAAACAGCCCGTCATGTTCAGGTCCCACGGCGGCAGGCCCCGGGCCATCGAGAGCGGGGAGCTGCCGATCGACGTCGCCTTCATCGCGGCTCCTTCGGCCGATCCCTGCGGGAACCTGAACGGGACCGAGGGTCCCTCCGCCTGCGGGTCCCTGGGCTACGCCATGCCGGACGCCCTGTTCGCGAAGAAGGTGGTGGCGGTCACCGACAACCTCGTCCCGTATCCGCTCAGCCCCGCGTCGATCGAGGAATGCAGGGTGGACTACGTCGTAAAGGTCGACTCGATAGGAGATCCCGAGGGGATCGTCTCCGGGACGACGACGGTCACGCGGGACCCCGTGGGCCTCGTCATCGCCCGGTACGCCTCGCGGGTCATCGAGCACTCCGGCCTCCTCGCGGACGGCTTCTCCTTCCAGACCGGGGCCGGAGGCGCTTCGCTCGCGGTCGCCAAGTACCTCAAGGAGATCATGAGACGAAGGAAGATCACGGCCGGCTTCGGCCTCGGCGGGATCACCGGATATTTCGTGGATTTCCTGAAGGAGGGGCTCTTCCGGAAGCTGCTCGACGTCCAGTGCTTCGACCTCGAGGCGGTCGAATCCATCCGGACGAACCGAGACCACAGGGAGATCTCCGCTTCCGCCTACGCGAACCCAGGGGCGAAGGGCTGCGCCGTCGACAGCCTGGACATCGTGATCCTCGGGGCCACGGAGATCGACACGGACTTCAACGTCAACGTCACGACCGATTCTAACGGCGTCATCATGGGCGGTTCGGGCGGCCACTCCGACGCCGCCGCGGGCGCCAAGCTCGCGGTCATCGTCGCCCCCCTCGTGCGCGCTCGGCTTCCGATCGTCGTGGACAGGGTTCTCACCGTCACGACTCCCGGCAGGACCATCGACGTTCTCGTTACCGACCGAGGCGTCGCGGTGAATCCGGAAAGGAAGGACCTCAGGGACCGGCTCCGGGACGCCGGACTTCCGCTCAAGGACATCCACGACCTGAAGCGGGAGGCGGAACGATACACCGGAATCCCGCGGAAGATCCGGCTTTCGGACCGGGTCGTGGGAACCATGGAATACCGGGACGGGACGATCCTGGACGAAATCAGGAGGATCGAAGAATGAATCCTCCCTCGGTCCTCGACGCCAGGGAAGAACGATGGAGGAGGCGCGTCGAACTCTTCGCCGAGTACCGTCTGCCCGTGGTCTCCGTGACGCTCGCCGTGCCCGGCCCAGACAAGACGGGCCGCGGGGTCGTCTCCGCCCACAGGAAGATCGCAGAGGACTTCCTCGCAGCGGCGGGGGCCGCGCTCGGCGGGGAGCCCCGTTTCCGGGAGGATGGACGAGGCGCGGACGGACCCTTCGCGTTCTTCGTCGCGGCCGCCTCCGCGGAGGCGGTGAAGCGGGCCGCCGTCGATTTCGAGGAAACCCACCCGATCGGGAGGCTCGCGGACGTGGACGTGCTCGCCGAGAGACCTCTCTCCCGCGCGGACCTCGGCCTTCCGGCGCGGAAGTGCCTCCTCTGCGGAGAGGATGCCGCGGTCTGCGTCCGCTCCGCCGCCCATTCCCGGGCCGAGGTCCGCGCCGAATTCGACCGGCGCGTCGAGGCCTTTTTCGCGGACCTCTACGCCGCCGAGGCCGTCCGTGCCATGCTCTGGGAACTTTCAGCCTCTCCGAAGCCGGGTCTCGTGGACCGATTCGATTCCGGCGCTCACCGCGACATGGACTACTTCACCTTCATCGACAGCGTAGCCGCTCTCGCGGCCCCGCTCCGGGAGATCTTCGTCGCCGCCTACCGCTTCGGCGACGGGCCCGACGCCGAACTTTTCCCCCTGCTCCGCGAGATCGGGAGGCGGGGGGAAAAGGCCATGTTCGCCGCGACTTCGGGAGTGAACACGCAGAAGGGCCTCCTTTTTTCGTTTTCGGCCCTGTTCGGGGCTCTCGGTAGGCTCGTCGCGGAGGGGACGCCGCCTGCGCTCGATGCCCTGCTGGGGAAGGCCGCCTCCCTCTCGGCCCCGGCGCTCGGGGACCTCGAAGGAATCGCCGCCGGCGGGACGGGAGCGCGGCTCACGGCAGGGGAAAGGCTCTACCTGAAATCCGGCGCCCTCGGCATCCGGGGAGAGGCGGCCTCGGGCTTTCCCACGGCCGCGAGGATCGGACTCCCCGCCCTGCGCTCCGGTCTCGCGGCCGGCCTCTCCCGGAACGACGCCCTCGTCGACGCCCTCCTCGCCCTCCTCGCCGAGGCGGAAGACACGAACGTCCTCTCACGGGGCGGAACCGAAGGGCTCGCCTTCGTCCGTCGGAAGGCCCTGGAGGCGATCGAGGCCGGAGGCGTTTCCTCTGCCGGTGGGAAAAAGCTCGTCGGGGACATGAACCGCCTCTTCATCGAAAGAAACCTCAGCCCCGGAGGCTGCGCCGACCTGCTCGCGATCTCCGCCTTCCTCCACAACGTCGTCTCTCAAAAAATACTTTGAAATTTTCTCGAATATATTACATTTATACTGAATCCTTCGGAGGAATAGAGTTGCCGAGCTCGATCCGGGAGCATCCCGCCTACATCATGTTCCGCCCCGAGGCAGTCCGCGAGGCGTCGAGGAATCTCGCCGAGGAGGAGTATCTCTTCGAACTCGCCGTAGCCGAGGGAGGGAGCTTCGTCGGATTCTACGAGAACGAAGCCGCGGTCGTGATCGGGAAGAATCAGAATCCCTGGAGGGAGCTCTCCGCCTCCTCGCTGAAGTCGGGTTTCCCGAAGGCGGTGCGCAGGGTGAGCGGAGGCGGAGCCGTGTATCACGGCCGGGGAAACCTGAACGTCTTCTTCGTGGTTCCGAAGGAAGGATTCTCCAAGGAGGGGAACCTCGACATCGTCAGGCGAGGCCTCGCGTCGCTCGGCCTCGAGACGGAGAGGACTCCGAGGGGGGATCTGGTCCTGGAAGGCAGGAAGATCTCGGGCAACGCCCTCTGCTACCGGAAAGACCGGGTCCTGCATCACGCGACGCTTCTCGTGGACGCCGATCTCGAGGCCCTGCGGGCCTCCCTGTCCTCGGACGGGAACGGCGTGGAGACCAAGGCGGTCGCCTCGGTGCCCATGAGCGTCGCGAACCTCGCTGACTTCAGGCCGGGCCTCACGGTGGCCGTTGCGGCGGAGGCGGTTCGGAACGCTGTCCGCGACGCATGGGGGCCGGCGCCGGAGCTCCCGCTCTCCGGCAGCGTCCTGCGGTGGGGGGAGGGCCGCGTCAGGGAACTCGCGGAGCGCTACGAGGCCTGGGATTGGAATTACGGCGCCACGCCGGCCTTCGCATGGAGCCCGGGGCCCGGAAGCCCGGTTCGGCTCTCCGTCGAACGGGGCATCGTCGTCCGGGTCGAGGGGGCTGGCGGCGCGGGCGGAAATCTTGTAGGAAAACCCTTCGACCTGCGAACGGTCGAGGATGCGGGTTGGTGAAGCTGGAGGCCGCGGAACGGTCTCGAAGGAGGAGCGTATGGATATCCGGGAGATGTTCTCGAAACTCGATCGAATTCTTGATGATACCCGCACGGGCGTTCTTACGACCGTGGACGAGAAGGGGTATCCGCGCAGCAGGTGGATGACGCCGGCGATCGTCTCCGGGCGCGAGGGATGCATCTACGCCGTCACCTCCCCCGCCTTCAAGAAGGCGGTCGAGCTCGCGAATCACCGGGAGGCGGGGTGGATCTTCCAGACGAGGGCGCTGGACGAGATCGTCACCGCGAACGGGAAGATCAGCATCATCAGCAATCCGGCGCTCAGGTCCGAGGTCCAGGAGGCCCTCGGAAAGGATCTCCGGGTGTTCTGGAGGGTGAACCCGAACGAGAAGGACTACGTCATCCTGGAAACCGTCGTCGAGGAGATGACCTATTTCCGGCCGGCCGCGAACGAGCGGCACAAAGTGGTGGTGTGACATGAAAGGATACGACAAGGAATTCCTCCACAAACTTCTCCGCGACATGATGCTGATCCGCAACTTCGAGGAAAAGGCGGGCCAGATGTACGGCCTACGCAAGATAGGCGGCTTCTGCCATCTCTACAACGGCCAGGAGGCCATCGCGGTCGGTTCGGCCGCGGCGCTCGACCTGTCCAGGGACTACGTGCTCACCGGCTACCGGGACCACGGCCACGCCATCGCCTGCGGCATGGATCCGAAGGTCGTCATGGCCGAGCTCTTCGGCAGGATCACGGGCTGTTCCCGGGGCAAGGGCGGATCCATGCATCTTTTTTCCGCGGAGAAGCACTTCCTCGGGGGCAACGGCATCGTCGGCGCTCAGATCCCCGTCGCGACCGGAGCCGCCTTCGCCCAGGCCTATCGCGGCGACAAGGGCGTCACGCTCGTCTTCTTCGGCGACGGGGCGATCCATCAGGGAGCCTTCCACGAGAGCCTCAACCTCGCGAAGATCTGGAAACTTCCCATCGTCTACGTCTGCGAGAACAATCAGTGGGGCATGGGCACCAATTTCATGAAGGTCTCGTCGGTCGACGACTTCAGCCTCATGGGGAGCGCCTACGGAATTCCCGGCAGGCAGATCGACGGCATGAACGTGCTTACGGTATTCGAGGAGGTGTCCAAGGCCGTGAAGGACGCCAGGGAAAACGGGCTTCCGACCTTCCTCGAGGCGAAGACCTACCGGTACAAGGGGCATTCGATGAGCGATCCCCAGAAGTACCGGACCAAGGAGGAGGTCGAGGAGTACAAGAAGCAGGACCCGATCCTCATCCTCAAGGCCCTGATGGAGAAGGACAAGGCGCTCACGGCCGAGGAATACGGGAAGTACGAGGCCGAGATCAAGGCCGTGGTGGAGGAGTCCGTGGCGTTCTCGGAAGAGAGCGAAGAACCGGCGCTCCACGTCCTCTACGAAGACGTGTTCGCGTGAAGGGAGGAAAACGATGTCGATCATTACCTACCGGGAAGCTTTGAACGCGGCGCTCGACGAGGAGATGGCTCGGGACGAAACGGTTTTCCTCATGGGCGAGGAGGTCGGGGAATACAACGGCGCATACAAGGTGAGCAAGGGTCTCCTGGACAAGTACGGCCCGAAGCGCGTCATCGACACGCCCATCACCGAGCTGGGCTTCACCGGCCTCGGCGTGGGCGCGGCTCAGGCCGGCCTCAGGCCGGTGGTGGAGTGGATGACGCACAACTTCGCCCTGCTCGCCCTGGACCAGGTCGTGAACAACGCGGCCAAGATGCGCTACATGTCGGGAGGGCAGTTCAAGATGCCCATCGTGTTCCGCGGCCCGAACGGACCCGCGGAATTCCTCGGGTCCCAGCACTCGCAGGCCCTCCAGTCCTACTGGGCCCACATCCCAGGCCTCAAGGTCGTAGCCCCGGCGACCCCCTACGACGCGAAGGGTCTCCTGAAGAGCGCGATCCGCGACGACAATCCCGTCGTCTTCCTCGAAGGCGAGCTCATGTACGCCTGGAAGGGGGAAGTCCCCGACGAGGAATACCTCCTGCCCATCGGCAAGGCCGACGTGAAGCGGGCCGGAAAGGACGTAACGATCGTGACCTATTCGAAACCCCTGAAGGCGGTCCAGGCCGCGGCTGAAATCCTCGCCGGCCGGGGCATCGAGGCCGAGATCGTGGACCTCAGGAGCATCCGCCCCCTGGACGAGGAGACGATCTACGCATCGGTGCGGAAGACGAACCGGGCAGTGGTCGTGGACGAGTCCTGGCCCTTCGCCAGCGTCGGCTCCCACGTCGCCTGGCTCGTATCCAAGAACTGTTTCGACGTGCTGGACGCCCCGGTCGAGCTCGTATCTTCCGAAGACGTGCCCATGCCCTACAATCATCGTCTCGAGCTCGCCGCCCAACCGTCGGCCGAAAAGGTGGCGGCCGCGGCGAAGAAGACGCTCTATCTGGAGGATTGACGCGATGGCGGAAAAAATTTACATGATCGCCCTGTCCCCCACCATGGAGGAGGGGAGAATTTCGTCCTGGAAGGTGAAGGAAGGCGACGCCGTGAAGAACGGTTCCGTCCTCTGCGAGGTGGAGACCGACAAGGCGGTGATGGAATACGAGTCCCCGGCCGAGGGAACGATTCTCAAGATCGTCCTGCAGGAAGGCCGGTCGGCGAAGGTCGGCGATCTCGTGGCGATCGTGGGCAAACCCGGCGAGGACTTCTCGGGCCTGCTCGCGGAGGCGGCTGCCGCGAAGGCGTCGGGCTCCGAGCAACGTGCGGAAGCCCGGACGCGGGAGAGCCCCGCCGTGCGTTCCGAGCCCGCGGAGCCGGCGCACGGGCCGGCGGCTCAAGGAGGTCCGGCCGGGCCCGAGGCGATCTCCGCTTCGGCGCAGCCGCCCGACGCCGCGGCTGTTTCTTCCGCCGGACCGCTCGGCTACGGCGGATACCCCAAGTCCTCGCCCCTCGCGAGGAAGCTCGCGGCGGAGAGGGGGCTGGATCTCCGGGCGATCGCCGGTTCGGGCCCCGATGGCAGGGTGGTGAAGCGGGACGTCGAAAAGCTCGCCGCGGCGGGAGCCTCGGTCGAAGCGGCCGTCTCGGCCGGCGGCGCGACGAGAGGGGGGTGCGGGCCCGAGGACCGGACCATTCCCGTGAGCGGAATGCGTGCCGTGATCGCGAAGCGGCTTTCCGAGTCCGCGTTCCAGGCCCCGCACTATTTTCTCAGGTCCCGGGTCGTCATGGACCAGCTCCTCGACGCCCGGGGCAGGATCAACGCCGAAACGAATCCCAAGGTTTCCCTCAACGCCTTCTTCATGAAGTTCGCGGCCGAGGCCCTGAAGCGGCATCCTCTCGTCAATTCGACCTGGAAGGGTTCGAGCATCGAGGTCCATGGATCCGCCGACGTTGGCCTGGCGGTGGCGCTGCCCGACGGCCTCGTCACCCCCGTGGTGAGGAATTGCGGGAACAAGGGAGTCATGGAGATCGACCGGGAGCTCGCGGTCCTGGTGGACAAGGCGCGCAAGGGAGGGCTCAAGCCGGAGGAGTATTCGGGGGCCACCTTCTCGATCAGCAACCTGGGGAATTACGGGATCGAGGAGTTCACCGCAATCATCAATCCTCCGGGCTCCGCCATCCTCGCGGTGGGTGCCGTGGTGAAGGAGCCTGTCGTGGACGACGACGACGCGATCGCGATCAGACGAGTCATGCACATGACGCTTTCCTGCGACCACAGGACCATCGACGGCGCGGTCGGAGCGGCCTTTCTGAAGGATCTCGCGACCATGATGGAGGATCCGCTCAGGGCCCTGGTCTGAGATAACCTTGGGACGCGGGCGGGCCGTTCCCTTCACGGGAACGGCCTTTTTTGTCTTTCAGTCGCCGACCAGGGCCGGGTTCTCGATCGAGGCCTTGAAGTCCGCCATGAATCTCGCGGCGTATGCGCCGTCGGCCGCCCGGTGGTCGGCGGTGAGCCCTATCTCGATGAAGTCGGCGAAGGCGACGCCTTCCTCCGTCTCCACCGGCTTCCTCGTTACCGCGCCGACGGAGACGATCGCCGTCTGGGGCGGGTTCACGATGGCTCGGAAGCGCGTCACGCCGAACATCCCGAGGTTCGACAGCGTAACGGTGCCGCCCGCGAAGTCGCCGGGCGAGAGGGTCTTTCCCTTGCCCTTTTCCGCGAGCGTCTTCATTTCTTCCGAAAGGCGGCGATAGCCTTTCGAGGCGCAGTCCCCCAGAACCGGCACCACGAGCCCGTCCGCCGTGTCCATGGCGATCGCCACGTTCACCTTGGAGTAGGTCCTGACCTTTCCCCCGCCCAGCCATTCGGCGTTGAGTTTCGGGAATTTCAGGAGGGAGTGGGCGAGGAGTTTGGCGAGGATGACGGTGACGGACACCGGCGAGTTCTTTTTCTTGTAATGGTCGCGCAGGGCGATCAGGGCGGAAGCCCGCGCTTCCGCATAGAGGGTGAACTGAGGGATGGTCGTCCAGCTCAGGGCGAGGCGTTCCGCCGACACCGCGCCTATCCTCGTGAGGGCGACGTCCTCGTATTCGGGAACCGCCGGCTGAGCCGCAGCGGCGCGGCCCGCAGCCGGGCGTCGGGAAGCCGGGGCGGTGGAAGCGGCTTCAGCTGCCGCCCTGACTTCGGGAGGAAGGTCGCGCTCCACGACCGCGCCTCCGGGGCCCGAGCCCCGGATTCCCGCGAGGTCCAGGCCCGCGTCCCGGGCTGCCTTGCGAGCGAGGGGGGAGGCAGCGACGAATCCGTCCTTGGCCGTCTCCTTCGCAGCCGAGGCGGCGGAGGAACTCGGGACGGGCTCCTTCGGCGCCGGCGCGGCCCCGGCCCGAGCCTCCGGGGCCTTTGCAGCCGTCTTGGAGGATGCTTCCGCCTTCTCGCCCTCCGCCGCGATGACTCCGACCACCGTGCTCACCGGCACGGTCTTCATCGGCTCGACGAGGATCCTCGCGAGGATGCCGTCGGCCTGGGCCTCGACCTCGACGGTCGCCTTGTCGTTCTCCACGAGGAAGATGACCTCGCCCTTGCGGACGGGATCGCCTTCCTTCTTCTTCCATTCCGTTATCAGCCCTTCCGTCATGGTGAGGCCGAGCTGCGGGAGCAGGATGTCAACTGCCATATCTTGTTCCTCTCATTTATGCAGGACCGCCCTGACGGCGGCCTTGACGTCTTCACCGTTCACCGCGACGAATTTCTCGAGAGGCGGGCTGAACGGAATGGGCACGTCCTTGGCCCCGACCCTGAGGACCGGAGCGTCGAGTCGGTAGAACACGTTCTCCTGAATCCGGGCCGCGATCTCGGCTCCGAGCCCTCCGTTCTTCACGGCCTCGTGGACGACGACGCAGCGGTGGGTTTTTTCGACTGAAGCGTAGACCGTCGCCATGTCCATGGGCTTGAGGGTGAGGAGGTCGATTATCTCCGCCGAGACGCCTTCTTTTTCCAGATCCGCCGCGGCCTGCTCGCACTTCTGAACCATGAGGGAATAGGTCACGATCGTGACGTCTTTTCCCGGCCTTCTGATTTCCGCGCGGCCGAGCGGCGTGAGGTATTCGTGTTCGGGGACCGGTCCCTTCTGCGGGTAGAGCACCTTGTGCTCGAAGAAGATGACCGGGTCGTCGCAGCGGATGGCGGACTTGAGCAGTCCCTTCGCCGTCGCCGGACTCGACGGGCTCACGATGATGAGGCCCGGAACGTTGGCGAGCCAGCCCTCGACGCTCTGACTGTGCTGGGCCGCGGCCTGGTTTATGATTCCGTCCGGGGCTCGAATCACGAGGGGGATGTTCGCCTGACCGCCGAACATGTAGCGGTTCTTCGCTATCTGGTTCACGATCTCGTCGAAGGCAACGGTTATGAAGTCGGCGAAGTGCATGTCCGCCACGGGCCGGGTCCCCGTGAGCGCCGCTCCGAGTGCCGCGCCCACGATCGCGGTTTCGCTGATGGGGACGTCCCGCACCCGGTCTCCGAATTCCTCGGGAAGACCGCGGAACTGGCCGAAGATTCCGCCCTGTCGCACGATGTCCTCGCCGTACACGAAGACCGTCGGGTCTCTCCGCATCTCCTCCTTCATCGCCTCCAGGGTCGCCTCCGAAAAGCTGATGATTCTCGCGTCGCTCATATCGCCACCTCCGGCATGTCCTCGGGGGAATAGCTCAGGAGGTCGTCGAGCGCCTCCTCGGGAGCCGGATAAGGGCTCTCCTCCGCGAATTTGACCGCGGCGTCGATCTCGCGGACGGCTTCGTCGCGGATCGCCTGCAGGTCCTTCGAAGAAAGCAGTTTCCTCTCGAGGAGGTAGGCAGCGTACCGTTCGATGGGATCGTCCTCCTCGAGGTGCTTCCGAACCTCTTCCTTCGTCCGGTATTTCTCCGGGTCGCCGACGAAGTGTCCCTTGATCCTGTAGGTCTTGCATTCTAGAAGTGCCGGGCCCTTGCCCTCGCGCGCGTTCGCGACGAGGAAGGCCGCGGCGTTGTAGACTTCGATGACGTTGTTGCCGTCGATCGTGTAGCCTTCGATCCCGTAGCCCTTGGCCCGGTCCGCGACGTTCTTCACCGACACGCCGTAGCTCGCGGGGGTGGTGGAGGCGTACTGGTTGAATTCGTTCACGAAGATGACCGGCAGCTTGAAGACAGCGGCCATGTTCATGGCCTCGTGGAAGGTCCCCCGGTTGGAGGCCCCGTCGCCGAAGAAGGTGACCGCCACCTGGTCGGTCTTCCTGATCTGTGCCGACAATCCCGCCCCGACGGCTATGTTGTATCCTCCTCCCACGACCCCGTTGGCGCCGAGCATACCCACCGAGAAGTCGGCGATGTGCATGGACCCTCCCTTGCCTTTGCAATACCCCGTCTTTTTCCCGAAAAGCTCCGCCATCATGATGTCCGGCTTCGCTCCCTTGGATATCGCGTGCCCGTGTCCCCTGTGCGTCGAAGTGATCCAGTCGTCTTTGCGCAGATTCGCCATGATTCCCGCGGCGATCGCCTCTTCGCCGATGTAAAGATGGACGAATCCGGGAATCCTCTTATTCAGGAAGAGCTCTTCGACCCGGCTTTCGAAGGTTCTGATCCTGATCATCGTTCGGGCGAGGCTGATTTTCGATTCTGCGGGGAGTTTCCCGAAAAGGTCGGGAAACTCCTTGATTTTCATTGCCATTTTGGTCCTCCGCTTTCTTATTATGCAAGAATCGTGCCGGAATTCCGGCCTTCCTGGTGAAGCAATTATTTGTATGGAAACGAATTGCTATGTTGCATAAAACGAAAAATTATGTTGCATGTTCCAGAATGTCACACTATACTAAGGAATACTGTCACGGATTGGAGCAGAACGAATGATTCAATGGACGGAAACCTCCCGGATGCTCGATGTCGAGAGGATCGGCAGGAACGACGACGGGCTCATGCAGGGAGTGTCCGAGGCCATCCTCGGGACGATCATCGATTCGATCTCCGACGGGATTATCATCCTGGACAGGGACGGCTACGTTCTCGCCTTGAACCGGCAGGGTGCCGTCATCCTCGATCTCGACCAGGAGACGTCGACCGGAAAGCACGTTACGGAAATCGTCGACTTCAAACCCGTGATCCTCGACGTCCTGAAGAGCGAACAGGGTTACCTGGAAAAGGAATTCATCCTCCAGAGCCCTTCGCGCGGGCGGCTGCACTTCATCAAGTCGGCCATCATCCTCCGGAACAGGAACGGTGAGATGATCGGCGTGATCGATACCTTCCGCAGGGTGGATACGGTGCACACCATGATCGCCCGATTCACCGGGGCGAGGGCGAAGTTCTCCTTCTCGGACATCGTCGGCAAGGAGCCGGTCTTTCTCGACGCGGTGAACCTTTCCCGGGTCGCGGCCCAGACCACGGCGAACGTGCTCCTCGAGGGGGAAAGCGGCACGGGCAAGGAGATGTTCGCCCACGCCATCCACCAGGCGAGCAGCCGGGGAAACGGTCCCTTCATCATCGTCAACTGCGCCAGTCTGCCGCGATCGCTCATCGAGAGCGAGCTTTTCGGCTACGATACCGGATCCTTCACCGGAGCGCGCAAGGAAGGCTTCGCGGGCAAATTCGAACAGGCGAACGGCGGAACGATCTTCCTCGACGAGATCGGGGAGATTCCACTGGACATGCAGGCGAAGCTCCTTCGCGTTATCCAGGACAAGACTTTCACGAGGATCGGCGGCACGAAGGTCATGACCGTGGACGTCAGGATAGTGGCGGCCACCAACAAGAACCTCTACGAGGAGACCAGGAACAACAACTTCCGCGAGGACCTGTATTACCGCCTCAACGTGCTCCGCATCCGCGTTCCGAGCCTCCGGGAGCGTCCGGGCGACCTTCCCCTCCTCGTCGGTCATTTCGTGAAGAAGATCTCCTGCCATCTCGGCCGGCCCTGTCCCGATGTGGACCCCGAGGTGCTCGAGATCCTCCGGAAGCATTCCTGGTCCGGCAACGTCCGGGAGCTGGAAAACGTCATCGAGCGGGCGATCATCCTCACGAGTTCAGGACTGGTGGCTCCCTCGAGCCTCCCGAGATACCTGTTCGCGGCGGTCCCGAAGAACGGGCGGACCGGGTGTCCGGACATCGAGCCGGAAGGCGAGATTCCCAAGCTTGAACAACTCGAACGCGAGGAGATCAGAAAAGCCCTCTACAAGTGCGAGGGCAATGTGTCGCACTGCTCCAAGCTCCTGGGGATCAGCAGAAACACCCTCTACCGGAAGATGAAGCGCTACGCGCTGTGACGACGCGGCGTTTCCGACCCACGCTCCCGAATCCGCTGAAAAAAAGGCCGCCCGGATATTCCGGACGGCCGCTCCCGATGCCTAAGGCGAAATCCGTCAGCGCAGCGGCGTATAGAGGCCGGACAATTTCGGAAGCCAGAGCGAGAGCTCCGGGACGAGGGTGACGACGACGAGGGCGACGACCGCCCAGATCACCATCGGAACGACGAATCTCACCATCTCGTTGTTGATGTCGCTCTTGATGAGGTTCGCGGTCACGTAGAGGTTCACCGCCACGGGCGGCGTGATCTGCCCGATGGCGAGGGCTATGACCATGACGACGCCGAAGTAGAGCGGGTCGATGCGGAGAGCCACGAGCGCCGGCAGGATGATGGGCATGAACACGTAGGTGATGGAAATCGCGTCCAGGAACATTCCCGCTATGAGCATCACGACGTTCGTGAGCATGATGAACACGAGCGGATTGGAGGTCAGGCTCGAGACGAGGCCCGCCGCGGCGTCGATGACCCCGAGGGTCGCGGCAGCCCAGGAGAAGATGCCCGCCATGGCGACGACGAACATGACGACGGCGGAGGATATGACCGTTTCCGCCAGCGCCTCGTAGAGAATCCTGAGCGGGATGCTGCGATAGATGAACACTCCCACGAACAGGGCGTAGAAGACTCCCATGATCGCGGCTTCGGTCGGCGTCGCGATTCCTGCGTAGATCGAGCCGAGGATGACCACCGGCGCGAGGAGGGCCCAGAAGGACTCCACGAAGGCCTTGAGGATCACCTTCGGGGTTCCCATCTCCTCGGCCCCCCTGAAGTTGTTCTTGCGCGCGCCGAGGTAGACGGCGAGAATGAGGAAGAGTCCGACGATGACGCCCGGGATGACGCCGCCCAGGAAGAGGGCGCCGACCGAGACGTCGGTGAGGTTGCCGTAGACGATGAACGCGATGCTCGGGGGGATGATGATCGAGAGGCCTGCCCCGGCGGCGATCGTGGAGGCGGCGAAGTACTTGTTGTAGCCCTGTCTTATCATCGGGTTGATGAACACGAGACCGAGCGCGGCGGCCGTCGCGGGACCCGAGCCGGAAACCGCTCCCCAGAAGATGCAGGTAATGACCCCGGCTATGGCGAGGCCCCCTATCCTCCTGCCCGTGAGCAGGATGACGAATCGTGAGATGCCGTCCACGATGCGGGACTTCTCCATGAGGTTGCCGGCGAGGATGAAGAACGGAATGGCCACGAGGGGGAATTTCGCGATGTTGGCCTCGAAATTCCTGGAAATCATCGCCGTCCCGAGGTCGAAGTTGAGGATCGCGCCGAGACCCGCGATGCCCAGGGCCGTCCCGATGGGAGAACCGATGACGACGAGCGCCGCGAAGACGCCGAAAACGATGAGGGCTGCCATCAGTTGGCCTCCTTTTTCGGATCGTCCGCCTTCTTGATTCCGCGGATCATCGACACGACGATGGACCTGATGACTATGATCGAGAAAACCGGCGTCCCCATGCTGTAGATCCAGGTGGGTATGCCGAGCGATTCCGAAGTCGTGTGATAGAAGGTCATGTTCTTGTAGATTTCCGCGACGGAGTTGAAAATCAGGAAGATGAAGATCGCGATGCTGAGCACTCCCGAAACGATTATCGACATCCGCTGGAGCCGGGGGCTCAGGATGTCGAAGAGATTGGTCATGCGGAGATTCGAACCTCTTCTATACGCCATGGAGATCCCGAGGAGCGAAATCCACACGAAGAGGCTGATGGTGATTTCCTCGGTGAAGGCGAAGCTGTGCTTCAGAAAGTACCGGTTCATCACGTTCACGAAGGTAAGGAGCGACATCACTCCGAGGAGGACCGCGCCTATGAGCTCGTCCAAATAAAGCTTTTTTTTGTCCATTGAGGTTCTCCGAAAAAGGAACCGGCGGGCTTCCCCGCCGGTTTTGGAAGATAGACCGGATTCGATCGACGGACGATCACTTCATGTCCGCGACCGCGAGGTCGTAGATCTCCTTGCCGATGTTGGGAATCCACTTGTCGTAGATGGACTTGGTGGCGTCCTTGAAGGCCTGCATCTCCGCGGGAGTGAGGTTCGTGATGATCATGCCCTTCTCCTGGGCGAGCTTGAACGGTTCCGGAGGAAGCGTCGCGACCTTGTACTTCGTCTTGAGCTCGTTGAGGGACTTGTCTCCGTCGAGGTAGGCGCGCGCCATGGCCTTCTGATAGCCGGAGGCCTCGTCGGCCGCGGCCTGGATCGCCTTCTGGATGTCGGCCGGGAACTTGCTCCAGGTTTTCATGTTGAGGCCGAACACGAGCGGATCGAGGACGTAGTACCAGTTGGTCATGTATTTGTGGTATTCCCAGATCTTGACGACCGTGAGTACGGATTTCGGGTTTTCCTGGCCGTCCACGACGCCCTGCTGGAAGCCGGTCACGGCGTCGGCCCAGTTCATGTTGACGGGGTCCGCTCCGAGCTGCTTGAAGATGTCGATGAAGAGCGGTGACCCTACGACGCGCAATTTCAATCCGGCGACGTCTTTCGGCGACTTGATCTCGCGCTTGCTGTTGGTTATCTGGCGGAAGCCGTTCTCGCCCCAGGCGCAGAACTTGAGGCCGCCCTTCTCGAGCTCCTCGACGATCTTCTTGCCGGCCTTGCCGTTTTCGATCTTGTCGACGTTCTCGTAGCTTCCCAGGAAGAAGGGCAAGTTGAAAAGATTCAAGGCCTTGATGACCGTCGACGCGTTGATCGTGGAGTCGACGACGAAGTCGATGCTTCCGTCCGATACGGCCTGATACCAGTTGGTCTGCTTGCCCGCGAGCAGGCTGGAGCCGAAGTAGGGCTTCACGTTGATCTTGCCCTGGGTCTTTTCCTTGATGAGGTCCGCCCATTTCTGAGCGCCCATGCCCCAGTCGTAGGCCGGCCCTACGTTGACCTGCATGGTATATTCGGCTTTCGGCTTGAATTCTTCCTTCGCTCCGCCGGCTGCCGCTGGGAGAACGACCGCCAGGGCGAGACAGATCGCGAAGACGAGAAATAGTCGGGTTCTTTTCATTTGAATCTCCTCCTTGTTCCTACCTTACAGGTATTTTGACAGTATTTTTCGAGACGTCAAGTATGAAAACGTCTCGCAGATTATTTATGCAAAAATCATGCCGAATTCTCTGCACGGGCGGAAAAGTTTTTCTTATCGAAGCATTTCCGATAAACGGCGGATCGAATCGATATGAAATGCTAAATTCTTATGCCGTCGTGATTTTTCGACAGGAGTTACGGCTCGGAACCGCGGTTTTACGGGAATCTCCGTTTTTCGGACTGCGGCGCGTTCCCTTCGTTCCTGCATCGCGCGTCGTAACGTGCTCAGTTTTGAAGCATCGACGGCTTCGGTCCTGTCCCAAGATGGAGCAGAGGAGACACGGGGAAGGGGCGCCGCCGCCGGCCTTCACCGGCGGGGCGAATCCCTTCGGGCGGGAATCCGAGCCGTCTGCCGCCTGGCCTGTCGGCTGTCGGGCCATGCTAAGTCCTTATGGGGCGGTCGGTTTCGCGGAATCGCGGGGACCGGCTTCATTCCGCCTCGGGAGCGTTCTCCGGCACGGCACTCAAGGCCGGCGGGGGAACGCGGCGAATTTTTCCACTTTTGTTTTGTGGAATGGATCTTGCTTTGTATGTTATGAGTAGTGTGAGGAGGAAAACATGGGTACGCATGAATACGACCTGGCGGTGATCGGAGCAGGTCCCGGCGGATACGTGGCGGCCATACGGGCGCGCCAGTTGGGGCTCAAGACGGTGATCATCGAGAAGGATAAACCGGGAGGGGTCTGCCTCAACGTCGGCTGCATACCTTCCAAGGCCCTCATCCATCAAGCCGAGATCTTCCGTTCCGCTCGGGAACTCTCCGAACTCGGAGTCAGGACGGATTTTTCCGGCTTCGATTACGGAAAGGTCTTCAAGAAATCGCGGGCGGCCGCGGATCGGCTGTCCAAGGGAGTGCAGTTCCTCCTCAAGAAGAACGGCGTCGAATACGTCCAGGGAACCGCCGTTTTCAAGACCGCCCACGAGCTCGATATCGGCGGCGGAAAGACCGTCACCGCGGAAAACGTGATCATCGCCACGGGATCCAGGCCGCGGTCCGTTCCCGGCTTCGCCTTCGACGAGGAGACCGTGCTGTCGTCCACCGGCGCCCTCATGCTGGAGAAGCTGCCGAAGCGGCTCCTCATCCTCGGAGCCGGGGCGATCGGCATGGAGTTCGCCCACATCATGAACAACTTCGGGGTGGAGGTGACGGTCGTCGAAATGCTCGACCGCATTCTGCCCATCGAAGACGCGGAGACCGTGGCGGTGATCGAGAAGGAATTCGGCCGCAGGGGCATCAAGACGCTCGTTTCCACCAAGGCGGCGGGCATGGAAAGGACCGCTTCGGGGATCAAGGTTCGGCTGGAGGGGAAGGCGGGAACGGTCTCGTCGGTGGAGGCGGACAAGGTCCTCGTGGCCGTGGGCAGGGCCCCGAACACCGAGAACCTCGGCCTCGAGAAGATCGGCGTGGTCGTCGAGCGGGGCTTCGTGAAGACCGGCGACTACTACGAGACCGCGGTGCGGGGAGTCTATGCAGTCGGCGACGTAGTACCGACTCCGCTCCTGGCCCACGTGGCGTCGAAGGAAGGGGAGATAGCCGTCGAGAGGATCGCGGGCAGGACGCCGGAAAAGCGGATAAGCCTGGACGAGGTTCCCTCCGCCGTCTATTGCGAGCCGCAGATCGGGAGCTTCGGCCTCACCGAGGAGGAGGCGAAGACTCGGGGCGTCAAGTACGTGAAGGCGGTTTTTCCCTACCGGGGAATCGGGAAGGCGGTCGCCGCGGAGAGCCCGGAAGGCCTCGTCAAGATAATCCTCGATCCGGAAACGAGGGAAATCATCGGCGCTCACGCCGCCGGGAGCCAGGCTACGGAGATCATCCACGAACTCCTGCTCGCCCGCCACGCGGAGCTCCTTCCGGAGGATATCGCCGGCATGATCCACGCGCATCCCACGCTCTCGGAAGGCATCATGGAGGCTGCCCGAGCCGCCGAGGGTTGGGCCATCCACATCTGAGCTACGTCCGCCGTTTCACGGCTTCCCACAGGAGAGGCAGGGCCTTCCCAACGGGAAGCCCGATTCGGACTTCGGTGATGCAGTCCGTGTAATTCGAGGGGAAAGGATTGATCTCGATGATGCGGCCCCCCCTGGAGTGGGCGGTCCGGGGGAGTGCCGCCGCGGGATACACCTCACCGGTCGTCCCGATGACGATCATGCAGTCCGTTTCGCGTGCGATCCTCTGTGACGCTTCGAGCGCCTTCACGGGGATCGCCTCTCCGAAAAAGACGAAATCGGGCTTGAGAAGACCTCCGCATTTCGGGCACTTCGGCGGCAGGGCCGTCAGGTCGAAGGAGGCGGCCTCGTATTTCCGCTCGCAGGACAGGCAGAGCAGCATGCGGGAATTCCCGTGGAACTCGACGACCTTGCGGCTTCCGGCCCGATGGTGGAGGTCGTCGATGTTCTGCGTGACGAGGTTTCTGAGTATGCCGTCCTTCTCCATGTCGGCGAGCGCGAGGTGTCCCGCGTTCGGTACCGCCTTCCCGAAATGATCGTAGAAGATTTCCTTGATGGTCCGCCAGCAGGGTTCGGGATTCGCCAGGAAAAAGTCGAGCTCGAGAAGGCGGGGGTCGTAACGGTCCCACAGCCCCCCGTCGCCGCGGAAGGGCGGGATACCGCTTTCCACCGACATGCCGGCTCCGGTGAAGGCGGACAGGGTATAGGATTCACGGATGATCTCGGCAGCAAGCTTCAGCGCCGACTCCTGCTCCGGATCGGGAACGATGTTCATGGTCGGCCTCGGTTTCGATGACGGATTTCAGTGGACCGCGATTTTCCTGCGTTGCCTGCTCTCGACGATGCCCTGCAGGGTGAAGGATTCGAAAAGCGTGGATACCTCGGAGGTTATCTTCGTCCATACTTCGTGGATGAGGCAGCTGTCGGTCCTGTTGCAGGTGCCGAGATCGTTTCCGCAGCTTGCGCAGGGAGTGAGATCCACTCCCTCTCCCACGGCTTCGAAAATATCCTTGATCGTGATCTCTTCCGGGTTCCGGTCGAGGATGAATCCGCCACCCGGGCCACGGACCGACCTTATGAGGCCGGATTTTTTGAGGCGGAAGAAGATCTGTTCGAGAAACTCCGGAGATATTTCTTCCACCTCGGCTATCTGCTTGATGGGAACGGGCTTGTCTCCCGCGGCCGCCGCCAGATTGACGACGGCTCGGAGCGCGTATCGTCCTTTGGTCGTGATTCTCATGTTTTCCTCGTTTTGAAATGTCAACTATATTATCAGCCCATGGTATCATGTATTCGATAAAAAATCAAAGATATCGGAGCGATGAAAAAATCCGGGCCGTTGCATAATTCACGGGCTTCGGTCACTATGGATGCATGAATTCCCGAGAACGATTCTTCGCGGCGGCTTTGCGGCGAAAGCCGGACAGGGTTCCGGCAGCTCCCTACAACGGCAACTTCGGCGCGGCGCTGGCCGGCATTCCGCTGTCCCTCTACAACACGAATCCCGACCTCATGGCCGAGGCCCACATCAGGACCCATGAGGCGATCGGTCTGGACGTCGTCGTCGCCCAATCGGACAATTACTACATCGCCGAAGGCTTCGGCTGCCTCATCAACCAGCCCTACGACACGACGCCGAACCTCGTGAGGCCCGCGGTCGCCGCCCTGAACGAGATCGGGAAGCTGAAGGTCCCCGACCCGTACAAGGACGGCCGCATGCACGTGTACCTCGATGCCGTGTACAAGCTGAGAGAGCATTTCGGCGGCGAGGTCGCGGTCCGCGGACCCGGCACCGGCCCCTTTTCCCTGGCGAGCTACCTCATGGGCGGCACCGAGGAATTTCTCATGGAGATCGCCACTGCCGAGGCGGACGACGACCTGTCCAAACAGAAACAGCTCTTCGAGCTCATGGAAATCTCCTCCGACGCGCTCATCGCCTTCCTCGAGGCGCTCCTCGAAGCGGGCGCGGACACCGCCCAGGCCGGCGATTCGCTCGCGTCCTTGAGCATGATTTCTCCGGCGATCTACGAAAAGTACGTATTTCCTTACGAGGTCAAGGTCTTTTCCGCGATAGGCCCCCGCGCGCGGGCGAAGGGAGCGGTGACGATCCTCCACATCTGCGGGGACACGCGGAAGATCCTGCCGCTCATGGCAAGGACGGGGGCCGACGTTCTCGAGATCGACGCGAAAGTGGACATCGCCGATGCGAAGAATCTGACGGAGGGCAGGGTGGCGCTCATGGGAAACCTCGAGCCCACGTCGGTCCTGTTCCAGGGGACGCCGGAGACGGTGAGGTCGGCTGCGATCGAATGCATGCGCTCCGCGGACGCGCTCGAAGGAGGCTTCGTACTCGGCTCCGGCTGTGAGGTCGTGCCGAAAACGCCGATCGCGAACATGAAGGCCCTCGCGGAGGCGGCGCGGGAATTCCGAGGTTGAGGCGGAGGGCCGACGGAGACTCGGAGTCGAATCGCGACGGTCGCGGAATCCGCGAACGGAGCGGAAGCGTTCAGCCGAGGAGTTCGAGCACTTCCTTCTCGCCCGGCATGGCCCCCTGGGCGCCGAATTTCGTGGTGGAAATGGCGGCGGCTGCGCAGGCGAACCGGACCGCGCCCTCCGCGTCGCCGCCCTTGCCGAGCGCATGGGCGAAGGCGGCGTTGAACGTGTCGCCCGCCCCGGTAGTGTCGACCGGCTCCACCTTGAAGCCCGGCACGCGGATCATGCCTTCGGAGCGGACGAGGTAGGCACCCTTTTCCCCGGCCTTCACGATGACGGTCTTGACCCCTTTCGCGAGGAGGCGTTCCGCCCCCTCGCGGACGTCCTTCTCGTTGCGGACCTGGAGCCCGGCGAGGATGCCGAGCTCGGTCTCGTTCGGCGTTATGCAATCAACCTTGGAAAAGAGTTCGTCCGGGATCTTCCGAGCCGGGGCGGGGTCGAGTATGTAGATTCCGCTCGGCCTCCGGTTTTCCAGTATCCATGCTACGGTCTCGAGCGGAATTTCCAGCTGCAGCAGGAAGATGTCCGCAGCGGCGACGAGGCTCGCCCGGCTCTTCGCCGACTCCGGCGTTAACCTCCCGTTCGCTCCGGGGATCACGACTATGCGGTTCTCGCTCGATGTCTCCACCTCGATGACAGCGATGCCCGTCGATGTTCCCGCAAGGCGCTCGATGCAGGAGGAGTCGACGTTTTCCGCGGCGAGATGCTCGAGATACTGGTCGCCGAATCCGTCCATGCCCACGTTCCCCACGAGGACGACGTCGGAACCGAGGCGCGCGAGGGCGACCGCCTGATTCGCGCCCTTTCCGCCGGGGGAGGTCTTGAAATCGATGCCGGTGACGGTTTCTCCGGCTTCCGGAAACCGGTCGAGGGTGGTCACGAGATCCATATTGATGCTGCCGATGACGCAGTGCTTCATGATCGGTTCAATTTATTATGGACCGCGGTTCGTTTGCAAGCCTGGGGGGAGGGCGGCGGGCCTCATCGAGGATCCGGATCTTCTATGCCGAAGACGATCTCCACGGACGTGGAGGGCTTGGTCCTTATGGAAAGCGTGCCTCTGAGCTGTCGGACGAGGCTGTCCACGATCTTCATTCCCAGGCTGGAAAACCCTGCGATGTTCCCGGCGTCCGCGAGGAATCCCGCGCCGTCGTCCTCGACCGCGAGGCGGTAGTTCCCGTCGTCCGAACGGAAAAAAATCCCGATTCTCCCGGCCCCGCCGTTGGGGAATCCGTGCTCGAAGCTGTTCGTGACGAGTTCGTTGATGATGAGACCCAGAGGGATGAGCGTATTGATCGAAAGGTCGAGGTCTTCGACGTCGAGTTCCACCCGCACGCCCTGGTTCGAGAAGCTCCCCTCGATCGACCGGATCAGGTTCCCGAGGTACAGCCTGAGGGAGGCCCGCCTGACGTCCTCGCTCATGTGGAGGAGATCGTGAATCTTCGCGATGGCGTCGATGCGGTTGCAGCTTTTCGCGAGCATCGCCTTGAGTTCGTCGGTCTCGGAGAGCGAGGCCTGGATGTGAAGCATGGCGCGGAGCGTGGCGAGGTTGTTCTTGATCCTGTGATGCATTTCCCTGATGAGCATCCTGTTCGTCTCGGCGAGCCGTTCCTCCTCGAGCTTGAGCTTCCAGGAAATCACCAGGATCAATCCGCAGGTCCACAACGACAGCGTGGCGATGTATCCCATGATCGAGACCGCCTGCGCGATCCCCGAGAACAGCAGATCCGTCCCCGGGGGGTAGAGGAGCGTACCGACGACGCGGAAGGCCGCGACCAGTATCGACAGCGAAAGCGCCACGACGGGGACGATCGACGGCCACATGCTCGGTTGCTTCGGCGCGAGAAAGCGCGCTATGCAGGCCGCGAAGACCATGCTCGACGCGACCGACAGGACGATGATGCGCATGGGGAGGTCGGGCCGAATGAAGGTGAAATGGATCTGCACGAGCGTGGCGGCCCCGGCAAGGACGAAGGGAAAGTGCCTCCTCCTTTTCCCGTCCTGGAAGGCTTCGGTCCCCGAGTACATGAGGGCCGTGCTGAAGAGGAGCAATGCGTTGGCCAGGAGGATGGAGAACGGGCCCGGTAGCATGTCGCGCAACGCGACGAGGAAGAAGGCGGCGGTCTGCAGCACGGAGCCCAGCGCCCAGTACCCGATTCCCGGGAATTTCCTGCCGTGGAACCTGTGGACGAGGATGAGCATGACGCTCAGGACGGTCGCGACGAGGAGTTCCGAAATGAAGAGGGTCCTTATATCCAATAGATTAGCCGCGAGCCGGCTCATCTTTACCCTCCCGGTTCGATGATTTCGATTGTCTCAATATTGCCGAAGGCTTGTCAAGGCGATCCGGAGGTCGTCTGTCAGGAGGATGCGGCGTCCGAGGTCGCGCTCGGACGCCGTTCTTTCGTTTCAACCGATGCCGGAAAAGCTCTTTTTCACCGTTTCGGGGTTCTCCACCCGGGTGAAGAGGCTCACCGCCACCGTCATGACGATCGAGACGGGGAGGGCGAGCACGAGGGGGTCGACGAAGGAGAAGATGCCGGGGACGAGCACGTCCTTGCCCAGGAGGAGTTTCGAGATGCCGAGAGCCTTCGCTTCCGCCCCGTGGAGGAACACGAAGGCGATGAGGGACACGGCCAGGCCCGAGATCATGCCCGCCGCCGCTCCCTTCCTGGTGAGGCGCTTCCAGTAGATGGCCGCTGCGTAGGGTGCGAGGAACGCGCTCGCCATGATGCCGAAGAAGATGGCGGTGGCCCTTGCGATGATGTTGCCGCCGAGCTTGTAGGAGAGGACGACGGTCGCGATCAGGCCGATCACGATACCGAGCTTGGTGAGAAGCATCTCGCGGCTCTTGCCGTCGGTTCCCGTCCGGGCGAGCCTGCCTCCGGAAAGGAAATCCCTTCCAATCGCCGTGCCGATCGTATGAAATTGGGAACTCAGGGTGGACATGGCGGCTGAGAGCATGACCAGCATGAACAGGTAGCCGAACCAGGACGGCATGAAATCAGCTATGAATTTCGGAATGACGGCGTCGATGTTTCCCCCGGCGGCATCCATGGCGATCTTTCCCCCGGCCTTCACGAAGTAGACGTTGGATAGAGCGCCGGCTATGAACGCGGTCCCGGTGCAGGCGATGATGAAGATGCCGCCGATGATGATTCCCCGGTTGATTTCCTTGTTGCTCTTCACCGTCATGTAGCGGACGATGAGCTGCGGCTGGGCGAGGACACCGATGCCGACTCCGAGCACGAGCGAGGAATAGATCGTCCACCAGAGCGGCGAACCGGCCTCCGGGGATGCGGTCCATCCCGTGAGTCCCATGGTCTTGAGCCCTTTGGGGATCCTGTCCTGAAGCGCGGAGAGCGCCTCGTGCGCCGGAGTTATGCCGCCGAGGTTGAGATATACCGAAACGAGCAGGATGAGCATCCCTACGAGCATGAGCGACCCCTGGAGCGCGTCGGTGTACATCACGCCTTTCAGGCCGCCGAAGATGACGTACCCCGCCACGAGGATCGTGAACAGGATGACCGCGTAGTCGTAGGGCACGTTCATCAGTCCTTCGAGGATGCGCGACGCCCCGATGAGGACGGCGGCGATGTAGAGAGGCATGATGATGAAGATGGTCGCGCCCATGAGCTTCTGGATGAGTCGGGAGTCGAGCCTTCGTCCCATGAACTCGGGAAAGGTATGGGCCTCGAGGTTGAGCCCCATCCTCCTCGTGCGCTTCCCGAAGAACACGAAGGCGACGAAAATCCCCACCGCGATGTTGAAGACGGTGAGCCAGAGCAGGCTCATCCCGATCTGCGAGGCCGATCCGCCGAAACCCACGATGGCGGAGGTCGAGATGAAGGTCGCTCCGTAGGACATCGCCATGATGTAGGGGTGCGTATCGCGTCCCGCGACGTTGAAGTCGAGGCTGTTCTTGGTTTTTCTGAAGCCGAGGTATCCGAGGTAGGCGGTGAGAGCCAGGTACACGATGATTACTATGGCCAATACGAGGAAGTTCATGGTTCGTCCTCCCCCGCTATCTCCTTGTCGATCGCGATCTCCTCGGAGGTCCAAGCCCGTTCCTCCTCGACTTCTTCCTTGGTGATTTCCCCTTCCTTGTTCCATTTGGCGATACCGTACACGACGCACAGGAGCGTGCTTCCTATCATGAGGAGATAGGCGGCGGTCACGCCGGAGTCCGCTAAGCCCAACATAGAATCCTCCCGTTGTGAGATGAGAACCCGATTTTCTTGATCGGGGGATACCGACCGATTGGTCGGGAAAACCGACTGAACGGTCGGTCATCATCATAATATGACGGGATACGGTCGTCAATGAAAAAAAATCACGATTCTTTCACATGTCCCGGTGCGCATAGAGTCCGCGGGCGAGGACTTCGGTGTAGAAATCCCACCGCTCGAGGTATCGTCTGCGGATCGTCTCGTTGTCGGCGTTCTGATCGTGAGCCACGAGGAAATCGTAGCGGGTCTTGAGGAGAAGCCAGGTGAGGAGCTCGAAGACGAGTTCCCGGTCGTAGGAAATGCCGGTGAAATCGGAGTCGCCGAATATCTTCATGAATCTTTTGAGGAAAAGTCCTCTGACCCTTTCCGCGAGGCCCGAGTCCACGAGCCTGTGCGTCGCCACGATGAGGGCGACGAAATGGGGATGGGCGACGAAGAAGTCGATGGCGTCTTCGGCCACGAGCCGCATCCGTTCGAGGATGCCGTCCGGAAACGAATCCCTCCGTTCGCGGATGCGGTTTTCCATGAAATCGTAGAGCTCGTCGTAGGTTTTTCCGACGACGAAGAGGAAGAGATCCTCCTTGGATTCGATGTATTCGTAAAGACCGCCCTTTGAAATGCCGGCCTCCCTGATGATCCGGTCCAAAGCGCCGCCTTCGTAGCCTTTTTCGCCGAATTCCGCGACGCAGGCTTCGAAAATGCGCTGTCGCTTCTCGTCCGGAAGATGAAGAAAAGCCGGCTTCATGGCGGTTCCTCCCTATCCGATCCCCTCGAAGCTCTTTTTCACCGTTTCCGGATTTTCCACCCGGGTCGCGAGGCTCGCCAGGACGGTGGCGGCCACGGAAACGGGGAGGGAAATGATGAGAGGATCGACGAAAGAGAAGCTTCCCGGTATGAGCACGTCCCGCCCGAGGAGCAGTTTCGCGAGCCCGAAGGTTTTCGCCTCCGCGCCGTGGGTGAAGAAGAACGTGAAGAAGGACATGCCGAGTCCCGCGAGCATGCCGGCGAGCGCCCCTTTCCGGGTGAGGCGTTTCCAGTAGATCGCGGCCGTGTACGGCGCGAGGAAGCAGCTCGCCATGAGGCCGAAGAATACGGAGGTAGCCCGCGCGATGACGTTCTCCCCGAGCTCGTAACTCAGGATGACCGTGACGACGAGGCCGGCCACGATGCCGAGCTTCGTGACGACGATCTCCCTGTTGGTCCCGCCCTTCCCGGCGGCAGGCCGGCCCGCCGAGAGCACGTCCCTGCCGATCGCGGTTCCGAGGGTGTGGAACTGGGCGCTCAAGGTGGACATGGCGGCGGACAGGATGACGAGCATGAAGAGATAGCCGAACCACGGCGGCATGGCTCCGGCTATGAAGCGCGGCATGACCGCGTCCACGTTTCCTCCCGCGATCTCGATGGCGATCTTTCCCGATGTGCTCACGAAGTAGACGTTGGAAAGGGAGCCCGCGATGTAGGCCGCCCCCGTGGTGACGAGGATGAAGAGCCCTCCGATGACCACGCCGCGGTTCAATTCCTTGTTGCTCTTCACGGTCATGTAGCGGACTATGAGCTGGGGCTGGGCGAGGACACCGATGCCTACGCCGAGCACCAGGGAGGAATAGATGATCCACCAGAGCGGGGATCCAGCGGCAGGGGAACTCGTCCAGCCCGTGAGTCCCTGAGCGACGAGGCTTTTCGGTATTCGATCCTTGAGTGCCGTGAGAGCCTCGTGGGCGGGTACGACTCCGCCGAGATTCGCGTAGACCGAGATCAGGAGGAAGAGCATTCCGGCTATCATGAGGGTTCCCTGGAGCGCGTCGGTGTACATGACTCCCTTGAGCCCTCCGAAGATTACGTAGGCGGCGACCAGGACCGTGAAGAGGATCACCGCGTAATCGTAGGGGACGTTGAGCAGTCCTTCGAGGATGCGGGAGGCTCCGATGAGCACGGCCGCGATGTAGAGCGGCATGGTGAGGAAGATCGTCCCGCCCATGAGCCGTTGAATGAGTCCGGAGTCGAACCTGCGGCCCATGAATTCGGGGAAGGTGTGGGCGTCGAGGTTGAGTCCCATCCTTCTGGTCCGTTTCCCGAAGAAGATGAAGGCGATGAAGATGCCGACGAGAATGTTGAAGAAAGGAAGCCAGAGCATGCTCATTCCGTAGAGCGAGGCTACTCCCCCGAATCCGACGATGGCCGATGTCGAGATGAACGTGGCGCCGTACGACATCGCCATGACGTAGGGGTGGGTATTCCTGCCCGCGACGTTGAAATCGAGGCTGTTCTTCGTCGATTTGTAGCCCAGATAGCCGAGATAGGAGGTCGCTCCGAGATAGACGATGATGACGACCGCGAGCAGCAGCATGTTCATGGTTCGTCCTCCCCGCTGATTTTCTTTTCGATGGCGAGCTCTTCCGACGTCCAGGCCCTTTCTTCCGCCGCTTCCGCCTGGCTAATTTCGCCTTCCTTGTTCCAATTGATCGCGCCGTATATCACGCACAGGAGCGCGCTGCCCATCATGAGGAGATAGACCGCGGCGACCAGAGGGTCCGCAAATCCGAGCATGAGTTCCTCCCGTTATTTCCGACTGATTGGTCGGAGTTCATTGTAACCCGGACCTCGTGTCCCGTCAACTTGATGGATTTTCTTGACGGTATCCGGCCAAGTTTCTCCGGCCGAATTCACCGGAAAAACCGGAAAAACTTTCTTTGACAAAATGCGCAACCGGATGTAGTATGGTTGTATGAAGAGCATTTGTTTGGCATGTGAGCAAATGCTCGAATGATGTGACATGGGATACGATGAACATACGACGGTGAAGATCGCCACCCTCTATTACCTCAAGGACCTGGGTCAGGAGGAAATCGCGGTCAAGCTCGGGCTTTCGCGGCAAAGCGTGGGAAGGCACCTCAAATACGCTCGGGAAAAGGGGATCGTCGAATTTTCGATACGATCCCCTGAATCGACCTGTTCGGAACTCGAACTTCGGCTCGAGACCGCGTACGGCCTTTCCGAGGCCGTAGTCGTGAAGGTCCCCGTGAGTTCCGACGAGGTGATGAAGAACGAGATAGGCAAGGCTGCGGCCGCCTTCCTCGAGCGCAGGGTCCGGTCCGGCGACATCCTCGGGGTTTCCTGGAGCTCGACGGTTCTCGCCTGCGCCAGGGAGCTTGAAGCCACCGGCCTCGAAGGGGTCAGGATAGTCCAGATCAACGGAAGCATGGACAGGGCGGACTATTCCACCAGGGCGGAGTACATCATGGAAAAGATGGCGGGGGCCTTTTCCGCCTCCTCGTACGCCCTCGCCGCCCCGCTGCTCGTGGATTCCGCGAAGATACGGGACGCCCTTCTCGCGGACTCCCGCATCCAGGCGACCTTCGAACTCGCGCGAAAGGCCGACATCGCCGTCTTCGGGATCGGAAGCATATCCCGGGAATCGTCGCTCTACAAGACCGGATACATGGACGAGAACATCCTCACGGAACTAAGGTCGCGGGGGGCGGTCGGTGACGTCTGCGGCCATTTCTTCGACGCGCGGGGGGACATCTGCGATCCCGACCTCGACGCATGCCTTCTCGCGGTCTCCCGGGAGGAATTCCGGAGGAAGAAACTCGCCATCGGACTCGCCGGCGGACCGGAGAAGACGACGGCGATACGGGCCGCCCTGCTCGGCGGATGGTGCAACGTGCTCGTCACCGACGAGGACACTGCGAGAGCCCTTACCGAGACGGAGGAAAAAGCATGAGGCTCAAGAAGTCCAAGGGAGACGCAGGCATAGCCCTCCTGTTCCTCTTTCCGTCCATGGCGGTTTTCGCGGTCTTCATTTTCCTTCCTCTGGTCTTCTCCCTGCTTCTCAGCCTGACGGACTGGAACCTCATATCGCCGGAAAAACCCTTCGTCGGTCTGGGCAATTTCGCCAAACTGGGGAAGGACCCCCTCTTCTGGAAGGTGCTCTGGAACACGATCGTGTTTTCCGCCGCGACGGTCGTTTCCGCCATGGCCGTCGGGCTCCTGCTCGCGGTCCTCGTGAACAAGAAGCTCCCGGGCAGGACCGTGTACAGGACCGGCATCTTCCTGCCCTACGTGACGACGCCCGCCGCGATGGCTCTCGTGTGGCTCTGGATATTCGACGCGAAATACGGTCTCGTCAACTTCCTCCTGAAGGCCGTGGGACTCAAGGGGCCGGAATGGATAGGCTCCGTGGAATGGGCGCTTCCGGCGATCGTCATCATGACGATATGGCGATTCGTCGGCTACGACATGCTCATCTTCCTCGGCGGGCTTCAGCGCATCGAGGGCGAGCTGCTCGAAGCCGCGAGGATCGAGGGGGCGGGAAGCCTCGCGATCTTCTTCCGTATCGTCCTGCCGCTTCTTTCCCCGACGACTCTCTTCATCGCGGTGACCTCGCTCATCACGATGTTCCAGAACTTCGAGACCGTCTACATCATGACGCAGGGAGGGCCCGTCAATTCGACGAACATGCTCGTGCTCTATCTCTATCAGAACGCCTTCCAGTTTTTCGAGGTGGGCTACGCTTCCGCGATAGCCATGGTGCTTTTCGTGTTCATGCTCGTACTGACTGCCCTGCAGATGGGGCTTTCGAAACGCTGGGTCCATTACTGAACCCGGCGGAGGGGGAATTCGATGCTGGTATACGGACATAGGGGGGCCATGGGAGAGGCTCCCGAGAATACGCTCGCGGGCTTCCGCTACGCATACGAGATCGCCGGCGTGAGGAACTTCGAACTCGACGTGCATCTCACCAGGGACGGGGAACTCGCGGTCATCCACGACGATTCGCTCGACCGGACGACGAACGGAAGGGGCAGGGTAGCTGACCGGACCATGGATGAACTGCGCGGATTCGACGCCCGGGCCTTCTTCCCTAATTTCCGCCCTGCGCAGATTCCGACGCTCGGGGAAGTCCTGGACGTTTATTCGAGGGCCGTCCATCGGTTCCAGATCGAGATAAAAACGGACCTTCCCGAACGGCTCGACCGCCTTTTCCCCAAGCTCTGCGACCTCGTGAGGCGTTTCGACATCGAGAAGAAGACGACGGTCACGTCCTTCGATCCCTATGCGCTCGAGGGCATGAGGAAGCTCGACGATTCCCTTTCCCTCGGCCTCATCAGCTACCACTACACGGACGAGATCCTGAAGACCGCGATCGACCTCGGCTGCGTGAACGCCTGCATCCCGCTCAAGGCCGGGAACGCGGCACTGGTGCGGAAGGCGAGGGACAAGGGCCTCGAAGTGACGGGATGGCTCGGCAACACCAAGGACGACATCGACACGCTCCTCGAATGGGGAGTGACCGAGATAACGACCAATTTTCCGTCCTTCGCCCTTCCGTATCTCGCGAAGCGCGGCATTCGGGCGGACCAGCCATGAAGGAGTCTTCGCCGGTCGGGAAACTGGCCATGCAGATCGTTCTCGGCATCGCATTCCTGGCTACGGTGATGCCCGTGCTCTGGGCGTTCTCGACGGCGGTCAAGCCTCTGCGGGAGGTCTACATCTATCCGCCGGCGCTGCTGCCGGGAAGGCTCGAGCTCGAGAATTTCGTGAAGGCCTGGACCGGAGCCCCCTTTCCCCGTTACGCGATGAACAGCGTGCTCGTCACGGCGATCATCATCGCGGGCCAGATGGTGAACGCCTCGCTTTCGGCCTACGCGTTTTCCAGGCTCGAATTCAAGGGACGGGACCTCATCTTCACTCTCTTTCTGGGAACCATGATGATCCCGACCCAGGTCCTCGCGATTCCCTCCTTCCTCATCTTCAAGGTCTTCGACTGGCTCAATACCTACATGGCGCTCACCGTTCCGTTCCTCTCCAACGCCTTCGGCATCTTCCTGGTCCGTCAGAGCTTCCTTTCCGTGCCCAAGGACCTGGTGGACGCGGCCAAGGTGGACGGTGCGGGGCATCTCAGGATCATCTGGGACGTGCTCATCCCCGTGTCGAGGCCCGCCTTCCTGAGCTTCGCTCTTCTCACCTTCACCTGGAGGTGGAACGACTACTTCTGGCCCCTCATCATGACCAATTCCACGGACATGAGGACCCTTCCCGTGGGGCTCGTCTTTCTCCGCACCAGCGAGGGCAGCATCGAGTGGAACGTGGTCATGGCCGCCTCCATGTTCGTGATGGCGCCGATCATCGTGCTGTTCATCTTTCTCCAGAAGTACTTCGTAGAAGGCGTCATGAGCTCGGGGGTGAAGGGTTGACGTGGGATTCCGCGGCTTGTGCCGCATAACGAATCAGGAGGTCACTATGATGCGAAAAATGCTTGCGCTTTGCACTGCACTCTGCGTTTTCGTCGCTTTCGGCGCGTTCGGAGGCGGGAAGACGGAAGAGAAGAAACCGGCCCAGCCCCAGGGGCCCCAGAACGTGGTGTTCTGGTCCGCTTTGGGCGGCGCCAACGGCAAGGTAGTCGACGAGATCGTGAACCGCTTCAACTCGAGCCAGAGCGGCGTGGTCGTGAAGAACGAATTCCAGGGCTCCTATCCCGACACGGAGCAGAAGCTCCTCGCGGCGCTCGCGGCCGGCATGCCGCCCGAGATCTGCATGCTCGAGATCTCCCGCGTTCCGGGCTTCGTCTACAACAAGGCCTGCTCGCCCTCGACGATTTCGCGAAGGGACCGGACGGCATCGACTTGAACGATTTCGTGCAGGGACTCCTCGCCGAGAGCAGGATCAACGGCAAGCTCTACAGCCTTCCCCAGGCCCGGTCCATGCCGGTGTTCTACTACAACAAGAAGCTCTTCAAGGAAGCCGGCCTCGATCCCGAAAAGGCCCCGAAGGACTGGAACGAACTCCGCGCGGCCGCGATCAAGCTCACCAAGGGCGACGCCCAGGTCGGATTCGGCATCCAGATCGGCAATCCCTGGTGGTATTTCCAGTCCGCGGTCGAAAGCTCCGGCGCCGAGGTTTCCAAGTTCAACGCCGACGGCAAGGCCTTCCCGACCTTCAACGAACCCGAAGCGGTGAAGGCTCTCCAGCGCTGGTACGATCTCGTCTACGTCGACAAGGCCGCCACCATCTACGTCGGCCAGGGACTCTCCACCTGGGAGAAACTCCAGGCCGACTTCATCAGCGGCAAGACCGCCATGATGTACATCACCACGGGCTGGATGAACAACATCATAAAAACCTCGCAGTTCGAGGTGGGCGTCGCCATGCTCGCGGCAGGCCCCACGGGCGTCCGTAAAGTCCCGACCGGCGGAAACGGCCTCGTCATGCCCGCGAAGACTTCCCCCGACAAACAGAAGGCTGCCTGGAAATTCCTCAAGTTCATCACCGATGCTCCGCAGACCGCTTTCTGGGCGAAATCCACCGGCTACATGCCGCTCAGGATCTCCGCGGCGAACGATCCGGAACTCCAGGCTTACGTCAAGCAGAACCCGGCCTTCAAGGTCGCCGTGGACCAGATGAAGTACGCTTCGCCCTTCCCGGGCATCAAGATGCATCCGAAGACCGAGCGGACCTGCGACGTGCTCTGGGAGCGGATCTTCATCGGCAAGGAACCGATCCAGAAGGTAGCCGACGAGACCGCGAAGCAGATCGAGGCCCTCATGGCCGAACTCAAGTAAACACGGTAGAATACGATACCCCGGGCTCCGTGCCCGGGGTCAATTTCGAAAGGGAAGGATCTCATGGCAAAAGTTACGATAATCGGGGCGGGACTCATGGGAAGCGCCATGGCGTGGCCGCTTCGGGAGAACGGACATGAAGTGAATCTCGTCGGGACGCACTTGGACGGCGATACGATAGACAGCTGCATGAAGACTCGTTTCCATCCGCGGCTCAAGAGAAAGCTTCCCGACGGAGTGAGGGTCTTCCCCTTTTCCCGCCTCGACGAGGCGTTCCCGGGATCCGACGTCGTCCTGAGCGGCGTCAATTCCATGGGCGTTCACTGGATGGCGGACGTGCTTTCCAAGCGGATCAGAGCCGGCCAGACGGTAATAGGGATCACCAAGGGTCTGGAAACGACCCAGGAGGGCGAGGTCCTCACCTTTCCCGAGGTACTTGAGAAATCCTTCCCGGAGGAACTGCAGGGCAAGGTCCTCTCGGCCGCGATCGGCGGTCCCTGCATCGCCGGCGAACTCGCCGGGAAACGTCAGACCGGGGTGGTTTTCGGCTGCAAGGATTTTACCGTGGCGCAGAAACTGGCGGCGATCTTCAGGACCTCCTACTATCATGTTTGGCCGACGAAGGAGCTCCTCAGCCTCGAAACCGGCGTTGCCCTCAAGAACGCCTACACCCTCGGGGTGGGGCTCGCCTACGGCCTGCTGGAAAAGGAGGGCGGGGTCGACGAGGCCGGCGCCTCCATGCACAACCTCGCCAGCGCGTTCTTCGCCCAGGGGACCTCCGAAATTCACGACATGATAGAGCTTTTAGGCGGCAGGCCCGAGTTCGCCTACCTCCTTCCGGGTGCGGGTGACCTCTACGTGACCTCTATGGGAGGCCGGACCGTCAAGCTCGGCCGCCTTCTCGGCATGGGAAAGACTTATGAGGAAGCTCGGGAGATCATGAAGGGCGAGACTCTGGAATCCGTGGAGATCGTACGGGCCGTCAGCCGGCTGCTCCCGGCCTGGGAAAAGAAGGGCCGGATCGACGGGAAGGCCTTTCCCATGATGAGGATGCTCGTCGCCCTCGTTCAAGGGGAGAAGGACCTCCGGGTGCCGATCGACGACTTTTTCCGGAACAAGTACGCGAAGGAGTGACGGGCCGGCGGTTGCGGCCGACCCGCCGCCGCTTTTCAGTCCTCCGACAGCCGTGCCTCCCGCACCCCTGCCGTTCCCCGAATTCACCCCTCTCGGCAAATACCTCGCCGTACTCTTCACGGCGCGCCTGAAGAAACCCGCCTCGCGTTAAATCTCTCTCAACGGCCGCGCCTCCCGCACCCCCGCCGGTCCCCGGACTTCCCCCCCCCCCGGCCGATTATCCTGCCGCCCCGCCGGTCCCCGAACCTCCGCTCCGCCCACTCTCGCCGTCTTTACAAAGACGGCGAGCCTCCTAGTGTCCCGCTCCAAGGCAAGAATCCGTTTGCGGCGACTTTTGACTCACTCTGCATTCTCGACGCGTCTGCGCGGCGAGCTTTGAGGCATGCTCCGGTCAACGTGTCGCCGCAAACGGATTCTTGCCGTTTCTGTTGACCTTCGACCTCGTTTCGGTGTATAAACTACGGTCGCCTATTTTCTCCTCAGGAGTTGTCAGAGATGATCATACCTCTCGATCTTTTGATCAGTTATGATGAAAATATCTACGCGCTTACCTGCGCGGCGATTCGTCGCGCGTATCAGGTAACCGTGACCGGTGAAAGGGAATCCGACGATAACAACCCGAAAGTCGTCTCCACCGCGGTCAGCCAGATCCTCACCAACAAAGTCACCTTCAAACACGACGAAGAATAGCGCAGTCCTCCTTTTCGGCCCCACGGCGGTCGGCAAGACCGACGTTCTCTTCGAACTCTTCGGCGAACGAGGGGAGATCATAAGCGCGGATTCCATGCAGGTCTACCGCGGCATGGACGTCGGGACCGCCAAACCGCCTCTCGAACTCAGAAAACGGATACCACACCATCTCATCGACGTCCGGGACCCGAAGGAACAGTTCAACGCCGGGGACTTCGTGAAGGCCGCTGAACGGCTCGTCCCGGAAATAGCCTCGCGCGGCCGAATCCCCGTGGTTTCGGGCGGAACCGCCTATTATTTCCGCAATCTCATCTTCGGCCTTCCGGAATCGCCAGTCGGGGACCTCGCCGTAAGGAAACGGCTCGAGGAGGAATGCCTTTCGGCAGGGCTCCCCGCCATGTACCGGAGGCTCGAGGAGGCCGATCCGGAGAGCGCGGAGAGGATCTCTCCCAACGACAGGTATCGGATCCTCCGGGCCCTCGAGGTCTTCGAAGCCGCGGGCAGGCCTCTTTCCGCCTGCAGGGTCCCGCAGGTCCCAAGGAACGATTTCCGCTTCCTCGTGATCGGCCTGGACCGCGAGCGGAGCGAACTGAACGAGAGGATCGACCGCAGGGTGGACGGCATGTTCGCGGAGGGATTGAAGGAGGAGGTTTCACGCCTCATGGAAGCGGGGTACGGCGTGGACGATCCGGGCATGAAGGGGATCGGCTACAGGGAATTTTTCCTGATGCGGCGGGACGGCTGCCTCTGCCTCGGGGACGTCAGGGAACTCATCAAGCGCAATTCGAGGAGATACGCGAAACGCCAGCGGACCTTCTTCTCCTCGCTTCCCGGTGTCGTGTGGATGCATCCCGAGCGCAGGGACGAAATTCTCGCCGCCGTGACCGCCTTCCTCGCGGAACAAGGCGGGAACTTCCGCAGCTGATATGGGTCCGAGATCTCGGAACGGAGAGCCGCCGAGAGGGACTTCCCTGCGCACGGGACTCCCGTAGCCGCTTCACCCCCTCGCGAGCAACCGTTTCGCCTCCGCGATCGCCCGGTCCAGGCCGAGTCCCTCGACGTTCTCGCGGCTCGCCAAATCCCTCAGCGTCATCGATTGCCTCGCGAGTTCCTCCTCACCGAGAATGATCCCGAGGGGGATGCCCTTCTTCTCCGCGAAGCCGAACTGGGCGGCGAGCTTTTTCGCCTCCGGATATACCTCCGCGGCGATCCCCGCGGCTCGGAAAGCCTGGGCAATCCGGTGATACTCCGCGTAGAGGCCGGGCTGGACGCAGAAGACCAGGAGGTCGGTCGCGGATTTCCGGTTCGGTTTTCTGCCGAGTTCCTCGAGGGCGGCGAGCAGGCGGTCCAGACCCACCGAGGCTCCGACTCCGGGGAGCTTCTCCTTCGTGTAGAGCGAGGCGAGATCGTTGTACCTTCCGCCGGAACAGACCGAGCCTATCGCGGGAATCTCGGTGAGGAAGGTCTCGAACACGATGCCGGTGTAATAGTCGAGCCCCCTCGTGATGGAGGGGTCGAGCACGAAGAAACTCTCGATGTCCAGGGCCTTCATCCACGACAGGATGGTGCGGAGCCTCGAGGTGTCCTCGGCTTCCCCGCCCGCGAGCCGCGTCATCTTGTCCAGGGTTTCATCGAAACTCGCCTCGGGCGCTATGAAATCGAGGATTTCACGCGCGGCTCCTTCTCCCGCGACGGCGGTGAGGAGCTTCAGCACCTCCTCCTCGCCGATCTTCTTGATCTTGTCCACTATTCTGAGTATCTCGGCCGACTGTCCGGTGAGGCCGAGCCTCGCGAGCGTGCGGTTGAAGACTCCCCGATGGGCGAGGTGCACTTCCACGCCCTCGATCCCGAGGTTGACGAAGGACTGGCGCATGAGCATGAGGATCTCGAAGTCGGCCGAGTCGGAGTCGATCCCCACGACGTCGAAGTCGCACTGCGTGAATTCCCGGTAGCGGCCGCGCTGAGTGTTCTCGCCGCGGAAGACCTTGGCGACGTGGTAGCGCTTGAAGGGAAGGTAGAGCTCGGGCACGTGGGCCGCCATGAATCGGGCGAAGGGCACGGTGAGGTCGAACCGGAGCGCGACGTCGCGACCGCCGTTGTCGGCGAATCGGTACATCTGCTTGTCGGTCTCGCCTCCTCCCTTGCCGAGGAGGACCTCGGTGTATTCGAGGACGGGAGTATCGATCGGCGCGAAGCCGAAGCTCTCGAAGGTCTTTTCGAGGATCGCCGTGACCCGTTTCCTTTCCATCTCCGCCTCGGGCAGAAAATCCCGGAAGCCTTTCAGTATTTTCGGTTCGATCAGGTTCGCCATGTCGGATTGTTCCTCGCGTTCTGTGTGTTCCGTCCGGCATTCTATACAATCCCCGAAAAAAATGTAAGACTGTTCAATTCGGAGGGCGGATGGGGGAATGCGAGGAACCGTATTCCTGCGCGGAATCCTGATCCATGAATGAAGTAAAACGAACGATTCCCGATGAAGCGAATTTCCTCTCTCCGGCTTCGACGGAATCGAAGCTTTCGGGCTTCGCGAGAAGACATTTTTCTCCGATAGTCGTCGTTCTTTTCGGCTTGCTTCTCGTATCGCCGCTCGCGGCGGAACCGAGGAAGGTCCGTGTGGGCATTTTCCCCGCGGCACCTCTTGTTTTCAAGCACGACTCGAAACCCGCTGGCCTCTTCATCGACCTGGTCGGGTATTTCGCCCGGGCGAAGGATTGGCGAATAGAGTATGTCGAGAAGCCGTGGAACGATCTGCTGATCGATCTCGAGAGAGGCGACCTGGATCTTCTGCCCGCGGTCGGGTTCACGAGCGCGCGAGCCTCGAAGTACGATTTCAATCGGCACACGATCTATGTCGACAGCGGGGTTCTTTTCACGAATCCGAAGCTCACGCTCAATACGATCTTCGACCTGGACGGCAAACGCGTCGCGGCCGTGGAGGGAAGCCTCTTTACCGTTGCCTTCATCGACTACGTCTCCTCCTTCGGAATCAGATGCGAGATCATCCGGACGACCGACAACCGTGACGTCATGAAGGCGATTCAACAAGGGGAGGCGGATGCCGGAGTCTGTATCTATTCCTTGGGCAACGAGCTCGCGAAGGAATATCCCGTAAGGATAACGGCGATCAGCTTCTCTCCGATAGCCCTGAAATTCGCCGTCACGAAGGGAAAGAACGCCGACGTGGTCTCCGCGATGGACGAGCTCATGGGGCCCATGATCGACGATCCCGACTCGTTCTACACCCGATCCTTCCGTAAATGGACTCTGCCCGCGGAGAAGGAACGAATCCCGTCCTGGATATGGTACGTCACCTCCGGGCTCCTGCTTCTCGGTCTTGCCTTCGGTTTTCTCAGCCTGTTTCTGAAGCGGCAAGTGGCTCTGAGGACGAGTCATCTCGAAAGGGAAATCGATCTGCGGCGAGAAGCGGAAGAAAAACTGAAACATTCGCTGCTGGAGAAAGATACCCTCATTCGGGAACTCTATCACAGAACGAAGAATACGATTCAAGTCATACGGAGCATGATGACCCTTCAGGCGAACGAGTTTTCCGAGGACAAGGAAGTCCAGATTCTGATCGAATCGATCGGAAACCGGATGGCTTCGATCGCTCTCGTACACGAGATGCTTTACAAATCTCAGAATCTGTCGCTCGTGTCCATCAAGGACTATCTTCATGAACTGACCGCTCTCATTCTGTCGAGTTACGGGATCTCGAAGGAGAAGGTCGCTCTGGAAATGGAGATCGAGGACCAGCACTTCACCCTCGATACGGCCATTCCTTTCGGGTTGCTGATAAACGAGCTCCTGACGAATTCCTTGAAATACGCCTTCCGGGACGATCGCAAAGGAATCATTCGAATTTTATTGAAGAAGAGCGGTTCCGACAAGATTCTCCTCGTATACTCCGACAACGGCGCGGGTGTTCCCGAAGGCTTCGATTTCCGGAACCAGAACACGCTCGGACTCAAACTCGTCTACGGGATCGGTGAACAGCAGCTGATGGGAAAGGTGAGGTTCGACAACGAGGACGGTCTTAAGTGCTCGGTCGAGATGGCCGCCAAGCTCTACGATGTGAGAGTGTGATCCGTTCGGATCCTCGGGGCCTGCCCCCGAACCTCTTCGACGGAAATCGCGCGGAGCAACTTTACCGTCTTGACAATTATTGGCATATGCTCAAAAATAAGATCCGGAGGCAGACGTGGCGCGACCGGTTTCAGATCGCAAGATATCCTGCTCGCCGCCCTCGCGGATGTTCAAACCCGCCGGGATTCCCGCACGGGACCTGGTTGAGGTCCTACTTTCCCTCGACGAAGTCGAGGCGCTTCGGCTAGCGGACGGAGAGGGTCTCTATCAGGAGGCGGCCGCGCGGCGCATGGGAATATCGCGTCAGACCTTCGCCCGCATCCTCGACTCCGCCCGCGGGAAGGTCGCCGATGCCCTGCTCAACGGAAAATGCCTTCGTCTCGACGGAGGAAATACGGTACTGCGTACCGAAGGAGATGAAATTTTGAAAATCGCCGTTCCCACGAAATCCGGCATGGTGGACGAACACTTCGGCCACTGCGAAGCCTATTCGATCTTTACGTTCGATACCGCGAAGAACCTCGCCTCGGAAGAGACGCTCGCCGCCCCCGCGGGCTGCGGCTGCAAGTCGAACATCGCCTCGACCCTGGCGGCGAAGGGCGTGACGCACCTCGTCGCCGGCGGCATGGGCGAAGGCGCCGTCCGCGTCCTCGGATCGCACGGCATCAAGGTCGTGAGGGGAGTGAGCGGCGCGGCGAGGGCCGCGGCCGAGAAGTTCGCGCGAGGGGAGATAACGGACTCGGGGTCGAACTGCGCGTCCCACGAAGGAGGCTGCGGCGGGCATTGAGCCCCGCACCCCGGCGGCCTCGGATCAGTCCGCGGGCCGGACCGTGAAATCGAGCAGGACCGCCGTCCCCGGCAGGTTGTGTTCGAAGGAAAGGAAGCCTCCCATCTGACCCGCGAGGAGCGAGATCAGTTCGAGCCCGAGTCCTTTGCCCTTCCTTTCGAGGGGGAATCCGACCCCGTCGTCCGATACCCGCAGGCGGTACGCGTTCGGCCCGCGGCCGCGGAGCGATATGGTCAGTTTCCCCTTCCTTCCTTCGGGGAAGGCGTGTTCGAGGCTGTTCGAGACGATTTCGTTCAGGATTAATCCAAGCGGGATGGCGGTGTCCAGGTCGAACCGCGCCTGATCCTCCAGATCGTACTCGCGTTCCACTCTGCCGCTCATGCCTTCGAAACCCAGAAAAAGGTCCCCCGACAGCAGGCGGACGTATTCCCGGAAATCGATCCGCGAGAACGATTCGGAAAGATACAGAAGTTCGTGAATGAGCGCCAGGGCGTGAATCCGGTTCTTGCTCGTTTCAAGCACCGTGAGGGACGACGAGTCGGCGACCGACATGGACTGAAGGTTGAGCAGGCTCGAGATGATCTGCAGGTTGTTCTTGACTCGGTGATGGATCTCCTTGAGGAGTACGTTCTGCTCCTCGAAGGAAGTCCGGAGCGCGGCCTGGGTCCGTTCCCGTTCGTCGTCCCGTTCCCTTAGGGACCGCATCGCCTCCGAGAACGACCGCGCGAGTATCCCGATCTCGTCCTTCCTCTCGGCTCCGGGGATTTCTCCCGTATTCATCCCCTTCCCGGCGGACTCGACCTCGGTGACGAGACGGGAAAGCCTGGACGTGATCGAGCGCGAGAGAAGGCCGAAAGCCGTCACCAGGGAGACGAGGACCGATGCGACGATGAACAGCAGGGTCTTGAGGAGGATGCCGCGTGCGGCGGATACGGCCGAGGCAGTCGGGTAGCGAAGCACGAGACGGAGGTTTTCCTCGCTCCCCGAACCTCCGGAGATCCCCCTCGTCTTGACGATTTCCGGAACGTTTCCCGGGATGAGCAGATTCGCCATGCGAGGCTTCTCGCCGCCTTCCCGTTCCGCGTCGGAGATCGTGATCCGGACCTCCTCGTCCTCATCGGGCAGGGGGAATCGATAGAGTCTGCGGCCCGATCTGTCGAAAATTTCGACGGAAGCGCCGTTGGGAAGGGACGGCATCGAGATCATCGCGGGGATGTCGGGCAGCTTCAGGGCCGCGATCAGGACCAGCCTCACTTCTCCCTCTGCGTCCAGGACCGGAAGCGCGAAGGGCAGGGAAGGATGCCCGGTGGACCGGCTGACGATGTACGAACCGACGAAGAAATCCTTCCTCCGGATGGTTTCGACGAAGTATTCCCGGTCTCCCACCACGTAGGGAGTGAAGGGGACTCCCGCCGCGAGGACGCGCCCTTCCTTGTCCGCAGCCAGGATGGTCGCGAATCCGACGTTCTTCCTGACCAATTTCCCGAGAAACACGTTGAGTTCGGAGATGCGTCCGGACCGGACCTCTTCCGTGTCCTCGATCGTCCTCAGGATGTGCCGGGCCCGCTCGATGAGAAGCAGGTGCTTGTCCGCGATGGAATTGGCGATGATGTCCGCCTCGCTCAGGTCCCGTTCCATCGCCTCCCGCAGATGCTGATAACCTATGATGACCGCGGCCGACACGCACGGAAGGATGGACACGGCCACGATGACGAGGAGCTTCACCCTTATGGAAAAATCGCGGCGTATCGCTCGATGCGGAACGCTCGTCTGCCCCCGGCGCGGGCTGGTTCGGGTCGATTCGATCGCGTCAGCCCTCGCCTGCTCCCGGATTTCCTTCGAGGTCGAGGGCCTTGGCGACCGGCCTCATCCCGAGAATGGTCTCGGTGATGAGTTCCGAGAGTTCGATGCCGAGGAGCGCGGCCCCCTTCTCGATGATGCTCCGGTCGACGCCCGCCGAAAAGGCCTTCGCGCCCCATTTTTTCTTCACCGATTTCGCCGTCATGTCCAGGATGCTCCGGGACGGGCGCACGAGCGCGGTGGCGGTTATCAGGCCCGTGAGTTCGTCGGCGGCGAAGAGGATCTTCTCCATGCGGTGGACCGGTTCCACGTCCGAGCAGATCCCCCAGCCGTGGCTTCGGACTGCATGGACGTACTCGTCGGGCCAGCCCGCGCCCTTCAGGATATCGACGCATTTTCTGCAGTGTTCCGCGGGATACAGCTCGTAGTCGATGTCGTGCACGAGGCCGACGGCTCCCCAGAATTCCTCGTCCTCGCCGTATTTTCCGGCGAAATGCCGCATGACCGCCTCTACGGCCAATGCGTGCTTCAGGAGGTTGTCCGATTTCACGTTTTCGGTAAGAAGCTTCCAGGCTTCCTCGCGGCTGGGTTTCACGCTCATGGAGGTACTCCTTTTCCGTCTCCGGAGGCAAGATGATGGCCAATGGTATCGGTTTTTGCCTGTAAAGTGAATACCGTCAGGAGTCGAGCGCGCCGTCCTTTCCGATAAGGTGATCGTATTCGCCTTTGTAGTCCGGATAGGTTTCCCGGAGGCATTTCGGACAGAGCCCGTGAGTGAAGTCCACGCCCCGGTATTCCGCGAAGTATTCTTCTACGCTCAGCCAGTATCGCTTGTCGTCGCGGATCTTCTTGCATTTCGCGCAGATCGGGACGATGTCCCGAAGCTTCGTCATTTCGCTGATGTCCTCGAGCACGAGGATGGTGAGCAGCCTGTCGCCGAACTCCATGGCGTTCGCCGTGACGAGGATCTCCATGCTCCTCGTCTTCCCCCCGATCTCGTACTCGAAAAGGGTCCGCTTCCGGATGACGGCGTTTCCCAGCCTGCTTTCCTTCACCGAATCGCGGATGACGCAGTGCTTGCATTCGGGGCCTCGCCCGCAGCCCCGGGCATCGTCGTGCGAATGCAGGCAGTGGAGGAAGTCGCCTCCCCGAAGGCCCAGGACCTTCAGGCGATCCAGGGGAAGAGACGTCTCCGCGGTCCTGTTGAAGTCGATGCAACGGACGTCGTCGTCGACGATGAAGATCATGAGCGGGATGGAATCGAGGACGGTCCGGTAGAAAGCGCTTTTCTCGTCCGGCATACGGGCCTCTCCGTACTAGTATCGCACTTTTGGTAGTCCCGCCGCAAGAAAAGCGCTTAAAGCTCCGCGTCCACGAGCATGGAGACCGGGCAATGGTCGGAGCCCTGCACGTCCTGAAGGATGTCCGCGTCGGCGACCTTCGCTTTGAAGCCATCGTTGACGCAATGGTAATCTATTCTCCACCCGACGTTCTTCTCCCTGGCCTTGAAGCGGTAGGACCACCAGGAATATCTTCCCGGTTCGGGGTGGAACATGCGGAAGGTGTCGGCGAAGCCCGAGGAGGTGAACGCGTCCATCCAGGCCCGTTCCTCCGGGAGGTAACCGGGGTTCTTCTCGTTCGCCTTCGGATGGGCGAGGTCTATGGGCTTGTGGGCGATGTTGAAGTCGCCGCAGATCGCGAAATTCCTGCCTTCCGCGACTATCTTCTTACCGAACGCCAGGATTGAGTCGCAGAATTCGAGCTTGTAGTCGAGTCTCGCCCCCTCGTCCTGGCTGTTGGGGAAGTATGCGTTCACGAGGACGAAATCCTCGAACTCGAGGACGAGCACGCGGCCTTCGTCGTCGAATTTCGCCTCTCCCAGGCCGCCCGCCGACTTGGGTTTTTTCTTCGTGTATACGCCGACTCCGCTGTAGCCCTTTCTCACGGCGCTCCTCCAATAGGCGTGGTAGCCCGCGGGGGCGGCGAGTTCCTCGGAGAGCTGGTCCTCCTGAAGCTTCGTCTCCTGAAGGCAGAGGACATCCGGCGAGGCCTTCATGAGCCAGGGCAGGAAGCCCTTCTTGTCCGCGGCACGGAGCCCGTTCACGTTCCAGGACAGGATGGTTTTCACGGCGATCACCGATCGATGAATTTCTTGTAGGCGTAGATCCTGTCGCTGAGCCGAGCCGCGAGGCTGCGGCTGCCCTTTTTCAGGTATTCGTAGACCATCTTCGATTCCGTGAGGTAGAGATTCCGCTTCTCTATTTTCCAGTGCTCGGGAGGCTGTCCGAGAGCGGCTATCCTGTCGGCGAGCTTCACCATCCAAATTTCATGATTCTTTTTCGTGATCCTCTTCAGGCTGTCCTCGAGCCGCTTTTTCTCCGGGAGGTTCTGGTTTTCCGTGAGGGCGAGAACTCCTTCGGCGACGTCGGAGCCGAAACGGTCCAGGAGAATCTGGTAGGTGACGGCGGTACCGGAAAGCGTGCCGTGGAGCAGGGCGCATTGCATGGCGAGATTCGGGTCGTCGACGTCCTCGATGTAGGCGGCCCGCAGCACTTCCATGCTCACCTGGGCGAGGTGGACGACGTAGGAATAGGGTCTGCCCGGAACGAATTGACCTTCGTGGGCCGACGCCGCGAAATGGAGAGTTTCTTCGTAAAGGTCTGGATTCCACATGGACGGGCCTCCTGCTCGCGTTCCCATCGATGCACCCGCGGCATCTGTCCGCCGCGGTTCGCAACAAGATATGTTGATTATATCCCATTTACGGAAAGGGGCAAGGACCGCCGGGACGGGGATCAGGGCTTTCCCGCCTCCTCGATGGCCTCTGCGATCTCCTCCCATTGCTCGTGCAGGCTTTCGCGTTCCCGTTCGTTGACCTGGATCGCGGCCACTATCTCCTTGACCTTGGCTCCGTCCGCGTAGACCTCGGGGAGGGCGAGCCTGTCCTGCAGGCCGCGATGCTCCGTTTCCAGCTCCTCGATGCGGCCGAGGATCTCCTCTTCTCGCCGCTCGAGCTTGCGGAGGATGCTCTTCTGCCTTTTCGACTCCTCCCGGCCGTATTTCGCCGCCGCGACATTCTCCTCCGCCGCATTCTCCTTCCTCGCGGCCGGAGGGGCGCCGTCCCCGGCCTTTTCCTCCTCGGCCGTGCGATAGAGATAGTATTCGTAGTCTCCGGGGAAGATCCTGTGGGGTTTTCCCGCCCGGAGTTCCAGGACCTTGTCCGCGAGGCGGTCGATGAAGTAGCGGTCGTGGGACACGAACACCACGGTGCCCGCGAATTCCAGCAGCGCCTCGAGGAGCACGTCCTTCGAGTTCATGTCCAGGTGGTTGGTGGGCTCGTCGAGGATGAGCAGGTTCGCCGGGTGGAGGAGCATCTTGAGGAGGGCGAGCCTGTTGCGTTCGCCGCCGCTCAGGACGGAGACGGATTTGAAAACGTCGTCGCCTCTGAAGAGGAAGGCCCCCAGGAGATTGCGGATCTTGGGATAAAGGGAGGTAGGACAAACCGACTCCACCTCGCCCTCCACCGTGAGCTCGGGATTCAGGCTGCCATCCTGGTCTTGGGCGAAATATCCTATCGTCGCCCCTGCGCCGTATTCGACGCTCCCTTCGTGGGCCCCGTCGCGTCCCGCGAGTATCCTGAGCAGGGTCGATTTTCCGGCCCCGTTCCTTCCCGCGACCACGAGCTTCTCCCCGCGCTCGACGTCGAGGTCGAGCCCCGACAGTACGCGGAGGTCCCCGTAGGACTTGCCGACGCCGCGAAGCGTGAGGATCTTCCTCCCGGAATGGGGAGCCTCGGGGAAGGAGAACCGGATCCGCTTCATGCTCTCCGGGATTTCGATGGGCACGATCTTCTCGAGCTGCCTGATCCTGCTCTGCACCATGGCAGCCTTGGACGCGTTGTAGCGGAAGCGGCGGATGAACTCTTCCTGTCGGGCGATCTCCTCCTGCTGGACCTTGTACGCGTCGAGGAGGGCGGCGAGCTCCGCTTCCCTGCGCTTCTCGTATTCGGTGTAGTTCCCCGTGTAGCGGGTGAGTTGTCCCAGGAAGATCTCGACGACTTCCCTGACCGTCACGTCGAGGAAGTACCGGTCGTGCGAAACGAGGAGGAGTCCTCCCGGGAAGTTCCCGAGGTAATCCTCGAGCCAGGATCGCGCCTCGATGTCGAGGTAGTTCGTCGGCTCGTCGAGAAGGAGGATGTCCGGCGACTCGAGGAGAATCTTCGCCAGGGCGATCCTCATCTGCCATCCTCCGGAGAACTCGTCGGTCATCCGCAGGCGGTCCTCCCGCGAGAACCCGAGGCCCGACAGCACCCGATCGATCCTTTCGCCCCGGGAATAATAGCCCGAGGCCTCGACCCTTTCCTGGAGATGGTGGAGGGATTCAAGGAGTCTTTGCGTGCCTTCTTCGCCTTCCTTCGCGGTTTTCAGCCTTTCGCCCACGGCTTCGATCTCGGCGAGGTCGGCCTTGATCGCGTCGAAAGCCTTCTCGACCTCGCCGAGGAGGGTCTCCCCCGCGTGGACAATGCCGGACTGGGGCAGGTAGGAGATCCTCGTGTCGCGCTGCTTGATCACCGTCCCCGAGTCGGGCTTGATCTCGCCCGCGATTATCCGCATGAGCGTGGTCTTACCGCTCCCGTTGGCGCCGGTGAGCGCTGTCCTGCTTCCCGAGGCGAGATTGAGGACGACGTCCCTGAGGATCCGGCGTTCTCCGAAGGCGAGGGAAATTCCCGAAAGCTGAACGAAGGCCATGGGCTTCTACGAGTAGGAGAAGAAGATGACCAGCGGCTTCGGACTCATCCTGCGGACGATGCTGTCCTCGACGTGGTTCCTCGGGATGAGCGTGAACTGCACGCCCTGTTCCGTGAACTTGTAGAAGAAGACCGCGGATTTCGGGACTGGGTCGGCCTCGAACCTGAATACGATGATTCCGTCGAATTTCTCCCGTATTTCCTTTCCGATGAAACAGGAGAATTCCACCTTTCCCGACGGCTTCACTCCCTGGATCATGGCGGGCTGGATGAGACGCTGGTAACCGGTCCACGCGAATTCGTTCCTCTCCCCCAGGGTGATGTCCCCGTAAGCCGTGCTCTTCAGGCTCTTTCCCTTGGAGACGAAGGCATCGTACAACGACTTCCGTCTTTCCTGTTCCTTGGCGATGACCTCTTCCACTTCCTGGTCGAAGGCGACGAACTGCGCGCTCTGCGTCGATCCGGACGTAGTGTACTGAACCGTGAGTTCGGTTCTTCCGCGGAGCTGCATCTGGATGGACGATCCTTCCGCTATGAAGATGCCCGGCGTGGCTTCCCGGATCTGCTTGAAGGGGAAAGCGAGGTTCACGTTCGGGAGGACGATCCTGATCTGCCTGGATTCCGAGACGATGAAGAGGCCGTACTCCGGCTTGAATTTCAATAGGTCGACCCGCTTCTCGTTCACCATGTCGCGGAAGAAGGCGGGACGCCAGTTGGAGGTGAGGATATCCGCCGCGGCGTCCTCGTACGGGCTGCCGCCCGTGGATACCCGCGTGTTGGTCTTCCGGTCCACCAGGGTGAGGTAGTAATTGAAGCAGTAGCCGGAGACTCCCCCCTCGGTGAGCACCTCGTACCAGAATCCCTTGAGGCCGTTTTCGTCCGCCGGTATGTCGCTTTTGCTCAGAATCTTGACCGTCTCGTTCTCCCTGAGCTTGTACGTCCGTTCGGACAGGCGGTCGGGCTTTTCCCGGATCGGAAGGGCTTTTCTGTTGGATATGGCGAAAAGGTCCTTGACCGCGGCGAATTCCTTGGCGGCGGCCTCCGCCTCGCCCTTTTTGTTGAAGAAGCGTATCCGCCAGGTCGGGACCTCGACGGTTTCTTTGCCGCCCGCCTTGGGGACCGTATAGGACTGTTTGAGCCGGGATTCCTCGTAGACGGGAGTCACCGTCCCGGTGGCCAGGACCGCTTCGTCCGCCGACCAGAGGACGAGTCCGTACCCGATCCTGCTCGGTCCGCAGGAGGCGAGGAGGACGAGGAAGAGACCGATGGCCGCGGCTCGGGCGGCCGAGAAGGAAAATCCTCTACTACTGGACATGGAACGGATCCTTTCTCTTTTCGATGTTGATAGGTATTTCATCACATCCGATGATGTTTTGCAACGCCAGTTCCGCTTCGTATTCACAGGGAACGGGTGTTTCGGTTACAATAGGACCGTCCGGAGTTGTCCATGTTAAAAACCTCGATCATATTCGTGTATTTCTGGTGTTTCATGGCGGGAACGATCCTGTGGTTCATCCCGTGGTTCCTTCTTCTCGTGACCGGCAGGAAGGAACTCCTCAGGCGCTATCTCCGCCTCATAGGACGATTCTGGTCCCGGCATTTTCTCGGCATCGTCGGGGCCCGGGTTACGGTCCGCGGCATCGAGAACGTGCCGACGGGAGACAGGATCTGTTTCATCGCCAACCATCAGAGCATATTCGACATCCTGCTCATCCTCGGCTATTCGGGCAGGGCCCCGGGCTTCATCGCCAAGAAGGAGCTCGCGGTCGCTCCGGTGCTCAATCTCTGGATGCTCGCGCTCCACTGTGTGTTCATCGAACGGAAGAACGCGAAGAAGGCGCTCCGGGCGATCGACCGGGGCGTCAGGTCCCTGAGGAAGGGCTACCCGATGGCCGTCTTCCCGGAGGGGACCCGGAGCAGGGACGGGGTCATGCGCCGCCTGAAGCCGGGAAGCCTCAAGCTCGCGACGAGGGCGGACGCTGTCATCGTACCCGTAACCCTGGACGGGTCATTCCGGCTTTTCGAGGAGAAGGGCAGGTTCTCCCCCGCCGACGTGACGATGACGATCCATCCGCCCGTGCCGACCGAAGGCCTCTCCGTCGAGGAGAGAAAGGCGCTCGCGGAGAAGCTGGAAGGGATCATCCAATCTGCCCTTCCTCCCGAAAGCCGCATGGAAGCCGGGAAGGCGTTTGCATGAAACGAACCCCGTTAACCGACGAACACGCCCGCCATCTCATGGTGCACGGAGAGCTGCCCGAAGATGTGAGAAGATCTTCGCCTCTTGTGGCCGTAGTGCTGACCCAGACCTGGTGCCCTCAATGGGGCTTCATGAGTTCCTACTTCGATTCCATGGCAGACAGGGCGGACCTCTCGATCTGGGAATATCTCTACGACAGAAGCCCCCTGTTCGCCGAATTCATGGATTACAAGGAGAGGATCCTCGGGAACGACCAGATTCCCTACGTGCGGTACTATGCGGACGGAGTCCTCGTGAAGACGACGAACTTCGTCGGAGCCGCCCAGTTTCTCGCGATCCTCGAAGGGCGAAGGTGAATCTTCCGACGGAGCCCGACGGAACGTCCCGGGCGGAGCTGGAAATCAGGAAGTCCCGCTTCATCGGGACGGCGAGGAAGGTGTCGAACCCCGAGGAGGCGAAGGCCGGTGTGCGGGAGGAGCGGGACGCTCATCCCGGCGCCCGCCACGTCGTGTTCGCCTTCCTCATCGGGGACCCCAAGTCAGAGGTCTCCGGGATGAGCGACGACGGCGAGCCGAAAGGCACGGCGGGCCGGCCGATCCTCGAGGTGCTGAAAGGAAGCGGCGTCCGCAACGTCCTCGTCACCGTGACGAGATACTTCGGCGGGGTGAAGCTCGGAACGGGCGGCCTCGTGAAGGCGTACACGGAGTGCGCACAGGCGGCGCTCGAAGCTCTCCCGGTGAAGCCCCTCGTCGCCGAGGTACGCTTCTCGGTCGATCTGCCGTACGAATGTTTCGACGGCGCGAAGCGGCTTTTCCGGGAATCGGGCGCGGTCGTGCTCGAGGAGAATTTCACCGACCGCGTAGGGATGAAGGCGAGGGTCGCCGAAGCGTCCCTGGAGTCCCTGCGGGCGGGCCTGAAGGATTTAACGAGGGGCGCCGGAGACCTTCTCATCCTCCCCTAGGCCGAGGGGCACGGCGACGACGAATCTGGCCCCGGCCGAGCCGTCGAAGTCCATGGTGCCCCGGAGCTGATCTACGAGCGCGCATACGAGGGTCATTCCGAGCGTGCGCGAAGACCTCGGCGAGAAACCGGGAGGGAAGGGCTCCCCGTCGTTGATGAATACGAGGACGAGGTTCCCTCCGTTCTTCCTCAGCGTGATTCCTATGTGTCCGCTCTTTCTTGCCGCGAAACCGTGCTTGCAGCTGTTGGTGAAGAGTTCGTTCAGGATGAGTCCTACGGGGATCGCGATATCCACGGAGACGGAGATGTCGTCGATTTCGAGTTCTATCCGGATGAGCGAGTTCCGGATCGGTTGAAGGTCGAAGAGATGGCTTGAGAGCTCCTCCACGTACTGTTTGAGCCTGATGCGGTGGATTTCCTTGGACTGGTAGAGCTGTTCGTGCACCAGGGCCATGGCGTGGATCCTGGCCTTCATGTCGTTCAGGAACGAGACGCCGAATTCGCGATGGGCGGAATGTTCCTGCAGGCTGAGGAGACTGCTCACGATCTGCAGGTTGTTCTTCACGCGATGGTTGATCTCCTTGAGAAGTACTTCCTTTTCCCTCAGCGAGTCCTCGATCTTTTCGAGGAGCGTTTCCCTCTCCGTGACGTCGTGGATCACCAGCACGAGGTAGTTCTTGTCCTCGAACTTTACCCGTTTTCCGGCAACGTCCAGATAGAGCGGCCCCTTCGCCGATTCGACCCGATGGAGAAATCCCGTTTTGCCCTTTTCCCCGGCCGCTATGTCCCGGATTTCCCGGACGTCCCCGAACAGGGCGAATACCGTCTCCGAGGAAGCGCCGCTCAGGTGCCCTCTGGCGGTCTCGTTCATGTCGGTTATCCTGCCCTCGGGAAGTTCACAGAGGATGATGCCGTCGCTGCTCTGGTCGAGCAGGGCCCGGAAACGTTTCAAGGCGGGGAAGTAGGTTTTCCTGATCGAAGACGATCCCAGTCCGATGAGGGAATCGAAGAGAGATTCAGGCTTTTCCCGAGAGGGCTTTCTCATACAGCTTTTCCAGGTCCTTCTGCGTGCAGGCACGGGGATTCGTGAGCATGCAGGGGTCCGAGAGCGCCCGGACCGCCATCTGCCCGATGTCCTCGAGCGGGATGTCGATGCCGAGCCCTTCTTCGAGGCCCGACTCGGCGATGAGGCGATCGAGGGTTTTCAAGAGCCCTTCCTTGTCCGCCTTACCCGGCGCCGCCAATCCCGCGCGTTCGGCGAGTTCGAGATACCGGCCGCCCGCCTCCGGCCAGTTGAATTCAACGACCGCCCGGAGTAGCGCCGCGTTGCATTCTCCGTGGGGAGCGTTCGCCCATCCCCCGAGGCTGTGAGCGAGCGCATGGACCGCACCCAGGCTCGCGTTGGAGAATGCGAGCCCAGCCTCCATGCTCGCCCGCATGAGCCTGCTCCTCGGCACGGGAGCCTCGAGGTCCGCCAGGCAGGGACCCAGGTACGAAAAGACGAGTCTCGCGGCCTCGACCGCATGGATGTCGGTGATGGGGGAATGCGCCGTGGAGACGAAGGCCTCGAAGGCGTGGGTCAGGGCGTCGATCGCGGTCGCCGCCGTGAGGCGGGCGTCTTCGGTACTCGTCGTCTCCGGATCCACGAGCGCCGCATCGGGCACCAGAACCTTGCTGACGTAGGCGACCTTGGTCCGCTTTTCCGTGTCGGTGAGTATCGCGAACTGGGAGACGTCGGCGGAGGATCCCGCGGTCGTGGGAATGCAGATGAGGGGGGGGCCCGGTTCCGATATCCGGTCGATCCCCACCCAGTCCGACGGTTCTCCGTGATTCGCCGCGAGGAATCCGATCACCTTGGCGCAGTCCATGGGGCTTCCACCCCCCACCGCCACGATGCCTTCGCAACCCGATCTCCGGAACCGTTCGACTCCTGCGATCGCCTCCCGATCCTTCGGATTCGGCGTCACGTCGAGGAAGACTTCGACGTTTATCCCATCCTTCCGGAGCCCGTCCGCGATCTCCCCGGTCCAGCCCGCTTCGGCGACGCCCTCGTCGCTCACGATCAGGACCTTCCCGAGCCCGAGGTTCAGGGCGTACCTTCCCGCGAGCCGCCGGGCTCCGGGGCCGAATACGATTTCCGGGGCGAGGAATTTACGGAGCTCGAGATCCGGGTCGCGCCGAAAATCATCCTGCATAAGTGAAACTATATACAAATGCGGAGAAAATGAAAGTGCGGGGGAAGGGCCCGTTCCGCGCGGACTTCGGTATGAAGGCGAGTGCCTAGGACATCGAGGCCATGACCAGAATCCGGATGCCGAGGAGGCCGAGAGCGATCGCAAGTCCGCGGATGATCCAGACCCCGTGTATTCGGCCGGAAAGCGCGGCCCCGGCCTGTGCCCCGAACAGCACCCCGACGCTCAGAAAAACCGTCTCCCAGACACCGCCGTGCGAGAAGGAACCCTTGGCGACGTGAACGATCGTCCCCGCGAGAGCCATGATCGCGAGGATGAAGTGAGAGGTCGCGGTGGCGAGATGCACGGGATAGTTCAGAAGTCGCACCAGGGCCGGAACATGAATGATGCCCCCGCCGATTCCGAGCAGGCTAGAAATGTAGCCGACTATCAGGCTCAAACCGGTACCGAGCCTCAGGTTGTAGGAGAACACGTGCTCAGTGCCGTTTTTTTCCACGACTTTTCTGGTGACGTAGCGCTTGCCTTTTCTCCCCGTTTCCGGAGTTCCCTTCTTTCGCTGCAGGAACAGATAGGCGGCGGCCGCGATCAGCAATACGCCGAAGATCGAATTGAACAACCGCCGCGGGAAACAGTCCGTGGTCAACGCTCCGATGATCGCGCCCGGAATGGTGGCGGCGGCGAACAGGAGGCCGGACTTGTAATCGATGCGTCCCATTTTCGCATAGGCCCATGAACCGGAAAGGGCGTTGAAGAACACGACCGCGAGCGAAATGGCGGTGACGGTCTCCGGACTGGCATCGGGATACAGAAGAAGCAGCACCGGCACCAAAACGAATCCGCCGCCTGCTCCTATCAGCGTCCCGAGGGCCCCGACCGCGAATCCCAGCGGAATCAGCCACAACTGATTTTCCATAGTTCGATACCCGTCCTTCTTGGGAAATACGCCTGTTCGTTCTCGGATGCCTTCCTTCACCGAAAATGCCGATGACGACTCCGCCGGCGGTTGTATGCAGGCCGACACGAGAGTATGCGCTCTTCATGCTCGTTTGAGGGCTTCAGTTTACCAGATATCACATGAAGCGGCAATCCTGATGCGAGACGAATGATACGAGATGACCCGAGGCCCGGCCCGCCGGCTCGATATTTCCGTCGTCGATCCGCAGCTCGCGACCGCGGGGATGTGCGCCGCGGGGGCTTGAACCGAGGTGATTTTCGCATTACGGTATATGCAATCAAATAAAGGAAATTGAACCCGGGGCTGGCTTCGCGGCCTTTGAAGGACTCCGAAAAGGCCGCTGGTCTGAAACAGAGGCCCTATTCCAGGATAGGCATCGTCCTGGCGGCGCACGGAGACGTGGTCGACGAGAATATCTCCGCGGCCGAGCTCGTGGAGGTTTACAAAGGGACGAAGAACACCTGGTCGAACGGCAAGCCGATCATCGTGCTCGCCAGGGAAAGCGGCGACAGCTCCAACGCCGTTCTGGAACTCAAGGTCCCGGGTTTCAAGGAAGCACTCGCGGACGCCCTCGGCAGGAAGCGCTGGGACGTTTTCTATACCGACCAAGAGGAAAACGAGGCCATCCGGACGACCATGCATGCACTCGGATTGACCGATACCGCGGCATTGGCCGATCTCGGCGCCGGCGTCAAGGCCCTGCGCTACGACGGTGTGGAACCGTCCCTCGGAAACGTCGAAAGCGGCGCATATCCTCTTTGGAAGGATTTGTACTTCATTTTCAAGGAGCCGATCCCGGAGGCGGCGGAGAAGTTCATGGATTTCGCGGGATCCGCGGAAGGAGCGGCGCTGCTCCGAAAGCACGGAGCCCTTCCCCTCCTCGAGCGGGATTGAGGGATCATGAACGAAAGGACCGGACTCTTTCGCGCCTTCTCCCCTCGAATGCGGCTTCTCTCCTTCCTGACCGGCGTATTCATTTCTTTCTCCATGCCGACGGAGTATTGGATCATGAGCTGGGCGGAACAGAAGCATGACGCGGACTCCTTGAGTCGTGAGATAGCCCAAAAAGTGAAGGAGACGGTCCGAGTCAATCCCGAACTCTGGAAATTCAGCGTCGTGAAGTTCATGAAGATCTTCGACGATTCCGAGGGAAGGGGCATAGCCCAAGCGAGGATCTACGACGCGGACGGAAAGCTCCTGGAGCGACAGGATTTCCGAGCGCGTTCGATCGTCAGAAGGACCGGCAGCGCGGACATCGTCTACAACAATATTCGATTCGGTCACGTCGAGGTCGATAAAATAGCGGATCCCGTGCTGTGGGCGACCTTCAAGCTTCTGTTCGTCTTTTCCGTCCTGGGTCTCGGCGTCGCGTATGCGCTCTATTTTTTCCCTGCGGGAATCGTGAGGAAGGCGGAGGCGGACGTCGACGGAATGCTGAATCGCCTGAACGTCGAGATCGCCGAGGGGCTTCTCAAGGAGAGGCGGATCGGCGAATCCCTTCGCGAAAAGGAGATACTGCTCAAGGAAATCCACCATCGCGTGAAGAACAACCTGCAGATCATCATCAGCATGATCAGCCTCAGGCTGGCTGCTTCGGAAGACACCGAGGCGGGGAGGATCCTGCAGGACATCGAGCGAAAGGTCAGGGCGATGGCGTTGGTGCACAAGCAGCTCTATGAAAGCCCATCCCTGTCCCTGATCCGGATGAACGCATACCTGTTCTCGCTCGTCGCCGCCTATCGGGACACCTACACCGCGGACGATCCGTGCGTCGACAATGCCGTCGACGCCGGCGACATCGAGCTTTCCGTCGAAATCGCCATGCCGATCGGACTGATCGTCGGCGAACTCATAACCAACAGCAGGAAGCATGCGTTTTCCGGAATGAAGCGGGGGAAGATCGGCATCTCCCTGGAGCGGCGGGCCGGGAGGAAGCTCAGGCTCACCGTGGTCGATGACGGAAAAGGCGCGGCCGCCGAACTTCGGGAACCTTCGGGGGGAAAGCTTGGATTCATGCTCGTACGGGGGCCTTGGCGGAGCAGATACGGGGAACGATTTCCGTCAGGTCGAGCGAAGGGTTCGAGGTCGTAGTCGACGATATTCCCGATAACGAAGTGTGATCGGAAGGCGGGGGGGGCCGTGCCCCGGAGTCCGCCCCGAGAAGTCACCTTCCCTTCATGAAAGCTTCCCGAACGTATTCACAAAAAAGTTGACAAGAAGCGGATCTATAGTATACTCATGGTATACCAATGGTGTCCTTTTTCGAGGCATCGGGAAGTGACGGATCATGAATAAAGAAGAAATGTTCGAAAATTTGCGGATGCGGATCCTCTCCGGAGACTTGGTTCCCGGGGATTGGCTCGTGGAGCGGGATCTGAGCGATCTCTACGGGAATTCAAGAACTCCGATCCGCGAAATTCTCAGAAAACTCGCCAACCTCGGAATCGTAGAGCTCCAACCCTCGAAGGGCTATCAGGTCAAGAAGCTCAGCATCGAGGAAATCGTGGATATTTTCCATGCCCGGGAGGCTGTCGAAGGCGAAGGCGCTCGGCTCGCCTGTCTCGTCGATTCGGACGAATTCATCGAAGTCGCCCGGGATCTGCGCGAACGGCTCCTCGCCGTGGATATCGCCACGGACACGGCGAAGGGGCTCGCCATCGGCAAGCAGCTGCACGACCTGATCATGAAGACCGCCAACAACCGGTATCTCACGGAATTCTACGAGAAGCTGCGGAACTTGGCGGCCTTGACCCGCAACATGAGCAGGAACTCCCCCCATATAGAAGAGAAATCGAAGAACGATCATCTCGCCATCCTGTCGGCCTTGAGCGATAAGGACGCGAAGAAGAGCGAACGGCTCATGAAGGAACACCTGCGCGCCACGTGCAAGGCGCTCGTCCGGAATCACCTGAACCTGACGGACGGATTCTGAGCCGGACCGAGTCGTCGAACGGACCGAAGGGATTTTAGGGCATGAAGGCCTTGAAATACTCGGGTCGCCTTCACGGCGACCCGAAAAAATGAAATCGGAGGACGCGTTATGAAAAGAGGAATGCTTACCGTCGGATTGCTTGTTTTCTTGTGCGCTTTTCTCGTCGCGGGCGGGAAATCGGAGTCGAAGGCCCAGACCTACAAACTGAGGTTCGGCCATGTCCAGACCAGCGAGGACCTATTCCACAAGGCGTACGAAAAATGGGCCAAGGTTGTGGGCGAGAAGACGAACGGAGGCCTGGTCATCGAAGTGTATCCGAGCGCGCAACTCGGTGTCGAGGAAGACGTTCTCGAGCAGATGAGGAAGGGATCCAACGTCGGCTGGCAGACCGATCCCGCACGGCTCGGCAACTACGTGAAGGAATTCTCCATCCTGTACGCCCCCTATCTTCTCGACGGTCTCGACGACGTCAAGAAGCTGCTCGATTCCAAGGCGATCGGCGAGTGGACCAAGAAACTCGAGAACGACTTCAAGATCAAGGTCGTGTCCTACGCCTGGGTACAGGGATTCAGGAACATATACTCCAACAAGGCCGGCAAGAGCCCCTCGGAGCTGAAAGGCATGATGATCCGCACCGCTCCGGCCCCGATGTGGGTCGCCACCGTCAATTCGCTCGGCTGCAAGGCCGTCGCCCTTCCCTACGGCGAGCTCTACAACGGCATCCAGACGAAGGTCGTGGACGGATGCGAGCTTCCCTACGCCGCAGCTACGACGCTGAAGGTTTACGAGGTCGCGAAGTACATCATCGAGACCCAGCACATCTTCCAGGCGAACGTACAGGTCGTGAGCGCGGATTGGTTCAACAAGCTGCCGAAGGATTATCAGACCGTGCTCGTCGACGAATGCAACAAGGCCGGGCTCGAGGTCTCCGAGCAGCTTCAGAAGAACGCCGAACGGGACAAGCAGGGCATGATCGCAAAGGGTATGACCTACATCCCCTTCAAGGATCTCGACGTCGAGGCCTTCAAGAAGGCGGGCCAGGCGGCCTACGATCAGATGAATCTCGGAGCCGCGAAGGCGGCGATCTACGCGGAACTGGGCAAATCCGTGAAATAATACAGGATCGAAGGGCGGCGCGTGCGGACTGCATGCTCCGCCTCCGTTTCATCCGAACGGAAAAGGCGCTGAATCCAATGAATGCGATTTATAAAAAGCTCTGCGACGCCGAAATAGTCGTGGCAGCCGCCTGTCTGCTGATCACGGTTTTCGTGATCTTCCTGGCGGCGATCCTCAGGACCATGGGGAATCCCATCAACTGGGCGCTCGACATCGGACTTCTGCTCTTCACCTGGGGCGTGTTCCTGGGGGCCGATGCGGGATACCGTGACAACAAATTCGTCAACGTGGACATTCTCTTCGTGAAACTGCCCGGGTTCGTGCAACGTCCCCTGGAGATGGTCATGTACGGCATCATTCTGGGCTTCCTCGGCCTGATGGTCTACCAGGGGAGCATCATGTCCGTCTTCACCTGGCCGCGCTCGTTCCAGGGGATTCCCGCTCTCAGCTACACCTGGGTGACTCTGAGCATTCCGCTCTGCTCGCTTCTCATGATCATCACGACGGGAATCAAGATCCGCGAGAAATACTTCAAGAAAGGGAGCGGCCGATGATAGTGGTATTTGTCGTTTTCCTGCTTTTGTTGATGATCGGAACGCCGGTCGGTTTCTCCATCGGCATCTCCGGCGTGATGTTCTTCCTCCAGAACACCGACCTTCCGATCGCGACCGTGGTGCAGCTCCCGATCTCGCAGACCCAGAGCGTCACCCTGCTGGCCGTGCCGCTCTTCATCTTCGCCGGCAATCTCATGAACGCCAGCGGCATCACGAGCCGGCTCATCAAGCTGTCCATGCAGCTCGCGGGTCACATGAGGGGCGGCATGGCCCAGGTGAGCGTCGTCCTGAGCACCTTCATGGGCGGATGCTCGGGCTCGTCGAACGCGGACGCCGCAATGGAGTCGAGGATCCTCGGACCGGAGATGGAGAGGCAGGGGTATCCGCGGGGTTTCTCGGCCGCGGTCATCGGGTACACCTCCCTGATAACGTCGACCATACCGCCCGGGGTGGGCCTCATCCTCTACGGAACCGTCGGCGAGGTTTCGATCGGAAGGCTGTTCGCGGCCGGCATTCCCGCCGGGCTCCTCATGATGGCCGTCATGATGCTGACCGTCTCGATCACCTCGAGGATTCGCGGCTTCAAGAAAGCCAGGGAGAAGCGCGCAGGTTTCCGGGAAATCTTTTCGTCCTTGAAGGAAACCATCTGGGCCCTCATGTTCCCCTTCGTTCTCCTGGGAAGCCTCCGCGTCGGCATCTTCACGCCCACGGAGGTCGGCGCCTTCGCCTGCGTCTACGCCTTGTTGGTCGGCTTCTTCATCTACCGGGATTTGGACTTCAAGATCCTCGCCGCGACCCTCAAGGACTCCGTCAGGGACATCGGCGCCATCATGTACATGATCTCCATGGCGGGCATCTTCGGCTACGGGATTCCCCTGGACAAGATACCTCAGAAGATGTCCGTCTTCATCATGGGAATCTCCTCGAGTCCCGCCGTCATCATGGTGATCATCGTCGGCTTCCTGCTGCTCTTCGGGATGTTCATGGAAGGATCGGTCATCATCCTCCTGCTCACGCCCATCCTCCTGCCCCTGATCAAGACGATCGGTTTCGATCCGGTGCTTTTCGGGGTCATCGTGAGCGTGGTCGTGACCATGGGAATCCTCACGCCGCCCGTGGGCATCGCGATGTACATCGTCTGCGGGACGCTGGACTGCAAGCTCCAGGACTTCATGAAGGAGAGCATCCCCTTCATCGCGGCGGTGCTCGTCCTGGTGACCCTGTATCTGTGCTTCCCCAACCTGATTCTCTTCCTGCCGAACCTGCTGTACCGATAGGAGCTCCATATGAAATACCAACGGCTCGGAAAGACCGAGGCTGTCGTTTCCCGCATCGCGCTCGGCGGACACGAATACCTTCCCGACAAGAGGTCCCGGGGATTCAACGAGGACCTCGCGAAGGCGGTCACGCCCGGATACCTTTTCGACGGTTTCGGCGGCGAGGAGAGGAAGAAGGTCCTGAAGGCCGCCTTCGACCACGGCATCAATTTTCTCGATGTGACGATGGATTCGGAGAAGGAGGCTCTCGGACGCAACCTCGAGGAGGTCCCGCCGCCCTATCCGGTCTTCATCCAGACCCGGCCGGAGGGCTTCGTCTACACCTACGACGAGAACAACGCGAAGATGGCGAAGTACGACCTCCTCAAGGCGGAGGTCGTTAGGATCCTCGGCCTGCTCCGGCGCGAGCGGCTCGACTTCCTGAATATGGCCTTCATGAAGTCGGCGCTGGACCACGACCCCGAATACCTCGAGAAGATCGGCGCCAACGTCGCCTCGCTGAAGAAGGAGGGGCTCATCCGATGGGCCTGCGCCGACACCTTCTCCGGCGAATCGACCTACCTCGCGCAGATCGGGAAGGGTTGTTTCGACGTCGTGTACATCAACTTCAACTTCGGCGACCGGGGAGCGGAAAAACGGGTCCTCCCCGCGGCGGCAGCATCGGGACTCGGCGTCATAGCGCGGGAGGCCTACATGAAGGGGAACCTCTTCAGGATGGCGAAGGAGGCGGGGATCGAGAACACGGGCGAGCTCGCCCACGCGGCCCTGAAATGGTGCCTCGCCCACGAGGAGGTCACGACCGTCGTGTACGGGACGGGCAACGTGAACCATCTTCTCGGCGCCGTTCACGCGGTCGAGGACGAGCGGATGACGGAGGCTGAAGCCTCGCTCATCGGGCGCATCGAGAAGACGGAACTTTTCAGGACCTTCGAAGAAGGGAAAACGAAGGAATTCTTTCAAGCCTGACCGTAAAGGAAAACCGCCGTGCCTGCCGGCGCCCGCACGCTTCGCGCGGGCGATCGGAGTCGGGCGGGGAGGACGAACGTGGGAACGAAGGACATGCTGGTGGTGAGCGCCCATGCCGCGGACTACTGCACGCGGGCGGGCGGAACGATCGCGAGATATTCGAAGGAAGGCTGGAAGGTTTCGATCATCGTGCTCACCTACGGAGAGCGGGGGGAGTCGGGATCCTATTGGAAGAACGAACCGAACGGCACCGTGGAGGAATGCGGAGCGATCCGGAGGAAGGAATCCCAGGCCGCCGCCGACCGCCTCGGGGCCGGCATCGAGTTCCTCGGCCGCCCCGATTATCCGCTCTTCGTCGGCGAGGAAATCATCCGTTTCCTGACGAAAAGGGTGCTGGAAATCAGGCCGGAGATAGTCCTCACGCACTGGATCGACGATCCCCTCAACCTCGACCACGAGCTGACGGGCAAGGCCGTCGTGCGCGCCGTGAGCGCCGCCGCCCAGCTCGGCGCCCTCCCGAACACCCCCGCCCATCATTTTCCCAATCTCTACTTCTTCGAAAGCACGGTGCCGCACTCCGAATTCAACCGCTTCAAGGCCGACACCTACATCGACATCGAAGCGACCTTCGAGGACAAGATGGAGGCGGTGAAGTGCTTCGCGTGCCAGCCCCAGCTCGTGCCGTATTACACGCATTTCGCGGCTCATCGCGGCTTCCAGGCGACGGATTGGGCGAAGCGCGGCATCAAGTACGCGGAGGGTTTCATCCGTTACCTGCCCCTCGTAGCGACCTCTTTTCCGTTGACCGCCCGCGGCTGAGCGGGGGGGAGGACCCGATCGAGTCCCCCTTAATTCTTCTTTCCCGCGGCCTCGATTCCTTCCACCTTCCATCTGCCCTCTCCCAGCAGAGAGAGCCTCGTTCCGTGATACGCGACGAGACTCGAGCGGTGCCCGACGCTCACGATCGCGGCGTCCGGACGCTCGCGGATGAGCGCGGAGTAGAGCCGCCCCTCCGAGGGCTCGTCGAGGGCGGAGGTCGCCTCGTCCATGAAGATCCATGCGGGACGGTGCAGGAAGATGCGGGCGAACGCGAGGCGCTGCTGCTCGCCGAGGGAGAGCACCTGGGCCCAGAGTCTGTCCTCGTCCAGGCTGCCCGCCAGCGCGGGAAGGCCTGCGAGTTCCAGGGCCGAGCGCAGTTCCGCGTCGCCGGTTTCCAGAGCGCCCGAGGGATAGAGCAGGACGTCCCGCAGCGTGCCCAGGGGCAGGTAGGGGCGCTGGGGGAGGAAGAGCACCGCGTCGGAGACGGGGAGCTCGACGCTGCCCTCGCTGTAGGGCCAGATGCCGGCGAGGGCCCGGACCAGGGTGCTTTTCCCGCTGCCCGAAGCCCCCATGATGAGGAGACGCTCCCCCCGGTCGAGGCGGAGGTCCAGGCCGTCGAGGAGAACCCTTCCGTCGGGCAGGCGGACGCCGAGGCCGGCCGTGCTGAAGCGGGGGCCGTCGCGCCGGATCATCCTGTAGTGCTTCTCGCGGACGTCCTTGATCTCGTCCATGGCGTGCTCGAAGAAGCGCAGGCGGTCGACGACGGCGTGCCAGCTCGCGAGGTCGCTGTAGCTGTTCACGATGAAGGAGAGGGCGCTCTGGACCTGGCCGAAGGCGCTCGAAATCTGCATGATCGCGCCGATCTGGATGAGCTTCGCGAAGTACGCGGGCATGCTCACGAGGACCGGGAAGATGATCGCCGCCTGCCCGTAACCGGAGACCCACCAGTTGAGGCGGCGCGACCTCAGCATGATCTGCAGGTAGTTGGCGAAGACTCTGGCGAAGCGGGCGATGAAGTGCTCGCGTTCCCGGGTCTCGCCTCCGTACAGGGCGACCGACTCGCTGTTTTCGCGGAGACGGACCATGCTGAAGCGGAAGTCCGCCTGAAAATGCTCCCGCTCGAAGTTGAGCCTGATGAGGGGCCGTCCGACGAGGGCGGTGACGACGGTCCCCCCCAGGGCGTAGAGGACGGCCGTCCATACGAGATAGCCGGGAACGACGAATTTCCCTCCGCCCCAGGGGATGGGAACCTGGGAGGAAAGGCCCCAGAGCATCGCGAGGAATGCGACCAGGGTCGTGACCGAACTCAGGAGGCCGATCGCGAGACCCAGGGTCTGCGACGAGAAGCTCGCGAGATCGTCCGCGATGCGCTGGTCGGGGTTGTCCGTGCCTTCCCCGATCACCTGGAGGTGGTAGTAGGTGCCGCTCGCGAGCCAGGCGTCGAGGTAGCGCTTCGTGAGCCATCTTCGCCAGCGGATTTGCAGCATCTGCATGAGGTAGGCCTGGTAGACCGCGGCGATTATGTAGGGCACCACCAGGACCGCGAAGACGAGAATCTGCTGCCAGGCGGCGGCAGCGTCGTACTGCTGGAGGTCGTTCCAGAAGGAGTTGTACCATTCGGTGATGCGGTACGAGATGAACACCATGGTCAGGTTCAGGGCCACGACGAGGGCTAAGAGTCCCCGCGCCGACCACCGTTCGTCTGAACTGGTCCAGTAAGGCCACACGAGCCTTCGGAAGTCGCGGAAGAATTCGCGATTGAACTGCTTCATTTTCAGAAAATACCAAGATCCGGCCCGAATTTCCACATCGACCGCGTGCGGCGCAGGGGCCTTCCCGTCGAATCAATCCGGCGGGACGGGGGGAAGCGGTCGAACCGTTCTAAAACCTGCGCGCCGGGCGGCTGAACGCTCCATTCGTATTATACATGAACCCAGGGGTTCCGTCGGTCATCCAGATCTCTCCGGTCATGTCCCAATTCGGACCCCAATAGGAAACCCAATAGTTCCCGTCTCGGAATCCTCCCAAGCCGTTCACTTTCAATGCGGTATACATTTCCAGCATCTCGTCCTGGGACGGCAGAAACCAGTCGTCGAACCCGTTGTGGATCATCGCATAGGAGGCGCCCGCCGGTGAAGTCGAGGAAAAGGGCCTGGGCGTTCCGCCGCCGTAGGGCGTGAAGAGATCCGTAGCCAGGTGGATCGTGTTCTCCAACCCGTAGCCGATCCCGGCATAGGTTCCGCTTATCGGCGAGCCGTTGTCTCCGCCGTTGAAATCGTTGGTGCTCGAAGGCATCTCGGCCTCCGCCGGCGCCGCTTCCATATAGCGCCAGCTCGCCCCGACGCCTGAAGGAGAGTTGTCGTAGGTTCCCTTATCGTAGAAAATGAGGCCCCCTGCGGGGCCGACATCGGTGACGACGAAGGGCGTCCATACGGCGTAGAGCGTCACATCGCCGGTCACCGTGTAGGAAGGCGGCAAAGCGACCGCAACGGCCGGCTCGGTATTCCATCCTTTGAAGCAATAGGATACACCGTCGCCGGCGAGGTTTCCGCAGGAAGACCACTGCGATAGGACGAGAACCGAGAGAAGCGCTGCGATGAGGGAGGGATTTTTCACCGGATTTCTCCTCTAATTCTAGAGTCGCACCTCGGAGAAGAAGAAGCCGTGCTGCCGGGTGCGCAAACGAGGCACGGTACTCAAACAAGTATAAAGGACTGAATGGAATCTTGCAAAGAAAATGCGGCGGTTCGGGGAATGCCGCAAAAAGGGATTTTCGTTTTCATTCACTCCTTGACTCTCCAGCCCTTCCTTGGAAAAATGACTTCGACCTACATCGTTATCCAAGGAGTCCCGCCGTGCACGATAGAAAAAAGCTTTTCACCCTGATCGAAAAATCCCGCAAGGACATGATCGAGCTTCAGCGGCTCCTCACCTCGATTCCCGCGCTCGCGCCTGAGTCGGGCGGGGAGGGCGAGCTCGCGAAGGCCGAGGCCCTCGTGCGATGGCTCGAAAAACGCGGCGTGCCCTCCGTCGAGACCTATGCGTCGCCGGACGCCCGCGTGCCGAGCGGGAAGCGGCCGAGCGTGATCGCGACGTTGCCGGGGAAACGGAAGGACGCGGCCTTCTGGGTCATGAGCCACCTCGACGTCGTGCCGCCGGGCGACCTCACCAAGTGGGCCGGCGATCCCTACACCCTCGTCGAAAAGGACGGCAGGCTCTACGGCCGGGGGGCGGAGGACAATCAACAGGGTCTGGTGAGCTCGGTCTTCGCCCTGCTCGCGCTCATGGAGAGCGGCCTGGTCCCGGAGCGGACGGTGAAGCTCCTCTTCGCGGCCGACGAGGAGAACGGCTCGGAACACGGCATCCAGTACCTGCTCCGCGAGCATGGGGGGCTTTTCGGGCCCGAGGACCTCTTCCTGGTCCCGGACGGAGGCAGGCCGGATTCCACGATGATCGAGATCGCCGAGAAGAGCCTTCTCTGGATGAAGTTCACGACCGAGGGGAAGCAGGTCCACGCCTCCATGCCCCATCTCGGGAAGAACGCCTTTCTCGCGGGAAGCGATCTCGCGGTGCGCCTCGCCGTGGAGCTCAAGCGGAGCTTCCCGGAGAACGACCCGATCTTCGACCCGCCCGTCTCGACCTTCAGCCCCACGAAGAAGGAGGCGAACGTCCCGAACGTGAACACGATTCCCGGTCTGGACGTCTTCTGCCTGGATTCGCGGATCCTGCCCTCGGTGAAGACTGACGCGGTGCTCGATGTCGTTGACCGGGTCATGCGGGAGATCGAGAGGGACCACGGGGTGAAGGTAACGCGGGAGACGATCCAGCGGTCGGAGTCGCCCGCGACCAGGGGAGACTGCGGCCTGGTCAAGTCGCTCTCGTCGGCGGTGAAGCGGGTCTACGGGACCGAGGCCAGGGCGGTCGGGCTCGGCGGCGGCACGGTAGGGGCCTTTCTCCGCAAGAAGGGGCTCGACACGGTCGTCTGGAGCACCCTGGACGAGACCGCCCACCAGCCGAACGAATACTGCGTCACGGACTTCATGGTGAAGGACGCGATGGTCATGCTCGATCTCATGCTGGGTTGAGGAAGAGGGCGGGTCATTTCCCGCCGGGCAGGGGGTCGATCACGATGAGGATCCTGCCCTCGGCGAGAAGCTTCCGGTTGTTCGCGTTGACGAGGAGCTTGGCGGCGTCCTCGGGATGGATCTTGATGTCGGTGTAGTGCCGCCCGAACAGGCCGCGCGCGACGATCCTGAGGGGCGTCTTCCCGATGCGGGAATCCCAGGACTTCTCGTCGAAGCTCGACGCGTAGGCCGCGGAGCCCCAGCGGCGGAGGTATTCGGGATCGGCCATCTCCGTAAGGAGCACCGGGTTCATGTTCTCGTCGAAGATCTCGGGAAAGAGGCAGGGTTCGATCTTCGCGTCGCGGTTCTCCCCGTGGACCGGCAAAGGCCCTTTCGCGTAGATCACGACGCCGGAAAAGCTCGCGCTGGGCTCCCAGCCGAGCTTCCTCGCTACGGCCGTCGGGAATGCGTGGATTCCCACCGCCGCGCCCAGAGTATCGTGGAGGGGGAAGACGTATTCGGCGGAGAGCCGGCCGAGATCGGTCGACGGCGCGGGGAGACCCTTCTTCCCCCTGGACCCGGCGTCGAGCAGGACGGCCGAGAGCCCCGGATCGCGTCCGAGGAGATCCTTGACCCTGTTCTTGGAATCGACGACTACGTCGAGTACGGCCTCGCGGAAGATACCTGGCAGCGCCTGATCCAGGATCCGCTCCATCGCGATGTCCCCGGCCGGGGCGTTGAAGCCCGACCGCGGAACCGGCGCTTCCACGGCGATGCGGAGTTCGCCCCTGGACCAGTCGATTCTCGACGTCCACACGGGCGAAGATGACTCCGCCCGCACCGGAAGGCTCGAGGCCAGGGATAAGAAACAGATGAAAAGAGATCCGAGCTGCATTCCCTTCATTCTCTGATCTAGATCGGCATCGATTCAGGGCACCTTGAGCGTCATGCCGGGCCGGATGACGCCGTCGGAGCTCATTCCGTTTCCCCTTGCGAGGATCGCCGAGGTGGTTCCGAATGCCCTGGCGATGTCCCAGAGGGTGTCTCCTTCCTTCACGACGTACTCGTTGGAAAAGTACACCGGGCCGTCGTCCTCGCCGGTCGGATGCTGTCTCGATCTGACGTAGGGGCCGACGTCCTTGTACAGGGGGACTATGAGCTTGAGGCCGATCCTGAGCGCCTCCGGCCGGACCTGAGGATTGTACCTCTGGATCATGGAAATGGGGATGCCGAAGTGGTTGGAGAGATCGTAGAGAGTGTCTCCTTCGCCTACGGTGTGGATCGCGAACTTCAGGAGCTTGACGTCGCTGTCGTTCAGCGCCTTCTTCACCTTCTCCGCCGCCTCGGCGGGCACCTTGAGCTTGTACACCATGTTGGTGGGCGGCGTGATGCCGTAGACGAGTTCGGCGTTCCCGGCCTTGAGCGAATCGTACGAGACGCCGGCCGCCTGGGCGAGCAGTCTGAGGTCCACCGCCTGGTTGAGAGGTATCCTTTCCCAGTTCACGGGCTTCTCCCAGGAAAGATCCTGGCCCATCCTCCCGAGGTGGGCGGAATAACGGGCGACCGCGATGAATTTCGGGATGTAATTCCTGGTTTCCTTGGGCAGGTAGCCCTGACGGGAAAGGGCCCAGAAATCCCGGATGCCGCTCTTCTGGATCGCGTTCGTGACCCAGGTGAGGCCGCAGTTGTAGGCAGCCAGGGAAAGAAGCCAGTCTCCGGTGTAACGGTAGTTGAGCTTGAGCTTCTCCATGGCGGCCTCCGTGGACTTCCAGAAGTCCTTGCGCTCGTCCACCCAGTCGTTGATCTTCATCCAGGGCCAGGCGCTGTCGCGCGTGAACTGCCATAGTCCGAGGGCTCCGGCCGGGGAGTGGGCGTTGACGAGATAGAGGGATTCCACGACCGGAAGATAGTAGATCTCCGGCGGCAGGCCGTATTCCTCGATCTTCCGGCGGATGAAGTGAGCGTAGGGTGCCGCGCGTTTCAGCGCCATGCGGACCCAGAGCGTCTCCTCCGGGTACCGGTCGAACCGGTCCAGGTACCATCGGACGTGCTCGTTCACGGCGAACTCGGGCGAGAACACCTCGGGGCCGCCGTGGAATTGGCGCGGCCCGCCGGCGAGTTCGCCCTCGGTCTCCTCTCGGGTAAGACCGAAGCCCGGTCTGATCATGTTCCGTCTGTCCTTCGGAAACCAGGGAAAGGCCCGAAGGTCGGCCGAGGGCGTCTCCGAGGCTTCCACGGATTCAACCGGGAGCGAGGCCGCCGATCCGTGAGGGCCTTCCTCGAAGACCTTCGCGCCTTCCTCCGCCCCGAGGGGAAGGGCGAGCGCCGCGAACAGCAGAAGAAGCGTCAAATTCTTTCCCCGAAGTAGATTCCGGCCCATTCCCATCTCCCATTGATCTCCGGATCTCCCGGGTAGTTGATTTTCCTGAAATAGAGGAACCAGGTGGGCACCCGGTATTCCCAGCCCCAGGTTTCCAGATAGGCTTCCCGGGCGTTGGAATGGACGTCGAGTTCCTTCGCGTAACCCACGTTCGAACCGCGGAGGAAGGTCCCGAGGTCGAAGACGACCTGGGTGTTCGCGTCCGAATCGTCCTGGTCCCACGACATGGCGAAGAAGTTGACGCCCGACCTGAGGCGGAAGAGCGCCCTCCCGTCGCGGCGATCGATCGCGGTCTTTATGGACTTTATGAGGTCCTCGAGACTTTCGCGCGTCCAGCTCTTGTCCGAGTTGTGGAAGGCGATGAGGTTCATCACGGTTCTCTGGGCGTCGGCGTATCCTTTGATGGACGTGTCGGGATACTTCAGGAATTTGGTGTAGGCCTGGACCGCCTGCTCCCATTCCCCGAGGCTTTCGTAGGTCTTCGCCAGGTAGAAATAGGTCGAGCCCTGGTCGATCTCGTCGCGGAACCGTCCGATGAGCTCCTTGTAGTAGTTGATCCGGTATTCGGGCTTTTCCGTGGTCTTGATGAGCTCCTTGAGGCTCATGAGATGGACGGATTGTCCGCGAATGAGGATGTCCGGATGGTTGCGGATGATCCGTTCGTAATAGTAGGAAGCCACCGGGAAGGCCTTGTCGCTCTTGTAGTTCTGGGCGACCATGAAGAGGTAGTAGGAATCGAAGGGATCCTGCGGATTCTTCTCGACGTAATCGGTGAGGAAGAGGTTGAGCCTGTCCTTGTAGCCGGCGTTCATCAGGTTGTTCGCGATCTGCTGGATGAGGATGAAGCGGTTCTCGCCCGGTTCGCGTTCCTTCCGCATGAGATCGAAGAGCTGCCTCATCTCGCGTTGCTTCTCGTCTGTTCCCACGATGAAATACTGCTCTCTGCTCGAGCAGGACGAGGCCGACAACAGCATCCCCCAGGCGATCACCGCGAGAACGGTTCTGGATCCGATCATGTGTACCGATTCTATAGCTTTCCGTCATGGTTTGCAACCGCGCCCGTCCCGGTATGTCCGTCCCGGTATCGGAATCGCCGGGCATGGAACCTGCGCCTGTCGTTTCGGGGGCTCTCGCCCCGCGGCGATATGCGCCCGGTCCCGGGACGTGATATAGTCGGGTCATGGCGGATTGGGACGTGATCGTCGTCGGCGGCGGCCTGGGCGGCATGATCGCCGCGAACTACCTCGCGAGCTTCGGGAAGAAGACCGCGGTACTCGAGCGCAGCCATCAGTGCGGCGGCAACATGTCGGGCTTCAGGCGCAGGGGTTTCGCCTTCGACGGCGGAGACCAGTCCTTCGAGAGCCTCGGCGTGGTCTTTCCCATCCTCGAGGAACTCGGGCTCTACGACAGGATCGCCTGGAGGAAGGCCAGGTTCAGGATGATCTCGAAGGACTTCGATTTCTTCATCGATTCGTTCGACGCCGTGGAGGACGCGCTCTTCCGGGCCTTCCCCGCGGAGGAAAAGGGCCTCCGCCTTCTCTTTTCGGAGATCCGCGAGGTCTCACGCTTCATCTCGGCGCACTGCGATCCCCGGAGTTTCCCGCTCCTCCATTCCTTTTCCCTCGGCAAGGTCCTCGGCTTCCTTCCCTGGCTCCCCAAATTCCGGCGCTGGCTCACCTACGACTACCGGGTGAAGGTCTGCTCCGTCATCCGGGATCCCGCCCTCCGCGCCTGGTTTTCCGGCATCGGCTACCGCCGCATGCCCTTCATCTTTCTCGCGGGCTTCTGGCATCTGTGGCTGCACGACTACTGGTACCCTTCGGGAGGCATGCAGGGGCTCTTCGATCTGCTCGCGGCGAGGCTCGAGAGCGAGGGCGGGAAGGTCCTCGCGAACCGGGCGGCCGTGAGGTTCGAGGTCGCGGAGGGCGAGGCGCGGGCCGTCCTCACGGACGAGGGGGAGCGCCTCGATGCGGAGAGCTTCGTCTACGCCGGCGACTACAAGAAGCTCGTCGCCTCCGTCCTGGGCCCCGCATTTTTCGAACCGGCCTTCGTGAGGAGGATCGCGGAGGCCCGACTCACCGAGGAACTCCTCTGCGTGTACCTCGGGCTCGACATGAAGGCGGAGGATCTCAGCGCGCGGCTCGGCGCCCAGCACGTCTTCCACTTTCCCAATTACGACGCCCTGTTCCCCGACGCGTCGTCGCCCGAAGACGTGCATCGGAGGATGTGGGTGGCCCTCAATCACTTCGGCGCGGAGAATCCGGACGGGGCGCCGCCGGGAAAGACCTCGCTCGTGCTCCAGACCTACAGCTCCTACGAGTGGCAGGGCCGATGGAGGAACGGCTCCTCGGACTCGCCCAGGACCGAGGCCTACCGCGAGCTCAAGCGGCGGGTCGGGCTCGAGCTCGTGGAGCGCGCCTCCGCCGTGGTCCCGGGCCTCGCATCGGCGATCGAGTACTTCGATGCGGGGACACCGCTCTCGGGCGAGCGGTTCTCCGCGAACACGCGCGGATCCTCGGGCGGCTGGATCTACGATCCCGCCGAGTCGCCGGTTTTCCGTTTTCCCGGCTTCAACCTGATCAGGACGCCGGTGCCCAATCTCCTCGTCTGCGGGCACTACAGTCTCTGGCCGGGCGGGGTGATCTCAGCCGCCCTGAGCGGCAAGATCGCGGCGAACCTGACGGCCGGAAGGAAGCCTCTCGCCCGGCTCCGGGAATGAGGAGTTCGCATGGGAACGAAACGCCGTCTTCCGATTCTATTCTCCGCGGTCCTCGTCTTTTCCGCCGGGGCCTTCCTGCACGGCCAGGACGCCTCGCCGGCGGGCGAACGGGAAGGCCCGTACCGGATCACGGAGAAGCACAACTACCGGAAGAAGTCCGGAGGCTCCTACATAGGCGCCGTCTACCGCGAGATCCGGGGGGTGCTCAGGCCCGCGTCGACGGTCCCTGTCGGAGGGACGGCGGGGAGGCCCTACGAGGGCCGCTTCTTCGTGCTCGAGGAGACGAAGCGCGCGGGCCTGGAGGCCTCTCCCCGGGTTGAGGAGTCCTTTCCCGAAAAGCTCACGGTCGGTCCCGCGGGGGCGGTCCGTTCCGGCGCAGGCGGACGATTTCCCACGATCAGGGATTTTCCCGCGCTTCCCGCCGAAAGGCTTTCCGCGGGCATGCGATGGCAGGCCTTCGCGGAACGGGTTCTCGATCCGGACTTTTCAGGCAAGATCACGCCGGTCAAGGTCCTCGTGGATTACCGGTACGAGGGACGCGGGACCTACAAGGGCTTCGAGGGCGACAAGATCGTCGCCAAGTACGCGGTCCGGTACAGGAAGGACCGCGAAGGCGGCGGGGATCCAGCTCTCGTCGAGGTGACCGGGACCCACGACGTCTCGGTCTTCCTTCCCTCCTCGGCCGGCGGCCCGCGGCTCTTCAGCGAGACCTTCAAGGAGACCTATCGGTACGACGGCGGGAAGCAGACTTCCCTGGAAGGGACGGTCCTCACCTTCTTCGAGGGCGTCGCTCCCCTCGACCGGCCGAAGACGATGGAGGACCTGAAGACGAGGCTCGTCTCCCCCGGCAAAGAACCCCGGACGACGGAGCCCGGCGGAACGAAGCCGGCCTCCTCCGCCCTTCCGCTCGCGGCCGACCTCCCGAAGGCCGGCGGGGATCTTCCCGACATCGACGTGACGGAGCGACCCGAAGGCCTCGCGCTCACCGTCAACAACCTCCGATTCGAGGCCGACCGGGCGAAGCTGCTCGCCTCGGAGACGGGGCGCCTCGAGCTTCTCGCACGGGCCCTCGCGAAGATCCCGGACCGGACCTTCCTCGTCGTGGGGCATACGGCGGACATCGGGAGGCCGGAGGGCCAGAAGGCGCTCTCGATCGAAAGGGCGCAGGCGGTCGCGGACGCTCTCGTAAAGCGGGGCATCCCGCCGTCACGGGTGATCCACGACGGCAGGGGAGGGCTGGAACCCGTGGCTTCGAACGATACCGAGGAAGGCAGGGCGAAGAACCGCAGGGTGGAGATCATCATCCTCGAAGACTGAGAAAACCCTCGACGGCGGCGGCGGCCGAATGTATAATGCTTCCGTTCATGGACTACCTCATTTTTCTCTACCTGACGCCCTTCTTTCTTCTCGCAATGACGTTCCTCTTGGTGCAATGCTGGAGAAGATGGGAAATTTCTTCGGCGAGGTTCCTTTTCTTCTGCGCGGTCAGCGCCCTCGGCTTCCTCCTCTTCAACACCCTGGAACTCGTGCTGGCCGACCCGGACCTCAAGATCCTGTGCGCGAAGATCGAGCATGTCTGGATCGCGGGGATCGCGGACACCTGGCTCCTCTTCACCCTGGATTTCACGGGCAGGCGCGATTGGGCCCGACCGAGGAGATTCTGGCCTTTCGCGGTGCCGGCAGCCGTCGACATACTGCTCGTCTTCACGAACGAGCACCACGGACTCATCTGGGCGAGCCATCGCTTCGTCGAGATCGAAGGACTCCTCGCACTGCAGGTCGTGCACGGGGCGGGGTATTTCGTCCTCATGGTCATGCAGTATTCCCTGCCCGTGATCGGCATGGTCCTCCTCCTCGGCGAGTTCTCGAAAAGCCAGGACCTGTACAGGTCGCAGATCCGGTGGATGATCGCGGGCGCCGTCATCTCGCTCGCCTTCAACGTCCTCTACATCTCCAGAATCCTGCCCTGGCTCAGGAAGGATTACTCCCCCCTGGGGTACGCATTGGCTGTCCTGGCCTTTTCGGTGGGGATCTTCAGATACCGGCTCTTCCAGCTCGTTCCCATCCCGCGGTCCCGCCTCTTCGATTCCCTCGTGGACGGCATTCTCGTCCTGGACAGGAAGAACCGCATCATCGACCTGAACGAGTCGGCGGGAAAGATCCTCGGACTCTCGAAGAACGACGTAGGGACGTCCGCCTACCGCTGCTCTCTTCTCCTGCCGCTCTTCGAAAATACACCCGTCGATTCGGACGTTTCCCGCAGTCAGGACGTGTCGGTCGATCGCGACGGGGAGACCTTTCACTACGACATCCGCCTCTCGCGGGAACGCTCCCCGGCGGCCGGCTTCCTCGGCTCGGTCATCGTCCTCCACGACATCACCGAGCGGGTGAGGCTCTTCGAGGAGGTGAAGACCCTCAGGGGAATCGTCCCGATCTGCGGAAAATGCAAGCGCGTCAGGACGGACGAGGGGTATTGGCAGCAGGTGGAGGCCTATGTCTCGGATCATTCCTACGCGGAATTCTCCCACGGGCTTTGCCCCGAATGCCTCGAGGAATACTATCCCCCGCCCAAGACCCCGATACATCGAAGAAGCCGTTGTTGACCGCGAGAACGTTGGAGCATGACCGGTTCCGAACCGCACCGGTCGAAAAGGAGCCTTGAGCCCCCGGTCTTTTTCCCCGTACAATGGCCCATCATGAAAGAAACGGTTCCTCCCTTCATATCGACGGGCGACGAGGGGTCCTTCGCCCGCCTGACCTGGAAAAAGCGCTTCCCTTCCATAGTGGACGGCGTCGCAGCGTCCCTTCCCGATTCCGATCCCTACAGGAAAAGGCTCGAACTCCTCAAGGCGGAGATCGCGGACGGAGTCGTCACCGATCCATTCGCGGACGGGCCCGCGCTTTTCGGGCCCGAGGAGACTGCGGCATGGCGGGAGGAGCTGGCTCCGAGGCTCGGCCGCTCCTGGGGCGATGCGCCCTTCTACTTCATCGAGGCTTATCTCTATCTCAGGATCCTCCTCGCCTCGGGCTACTACGACGAGGGCTCCGATCGCTTTCATGCGGATCCCTTCCAGCCCCAGAAGGACGAGGAACTCGCCAGGCTCTTCGAGTCACGGGATTGGGAGGACGCAGCCCGGGTGTTCGGACAGGCCGCCGCAGAGGGCCCCTCCGCCGATGTCCTCGAGGAACTGCTCCTCTTCATGTTGAAGGGGAACAGGATCGACCTCTCGAACCTGAACATCGCCGAACACGGGCGGGCGGTTCTCCACCGGAAGGACAGGAACGACCTCCTGATTGACCATTGCGGGGCGATCGCGTCACGGATCCTCGAATCCGGCCGCGTGGACGTCGCCCTCGACAACGCCGGGCAGGAACTCGCGTCCGACCTCGTGTTCGCCGACTACGTCCTTTCGGCGTTTCCGGATTCACGGGTGATCCTCCACGCCAAGAACGCTCCCTTGTTCGTTTCCGACGCCATGGTCAAGGACGTCGCCGCCACGGTCTCCGCCTTCGAGGGCAGTCCGGCCTTCGCCGGGCTCGGGGGCAGGCTGGCGTCCTCGCTGGAAGGAGGCAGACTCTCGGTGAAGGCCCACGGCTTTTGGAACGGCCCGAAGCATTTCACCGAGTTGCCGACGGACCTCGCTTCCGAACTCGCCGGTTCAGATCTCGTGCTCATCAAGGGCGACGCCAATTTCAGGCGCCTTCTGGAAGACCGGGCGCTTCCTCACGACGTCCGGCTCGCGAAGCTGGCGGGGTATTTTCCCGCGGATTTCGCCGTGCTCAGGACCATGAAGAGCGAAATCACGGCGGATATCGACGCGGAGAAGGAGAAAAGGGTCTCCGCCGCGGATCCCGCTTGGCTCGTGGACGGAAAATGGGGCGTCGTCCAGTTCGTGGAGGTCGGTTCAGCCGCGGGGCTCCAGTCCTGACGTATCTGCCGCGGCGTCAGCCCTCGTCGAGCACGTCAGGGACCTCGATGGACGAAAAACCATTGTCAGTCTCCGCGAGAGGGGCTATCCTATAGATAGGGGAGAACCACACTCGGGAGGGACCTATGAGACAGTCGTTGAAGCGTTTTCTCGTTGTCGGGGCGTTGATTCTCGTATTCGCACCCGCGATTTTCGCCGGTGGAAGCAAGGAAAAAGCGCCTCCGGCGATCACCATAGGAGGGGAGGAGACCTTTCTTTCCCCGAATTCCTCGCCCGGCGTCAAGGACTCGGTCGTGATTCCGATGAAGATCGTCGCGGACAAGGACAACAAGATGGTCATCAAGGAATACCGCCTCACGATAACCGACGCTTCGGGGAAGACCGTGCGCGAGTGGGCGAACAAGGACCAGACCGAGCCCGGTTTCTTCGCGCGGCTTTTCATCTCCCTCGGATTCATGGACAAGCCCTCCGTCGAGGTCCCGGCCTCGATCACCTGGGACGGAAAGGACGCTTCCGGCGCCTTCGTTCCCGACGGCACCTATACCTACGTGCTGGAAGCGTGGGACGACTCCGGCGTCGCCGCGAAGAGCGCCCCGGCGAAGGTGACGGTGGACAATACGCCGCCTTCGGCCGAGGTGAAATTCGCCTACCGCATCTTCTCGCCGGACGGCGACGGCCGCATGGACGTGCTGCCGGTCGAGGCGAAGTCGTCAGCCGAGAAGCTCTGGAAGGTAGCGGTGAAGGATACGACGGGCAAGGACGTCGCGGCCTCGGAGTTCAGGGGCGGCCTTCCCGGGGCCTTCGACTGGGACGGGACCGACAAGGACGGCAGGAGGCTTCCCGACGGGGAGTACGTCGTGACGATCTCCTGCGAGGACGAGGCGGGCAACCGGTTCACGACGACGACCGATCCCGTCACGATCGACACGAAGCCCCGCGCATTCGCGATCGGAACCGATTACCGGGCCTTTTCCCCGAACGGCGACGGCGTCAAGGACGCGGTCACCCTCACCGCGGCGAACTTCGTCCCCGACGGATTCAAGGGCGCGGTCCTCGAAATCCTGGACGAATCGGGCGCGGTCAAGCTGAGCTGGCGGTTCGAAGGCTCCCTGCCTTCCTCCATGACCTTCGACGGCAGGGACCCCTCGGGCGGGATCCTTCCGGAAGGGAACTACCGCGCGAGGATGCGCGTCGATTACGCGAACGGCGCACTCGTCGAGGCGACCTCCGATCCTGTCTCGCTCGATCTCACGCCTCCCTCGATCAAGGTGACGGCGGACACGAGATACTTCTCGCCCGACGGCGACGGCAGCAAGGACTCCGTGCAGCTCACGCAGGACTGTTCCCCGGCCCCGGTATGGAAGGGGACCATCACTTCGTCGAACGGATCGGTGGTGAGGTCCGTCGAGTGGAAGGACAGGCCCGACGCGACGGTGGCGTGGGACGGGACCGACGACAAGGGAGGAAAGCTCCCTGACGGCGACTATTCCTACGTGCTGACCGGGACCGACGAGGCCGGAAACACCGCCTCGTCTCCGGCGATCTCGCTCGTCATAGACACCCAGCCCGTGACACTTTCCGTCGGCATCGGCTTCGAGGCTTTTTCACCGAACGGCGACGGAGTCAAGGACACGGTCGCCATAGACCCCGTGCTGAACGTCGGCAAGGAGACCGAAGCCTATGTCCTCACCGTGAAGAACGAGGCGGGCGATGTCGTGAGGACGGTGAGGGAGAACAAGGCGGTCCCGACGCCCCTCGTCTGGGACGGAAAGAACGACAACGGAACGATCCTGCCCGACGGTTCGTATTCCGCCTCCCTCGAGGTCACCTACGTGAACGGAAGCAGGGCCCGTGCCGCTTCCAAGGTATTCGTGATCGACACCAAGTTCCCCGAGGCCGAAGTGAAGGCCGACAAGCTCAGGATACAGCCCGAACTCGGCGATGCCGAGAAGGGCATCGCGTTCACCCAGACATCGAGCGAAGAGGACCTGTGGACCGGCGAAATCGTCTCTCCGGCGGCCTCCGCGCCGATCTTCTCGAAGACCTGGACCGGCAAGGCGACGGATTTCACCTGGAAGGGCGAGAAGGCCGACGGCTCGACGGCTGAAGACGGAACCTACGGCTACAGGCTCGTGTGCGAGGACAGGGCGGGCAACCGCAAGGTCGTCGAGGTGTCCGGCATCGAAGTCCAGCGTCTCAGGCCGACGGTCACCATCGTGCCTTCGGCCACCGCCTTCTCCCCCAACGGGGACGGACTCTTCGATCGGATAACCTTCGACGTAGACTGCTCGGAAACGCGGGGACTCGTCGGCGGCACGGTCGAATTCCTCGAGGACGGCAAGACCCCCGCCGGGTCGATCTCGGTGAAGGGCGGCGCCGCCTTCCCGCTCTCCGTGCAGTGGGACGGAAAGGACGGCTCCGGCAAGGTCCTTCCGGACGGCAGCTACCTGATCGTTCTGACGCTGGACTACGGCAACAGGAAGGTGAGGACCGAGGCGCCGAACCGCATTCTCATCGACACGACCCCGCCAGAAGTGATCGTCCGCTCGGATTCTCTCCCGTTCTCGCCGGACAACGACGGCAGGAACGATCACCTCGACTTCTCCGTCGAGGTGAAGGACGCGAGTCCCGTCGGCGAATGGTCTGCACGCGTGCTCGATTCCTCGGGCGCGGCGTTCGCGACCTTCACCGGCACGGGCGAGATCCCGTCCCGGGGCTCGTGGGACGGAACCTCCGCCAAGGGCGACCTCGTGAAGTCGGCCGAGGACTACCGGGTCGAATACTCGGTGAAGGACGCGGTCGGCAACGAGGCCAGGGGAACCCTCGCCTTTCCCGTCGACATTCTCGTGTACAAGGAAGGCGGAAAGAACAAGATCAGGGTCGCGAACATCCAGTTCGCCCCCTATACGACCGAGTACCTCAAGTGGAACGCCGAGGTCGGGAAGACGAACGCGGCGACCCTGGATTCCGTTGCGGCGATGCTGAAGAAATTCCCGGCCTACAGGATCAGGCTCGAAGGCCATGCCGTGTCCGTGCTCTACAAGGACGCGAAGGCCGCGGCGGGCGAACAGAAATGGGTGCTGCTCCCCCTGTCCCGCTCCCGGGCGGAGATCGTGAAGAAGGCCCTCGTCCAGAGAGGAATCCAGGCTTCGAGGATCGACATCGACGGCTTCGGTGCGGAATTCCCCCTCGCTCCATTCAGCGATCTCGCCAAGCGATGGATCAACCGCAGGGTGGAATTCATCCTGCTCCGCGAGTAGGGTGAGGATGGCAGGACCGGGTCCGCTCTACCTCGACGCGAACGCGACGACCGAGATCCATCCCGAGGTCCTCGCCGCGATGAGACCTTATCTGGAGGCCGAGTTCGGGAATCCCTCGAGCCTCCACGGCTGGGGCCAGCGAGCCAAGCTCGCCCTGGACGAGGCCAGACTCATGGTGGCGGCCTTCCTCGGCTGCGGCACGCAGTCGGTCGTCTTCACCTCCTCGGGTTCCGAGGCGAACAATCTCGCGATCATCGGTCATCTGCAGCGGGAAGCCGCGGTGAGGGCCGAAACCTCGGGCGGGCTCCCCTCGATCGCGGGCTTCCACTGCGTCGTTTCGGCCATCGAACACAGCTCCGTGGCGGACACTTACGCATTCCTCGAGAAACAAGGGGTCGCGGTGAGCTGGGTCCGGCCCGGAAGGGACGGCCGCGTGAAGGCCGAGGACTTCGAACGGGAGATGAGGCCGGAGACGAGGCTCGTTTCCTGCATGGCGGTGAACAACGAGACCGGCGTCGTCCAGCCCGCCCGGGAGATCGCCGCCCTCGCGAGGAGCCGCGGCGTCGCGTGCCACACGGACGCGGTCCAGGCCGCGGGAAAGCTCCCGGTCTCCGCGGACGCGGTCGGGGCCGATTACCTGTCGCTTTCGGCGCACAAGATCGAGGGGCCGAAGGGCTGCGGAGTGCTTTACGTGCGACCGGGGAAGAAACCCCTGCCCGTCATCCACGGAGGCTCGCAGGAGGGCTACCTCAGGGGAGGCACCCACAACCTGCCCGCCATCGTCGGCTGCGGGGCGGCCTTCGCCCGCCTCGAGACCGCCTCCCGGTTCGACGAGGACGAAATCGCGGCGAAGGCCGCGATCCGTGACCGTTTCGAGGCGGCCGTCCTCGCGGCCCTGCCCGATGCTCAGGTCAACGGCGCATCGGCGAAACGGGTCTGGAACACGTCCAACATCTCCTTCCCGGGCCTGCTCGGCAAGGCCCTTCTCGTCAGGCTCGATCTCGCTGGCCTGGCCGCCTCGCTCGGCTCGGCCTGCGCCTCCGGCGCCGCACGCGACTCCCACGTGCTCACGGCCATGGGGCTCGGCAGGGAGCTCACCTCGTCGGCCGTCCGGTTTTCCTTCCCGCCCCATGCCGCGGTCGAGGACGCGGACCGAGCCGCCGAGATCGTCGTCTCCTGCGTCCTCGCCATGGAAAGGAAGTGATCGCTCCGCGTTCGGATTGAGCCGCCGTCCCCCTTCGTGCTAATCTTTGCGCCATGAACGATCCCATCACCGAAGAAATACGGGCGCTCAAGGACAAGCGCAACGCCGTCATCCTCGCCCACAACTACCAGGTTTCCGAAGTCCAGGAGATCGCGGACTTCACGGGCGACAGCCTGGAGCTCAGCATCAAGGCGGCCGACATCGAGAAGGACGTGATCGTGTTCTGCGGGGTCCGCTTCATGGCGGAGACCGCGAAGATCCTTTCTCCGGACAAGACGGTGCTCCTTCCCGCGGAGCGGGCCGGCTGCCCCATGGCGGACATGATCACCGGCGAGGAGCTCAGGGAACTGAAGGCCGCTCATCCCGGAGCCCTCGCGGTCTGTTACGTGAATTCCACCGCGGAGGTGAAGGCCGAATGCGACATCGCGGTGACCTCCGCGAACGCGCCGCGGATCGTCTCATCCCTACCCGCCGACCGGGAAATCATCTTCGTCCCGGACAGGAACCTCGGAGCCTACACGGAGCGGGTCACGGGAAGGAAGCTCGTGCTCTGGCCCGGTTACTGCCCGACTCACGAGATGATCCGCCGCGAGGTCGTGAGGGACCGCAAACGGGAGTACCCCGACGCGAAGGTCCTCATGCATCCGGAGTGCCCCCCCGAAACCCTGAAGGAGGCCGACGAGGTCCTCTCCACCGGCGGAATGTGCGCCTACGTGAAAAAGTCCGACGCGAAGCGGTTCATCGTCGCGACGGAGCTCGGCATCCTGCATCGCCTCGGAAAGGAGAATCCCGGCAAGGAATTCATTCCCGTGACTCCGCGGACGATCTGCCCGAACATGAAGCTCACCTCCCTCGGCGACGTCCTCCATTCCCTCGAGACCCTCTCCGGCAGGGTGGAGGTTCCGGAGGACATCCGGAGCAGGGCCGAGCTTCCCATCAGGCGGATGCTGGCCGGCGGCTTGAAAACGGACGGCAAGGTGGTCTGATGAAGGGAGAGATTTGCGAGCGTGGCGCGAAGGCCCTCGTGGAAGGGGCGGTCGCGGAGATCGCCTCGGACCCGAGGAAGCCGAAGCTGGTCGTCGCCGCCATGAGCGGAGGCGTCGATTCCTCGGTCGCCGCCTTCCTCCTCAAGGAGGCCGGGCTCGACGTCGTCGGCGTCACGCTGCGCCTCAGGTCCTGTTCCGACGAGAAGGACGAGGTCCGAAAGGCCTGCTGCGGAGCCGAGGATTCCATCCACGCGCGGCTCTCGGCCGGAAGGCTTGGCGTTCCGCATTATTTCCTCGACTACCAGGACGATTTCAAGCGGATCGTGCTCGAGAGGGCCTGGAGCGAATACGAGAAGGGCCGCACGCCGAATCCCTGCGTGCTCTGCAACCGCTGGCTCAAATTCGGCCGCCTCATGGACTATGCGGGCGAGATCGGCGCCGCCGGAATCGCGACGGGCCATTACGCCCGGACACTCGCGGACGGGAAGGGCGGCATCGGGCTGTACCGCGGCCTCGATCCCGCGAAGGACCAGTCCTACTTCCTGTTCGATCTCCGGCACGAGAGCCTCCGCAGGTGCTGGTTCCCCCTGGGCTCGTTGAAAAAGGCGGAGGTGCGGGAGATCGCCCGCTTCGCCGGCCTCGCGAACGCCGAGAAGCGGGAAAGCCAGGACGCCTGCTTCGGCGTGAAGGGCGAGTCGTTTCCGGAGACCCTGCGCCGAGTGCTCGGCACGGAATCGAGGCCGGGGAATTTCGTCGACGAGCGGGGCAGGGTGCTCGGCCGCCACGACGGATTCCATGCCTTCACGCTGGGCCAGCGGCGCGGTCTCGGCATCGCGCTCGGCTCGCGGGGCTACGTCGCGGCGATAAGGCCGGAAACCGCCGAGGTCGTGGTGAGTACCGACGAGAGTCTCCTCCTCGCGGACTCCCTCGAGGCGGACGAGGCGAACTGGCTCGCGCCCGAGTTCGCCGCCTCCCCGTTCACGGGCGAGGCCCAGGTGCGCTACGGGCACAGGCCCGAGGCCGCTGAGATCGAGCCCCTGCCTGACGGGGGGATCCGGGTCCGCTTCCGCAAGCCCGTGCGGGCCGTCACCCCGGGCCAGGCCGCGGTCGCCTATTCGGGGGACCGCCTGGTCTGCGGAGGCTGGATAAGGCGGCCCGCGGTTCAGCGCTGACCGTAGTAGGCGCCGGGCCCGTGCTTGCGTTCCCAGTGCTTTCGCACGATGTGTTCGGGAAGCTCTTCCGCAGCCGGCGATATGTTCAGGGTGAATTGCGCAATCTTGCAGATCTCTTCCAGCACCGCCGCATTGTAGACCGATTCCATGGCGTTCTTGCCCCATGCGAAGGGCCCGTGCCCTGCCACCAGGACCATCGGCATGTGCAGGGGGTCCTTCCCCGAGGCACGGAAGGTTTCCGTTATGAGGTTGCCCGTTTCGAGCTCGTAGTCGCGGTCCACGGCTTCGGGGCTCATGAACGGTGTGCAGGGGATGGGCTCGGCCCCGTGGTCCGCGTGCGTGGTTCCGAAGATCGGCACTTCCCTGCAGGCCTGAGCCCAGGCGGTGGCGTGGGGCGAGTGGGTGTGCGTGACGCCGCGAATCGCCCCGAACGAACGATACAGCACCTGATGGGTTCTCGTGTCCGATGAGGGCCTGAGCCTTCCGTCCACGACTCGTCCGTCCAGGTCAACGATCACGAGGTCCTCGGGACGGAGGTCCTCGTAGGCGACTCCGGAGGGCTTGATGGCGAAGACGCCCTCCGACGGATCGAAGGCAGAGACGTTGCCCCAGGTGAAGATGGCGAGGTCTCTCTTCGGTATCTCCCGGTTGGCCTCGAATGCCTCGTCGCGAAGCCCCTTGTATGCATAGCTCGTCATCGACCGCCTCCGGTTCCCGTTCTCATCGCCCCGTCCAATAGGACTCGGCCCAGCGGAGCTCGTCCCTGAGCCGTTCCGGCCTCGTTTCCGCTCCGATGAGCACGAACTCGATCCCCGACATCTCGGCGTAATCGCGCAGGTGCTCCGCGCCGACCGCGGTCGAGAAGCAGGTGTGGTGGGCCCCGCCGCAGAGGATCCAGGCCTCCGCCGCGTCGCGGAGGCGGGGAAGGGGCTTCCAGAGCACCCTGGCGACCGGCAGTTTCGGCATGGGCTCGGGGATGTCCAGGCTCTCGACTTCGTTGACGATCATGCGGAAGCGGTCGCCGAGGTCGACGATCGTGGCGTTCACGGCCCGTCCCTTCGCCGCGGAGAACACGAGCCGGGCCGGGTCGGCCTTGCCTCCGATGCCTAAGGGGTGCACTTCGACGACGGGCTTCGTTCCCGCGATCGAGGGACAGACCTCGAGCATGTGGGCGCCGAGGACCGCTTCCCTGCCGGGCTCGAAATGGTAGGTGTAGTCCTCCATGAAGGACGTGCCTCCCTCGAGGCCGGCCGACATGACCTTCATCGCCCGCACGAGGGCCGCGGTCTTCCAGTCGCCTTCCGCGCCGAACCCCCAGCCCTGCTCCATGAGGCGTTGAACCGCGAGCCCCGGCAGCTGGGGAAGGCCGTGCAGGTCCTCGAAGGTCGTGGCGAAGGCCCCGGCGTTTCTTTTCTCCAGAAAGGCCTTCATCCCGAGTTCGATGCGGGCCTGCTCCTTCACCGCGGCACGGGTTTCGGCCGATCTCGTCGCCGCCGCGGCGTCGTACCGGGAAGCGTATTCGCCCAGGAGGTCCTCGGCCTCCGCCTCCCGCACCATTCTCACTTCTTCCGCGAGGTCTCCGACGCCCCAGCCGTTCGTCTGCCAACCGAATCTGATCTGGGCCTCGACCTTGTCGCCTTCCGTGACGGCGACCTCCCTCATGTTGTCCCCCCAGCGGACCGTCGCCTTGTCCTTCCCGTCGGCGAAGGCGCAGGCGGCGCGCATCCACACGCCCGTCCGCCGACGGACCTCGGGGTCCTCCCAGTGGCCGACCACGACCTTGCGGGGCAGCCTCATGCGCGCGTGGATGAAGCCGTGTTCGCGGTCGCCGTGGGCCGATTGGTTGAGGTTCATGAAGTCCATGTCGATCGAGGCCCAGGGGATGTCGCGGTTGAACTGGGTGTGGAGGTGGAGGAGGGGCTTGCGGTTGGCGAGCAGCCCCGCGATCCACATCTTGGATGGGGAGAAGGTGTGCATCCAGGTGATGACGCCGGCGCAGGCTGGAGCGGCGTTCGCCTCCTCGAAGAGGCGGCGGATGTCCGAGGAGCTTTTCGCGATCGGTCTGAGCACGACGCGTCCTGGAAGCGATGGATCGCGGGAAAGACCCTCCGCCAAAGTCTTCGCGTGTTCCGCGACGCGGCGCAGGGCTTCCTCTCCGTACAGGTCCTGACTTCCGACGGCCAGCCAGAATTCGAATTTCTCCAGTTCGATCATGATTCCTCCTCGGGCTGCGCAGCGCCCTCTTCGACGAAAGCGCCGAACGTCCGGTATGCGGCGTACAATCTGTCGTAGACGGCGGTCCGCGCCGCGTCCGGCTCGTAGGTCCTTTCCATGGGAGCCGCCATCGCCTTCTGGGCCTCGGACACGTCCGGGTACAGCCCCGCGACGGTGGCCGCGAACATGGCGGCACCGAGCGCCACGGACTGGTCGCCCGCCGGCACGGCGATGGGCATGCCCAGGACGTCCGCGGTTACCTGCATGACGAGGGGCGATTTCTTCGCCACGCCGCCTATGCCGATGATGCTTTCGATCGCGACCCCCTCCTCCCGGAAGCGCTCGACGATCGCGCGCGCTCCGAAGGCCGTAGCTTCCACGAGGGCGCGATAGACCCGGGGCGCGTCCGATCCGAGCGACAGGCCGGCGATTCCGCCCTTGAGGAGCTGGTTCGCGTCCGGCGTTCTCCTTCCGTTGAGCCAGTCCAGGGCCACAAGGCCCGAGGCCTCGGGATCGACCGCGGAAGCGGCTTTCTCCAGCGCGGGAATGAGCCTCTCCGCGACCGCTCCGGCCGCCAGGGCCGCCGCGTCGCCTCCCGTGACCGCGGGAAGGACCATTTCAAACGGCCATAGGAGGAGGTCCCGAAACCAAGCGTAGACGTCGCCGAAGGCGCTCTGCCCCGCCTCGTAGCCGATGAGGCCGGGAACGATCGAGCCGTCCACCTGTCCGCAGATGCCTTTCACCGGCACCTCCGTCCCCGAGGGTCTCGGCCCGACGGTCATGTCGCAGGTGCTGGTCCCCATGACCTTCACGAGAAGGCCCGGCCCGACCCCGCCTCCCACGGCCCCCATGTGGGCGTCGTAGGCCCCGACTCCCACGGGTATGTCAGCGGGTAGGCCGAGCCTTTCCGCCCATTCGTCGCAGAGCTTTCCGAAAGCCTCGTCGCTCGTGAAGGTGGCGTCTCCGAGGGTTTTTCGGATCGAGGGAAGCCTCGGATCGAGGGCCGAGAGAAACTCCTCCGCGGGGTAGCCTCCGAAATCCGCATGCCACATGGCCTTGTGCCCCATGGCGCAGCGACTCCGCTTGATCCCTTCCGTGCCCCGGAGGCCCGTGAGCAGGGCGGGCATCCAATCGCAGTGCTCCAAGAAGGTACGGGCGGCTTCCGCGACCCTCCTGTCCTCGGACAGGACGCGAAGAATCTTCGCCCAGAACCATTCGGAGGAATAGATGCCGCCTTCGAACCGGGTGTAATCCGGTCCTCCCCAGGTTCGGGCGAGGCGGTTGATCCGCGCAGCCTCAGCCACCGACGTGTGGTCCTTCCAGAGGACGAACATGGCCGAGGGATTGTCCGAGAACCCGTTCTTGAGGGCGAGGGGGGTTCCGTCCTCGTCCGCGGCGCAGGGCGTCGATCCGGTCGTGTCGATCGAGATCGCGCGAACCTTTCCGGCGATTCCGGCCTCCGCCCGGTCGATCGCCTCCTTCACGGCGCCTTCCATGGCCTCGACGTAATCGAGGGGATGCTGGCGGAAGCGGTTGGCCGCTGCGTCGCAGTAGAGGCCCTCGGACCACCGCGGATAGTTCTTCACCCCCGCGCCCGCTACGCTTCCGTCCGCCGCGTCGACGATCACGGCTCTGCACGAATCCGTGCCGAAGTCCAGTCCGAGTACGTAGTGGATTCCCTTTTTCGGTCTCATCGGTCCGCTCCTTCTTCTGTCGTCATTCGCCGGGATCGGGCGGCAGGTTTTCCTTTACGAAGATTTCGAGGGGCATTTCGATGCGCGTCTCGACGGCCTGCCTGAGAACCAGCGAGCGATACAGGGCGAGAATTCCGTGCTTAGCCTGCAGCGACGGATTCTGAGATATGATGGCGTCGAGGCCCCCGGAACGGAGCATGCGCTCGTTTTCGGGGACGAGGTCGTAGCCGACGACCGCGAACCCGCGCTTTTGTCGAATCCCGGAAGCGGCGGCCGCCAGGCGATGGGCCGAGGCGTTCGTCACGAACAGGCCGGCCGTGCGGGGTTCGCGGCGGAGAAGCGATTCGAGCGTTCTTTCGGCTGCCGAGTCGTCCTCGAGGGAGCCGCATTCCGCGACCGTCGTCCGACGGCCGGTCCGGGAGACGGCGGAAAGAAACCCGTCGCGCCTCCGGGATATGTGGTAGTCCTCGCCGTGTACGACCACGACGCCAAGCGGGCCGGAACTCTCGGAAAAGAGCGATGTCAGGCGGGCCGCCAGGACCCCTCCTCTGAACGCGTCCTGGCCTATGGCCACGAGGGGGGAGGTTCCTGGGAGCGATGCGTCGAAGTACGCGTAGGGGATATCCAGGCCGCCTGTGAATTTCCGCGCCTCTTCCGGGAGCACGGGTGCGAGAAGGACCCCGTCGGGCCGGGCGGCGGACACCCTTTCGGCCGCCGCGATGAACGATGTCCGGTCGTAACGGTCGAACTCCTCGACGGCGAACCTCGCCTTGAAGCTCTTGATTTCGGCGGCGGCGGCCTCGATTCCCTCGGCGGCGAGGTTCCAATAGCCCGAGTCTTCGTTCCGTTTCGGAACGAGAGCGGCGAAAAGGTAGGTTCGGTTGCGTTTCAGATGGCGGGCAATCGGGTCGGGAGCGAATCCCGCTTTCCTCACGATGGCTTCGATCCTCTCGCGCGTTTCAGGCGCCACCCGGTTCCGACCGTGGAGCACGCGGTCCACCGTTCCGATCGATACGCCGGCCATCTTCGCTATCTCTTTGACGGTCATATGTGCGTTATCGTACACGCACTTTATCACGGTTTTCCTTCTCCGTCAAAGGAAAAAACGCCTCGAGCGCAGAAGCGGCCCTATGTCTTGTCATTCATCGGCTAATGGTATAGAATTGGTTCAAGCGAGGATTCGATGAAGGCGCAGGATTCGATTCACGGAAGAGACATAACCGAAACGCTCCGCAAACGGGTGCTCGATCTTCGAGCGGATAAGCCGGTCAAAATCCTCCCCGAAAGGGAATTGGCCGCACAGCTCGGCGTGAGCCGAATGTCTTTGAGATCCGCGATAAAGAAACTGAGCGCCGAAGGACTTCTGAACCAGAGGCAGGGGAGCGGAACCTACATCAATCCGATCAATCTCTTCGACCAGATCCACCTGCTGATAGCTCCGGACATAAAAACCGACGATCCCTTTCACACCGCCTTCATGGCGGAGATGTACCGAGTCCTCTCCAAGAGGAACATTTCCATAAAATTCGTCGATCACGAGATCGGTCTGAAGCGGCGCCGCGAGAAGGATCCTCTGATCATCATCGGAATCGTCGACGAGGCCTTGCTGGGGTCCGCGCTGCAGTCCTATCCCCACGTCGTCTCCACGCACGCCTATCCGGACGTCGATCGTTTGACGCAGATCACCTTCGACGATTACGCCATAGGATACGGCGCCGCGCGCAGGATGATCGAACGGAAGCTGACGACGCTCGTTCATCTGTCCGGACCGCTCAAGTATCCGTCGCCGCGTTTCCGCTCCCAGGGTTTTCACGACGCAGCAAGAACATACGGAGCCGACAGCGTCGAATTCGGCGGGAAGATGAATTACACCTGCGGCCTGGAGCTGGCCGACGAAGTGTTCGACCTCGCCCGCTCCAAGGCCGCTCCCATCGGAGTCTTCGCATCGAACGACTGGATGGCCTTGGGACTCTTGCATTCCCTCTCGGAGCGAGGGATCTCGATTCCGGACGAGGTGTCCGTCATCGGCTGCGACGATATTCCGCTTTCCAGCCAGCGCGAACCCGGGCTCACGACCTTCCGCTGGGATTTCTCCCTCCTCACCCAGGAAATTCAGAACGAACTGACGAAAATGTTGTCCTCGTCCAGATACGTTCATAAAAAAATTCTGCTCAACGCCCAATTCATCGAACGAGCTACGCTCGTCGCGCCTTGATCGAGAGATCGGGTCTGCGGCCCGGAACCAAGCTCCGGACTTCTTCCGGGTAAACCAATGAAGATGATGTTGACAGCACTTCATTGCAGGGTCTATTATTGGTGTATCAAAGAACGGCAAAAGGTATGGGAACGGTTCTTAAATGATCTTTGCGCCGCGGGCGAAATCCCATATCCCGCTTGTCGAAAGAAAAGGAGTGCTCCATGAGAAATGAAAGAAGGTTTTTCGTCTTTCTTTTGATGGTTCTTCTTTGCGTTTCCTCGGGTTTCGCGGGAGGATCGAAGGAGGAACCGAAGGGCGGACCCGCGAAGATGACCATGTGGGTCTTCAACGCCCTTCACGCCACGTTCTACAAGGACAGGCTCGCCGACTGGAACAAGGCAAACCCAGGCAAGCAGATCGATCTGACCGTCGAGGAATATCCGAACAACGAGATGCACAACAAGCTTCTGCTCTCCCTTCAGTCGGGAGTCGGTGCTCCCGATCTTGTGGACATCAACATCAATTTCTTCTCGAATTTCATGAAAGGGGACATCCAGCTCCTGCCCCTCAACCGCGTCGTCGATCCGGTCAAGGATAAATTCATCCAGTCCCGCTTCGAAATTTATTCCAAGGACGGCAAGGTCTACGGCCTTCCGACCCATGTCGGCGCCACGGTCGTGTACTACAACAAGGAGATCATGGACAAGGCCGGCGTGAACATCGACTCCATCAAGACCTGGGACGATTACATCGCGGCGGGTAAGAAGGTTGTGGCGGCGACCGGAGTTCCCATGACCAGCTTCGAGGTCATCGACCAGCGGCCGTTCTGGCCCATGATCGTCCAGCGGGGCGGGGACTACCTCGACAAGGACGGTAAGGTCGTCCTCGACAGCGAAATCAACATCAAGACCCTCGAGGCCATGAGCGATATGATGTACAAGGACAAGATCGCCATCGCCATGCCGGGCGGAGCCACGGGCCGTGAGGAATTCTGGCCCTTCATGAACAAGGGAGGCCAGGCTTCCCTCATCATGCCCATGTGGTTCATGAGCAGGTTCATCAACTATATGCCCGATTTGAAGGGCAAGATCTACGTCAGGCCGATGCCGATCTGGGAAAAAGGCGACAAGAGGTCCGCGGGCATAGGCGGCACCGGCACGTCCGTGACCAAGCAGGCCAAGAACCAGGACCTCGCCATGGATTTCCTCGCCTATGCGAAACTGACCAAGGAATCGAACATCAAGCTCTGGACCGTTCTCCGGTTCGATCCTCCCCGTTGGGACGTATGGGATTCTCCCGAGCTCCAGACCAAGGACCCGTATTTCGGCAACGAGGCGGTGTTCAAAACCCTCCTCGAATTCAAGGACGAGATCGTGTCGCCGAACAACAAGCTCCTGAGCTCTCCCGCCCAGGACGCCGTGAGGTCCCAGGTCATGTTCAAGGTATTGAAGGAAAGGTCCCAAACCCCGGCCGAGGGCCTGAAGTCGGCCGCCGCCGAGTTGCGGAAGCTTCAGTAGTCAAGGACGGCTCCGGGCGCATCGCGGGCGGGGAGTCCCCGCCCGCCGCTCCCCGGATTGCCGCCGGTCCTCTCCGGGGAGCGGCGCGAGCGATGCTTCGAGGGGCTTCAACTATGAAAACCACGGCGTCTCCCTTTTTTCGAAAGTTGTTCTTCTCTCCGAAATTCGCTCCCTATTTCTTCGTCCTTCCGTTCGTCGTCTCCTTTCTCGTGTTCTTCCTGTACCCGACGGTCAGCACCTTCGTCATGAGTTTCCAGGAGGTGCTGGGAATGAACCAGAACAAATTCGTCGGTTTCGCGAATTTCAAGCGGCTCTGGGACGTACATTTTCTCAATGCGATCGTGACGAACACCCTCTACGCCTTTTTCACCATCGCCGTCCTCATTCCGATTCCCCTCCTTTACGCGGTCGCCCTCAATTCGAAGAAGATGCCCGGCAGGAACGCCTTCCGCTCGATGCTTTTCCTCCCGGCGCTGACCTCGGTGATCGTCGCGGGCGTCGCCTTCCGCCTGCTCTTCGGAGACGGTGAATTCGCCTTCATCAACTCCCTGCTCATGAAGGCGGGGTTGCCCCCGGTTAAATGGATGCTCGGATACTGGCCCGGCATGTTCATCATGGTGTTCCTCGCGTGCTGGAGATGGTCGGGGGTGAACATGGTGTATTTCCTTTCAGGGCTGCAGAACGTCCCCGTCGAGCTGTACGAGTCGGCCGACATGGACGGGGCGAACGTCGCCCAGAAATTCTTCAGGATCACCCTGCCCATGCTCAAGCCCATCATCATCTACGTCCTCACCATCAGTATTTACGGCGGGTTCGCCATGTTCGGCGAGAGCTACGTCTATTGGAACGAGAACATGCCGGGAGATATCGGCCTCACCATAGTCCGCTACATCTATCAACAGGCCTTTCAGAGGAACGAAATGGGGATGGGCTCGGCGATAGGAATCGTGCTGCTCGCCATCGTCCTGGGCCTGAACCTGGCGCAGTTGAAATTCTTCGGCCTGTTCCGGGGGGACGACAAATGAAAGGATCGACGAGAACCGTTCCCGGCCGCATCGTCCTTTTCCTGCTTTTCCTCTTCATAGCCTTGGGAGCGGTCTTCCCCTTCTATTATCTCTTTCTCGCTTCGTTCAGGTCTTCGGACCTTCTTTTCAGGAGCGGAATGGACTTCGGTCTAGATCCCGGGAAAATGACCCTGCAGAACTACCGGTACGTGTTTTTCGGCAAGGGACAAATCTACTTCTATTGGTACAGGAACAGCATCCTCATAACGTCGATGTTCACCGTCGCTTCCCTGTTCTTCTCCTCCATGGTCGGCTACGCCCTCGCGGTCTATCGGTTCAGGGGCAGGAACCTCATTTTCACCCTCGTGCTGTTCATCCTCATGGTTCCTCTCGAGATCCTGATGCTCCCGCTCTATCGGCTGCTCATAGCGATCAAGCTCATCAACACCTATGCGGGGGTGATTCTCCCCTTCGTGGTTTCCCCGCTCGGCGTCTTTTTCTTCCGCCAATACGCATCGGGGATCCAGCGCGATTACCTGGACGCCGGGAGGATGGACGGCTGCACGGAATACGGCCTCTATTTCCGCATCATGGCTCCGCTCATGACGCCCGCGTTCGGTGCGATGGCCATCCTCCTTTCGATGCGGTCCTGGAACGACTTCGTCTGGCCTTTGATCGTGCTCCGTACGAACGAGATGTTCACGATCCCCATAGGCCTGGCGGGCCTCATGAGTCCCTACGGAAACAACTACGACCTCCTGATCTCCGGCGCGGTCCTCGCCGTGATCCCGATCGTGATTCTCTTCGTCTTCAATCAAAAATCGTTCATCTCCGGTCTCACGGCCGGGGGAATAAAAGGATGAGATATGAAAAACACTCTAGTCGTCAACGCCGGAATGGGAAAGCAGAAAATCGACAAGAACATCTACGGGCATTTCGCCGAGCATCTCGGGAGATGCATCTACGACGGGATCTGGGTCGGCGAGGATTCCTCCGTCCCCAATGTCCGGGGCATGCGCAAGGACGTCATCGAAGCACTCAAGCGCATCAAGGCGCCGGTGATTCGCTGGCCGGGCGGCTGTTTCGCCGACGAATACCACTGGAAGGACGGAGTCGGTCCGCGGCCCGAGCGAAAGAGAATGACCAATACGCATTGGGGCGGGATCGTGGAGAACAACCATTTCGGCACCCATGAATTCTTCGATTTCTGCGGCCTCGTCGGGGCGGAGCCCTACATCTGCGGAAACGTAGGTTCGGGCACGATTCAGGAGATGCAGGAATGGATAGAGTACATGAACGCCTCGGGCGACTCCGACATGGCGGCCCTGCGTGCGAAGAACGGAAGGAAGGAACCCTTCGGCATTAAGTATTTCGGCGTCGGCAACGAGAACTGGGGCTGCGGCGGCAGGATGCGGGCCGAATACTACGCGGACATCTACCGGCGTTATCAAACCTACGTGAGGAAGTACGGCGACAACTCGATCTTCAAGATCGCCTGCGGCCCGAAGAACGACGATTACCATTGGACCGAGGTCCTCATGAGGGAGGCCGGGGACAAAATGGACGGGCTCGCCCTCCATTACTACACGAGGCTTTTCAGCAGCGGGGAAAACAAGGCTGAGCGGCGCGGATCGGCCCTCGACTTCGACGAGGAGGACTGGTTCCTGATCCTCAGGAACGCGCATCGTACCGAGGAACTCGTGAGCCTCCATTCCGCCGTCATGGACAGGTACGATCCGGAAAAGCGGGTCGCCCTCGTCGTGGACGAATGGGGCACCTGGTTCGAGGTGGAACCGGGAACGAATCCCGACTTTTTGTTCCAGCAGAACACCATGAGGGACGCGCTCGTGGCGGGAATGAGCCTGAACGTCTTCAACAACCATTGCGACAGGGTCAGGATGGCCAACATCGCGCAGACGATCAACGTGCTTCAGGCCATGGCGCTGACCGAGGGGGCGAAGCTGCTTCTCACGCCGACCTATCACGTGTTCGATCTCTACAAAGCCCACCAGGACGCTACGCTCCTGCCTTCCCTTCTGGAATGCGAGGAGTATGCCTTCAAGGGCGAGTCGATTCCGAAGCTCAGCGCCTCGGCTTCGGTCGATCGGGCCGGGAAGATCCACGTGAGCATCTGCAACGTCGACCCTAAGACCGGAGCCGAGCTCAGGTGCGTGACGCAGGGCAGGAGGATCTCCGGGATCTCGGGATCGATTCTTTCCTCCGGGACCATGAACGCCCACAACTCCTTCGACCGTCCCGACGCGCTCAAGCCGAAAGCGTTCGACGGTTTCAAGGTTTCGAACGACGAGATCGAGGTCGGACTTCCGCCCATGTCGGTCTTGGTTCTCGAGGTTTCATGATCCGGCGGCTGCCGTCTACCTCGTTTTCACCAAGTAATTTCGACTTGACTTCGGACGGAAATGGGTCGAGTATAAAAGCCGTCCGGTGTTACCGGCTGATCAAGACCCTGTACGATCACCGACGGCGGATGAGCGGGCGCGCGGAAGCGAAGCCTGGTCCTTCGCCGTATTTTTGTGCTTTTTTCGGGAATGCAGCCTCGCACAGGTTCATTTCAAGTACAAAAAGTTGAGCGTGATTGACGACTCGGAGATGAAACATGAAAAGAATCTTTCTCCTCGTTTCCTCGGCGATCCTCGTTTTCGGTTCCTGCGCGACGCGCTCGACGCAGGTGCAGTTCGCAAATGACATCAGGGCGGAGGATAAGCAAGCCGCCAAGCTCGCTTTTTTCTATCTGGACGACGATGAAACGATCACCTACCTTACCTACGACGTCGCCAAATACAACGCAGACAACGCGAGATACAAAAAGGGTGATTTCCTCGCCTTCAACGGGAGGCTCCATGAAGGCCCTAAATGGGTCGCGTTGAAGCCGGGAATCGCGTACATCGGGATCTTCAAGCCGGGATACAATCCGGGGACCTTGATGCAGCTTTTGCGAGGCGGCACGTATTACAGGCTCGTGGAATCGAATCGCGCTCTCAAGGTCGCCTTCGACGATTCGCCGAACCTGACCGCGGAGGTCCTCAAGGCCCAGGGCATACAATAGAGGCTTTCCGGCGCCCCGCGCTTGCCTCGGGCAGGTCAAACGGGCTATGATCGACGCACCATGATCGATCTCAAATTCCTCAAGGAAAACCTCGAGGCCGTAAGGCTCAACATCAGGAACCGCAACATGCAGGCGGACGCCGATCTCGTCGCCAGGCTCTACGACGAGCGGAACGCTCTCATCCAGGAACTGGACGCGCTCAGGATGAGACGGAACGAGAACGCCGCGAAGATGAAGGCGAAGCTCTCCCCCGAGGAGAGGAACGCCCTCATAGAGGAAGGCAAGGGCCTCAAGGTCTCCATCGCGGAGAAAGAGGAGGCGCTCGAGGGGAAGGAAAAGACCCTCGCCGCCGAGGCGAACAGGATCCCGAACATGGCCCATCCTTCCGCGCCCGTCGGCAAGGAAGACAAGGACAATACCGAGATCAAACGGGTGGGGAAGGTCCCGTCCTTCGGCTTCAAGCCCCTCGATCACGTCCAGCTGGGCGAAAAGCTCGACCTCATCGATTTCGATACGGCTACCAAGGTCTCGGGCACGAAGTTCTACTACCTCAAGAACGAGGCGGTCTTCCTCGAGCTCGCGCTGACGCGCTACGCCCTCGACATCCTCGCGAAGCACGGCTTCACGCTCACCATAACTCCCGACATCGCCAAGGAGGAGGTCGTCGAAGGCATCGGCTTCAATCCCCGCGGCGCGGAGAGCAACATCTACACCCTGGAGGGGACGGGCACCTGCCTCGTCGGTACGGCGGAAATCACCCTCGGCGGCTACCACGCGGACAAGGTCCTCGAAAAGGACAAGCTTCCCATCAAGATGGCCGGACTCTCCCACTGCTTCCGCCGCGAGGCCGGGGCTGCGGGCCAGTTCTCCAAGGGACTCTACCGGGTCCATCAGTTCTCGAAGGTGGAGATGTTCGTCTACTGCCTGCCCGAGGACTCCGACGCCTGGCACGACAGGCTCCTCGCGATCGAGGAGGAAATCTTCACCGGTCTCGACGTACCTTACCGGGTCGTCGACACCTGCACCGGCGATCTCGGGGCCCCTGCCTACCGCAAGTTCGACATCGAGGCCTGGATGCCCGGCCGAGGCGAAGGCGGCGAGTGGGGCGAGGTCACGAGCACGTCGAACTGCACGGACTACCAGTCCCGCAGGCTGGGCGTGCGGTTCAAGGACGAGGGCAAGACCCGGTTCGTCCACATGCTGAACGGAACGGCCATCGCCCTTTCCCGGGGCGTGATCGCGGTTCTCGAGAACTTCCAGCAGGCCGACGGTTCCGTGCGGATTCCTCCGAAACTCGTGCCCTATACCGGCTTCGACCGCATCGGGCCGCGATAATGCCCGGCGGCCTACTGCAACGGGCGCTTCGTCGCCGTGGCAGGCACCGGGACCAACCAAGTGATGTACGCGGACTGCTGAGCGGGGGACGGCCGGAAGTCGGGGATTCCCATGGATCTCGGGAGATCCCGCTGAATCTATCGCGGGGAACATCTGCAAGGGCAAAGCGGCGATAATCCTTCGATGCCCGGCCCGTCTCCGCCCCGATAGAAACCCACCGTCTCCCGCTCGTAACGTTTTTCGGTCCGCGATTCCATGAGAAATCCCCAAATTTAATTCCGCTGAAATTTGCAAAAAACACCAATATATACATAATGTGAAAGATAACGGTTTTTCTACCGATATTTTATGCAGAAGGAATCGATGAAAAAGCTCATGGTTTCCCTGCTGTTCTGTGTTGCAGGATTCGCGGGGAGCTTTGCGACGGTGACGATACACTTTCCCGGACAAGGCATCTATCTCCATTGGTATTGGGTCTTTCCCTTCATGATAGTCCTCGCCTACGGGTCGAGGTACGCATGGATCGCCGCCTTCGCGGGCGCTCTCTTCCCCCTCGTCCGCTTATCGGAGGCCGGGTGGGAATCGATGACAGGAGCACTTCTTCTTTCGTCTCTGTTCCTGGTTCACGGCTGGGCGGCCGATCGGCGAAGAGACGGCGAGAAGAGCATCCGTTTCGACGCCTATATGATCCAACTCTACTTCGGCCTCGCCGAGTCGGCGTTGATACTCCTGTCCTTTCCCTTGTTGGTCGATCTCGCCGCATCGATCGGCCTGAAGGGCGGGACGGGTCGTCAGGACGCGGGGGCCGCCTTCGGGCTCGTTTTTTCGAGCGTTCTCAACGGTTTCGAGTCGCTCATCGTGTCGGATTCCCTGCTCCGGCTGCCGCGGATCCGCGCCTTCATGGGACTGCCCCGGCACGAGTACGAAAGGCTCAATCTCCCAATTCTTTTTTCCTCTGTCGCAGTCTTTCTTTTCTTGTGGCTGATGTTCTGTTTTCTGGCCTCTTATCTTCAGGGCTCTCCCCTCTCCTCGGCTTTTTCTCCGGAGGACCCGCATGTGGCGCTTTTCCTCTTCATAGTCCTCGGAGGCGGCCTCTTCGCCGGAAACATGAGCTGCCGCTTCAGCGAACGGAGGCTTCGCTTGGAGCAGATCCTGAAGAAAAACGAGGAAAGGCTCAGGAAGGCGCTGGAGGAGAAGGATCTCCTTTTCCGCGAGCTTCAGCACAGGGTGAAGAACAACCTCTCGATGATCGAGAGCCTTCTCTCGCTCCAGGCCATGCGCAGCGACAACCCGACGATCAAGACCGCCCTGTCCGACGCGAAAGGTCGCGTCGGAAGCCTGACCTTGATTTACGAGCAGCTGTACCGGGCCCAGGATCTCAGGACGGTGGAGCTGAAGACCTATATCGAAGCTCTGGTGTCCGCGATCCGTTCGGCTTATTCCCACCTTCCCCACATCACGATCGAAACGCGCATCGACGAGGTCCATACGGACCTCAAGCATGCTGTTCCTCTCGGTTTCATCCTGAACGAGCTTCTCACGAACACCATCAAGCACGCCTTCCCCGACGGCAGGGAAGGGACGGTGAGGATCGATCTCGTAAAAGAGGAGGACAAGGTCCTCTTCTCCGTCGCTGACGACGGTGTCGGGATTCCGGAGGCTTACGTGGACGGCAAGGAAGGGAGCCTCGGCATCGTCCTGGTGAGGACCTTGGCGGATCAGCTCCAGGCCAAGCTCGCGATCGCCCGCGACCGCGGGACCGCCGTTTCCCTGAAGATGGCTTCCAAGACCATGGAGCCCGCGGAACCGGCATGAAAACGACGATCATCGCGGAAATAGGAACCTCTCACGGGGGCGATCTTTCCAAGGCCCGCGACCTCATCGACGCCGCGGCCGAGGCCGGAGCGGACTGCGCTAAATTCCAGCTCGTCATCGCCGACGAGATCATTCCGAAGAACGCCGGCATGGTGAGGCTTCCCGGGGGAGACACTCCCCTTTTCGACGTTTTCCGCGGCCTCGAACGCGGCCTCGATTTCTACGCCGAGCTCAAGGCCCTGACGGAATCCCGGGGGATGAGCTTCCTCTGCTCGCCCTTCGGCGTCGAAAGCGCCCGCATGCTCGCGAGGCTCGGGGTCGAAGCCTACAAGATAGCCTCGCCGGAGCTCAACCATTATCCCCTGCTCGACGAGGTCGCCGGCACGGGGAAGCCCGCGTTCCTGTCCACGGGCGTATCCACCCTCGGCGACATCGAGGCCGCCCTCGCCCGGTTCGCCCGCTCGGGTGGCGGGAACCGGGTGACGTTGCTTCACTGCGTCACGTCCTATCCTGCGCCCGAGGAGGAGTACAACCTCAGGGTGATGGCGAGCCTGAGCGCGATCTTCGGCGTCCCCGTGGGGATTTCGGACCACTCCCTCGACCCGGTTCTCGTCCCGGCGCTCGCCGTCCTGGAAGGGGCCGCGGCGGTTGAGAAGCACTTCACGCTGTCGAACGCGGGCGGCGGCCTCGACGATCCCATTGCGCTCGCGCCCGAGGCGTTCTCCCGCATGGTGCGGGAGATCCGAGAAGCCGAAGCGGCGGTCGCTTCCGGCCGGGGCGGGGAGGCGAGGAAGGGCCTCGAGCGCGCCTACGGCGAAGAGCGGGTCCTCCGCGTTCTGGGATCGGGCGTGAAGCGCCTCGCGCCGTCCGAGGCCGGGAACTACGCCACGACGAATCGGAGCGTCCACGCGCTCGCGTCCATACCCGAGGGCGGGACCTTCACCGAGCGGAACACGGCGCTTCTCCGGACCGAGAAGAACCTCAGGCCGGGGCTTCCCCCCGAATTCTGGGGGCTGATCCTCGGGAAGAGGGCCCGAAGGCCAGTGCCGATGGGGGAAGGCGTCGTTTGGGAAGACATCATCTCGCCCTAATCGCCTCGTTCGACGCCTGACATTCCTCAAAATCCCTCCTACGCAAACGTCGCATTCGAATTACGAGCCTCCCTCGAAGCCTGCGGTCCGAATCGCGGCCGTTTCCCGAGTTCCCGATGGCATCAGGATTCGGATGTACCGGCCGGTCCGATTCGGCGATTCCCGAAAACGCCGAATATGCGGAAAATCATGAAAATTCTTATTGACAGAAGCCTGATACATCAGTAAGAATGGCCGCAGCGGACAAGAAGCCCGCACAACCTCTAGGAGACGAAAAATGAGTTTCGAACTGAAGGGCGTACTGCCCGCCATGATCACTCCGCTCACCAAGAAGGGTACGGTCAATGAAAAGGCCCTGAGAAAGCTCATCGAATTCCTCATCAAGGGAGGAGTCCACGGAATTTTCGCGATCGGCACCACCGGAGAGTTCTACAGCCTCTCCGACGACGAATACCGCATGATCCTCGAAGTGACCAAGGACCAGGTGAAGGGAAGAGTGCCCGTCTACGCCGGGGCGAACCACATCACCACCAGGGGGTCCATCCGGCTCGCGGAGATCGCCGAAGGCGTCGGCGTCGACGCCCTTTCCGTTCTGACCCCGATGTTCATCAGCCCGAACCAGGACCAGCTCGTCAAGCATTACAAGACCATCGCGGCGAGCACCAAGCTGCCCATCATCCTCTACAACAACCTGCCGAAGACCGGCGTCACGATAACCCCGGCGACCGTCGCCAAGCTCTCCGAGGTGAAGAACATCGTCGGGATCAAGGACTCGACCGGCGACATGACCAACACCGCCGAATACATCCGGCTCACGAAGGGCAAGAACTTCAAGGTCATGATCGGCAGGGACACGCTCATTCACGCCTGCCTCTGCTACGGCGGAGCTGGGGCCGTCGCCGCCTGCGCGAACGTGGCTCCGCGGATCTGCGCGGACATCTACGACAAATACGTCGCCGGGGACCTCCAAGGCTCGCTCGAAGCCCAGTTCCGGCTCGCTCCGCTCCGGATCGCGTTCAACCTCGGGACCTTCCCGACCGTCATCAAGGAGGCGCTCGAGCTCCTCGGCATCGAGGCCGGTCCCTGCTTCGACCCCGTCGGCCCCATGAGCGACGCCGAGAAGGAACAGCTCAAGAAAATCCTCTCGGAAATGGGCCTCTTGAAATAGGAAAAGCGAATGAGAATCGACGAAGCGAAACTGAAGGCTTTCTCCTCCGCCGTCCTCCGGAAGTCCGGATTGAAGAAAAAGCGGGCCGACGAGGCCTCCGAGGTGCTGGTCTTCGCCGACGCGCGCGGGATCGAGTCCCACGGAGTGTCCAAGCTTTCCATCTACGTGAAACGGATCAAGGCGGGCGGGATCGATCCGAAGGCCGAACCGGAAGTCGTCTCCCGGGTCGGAGGGCTTTGCCGGATAGACGCCCGCAACGCGCTCGGCCCGGTCGGGGGCTATTTCGGCGCGAAGACGGCCGTCGCGGCTGCGAAAGAGCACGGAATCGGCCTCGCCTTCGTGGGCAATTCCAACCATTTCGGCGTCACGGCCTTCTACTCCATGATGGGCATCGGCAAGAACCTCGTAGGGTTCGCGTTCAGCAACGCGAATCCCACGATGGCGCCCTGGGGAGGGAAAAAGGCTCTGGTCGGAACGAGCCCCCTTTCGATCGCCATCCCCACGAAGAGCGGCATGCCCGTCGTCATCGACATGGCGAGCAGCCTCGTCGCGCGGGGGAAGATCATCCTGTACGCGCAGAAGAAGAAGCAGCTCCCCGCGGGCTGGGCCCTCGACGCTGACGGAAAGGAAACCCTGGATCCGGAGGTCGCGCTGAAGGGCCTGCTCACGCCCATGGGCGGCGCGAAAGGCTCGGGGCTGGCCCTCGTCATCGACGTGCTCTGCGGGGTCCTCTCCGGGTCGAAATGGCTCACCGGTGTCGGGCACCTGTATTCGGGCACGGAGGCTCCGCAGGGCATCGGACATGTCTTCGGAGCGATCGACATCGCGGCCCTCATGAAGCCGAAGGAATTCCTCTCGGTCATGGACGAATACGTGAGGACGGTGCACGACTGCCCGAGGGCGGACGGGGTCGATCGGATCTACATGCCGGGGGAAATCGAGTACCTGAAAACCCTGGAATCCCGCAAGGAGGGCGTCTATCTTTCGGACGCGACGGCGACCGACCTCCGGAACGTCGGGGAGGATACGGGCGTAGACTTCGCCTCGTATCGCTGAACACTGCATCGAAGGCCGGAGCGTTCGGGAGAGGACGCCCGCCTGGAATATCAACATTGTCGAGGAGGACTACATGTTTGCTAGAGCTAAGGTCCTGTTCGCGGCGTTCGTGGCCGTCGGCATCCTCCTGGGTGCCGCCGCCTTCGCGTCGGGACAAAAGGAAAACGCCAAGCCTGAGAACTCTTGGCCGAAGAAGACGATCCAGATCGTCGTTCCCTTCAAACCGGGCGGGGATACCGATTTCAACGCCCGTGTCTACGCCAAATACCTGGAAAAGGAGCTGGGACAGCCTCTCGTCATCGTCAACATCGACGGCAACGGCGGCACGCTCGGCAGCCGGAAGGTCAAGGACGCGAATCCCGACGGATACACGGTCCTGTTCTACCATGCCGCCGTCCTCATCAACGAGGTGAGCGGGGTCGCCGAATACGGTTTCGACGCCTTGGACATGGCGTGCATCGCAGCCATGAACCCGGGCGACATCTTCACGGTCACCAAGGACTCGAAGTACAAGACCTTGAAGGACCTCGTGGAGGATTCCAAGGCGAACCCCGGCAAGATCCGATTCGCCGGCAACACCGGGGCCACGACTTATCTCGAAGGACTTCTCCTGAACGCTGCCGGAGCCAGCCTGAACATCGTCGACGCGGGCGGATCCGCCGACAGGATCGCGGCGCTTCGCGGCGGCCACGTGGACGTCATCCCGAATCCCTACGGCACCGTGAAGCCCTATCTCGCAAAGGGCGACTTCCGCGCCCTCGCCATGGTCATGGACAAGAGGAACGAAAGGTTCCCGGACATCCCGACCGCGATCGAACAGGGCTACGACGTCGTTCTTCCGATTCCCTACTTCTTCGCCTTCCCCAAGGGGACTCCCAAGGGCATCATCGCGAAGTTCGGCGCGGCCGTCGAAAAGGTCTGCAAGGGAAACAAGGACTACGCCGCCGACATCGCCAAGGCTTACGACATGACGCCCTTCTTCCTCCCCGCCGAGGAAGCGGTGAAGTTCTACACCGACGAGCGGAACATGGTCATGAAGCACAAGGACAAGATGAAGATAAAGTGAGGTTCTTTCGAAGCCGTTCCGGCCGAGCCGATGTTCGAGAATCCCGAAGGCTCGGGATTCGAGATCTTCGCTCGGCTCGATTCGGTGTTTTTCGGAAAGGCCACTAGCGATTTTCATGGCGCGGCCCGGGGCACGACCTCGGACCGCGCTCGTAGGAGGGATGCCTCATGTCTTCCGTTCCGCGTACCCTTTCGCGCCTGAAACATCTCGTCGTCGAGGTGGTCATCGGAGCGATCTTCGTCTCCTATTTTTTCGCGGCCCGAGGAATCGGAAAGAAGGCCATTGCCCGCGCAGCCTTCGGCCCCGACTTCTATCCCATGCTCATCGCGGTCATCGTCGTCGCGCTCTGCGCTCTGCTTTTCTTCTTCGACTTGTACGCGCTGGTGAAAAAGCGCGGAACCTCGGGGCCCGTCTCCGAGACTTCCCGATCCGGAGAAAAAAAACAGACCAAGACCGTTCTCGTCACCCTGCTTTTCATCGTAGCCTACATCGCCCTGCTGGACATCCTTGGTTTTATCCTGACCACGTTCCTGTACCTCACCCTGCAGATCTCCTTGCTGAGCCCGCACGCTCTCACGAAACGGAGCATCCTCCTGTACGGGGGGCTGTCAGCCGTCTTCGCGGCGGCGGTGTATTTCATCTTCACCGAATTTTTCCTGCTGATGCTGCCGGCGGGAATTCTCGGCTGAGGGAAGAGGAGCATATCACATGCTTACGTATTTTTTCGACGCGTTCATGCAGCTGATGACGGCTCAGAACATTCTGATCATGGTCCTCGGCGTCGGGATCGGCATCGTTTTCGGCGCGCTGCCGGGGCTGACGGCGACCATGGCGGTCGCGCTCTGCCTGCCCTTCAGCTTCGGGATGGGGCCGATTTCCGGCTTCGCCCTCCTCGTGGCCCTCTACATCGGGGGGATCTCCGGGGGGCTCATTTCGGCGATCCTCATAAACATCCCGGGAACCCCGTCCTCGATAGCCACGACCTTCGACGGGGCGCCCATGGCGAAGAACGGCGAGGCGGGACGGGCGCTCGGAACCGGGATCGTGTTCTCCTTCCTGGGCACCATATTCAGCATCGCGGTCCTCGTCTTCGTCGCGCCTCCTCTCGCCGAGATCGCCCTGAAATTCGGTCCCTACGAATACTTCTCGCTCGCCTTCTTCGCCCTCACCTTCATCTCGGCCCTCGCGGGGAAATCCCTCATCAAGGGGTTCGTGAGCGGCTTCATCGGCATGGCGCTCGCGAGCGTGGGCGTGTCGCCGATTCACGGCTTTCCGAGATTCACCTTCGGGATCAACCAGCTCACGAACGGCTTCGACCTGCTTCCCGCGCTCGTGGGTCTCTACGCGGTTTCCGAGATCCTGAAATCCGCGGAATCGAAGGAGGAGCCGTCGCAGGCGGATGTCGCTCCCGTGAAGATCAAGGGCTTCGGCTTCTCCATGAGGGAATTCCTGGGCCAGACGAAGAACTTCTTCATCGCGTCGGTGATCGGGACCGCCATCGGCATCCTGCCGGGCATCGGAGGAGGGACGTCGAACATCCTCGCCTACGTGGCCATCAAGAAGGCCTCGAAGCACCCCGAGAAGTTCGGAACCGGAATCATGGACGGAATCGTGGCGTCGGAAACGGCCAACAACGCCTCCATAGGCGGCGCCATGGTGCCCCTTCTCAGCCTGGGCATCCCCGGGGACGCGGTCACGGCCATGCTCATCGGCGGCTTCATGATCCACGGCCTTTCCCCGGGACCGCTCCTCTTCACCGACCATCCCGACGTGGTGTACTCGATCTTCGCCGCGCTCATCATCTGCAGCTTCCTCATGCTGTTCATGGAGTTCTACGGCATGAGGATCTTCATCAAGCTGCTCAGGATTCCGAAATACATCCTCCTCCCCATCGTTCTGACGCTCTGCGTCGTGGGAGCCTTCGGCGTGAACAGCCGCGTATTCGACGCCTGGGGCCTCCTGATGTTCGGTCTCATCGGATACCTTCTCGAAAAGTTCGAGTTCCCGCTTCCACCCATCATCCTGGGCTTCATTCTCGGCCCCATGGTGGAGACGAATTTCCTCCGGGGAATGCAGTACAGCGGCGGCGACTTCACGATGTTCCTTAAGGAACCCATATCCTGCGGATTCATCGCCGTCGCCATGCTCTACCTCCTCTGGTCGCTGGTCAACAATATCGTGAAGTGGAGCAGGGAGGGGAAATCGGCGAAAGCCTGATCGGATCTTTCTTCCGAAACCTCGAGGCCCCGGTCCCGTGCAAGGCGCGGTGAGGGGCCGATTTTCCGAAACCGCTTCCCAAGCACGCCCGGCGGCGGTACAATGATCCGAGAGGGGATGCACGGATCCCATAGGTGTTACCGGCATGAAAAAGAACGGCAAGCTTCAATTCACCGACGAAGAACTGATGTCGCTGAGCGACGCGGCCTACGAGAAGATCAAGGCGGCGATCGTCGGCGGCGAGATCGGGCCCGGCAGCAGGATCAGCGAGCGCGAGCTCTCGATCGGGATGGGCGTGAGCACCACGACCGTGAAACGCGCGCTCCACAGGCTCTCCCTGGAGGGAGTCGTGGAGATCCTGCCGAGAAAAGGGACCTACGTCAGCGAATTCTTCTCGTCGAGCATGGAGGAGAACACCATCATCCGCGCCTATCTGGAGGGTCTCGCGGCCCGATTCGCGGCGGAAAAGGCCGACGAACCGGTCCTCGCGGGCCTCCGGGAACAGATCGAACTCATGCGGGAGCGGACGGAGAAAGGAAGCCTCTCGAAGCTGGCGGAGGCGAACACGCGGTTCCACAGGCTGATCCACGAAGCGGGAAGGAATCCCTACATCGGCAGGCTCATCGACGTGATCCGGACCTTCGACCTCAAGTTCCGCCAACGTGCGCTCGCCGATCGCGAGGAGGCGAAACGGGGCTTCAAGGAACACTACGAAGTCTTCAGCGCGATCTCGGACGGGGACGGCCCCAGGGCCGAGGAACTCATGAAGAAGCACATCCTCCGGACGCTCTCTTTCGTCATGGCCAAAAAGGACGAGCCTTCGTAGCCCGGGCGGACGAAGCCCGTTCCGGCCGCGAGGCGAGCGGAGACGTCGAACGGCCGCTAAGAGCCGATCGCCTCGAGCAGGCTGCACATCTCGATCGCGGACATGGCGGCGTCCCATCCCTTGTTCCCGCTCTTCGAGCCCGCCCTTTCCACCGCCTGTTCGATCGACTCGGTCGTGAGTACGCCGAAGATGACCGGCACTCCGGTGGACAGCGACACCTGGGCGATGCCCTTCGAAGCCTCCGAGGCCACGTAGTCGAAGTGCGGGGTCGCGCCGCGGATAACCGCGCCGAGACAGATGACGGCTTCGTAGCGTCCGGACTTCGCGAGCTTCGAGGCCGCGAGGGGGATTTCGAAGGCGCCGGGGACGCGGACCACGGTCACGTTCTCCTCGGAGCCTCCGTGCCTGAGGATGCAGTCCATGGCGCCTTCGACGAGTCGGCCCGTGATGAAGTCGTTGAACCTGCTCGCCACGACGGCGAAGCGCCTGTTGCCTGCGTCCAGTTTTCCGGAAATTTCTCTGTACATCTTGTCCTTCCTTTCAGACGTATTCGAGCAGATGCCCGAAGCGCGATTTTTTCGCCGCGAGGTAGTCCCTGTTGGCCTTGGTGGGTTTCATCTCGAGCCCGACCCGCTCGACTATCCCGATCCCCGAGCTCTTGAGCGCCTCGATCTTTTCCGGGTTGTTGGTCATGAGCCTGATCCCCGTGACCCCGAGGTCCTTGAGGATGCCGGCCGCCACCGAGAAATCCCGCTCGTCCGGCCTGAAGCCGAGGTGGACGTTCGCCTCGTAGGTGTCGAAGCCGGCGTCCTGGAGCGCGTAGGCCCGGATCTTCTGGGCGAGTCCTATCCCCCTTCCTTCCTGGCGGAGGTAGACGAGGACGCCTCCCTCCTCGGCGATCCTCCTCATGGCGGTCCTGAGCTGGGGCCCGCAGTCGCATCTCCGCGAGAAGAGGGTCTCGCCCGTGAAGCATTCGGAATGGACGCGGACCAGGGCCTTGTCCTTGTCGAAGGCCTTTTCCGAGACGAGGGCGAGGTGGGGCATGTCGGCGTTCCTCGGATTGTCGTAGACGTAGACGCGGAAGTTGCCTTCCTCCGTGGCGAGCGAACTCTCGGCCTCCCTGCGGACCAGGGAAGCCTCCTTTTCCGTGCGCCAGCGCACGAGATCCTCGACGGTCACGATCCTGAGATCGAATTCCTCGGCGAGCCGTTCGAGGCGTGGAAGCCTGGCCATGGTCCCGTCGTCGTCGAGGATCTCGCAGAGGATGCCGGAAGGCGCGAGTCCGGCGAGCGCGGCGAGATCGGCCGCGGTCTCCGTGTGGCCCCTTCTGCTGAGCACTCCGCCCTCCTTGGCGACGAGCGGGAAGACGTGGCCGGGCCTGAGCAGGTCCTCCGGTTCGGTCGCGGGGTCGATGATCGCCTTTACGGTGGCCGCGCGATCGAAGGCGGAGATCCCGGTCGTCGTGCCCTTTTTCGCGTCGACGCTCACGGTGAAGGCCGTCCCGTGCAGCGACGTGTTCGCCGGGACCATGGCCTTGAGGTCGAGCTCTCGGGCCCGCTCGGGCGTGATCGCCTGACAGAGCAGGCCTCGGGCGTTCCTGGCCATGAAGTTGACCGCTTCAGGGGTGACCTTCTCCGCGGCCATGACGAGGTCGCCCTCGTTCTCCCTGTCCTGGTCGTCCACCACGATGAGCATCCTTCCGTTTCTGATGTCTTCGACGGCCTCCTCCACGGAGGCGTACCTTGTATTCATGACGTTCTCCCTAATAACCGAGCTCTTTCATGCGGTCCGCGGTCAGTCCTTTGCCGGAAGCGCCGAGCGCAAGAAGCCGCTCCACGTACCTTCCGATGACGTCGACTTCCGCGTTCATGAAGTCCCCCGCCTTCTTTGCGCGGAGGCTGGTCCTTTCCCAGGTGACGGGGATGATATTCGCCGTGATCGCATCGCCCTCGATCGCCGAAACGGTGAGGCTTATGCCGTCGAGCGCTATCGAACCCTCCCGGACGCAGTAGCGGAGGAGGTCGTCCGGGAAGCCCACGACGAGGTAGATGTTGTCTCTCGTTCTCCGAATTTCTCGGATGGGACAGGCCGCGCTCACGTGTCCCTGCACGAAATGGCCCCCCATGCGCGAATCGGGACGGAGCGCGCGTTCGAGGTTCACCGGCGATCCTGCCTTAAGCCTTCCGAGCGTGGTCTTCTTCAGGCTCTCCGCGAGCGTGTCCACGGCGAAAAAATCCGATCCGATCTCGGTCACCGTCTGGCAGACGCCTTCCACGTTGATGGAATCGCCGGTCTTCGTGCCCTCGAGGACGATCTCCGCCTCGACGACGAGGCGGGCTTTTTCCCCCCGCCCGTCCACGCTCCTGATCGTTCCCACTTCCTCAACGATGCCCGTGAACATTGTTTTCCTCCTCAGCCGCCTTGCGGAGCCGGCCCCTGACGAGGACCTGGTCTCCTATGGTTTCTATCTCCACTTCTGTGAGCCTCTTCGCATGCTTCACGAATTCGACGCCCAGATCGCCGACCGCCTCGATCCCCTTCCCGATCAGGACGGGCGCCACGAAGACCGAAAGCCGGTCGCAGAGACCTTCCCTCAGGAACGACGTGAAGACTCCGGCTCCGCCTTCCACGAGGACCGAACGAAGGCCGAGTCCCAGGAGCGTCCGAAGGACCTCGGGCAGATCAACGCCGCCGTTCTTTCCGGCCGCCGTCTCGAACACCCGGGCTCCCGTCGCTTCGATCCTACCGCGCTTCTCCGGGTCGGCCGCCGACGTGCAGAATACGAGGGTCCTTTCCGGGTCGCTCGGGTCGAAGATCCTCGCCGCCGGGGAGACCGAGAGCGACGAATCGAGGACGACGCGGAAGGGATTCCTGCCCGGAACGTCACGGACCGTAAGGCCGGGGTCGTCGGCCGCCACGGTCCCGATCCCGACGATCACGGCGTCGCTCGCCGCTCGCATCGCGTGCACGCGCTTCCGGGCCGCCTCGTCGGTTATCCACCTGGAGTCCCCGTTCACGGCCGCGATGCGGCCGTCCAGGGATTGCGCAATCTTGAGATGCACGAAGGGGCGGCCTTCCCGCATGCAGGTGAAGAATACTTCGTTGAGCCGCTCGCCTTCCTCCGACAGAAGGCCGGCGGCGACCTCGATTCCCGCCTCCCGGAGCCTGCGCACGCCCTCGCCGTTCACCTTGGGATTGGGATCCGCGTTCGCTATCACGACGCGGCCTAAGCCGCTCCGGACGATGAGGTCGGTGCATGGAGGCTGGTGCTTTTCCGGCGAAGTGTAACAGCAGGGTTCGAGCGTGCAGTAGAGAGTCGCTCCGGCAAGGGACCCGGTCGCGGAGCCTATCGCCTCCGCCTCGGCGTGCCTTCCGCCGTATCTCCGGTGGAATCCCTCTCCGACGATCCTGCCGTCCTTGACGATCACCGCCCCGACCATGGGATTGGGGGAGACCGACCCTTCGCCCAGTTTCGCGAGGTCGAACGCCCGCCTCATCCAGGAAAGGTCGTCGGGAGTGAATTCATGCGGGTGAGCCGTACGGTCGGTCATGACGCCTCCGAGTCGAATCTCGGTTTCCAGGGCGTCGGTTCGCAGGAAGGTCGCGGTTCGGTGAGTCCGTCGTTATAAAAAAACCCTGAGACGAGGTCTCAGGGCGCGTTCGATCGGAACTCGATCCGTTTCGATTTTCTTCCTTCCGGACTTTACCGTCGGCACCGGAATTCCACCGGTTCAGTCCCCTTGCGGGAGAGTCGCGGGCTGTCACCGCCGGTCAGGAATCATCCCGCGAATCGCGGGACTCACCTGGCCCTGAAAATCTGGGAACAGGATATACGCGCAGTCCTCGTCGTGTCAAGGCATGGGAACGAGCCGTTCCCATGCCGCTTTTCGCGTGATTGCAGACAAACGGGGCCCGGTTGGATTACAATGGAAACAGGTCCAATAGAAAAAAAGTCGGGGGAAGGAACGTGTTCACGATCGATGTCAAAACGCTCTTCCTCGTCTCCTCGTTCGGAAACCTCATCATCATCGTCATATTCTTTATCTACTTCAGGATCTATCCGGGTCCTCGGGGTAACAAGCGGCTCCTCTTCGTCGCGGAGTCCTTACTCTGCATCGCGTTCTTCCTGTTCGCGAACCGCCCGTTTTTTTCGTCTCTCCCGTTCGTCGGGCTTTCCAACGCCCTTCTCCTGTTCGGGCTGTCGTACGAGATTTATGTTCTGGTGTTCGCCGTTCGTGGTTTCGACGGGCGGGGATTCATCGTAACGAACGTCGTCTCGGGGATCTTCACCTTGGTCTTCGCCGCAGCGCTGCCTTTCGGGCCGAACATGTGGGTAGTCGTCATGTCGGCCATCCTTTTCCTCCAATTGGCGGTCGCCGGAGTCTGCCTGAACTTTCACGGCGCAATGAACAGGATGCAGATATATGCCGGAAGGCTGCTTCTCATCCTCTCGGTCGTCATGGCGGTCCGCTGCATCTACGCGATCGTCCGAGGCGGGAACCTCGTCCTGCAGACATCCGATGCCGTTCAATCCGTTTCATACGTGACGTTCTTCGTCATCACCTATCTTCTCCCGATCCTCTATCTCTTCATCCTGCGCGAGCTCGACATCCTACGGATCGCGGAGAGCGAGAAGCGCTACAGGTCCCTTTTCGAGCGCGCAGGCTCCGGCATTCTCATCGGAGAGATCGTCGACGGCGATTACCTGGTTCTCGCCGCCAATCCGGCGTTCTGCGCGTTCACGCAGTCGAGTCTCGACGGAGTCATCGGAAGGCGGATCACCGAAATCATTCCGGGCCTCGAGCGCGCGCCGTTCTACGAAAACCTCGAGGAGGTCGTCCGGACCGGCAGGCCGGCGGACTTCGAGGGCGGCTCGGAGGAAATGGGAAGGTATTTCTTCGTGAACGCGTACAAGGCGGAGGACCGTAAATTCGTCGCCATCGTGCAGGACCTCACCGGCCGAAGGGACGCTGAACTGTCGCTCCGGAGGACCCTCGACGAGAAACAGGAGCTGCTCAAGGAGCTGCAGCATCGGGTGAAGAACAGCTTCGCCATGATCCACGGCCTGATCAACATAGCTTCGATGAACTCGACCTCGGAGGAGGCGAAATCGACGCTCGAACACGTCCTCGCCCGAGTAGGGGCCTTGTCCGAGCTTTATTCCCTTCTTTACGTCTCGGAGACCGTCAAGGACGTGCGGCTCGACGAGTATTGCGATCGCATCGCGGATTCGGCCGCTGGAATGGCGAAGGACGTCGTCGTGGCCAAGCGCCTCGAGCCGTTGGTTTATACCGTGAAGAACGCCTCGGCCGTGGGCATCATCCTCGCGGAGCTCCTCACCAACGCGGCCAAGTACGCCTTCCCCGACGGCCGAAAGGGAAGGATAGAAGTCGTTCTGAGACGGAACGGTGCGAGCGGGATACTCGAAGTGTCCGACAACGGCGTCGGTTTTTCAACGGCCGAGTCCGGCGCTAAGGAAAGCGGATTCGGGTTGAACCTGGTGCGGTCCCTTGCGGACCAGCTCGGCGGTGCGTTCTCGCTCGCCTGCGACGGCGGGACCCGCTGCGTCCTGGAATTCCCCTTGGGGCCCGGGGCCTGAATCCGCGGCCCGCGTCCGGGAGCGACGAACCGCCGGTCCGGATCAAACCGTGAAGGAATCGCCGACCGCAGGAAAGATAACGACGTCTTCGCCGAGTTCGCGGAAGAGGATCGCGGCCTCCCTCGCTCCGGAACAGTGGATCGGCGCGATGAACTCGGGCGCTTCCTCCTTCAGTTTCCGGATGGTGGATGCAAGTCGTTCGGCCGAGGCCCCGATCGTGTGGATGCCTCCGATGATGCCGAGCGTCTTCTTGTCCGCCGATTTCTCCTTCACGTAATTCAGGGTGTTCACGAGGCCCGAATGGCAACAGCCGGTCACGAGGAAGAATCCTCTTCCGGGCTTTCCGATCACGACGGAGCGGTCGTCCGGAACAGGATCCGGCTGGAAGACGCCGTCCTTGCTCCGGTAGAAACCGGCGCTCGCCTCCCGGTCCGTCTCCTCCGTGCGCGGAATCTCACCGGTGATCCAGAGGTCGTCCGCGAGCTCGATGTCGTTCCGCGCGGGGAAGGGGACCGCCTTCTCCGAGGAGGGGAACGGGGTCCCGATGGAATGGAAGGCCGGGGATGAGGAGGCTTTCGGCAGGAAGGCGTCGGGATGGTGGATGAGGGGCACCGGGCGGTCCAGCTCCGCGTACAGAGCCTCGAGCCCTCCCGCATGGTCCCAGTGGCCGTGGCTCAGGACGACCGCCTGGAGCCTGTTCCAGTCTACGCCGAGAAGCCTCGCGTTGTGCAGGAGGACGTCGCCGCTCGCCCCCGCGTCGAGGAGGATCGAGGGACCTGCAGCCCCGTCTTCGAGGAGCAGGGAGAGTCCGTGCTCCGCCCGGAAGGTATCACCTCGGGTGTAGTTGTTCACGAGAACCGTTATCTTCCAATTCGCTTCCATGATCGCCTCCGCCCGGCATTCTACTCTCCCTCGCGGCCGCGGGCAACGGGCCTGGTGTTTCAACGATTCGAGGTTGAGAACAATTTTCCCGTTTTTTCCGGGACGCGGCAAAGTTTGCCAGGAATGCCGACGGATCTGGGCCGTTCGGACCGAATTTCTTGGCATGAAAAATGCTATATAAGTAATGCGATCTATACGAAATTTTATTTGGAGGAAACATGAACAAGATCATCGGTATCGTCGCGGCCTTCCTCGCCTTGAGCGCGGCGGGCTGCTACGCAAGCGGGGCGGCCGAAAGCATGAAGGGCGACGCCAAGGGCGCCGGAGAAGAGATCGGATTCGAGCCGGACGCCGAGGCATTCAGCGTTACGGCGAAGAAACTTCCCGGCGGTGCCCTGAGCGAGGCGGAGAAGAACGGTCTTCTGAAGCTGCGGGAGGAGGAAAAGCTCGCCCGAGACGTGTACGCCTTTCTCGCGGAGAAATGGGGAACCCGAGTCTTCGCGAACATCGAAGCGAGCGAGACGAAACACATGGGCTTCGTCAAAGTCCTGCTCGACAAGTACGGGCTCGTCGATCCGGTGAAGGACGACCGCAGGGGAGTCTTCTCCGGCGAGGAATTCGCCCGGCTCTACGCCGATCTGACGGCCCGGGGCTCCGCTTCGCTCGTCGAGGCGATTTCCGTCGGCCTTCTCATCGAGGAACTGGACATCAGGGACGTTCGGGATGTTCTCGCATCGTCGGGCAACGCGGACGTCCGCGTACTTCTTCTCAATCTCGAAAAGGGATCCCGCAACCATCTGCGCGCCTTCCAGCGTCAGCTGGATCGGAACGGAGGCACGTACAGGCCTTCGTATCTGAGCGCCGAGGAATTCAGGAAGATCCTGGATGGATCCGATCGTGGCACGGGAATGATAACCGATCCGAATTACGTCTTCTGAGGATCGGAGAGGTCTGAATGAGGATGCGGCCGCAGTCCCTCCGCGGGACCGCGGCCGTTCGCCTTCGTCATGTATGAAAGGCACCGTACGCGCAGAACCGTACGCATTTTCCGCAATTCGTGCACTTGGACTTGTCGATAGTAGGTGCCGCGAATCCGTTCTGCGAGATAGCGTTGACCGGGCAGATCCGTACGACCGGGCAGGGATGGTTCTGGGGACAGCGGCGTGGTTCGACCGTTATGTTCATGAGACTCTCCTTCCAATGTTTGAATTAAAATATATAAAAATAACTATATAGTCAACATCTCGTCCTCCCCGTTTTTCGGAGCTATGCTGGGGTTTTTTCAAAAGTTCCTGCAGGGAAGCGATTTTTTGAGAATTTTTCTTTACTAAGTTGAAAAGCAGTATTATAGTAAGGTTGTATTACAGCTATCGGGATTGATTATGGAGGCTTCATGACACGTTTGAAAGAAAAACTCAAGAAACGAGAACCGGTTGCCGGCATGCATGTTTCCCTGGCCGACATTTGCATCACCGAAATCTGCGGTTCCGCGGATTACGATTTCATCTGGGTTGATACGGAACACACTGCTGTCGACTATCACATCCTTCAGCAGCACCTCATCGCGGCCAAGGCGGCTGACGTGAACTCCTTGGTGCGCATCCCCTGGAACGATCCGATCCTCGCCAAGCGGGTTTTGGAGATGGGGCCGAACGGTATCATCTTCCCGGTGGTCAGTACGGTCGAGGAACTCGACCAGGCGATGAAATGCACGCTCTATCCCCCGCTGGGAAACCGGGGCTTCGGGCCCATGCGAGCGGTCCGCTACGGGGCCGACAGTGCGGACGAATACATCGCGAAGGGCAGCCTGGAGATGGTGAGATGCGTTCAAATCGAAACGGCGAAGGCGGTGGAGAACCTCGAACAGATGGCGAAGAATCCGTGGGTCGATTGCTTCATATTCGGGCCCTGCGACCTCTCGGGATCGATCGGGGAACTCAACCGGGTTTTCGAGAAGCATACCAGCGACCTCATCGATCGGGCCGTGGCGATTCTCAAGAAGGCGGGAAAATCGGTCGGCGTCTCCACGGGAAGCGACGATCCCGAGGTTCTCCGCTACTGGCACGGGAAGGGGATCAATTTCATCAGTGCGGGCACCGATTACCTTCACATTCTGAGCGGAGCGCGCAAGGTGAGCGCCATATTGCGGGAAGTCCAGGGCCGAAGGCCCTGAAAAATAACGGAGGGATTACCTATGAAAACTCACAAGGGGCTCGTATTCATCCTCGTCGTCATGCTGTGCGTCATGCCGTTGTTCGCCGGCGGGCAGGGGGAAAAGGGAAACAAGCAAGTCAAGCTCGTATTTTCCACGCAGGCTTCCGCGGACGTGAACTACGTCAAGGCGATGTACATGTTCAAGGAAAAGGCAGAAAAGGCGTCGAACGGGAATCTGCTCATCGAGATCCACGATAACGGCAGCCTGATGACCCAGGAAGGGGAGGTCGACGCGGTCGCCCGCGGAACCCTCGACATGATGTTCAGCACGCCCTTCCTCGTTTCCAAGCAGCTCCCCTATCTTACCATGTTCACCGCGGCGTACATCTTCAAGGATCAAAAGCACATGCGGGCTGTCATGGACGGAGAGATCGGCCAGGCCGTCGTAGAGGACGTGGCGAAGAAACTGAACGTCCGGTGGCTGACGGCCCTTTACTGCGGCTCCCGAAACCTCAACCTGCGCGATATCGGTCGCGACGTGACGACGCCCGCCGATCTCGCCGGCGTCAACCTCCGCATGCCGAACTCCCCCGCATGGCTTTACATGGGCAAGGCCTTGGGAGCCAATCCCACGCCCATGGCCTTCGCGGAAGTCTATCAGGGCCTCCAGACCGGCGCCATCGACGGTCAGGAGAATCCGCTGCCGACCACCAGGGCGCAGAAGTGGTACGAGGTGACCAAGATGATCGTGCTCACCGGCCATGTGATCGAGCCCATGTGCGTCGGCATCAACGAGAAGAAGTGGCAGTCGCTCTCGGACGAGCAGCGCAGGATCATGAACGCGGCGATAAGGGAAATCACGGCATGGAACGACGCCGCCAACCTGGACAGCGAAAAGAAGGACGTGGAGTTCTTCCGATCGAAGGGGCTCAAAATCATCAATCCCGACGTGAAGGCGTTCATGGCCGCGACCGAGAAGGCCTACCTTGGAAACCAGCAGTTGACCAAGGATTGGGACCTCACCCTCTATCAGAAGATCAAGAACCTGCCGTATTGAGTAAATCGTCTGCGGGAGGTCCGATATGTCGGTCCTCCCGCTCGGAGTGAAACCATGGAAAAGAGCATGAAATTGTTCCGCAAGGCGATGGACCTCATCGAGCTTTACGTTCCCGCTCTGGCGTTCATGACGCTGTTCGTCGCCTTCATCCTTCAGGTCGTCTCGCGGTACGTGTTCAGAAACCCGCTCGTTTGGCCATTCGAACTGTCCCAGTTCGCCTACCTTTGGACGATCCTGCTCGGGGCGTGCTACGCGGGCCGGAAGACGGACGGGAACATCGTATTTTCCATCGCCTATGAGGCGGCATCGCCCGCAGTCCGCAGGGTCTTCGACTTCGTGCACCACGCTCTCGTCGTGATCCTGTTCGGCGTTTCGATCCCCGCGACGGTCCAGTTCTACCGATTTTACATGACCCGATACAGCGCGGTTTTCAACTTCCCCCTGGGAATCGTCTACTTCGCCTTCGTTCCCTTCGTCCTCATCACCCTGGGACGCAGCCTGTACGGCCTCGTGAAATGCGTTACGCGAAAAGAAGCAGCGAGACCTCCCAAGGAGACACAATTATGAGCTATCAGATGACGATCGCCTTGACGATCCTCGTGGTCGCCTTCGTCGTGAAAATGCCCATCGGCACGGGGATGCTCGTCAGCTCGATCGCCTACCTCGCGCTCAAGGGCATGGACACGAGCATCGTGGTCGAGGTGTTCTCCGCCAAGATGTTCAACAACTTCATCCTCATAGCCGTTCCCCTGTTCATTTTCGCGGCCAACGTGATGAACTCCAGCAAGATCACCGACAGAATCTTCGGCTTCGCCAACGTCCTGGTCGGCAGATGGAGGGGCGGTCTTGGGCACGTGAACGTCCTCGCTTCGCTCATCTTCAGCGGTATGACGGGGTCGGCGGTGGCGGACGCTTCGGGGCTTGGCATCATGGAGATCGAGGCCATGCGCAAGGACGGCTATGACGACTCCTTCAGCGCCGCGATCACGGCGAGTTCCGCGGTCATCGGACCGATTTTCCCGCCGTCCATTCCGCTCGTCATCTACGGCGTCATAGCCGGCGTTTCCATCGGGAATCTCTTTCTCGCGGGAATGATTCCTGGTATCCTGCTCGCCATCGCTTTGTGCATCTACGTGGCAATCATCGCCAAGAAGCGGAACTACCCGAAGGGCGTCCGATACACGATGCATCAATTCCTGCAGATGACCTTCGGCGCCCTGCCGGCCCTGCTCACCCCGGTGATCCTGCTCATGGGAATCTATACCGGAGTGATGACTGCGACCGAGGCTGGCGCCGTAGCGGGATTTTACGCCCTCATCATCGCCCTGTTCGCCTACCGGGTGCTCGGCCTCAAGGAATTCTTCCAGGTGCTCCGGGACACCGTAAGGGCGACGGGCCAGATCGGCATCGTACTGGGCTCGGCCTATGTCTTTTCCTACGTGATCGCGGTGGAGAGGCTGCCCCAGCTCGCCGGCGACCTGATAATTTCCGTGGCTTCCACGAAGTACCTCTTTCTTTTTTTCGTGAACGTTGCCCTTTTCATCCTCGGCATGTTCGTCGATTCGGCGGTGCTCCAGCTCGTGCTTTTGCCGATCCTCGTGCCGATCGCCCAGAAACTGGGGATCGACATGGTGCATTTCGGCATTATCTTCACGCTCAACACCATGATCGGGTTGTGCACGCCTCCCTACGGCATGCTGCTGTTCATCGTGAGCGCCATCTCCGGCGAAAAGATGAAACCGATCATAAAGGAGATCGCCCCGATGATTCTGGCGATGGTCGGCGTTCTTCTGGTCGTCACGTACGTCCCGGACGTCGTGCTCTGGGTGCCGCGTATGTTCGGAAAATGATGGGTTGCTGCTATATCGTGAAATCCCATAAAATCGGGACGGGGAGCATTGATGGACAAGATCGATTACCGGATTGAGAAAAGAAACCTCTACGAGGATGTGGCCGCGAAGCTCGAAAAGTACATTCTGCAGAGTTCGGATCGGTTCGGACAGCGGCTTCCCTCCGAGCAGAAGCTGGCGGTCAGCTTCGGCGTGAGCCGGCCGGTCATCCGCGAGGCGATGAAGCTGCTCAAGGAGAGGCAACTCGTCGAGTCCCGAACCGGGGGGGGAACCTACATCAACAAGCCCGGCACCCAGAACCTCATCGACGTGATCCACCGTATGATCCGCATGGACCGCATAGATTACGTGCATGTCTTCGACATGCGCCTGCTCCTCGAGCCTCATGCCTGCCGCCTCGCGGCGGAGAACGGTCTCGGCGAGGACAAGCTCGCCGAGCTCGGGAAAACGATCGAACTGATGAGCGAGAATGAACGAAATACGGACATGAGGATCCATTACGACCTGCAGTTCCACACCCTCGTGGCCCAGTATTCGGGGAACCCCATCCTTGCCGTCTTCGTGCAGTCGATGACCGGCCTTCTTACTCCGATCATCCGCGACGCCTTGATCCCGCCCGAGGGTCACCGCAGCGGTATCGATTATCACAACCGCCTGATCGAGATTTTGCGTAAAGCAGACGGAGACATGGCCGAAGCGGTCATGCGGGAGCACCTCACGGCGTCCACGCAGAATTACTTGAAGAGCAAGAAAACCGAAGTTTGAGGCGGGATGTCCTCGTCGGTTTGTCGTATGCGGCTGACGTGGCGCGGCGGCACCGACGAAACCCTGAACGGTCGATGCCTCCTTTTTGACAAAAGCCTTAGGCGGGAGCATTCTTGCATCCCGAATTTTGTGCATATTCCCATATAAAGAGCATTTCGCATGAACGACGGGAACAAAACCGGAAAACCTACCCTCCTTGGCGACGACGAAGGCGTTCGGAGAACCCTGGAAAACATGGGAAGACCTTTTTCGTGATGAGCGGCAAGGGAGGCGTCGGCAAGAGCACTGTGGCGTCAAATCTCGCTATCAACCTCGCCGAACTCGGGCATACGGTCGGTTTCATGGATACGGATTTCCACGGCCCGAACACCCTGAAGATGCTCGGCATCGAACGCGAACGCGTCCTGAACGAAGAAGGGTTCTTTCTCTCTATCGTGCCCGAATCGGGACTCAAGATCATGTCGATTGCAGGGCTCCTGGAGGGCCGCGAGACCGCCGTCATCTGGCGGGGTCTGGTGAAGATCGGGGTCATCCGCAAGTTCCTGGGCGTCACCGCATGGGGAGATCTCGATTATCTCGTCATCGACGCTTCTCCGTGAACGGGCGACGAGCCGTTCACCGTGGCCCAGCTCATCCCCGGCGCCATCCCCTTGAACCCCGCCGTGGTGGGCGGCGGCGGCGATCAGGGCCTTCGCGCGACGAGCGGTGAGGCGAAGGGGGCTTTCCGGGATGCTAAGCCGACGATTCTCGAAGGACTCCTGCGGGCGAAGCCCTAGGAAAAAACGCCCCGAAATCCGTGTACGGATTTCGGGGCCGACTATCGTAATCGTTTTTACGGAGTGAGGGTCGTGAGGTCCGCGGTGACCGCGGTGTTCTGCTTGGAAACGACCGCGAGGTCGAGGTCGAACAGTTTGTGCGCGCTGCCGTCGGCGGCCTGCACGACGATGTCGTAGGTGTCGGGATCGATGAAGGAAAGCTTGAAAGCCCCGGTCGTGGGATCGGCCACGGCGCTGGTGTAGGCGTTGGGGAATGCCGGCGTGCCGGTCACCGTGTCCGCAACCACGGGTTCCGTGCCTTCCACGTAGGCCCCGTTCTTGTAGAGATACACGAAGGCGCCTGCGGGTGCGGTGCCGGAAACGGATCCCGCTTCGCCTTCGACGATGGAACGGATCGCGGGTTTCAGCTTGTACGCACCGGCTCCGGTCTTGACGATCGACTTCCTGACGTCGAAGTCGAGGGTGATGCCGATTTTGCCGGAAAGCGGGACCGCGAAGGAATTCACGATCTTCACCGATTCGCTCGGGACAGTGAGCGACACGTAGGTCGTGCCGTTGTCCGCACTGACCTTGGCCGAGTCGACCATGAATCTGATCTGGTTGATCCTCGTTCCGCCGGAAATCTCGAGTTCACCAACCGCGGCGGTCACTCCGTTCGCGAGGGCGAGCAGGTCGTATTCCTTGGGGGCAGGCAGGGTGAGGACCTTCCAGCTTCCGCCGGTTCCGTCGGCGGCGTCCGCGGCTTCGTTCACTTTGATCTGGGAAACCGTGATGACGACGTTCGTGAGACCGCTCGTATCGGGGGCGTCGGTCAGCGAAAAAGCCACCGTCGCGGTGCTGTCGTCGCTGCTCGTGCTGCATGCTCCCAGTGCGAGAATCGCGATGACGAGCATCGTGAAGAGCGCATGTATCCGTTTCGTTTTCTTCATGACTTACCTCCAAAAAAACTTGTCATACCCTGTTCTACTCCGCATGCGGAGATTCGGTTGCATGAAAATGGAGAATTGTTTTTTTCCCGGTTCGGGGATATGGTAACGGGGCATGGACCCTCTGTCGAAGGATGAAGAAGACCTCAGGCTCGTTCGGCTCGTGCTCGGGGGCAACGCCGAAGCCTACGGCGCCCTCGTCCGTCGATACGAGAAGTCCGTCTACCGTTTCTGCCTTTCCTATACGAAGAGCCCCGAGGAAGCCGAGGACGCGGCCCAGGAAGTCTTCCTCCGCGCCTACGTTTCCCTGAAAACCTTCAGCATAGACCGCAGCTTCAAGACCTGGCTGTTCACGATCGCCGCCAACCATCTCCGGTCCAGATGGCGCAGGACGAAAGCCTACATGGAAAAACTCAAGCGGGCGTTCGTGTCCCGCATCGCCGATGCCGAGGACGATCCCGGGCAAGATGCGGAGCGCAACCTGGCCAGGGAAGGCGTTCGCCGGGCGATTGATGATCTGCCCGAGAATCTCCGGTCGTCCGTGTACCTCTATTATCTGGAGGGTCTTTCGGTCGATGAAACGGGGAAGGCGCTCGGACTCGGCGAGGAAGCGGTGAAGAGCCGTCTCTTCCGGGCCCGAAAGCTGCTGCGGCGCATGCTGGAGGATCTCGGAGGCGTAGAATGACGATAATGACGTGCAACCGAAACGTCCCGTGTATGGTACTATTGAGTAGGGTGGAATCGATATGAGATGCGAAGATCTGGCACGAACGATCGAGCTGTGGGAAAGCGGCACGCTGTCGAAGGAGAGCGCCCTGGCCGCCGCCGATCACGTCGGCTCGTGCCCGGACTGTTCCGAACGTTTCGGCAGGTTCCTTCCCCTGCTCCTGCGGGACGTGGAGGCGTCCGCCCGGTCCGACGCAGGCGGGGCGCCAGTCCCGGACATCGCGGGCCCGGTCATGGAAAAGATCACGGCCGGCGGGCTGCGGGTCGGGCCGGCCCGCAACGGCAGGCGTGCCCTCGCCCCGATCGCCGCAGTTCTCGTCGCCGTGCTCCTCCTGCCCGTGTCTTACCGGGTCTTTCGCGGCGGCCCAGCGGGGAACGAAGTCGTCGTCCGTTTCGTCGTCGATCTCCCGGAAGCCCGTTCCGTGAGCCTGGTCGGGGATTTTTCGGATTGGAAGCCCGACGTCTATCGGCTCAAGCGGCAGGACGACGCCGGAACCTGGGAGATCGAACTCAGGCTTCCCAAGGGAAAGGTGTACACGTACAATTTCGTCGTGGACGGCGCGGAGTGGATCCCGGATCCCAAGGCTCCGTGCAAGGTCGGCGACGGCTTCGGCGGAGAGAGCTCGTTGCTTCAGCTGTGAGGCGGCGGAGATCGAAGGAAAGGAAGAGGCTGGCCATGAGAGAGACGCGATACGTTCGAATATTGCGAGGAGTTTCCCTCCTCGCGCTCGTTCTGATCTCCGCCGCGGGTCGGGCGCAGGGCGACGAGATGCGGAATTTCTCGTCGAGAATCGCCGACGCCGGATGGCAGTCCAAATTCGAGGAAGTCCTGAACGCGAAGGCTGCGGAGGACCGCATCCCCGCCTTCTCGCTCAGGATGGTCTACCGGATGCTCGGGGATTCGCCCGTGCAGGACGATCCCTCGCGGGCTGCCGAAAGAGTGGCCTTGTTCGCGAGGTTCTTCGACGAGGACCTCAGGAAGGGTTTCCCGCCCCAGTCGACGATGGCGGCCTATCGCCAGTGCTGGCGGTCCTTCGCTTCGGACTCGGACGACGGGGACAGGGAAAGGGCCGGGGACGGAGCCAGAATTCGGGCCTCCCTCAAGGCCGTCAGGGACAAGATCGCGAAGGAAAACGCGAACCGCGGAGCGAGTTCGAACAAGAGATCCCCCGGCGGGAAAAAGAATCCCGGCCAGGGTCAGGACTCCGGGGACGCGGGACCTGACGGCGGCGACGGCAATCCGGGCGGCTCGGGCACCGGCGGCGGCAATTCGGGAGGAGGCGGAAAATAGGACCGATGGAGCCCCGAACGAGAACCTTCCTCAAGACAGCCTTCATCATCGCCCTCATCGCGGTCCTGCCGCTTTCGGTCTTCTCCGAGCCCGCGGGAAGGGACATCCTCTCCTGGCTGGCCTCCGAACCTCTGGCCGCACCCTACCGGAACGACGAACCCCGAATTTCCGCCCTGCTTTCAGAAGCCGAATCGAGGAAGGTGCCCCTCGGAATCCTTTTCGACAAGCTCAAGGAGGGCGCGTCGAAGCGGGTTCCCCCGCGGACGCTCGTGAAATTCCTCGAAGAGGAGAAAAATCGCCTTCTCGTCATCGAAGAACTCGTGAGGGCCTCGAACTTCGATCCAGGGCCCGACGGCGGGAAAGACTTGTTCAAGACCTGTTCGATCGCCCTCCTCAACGGTCTCGAATCGGACACGCTGCGGACGGCGCTGAAGGAGGCGGGGAAAAGAGGCAGGTCTAGGGAGGACCTCACCGAGCTCGTCTCGGTCCTGCTCCGCATGAAGGAAGTGCACCCGGCGGATTCGGAGTCGATCGCGGCCTTCGTCTCCGCGGTCTTCGAAGGCAAGGTACCGGCGAGTCAATACGGCACGTTCGTCTCCCTCTACATGAAGGCGGTCGCAGGACGATCGTCGCCGGGGACGATTCTCCGCATCATGACGGACGTGATGAGGGCGGGCGGAGGAACGTTGCAGATCGAACGGGAATTGACGAGGAGAACGAGGCTGCCATGAAAAAAGTCCATTTGCTGCTTTGGGCCTGCGGCGCCATTCTTTTCCCCGCGGGCGCGGCCCGCGCCCTGGATGTGACAGCGGGAACGGAAGCGGGCTTGGAGAAACGCGAAAACGGCGATACGGTCGTTCTGCCGGCCGCATACTTCCTCCTGTCCGGCACGAGGTTCCCGAGCGAATCTCTGAGTTTCTTCGCGGACGCCGCGGGAAGGGCGAATTGGGATTATCTCGAAAAGCGGTCGTTCTACGACTTTACCCTTTCCGGGAAGACGTCCCTGAGGACCGAGAGGTTCTTCTGGGGTCTCGACGTCGAGTCTCGGATCGCCGACGCCTACGACGGAGCTCGGGAATGGAGGTCGAGCGCCGGGGGGAATTTTTCCTACAACCATCCGGATTTCTCCCTGTTCGTCAAGCCTGCATTCGCCTTGAGTATGAAGGACGAGAATTCCTTCGAAGTTTCGATCGAACCCGGCGTCACCCTTTTCCTGTTCTCATCCCTCGTCTCGACGCTGTCCCTATCCGTCTCGACGACCAGCTACGAGGACGGCAGCCGGGAATACGGGTTCGATCCGCGCCTTTTCTTCGATTGGTATCCGTCCGTTCCGTTCAACGTTTCTCTCCGGGGAGGCTATTCCCGGACCTATGAGTCCGGAGGTTCCCTCCTCTCCGAGGAATACCGCGGCGAAACGAGCCTGCTCTGCCAGCCTGCGGGCGGCTTGTCGCTCAAGGGAGGGGTCTCAGCCGAGTCGATCCATTACCGGAGCTCCGATTCCTGGGAGCATACCCTGAAGCCCGGCGGCGAGATCCGGTTCGACTTCACCAGGGGAGCCTTGAGCGGAACCGCGTTCATCCTGTCAGCCGGAGAGAAGCTCACGAGGTATTCGGGCGATTCGGCCTGGACCTCGTCCTGGTACGTGAGGATGGGTGTCGAGCGGGATTTCTGACGAGTCCCTCCTCCGGATCGCCTCGAATCGCGGCAAATTCCCTATGATAAAGCCAGAATTTGTCGGTCGCCGGCCGACAAATTCTATTGACCTTTCCCGACCGTGCAGGTAGGATTAATGAGCCGTGCCCGACGGGGCCGGAATACGACGGAGAGGAAGGATTCATGGCGAAGACGAAACCCGTTCTCAAGGACAATGCCCGTATAGGAATCGTGAACCGCGGCGAGGCTGCGGTGAGGTTCATCCGCGCGGTCAGGGATTTCAACCGTTTCGCCGGGACCGGTCTCGAAACCGTCGCCTTCTACACCGACAGAGAGCGCGACGCCCTGTTCGTGCAGGAGGCCGATTCCGCCTACCCGTTGTCCTCGTTCCGGAGGTTCTCCGAAGGCAAGGGGAGCCCCTACCTCGACAAGGTGCTCATCATGGAGGCGCTCTCGGGGACCGGCTGCAAAGCCGTGTGGGTTGGCTGGGGCTTCGTGTCCGAGGACGCGGAGTTCGCCGCCATGGTCGAAAAGGCCCGGCTCGTCTTTCTCGGGCCGTCCTCCTCGGCCATGGCCATGCTCGGGGACAAGATAGCCGCGAAGGAACTCGCCGAGTCGAGCGGGGTTCCGATCTGCCCCTGGAGCAAGGGTCCCGTCGAGAGCGCGGAGGCCGCCCGGCGCTTCGCGGAGAAGATCGGCTACCCGGTCATCATCAAGGCGGCGAACGCCGGAGGCGGCAGGGGAATCCGGTTCGTCCTGTCGCCCGAGGATCTCGCGGCGCAGTACAAGTCCGCGGTCGAGGAGACAAAGAGGATAACGGGGAACACGATCGTCTTCATCGAACGGCTCGTGGAAAAGGGCCGCCACCTGGAGGTGCAGGTGCTCGCGGACCGCCACGGCTGCGTGAAGACCTTCGGCGTGCGGGACTGCTCGATCCAGCGCAAGAACCAGAAGATCGTGGAGGAGACGCCTCCCCCCGCGATGGATGCCGCTACGGTGAAGGCGATGGAGGAGGCGGCCGGAAGGCTCATCAAGGCGGCGGCGTACGAGAGCGCGGGAACGGTGGAGTTCCTCTACGACCTCGACCGGAACGAGTTCTATTTCATGGAGGTGAACACCCGCCTCCAGGTCGAGCACCCGATCACCGAACAGCTTTTCGGGGTGGACCTCATACGCGGCCAGATCCTCGTGGCCCGGGGAGCCGGCATCGAATCCTGGAACCCGGAGCCGAGGGGCGCCGTCGTCGAAGTCAGGCTCAACGCGGAGGACCCCAACCGCGATTTCCGTCCTTCGCCCGGACGGGTCGTGAGGTTCAGAGCGCCCGCGGGACCGGGCATCCGCGTGGATTCAGGAATCGAGCAGGGGAGCGAGATTCCCGCGGACTTCGACTCGATGGTCGCGAAGATCATAGCCTCGGGTCCGGACCGGAAGACGGCCCTCGCCAGGCTCGAGAGGGCACTCACCGAAATGCGGATCAAGATCGAGGGAGGAACCACGAACCGGGCCTTCCTGCTCGGCCTCCTCGGGAACGAGGGAGTCCGCGCGGGCGGTGTCCACACCAGGTTCGTGGAGGAACTTCTCGCTTCCGGCTCTTCGGTCGTCGAGAGGAAGGACTGGGCGGCGGCCCTGACCGCCGCTGCGATCGAGCAGTACCTCCAGCGTTACGGAGAGGAGTTCGCCAACTTCAGCCAGCAGATGTTCACTTCGGGATCGCCCCGCGACCTTCGCCCTTCCATGGGCCACGAAGCGAAGGTCACGGCACAGGGGAGGCCCTACGAGTTCCTCGTCCGGAGCCTGGGCGGGGACTTCTACCGGCTTTCCATAGGCGACGTATCCTTCAGCGTCCGGTATTCGAGGAAGGGGGAGGACGCGGTACTTCTCGCGGGAGCCCTCCGCCACCACGTCCAGATCGTGGAGCGCGGGGACGCTGTCCAGGTCGAGGTGAACGGCGTTCCCTACGAGGTCGGTACGGAATCCGGCGGCGTGGTGAAGGCTCCGTCCCCGGCCCTGGTCCTTTCCGTCCCGATCGCCCCCGGGACGGAGGTGGAAAAGGGCGACGTCCTCCTCACCCTCGAGGCGATGAAGATGGAGATGATCCTTCCCGCGCCGGAGAAAGGGATCGTGCGCGAGATCCGGGTGAAGGCGGGCGAGCAGGTCGGCGCGGGCCAGCCCCTCGTGGTCATGGAAACGGGAGGGAAGAAGGCGGCAGCGGCTCCCGCCCAGAAAGCGGGCAAGTCCGAGCCCGTGTCCTTTTCGGCGTTCGCGGGAAAGCGGCCGGACGAGGAGTGGGAGAGCCTCAGGCGCGAATACCTCGCGGTCTTCGCTGGTTACGACACCCGGAAGAACACGGCGGAACTGTTCGAAGCCGTGGATTCGTTCGCTTCGGTTCACCCGGAATATTTTCCCGCCTACATCTGGACCGTGGTCGAGGGGCTGGACCTCTACGCCTCGGTGGAGGGGCTCTTCTCTTCGCGGCGCATCGAGGTCGAGGGGGTCGCCCGTCCCGCAGCCTCATCCGAATTCCTCGCTCATTACTTCAAGCGCACCGTGGACCGGGAAAAGGGGCTCCCCGAGCGTTTCCTGAAGAGCCTGGAGCGCGTCTTTCGCCACTACTCGGCGTCGGTCGGAGGGAACGCGGACGAGGTGAGGCACGTGCTCTTCCGCATTTTCAAATCGAGGGCCGCGGGACCGGGGAAGCAGGCGCTGCTGATCGCCTCCCTGTCCTCGGCCGGGAAGCTCTCGGTTTCACGGGCCGTCGGCCGAAGGATCCAGGACCTCCTCGACGAGACCGCACTCCTCGCCCAGGTCCAACAGCCCGCCCTCGCGGACGCGGCGATCAACGCCCGCTACCGGCTCTTCGACCGTGACATCCTGAACGCCATCCGGGAGGAAAAGCAGGCCAGCGTGGTGCGAATCCTCGACCTCGCGGTCCGGGCGATGAAACGCGGCAAGAGCCCCGATACGCTCACGGCGCGCATCGTCGAAATGGGGCACGACGTCGCCCCGGAACTCGCCAGGCTCGCAATGAACGACCGCGGCCGGCTCGGAGTCCTCGCGCTGGAGGCGCTGGCCCGCAGGATGAGTCGCGACCGGAAGGCGGAATCCGTTTCGGTGGAAGGCAGGGAGGGAAGACGCTTCGCCTGCGTGCGGTGCGGCGGCGTGCTTTCCGTCGTGGCCGTCACGGACGAGAAGGATCTCGCCGACCGGCTCGCCGAAATCGGCGGGCTGTCCGCGTCGGCGGAGGAGCGGGAGATCCTGCTCTTCGTTTTCGCCTCATCCGGGGAAGTGCCCGACAAGCGGATCGAGACGGTACTCAAGGGCTTCCGGGCGAAGACGGCAACCATCTGCGTCGGGGTCGTCGACCGGACGGGTTCGGTATCCTACCGGACTTGGACCTCGCAGGGCGGCCGTCGCTGGACGCTGGACGGGGGCCGCATGGGCTTCCATCCGCTCGCCTACCGCGAGCTCAGGATCGGCAGGCTTTCGGAATTCGAAACGAAGCTCCTCTACTCGGGCGAGGGCGTGTACCTGGTCCACGGCGTCGCGAGGTCGAATCCGAAGGACGAGAGGCTCTTCGCACTCGGGGAACTCACGACGCTCAGGCCGGAGTTCGCGGAAGACGGATCGATAGGCCGCATGGTCGCCTTCGAGAACCTGTTCATGGAGGCCGTCTACGCCATCCGTGCCGAGCAGATCAAGAGGAAGCACCGCCTCCACTGGAACAGGATCATCATCCACATGAGGCCCGTGTTCACGGCGCCGCTCGACCTCATCCAGGACTACGCGGCCCGGCTCGCGGTCCGCACCCGCGACCTCGGCGTCGAGAGGTTCGTGCTCTACTGCCCCTTCCAGGATCCCGTGACGAAAAGGACGGAGGAGAAGGAGCTCCTTTTCGACAACATCGTGGGCACGAGCTTCTCGCTGAGCACGCGGGAACCCTCGTCCCTTCCCATGCAGCCCATGGACTCCTACGTGGCCCGGGTCGTTCGGGCCCGACAGCGCGGGACCTTCTATCCTTACGAGGTCGTGAAGATGCTCACGACGCCGGGGGGGAAGGACTCGCTTCCTCCGGGAGAATTCGAGGAATTCGATCTCGCGGAAATACCCCTCCTCGCGGACGGGACGAAGAGCCGCATGAACCGCGACGAGGAGGTTCGCGAGGCCGAAGCCCCGGGGTCGGCCGTTCTCGCGAAATCGTACCGGTCGGTCAAGGGCAGGCCCTACGGCGGCAACGAGGGCAACGTCGTCTTCGGCGTCATCGAGAACCGCCTGCCGGGCGGATTGCGCGTGAAGCGCGTCATCGTCCTCTCGGATCCGACGACCGACCTGGGCTCCCTCGCGGAACCCGAGTGCAGGAGGGTGAACGCCGCCTTCGATCTCGCCGAAGACCTCGGAGTTCCCGTGGAATGGCTTCCGGTCTCGGGCGGCGCGAGGATCGACATGGATTCCGGCACCGAGAACCTCGACTGGACCGCCTCCACCCTGAGGCGGATCATCCGTTTCACCCAGAAAGGCGGTGAGATCAACATCATCGTGGCAGGCACGAACGTCGGCGCCCAGTCCTACTGGAACGCGGAGTCCACCATGCTCATGCACACGAGGGGACTCCTCGTCATGACCGAGGACGCGGCCATGATCCTCACGGGCAAGAAGGCCCTCGACTTCTCGGGGAGCGTCTCGGCCGAGGACAACGTCGGCATCGGGGGGGTCGCGAAGATCATGGAACCCAACGGACAGGCCCAGGTCAGGGTGAGGAACCTCACCGAGGCCTACGAGGTCCTGTTCACCCACTATGCGCTCACCTACGTCGAACCCGGAAGACTCTTCCCGGCTCCCGTGCCGACGGAGGATCCCCGGGACCGCGACGTCGGAGCATCGTCCTACCGCGACTTCCTCGGCCAGGGCTTCGAGACCGTGGGGGACATCTTCGGCAGAAAGCTCAATCCCGAGCGGAAGAAGCCCTTCGACATCCGGCAGGTCATGCAGGCCCTGGTCGACCGGGACCTGCCGAGCCTCGAGCGTTGGGGCGGCATGAGGGACGCGGAGACCGCGGTCGTCTGGGAAACGAGGATCGGCGGCCACGCGGCGGCCCTCATCGGCGTCGAAAGCAGGTCCCTGCCCAGGCAGGGCGAGGTGCCGTACGACGGGCCCGAGAGCTGGAGCGGCGGGACGCTCTTCCCCCTGAGCTCCAAGAAGGTGGCGCGCGGGATAAACGCCGCGAGCGGCAGGCTTCCCCTCGTGATCCTCGCGAACCTGTCCGGCTTCGACGGCTCGCCCGAGTCGCTCAGGAAGCTTCAGCTCGAGTTCGGGGCGGAGATCGGAAGGGCGGTCGTCAATTTCCGGGGGACCCTCGTGTTCGTCGACATCGCCCGGTATCACGGCGGCGCCTACGTTGTGTTCTCCAAGCACCTCAATCCCGGCCTGCACTCCGTGGCCCTGGAAGGCTCCTTCGCCTCGGTCATCGGCGGAGCGCCGGCCGCCGCGGTCGTATTTCCGTCCCAGGTCTTGAAGGACACCTACAAGGACGCGGAGGTGGTCGCGGCGCAGGAGCGCAGGAAGACCGATCCGTCCTTCACGCAGAAGGACTTCGACGAGGTGTTCAAGCGGGTCCACGCGGAAAAGCAGACGGCCTTGGCCGCCAAATTCGACAGGATCCATTCGGTGGAACGGGCGAGGAAGGTGGGTTCCATAGACGCGATCATCTCGGTGAGGGACCTCAGACGTTACGTGATCGACAGGATCGAAATCGGGGCGGGGGAACGATAGTTCCCCGCCTCTTGCAGTTCGGACCGGGAATCGATATAGTCTTATTCATTCATTATACTCCGACGGCCTTTTCTTGAAAAATCGTCGTTCCGGCGGTATGTATGGAACAGGAATCCTTATGAACATGCTGTTTCTCGGTCTGGGCATTATCGTATCCGGCGGATTCGTCTCGCTCGCGTTCCCCCGCGGCCTGCGATCCGCGGTCGCCGCGGCGACGATGATCGCGGGCTCCGCGTGCGTCGGCTGGGTCTCTGCGGAGACTCTCCTCTCCGGAAGCGTCTTCTCGACGGATCTCGTCTTTCCCTTTCCCCTGAACGCGATACCCTTCGTGCTCGATCCCCTTTCGGCCTTTTTCGCGCTACTCGTCGCGATCGGCTCCGCGGCGGCCTCGCTGTACACGGTGTCCTATCTCCGGCCCTACGAAGGGAAGTCCCCCATGGCGGCGTCCCATCCCTGCCTCGTGAACCTGCTGGCGGCCTCGATGATTCTCGTCGTCACGATCCAGCACGCGATCGCCTTCCTCGTCGTCTGGGAGATCATGTCCCTCGTGTCGTTCCTCCTCGTGCTCTTCGAGAACGATAAGGCCGAGGTCCGCGACGCCTCGCTCTATTATCTCGTCGCCATGCACGCGGGCGTCGTCCTGCTCACCGTCGCCTTCGTTCTCGCCTCGTCCGGGGCCGGAAGCTACCGGTTCTCGGACCTTCCGGGAGCCCTCGACACCGCGGCGCTCGCTCTTTTCTTCGCGGGCTTCGCGTTCAAGGCGGGTTTCTTCCCCTTCCATACCTGGCTCCCGCTCGCTCATCCGGCCGCTCCGAGCAACGTCTCGGCCCTCATGTCGGGTGTGATGATCAAGACCGGTCTGTACGGCATCCTGAGGATGTTCTCCCTGGGCGGCCCGTCCTCCGGGGCCCTCGTGACCGTGTTCCTCGCGCTCTCGGCGGTCACCGCCGTGTACGGGATAGCCTATGCGCTCGTGCAGAAGGACTACAAGAAGCTCCTCGCCTATTCGAGCATCGAGAACGTCGGGATCATCGGCATCGGGCTTTCCGCCGGCCTCCTCGGCTGCACGTCCGGGAATCCCGCTCTCGCCCTGCTCGGTTTCACCGGCGGACTGCTCCACGCCCTCAATCACGCGATCATCAAGCCTCTGCTCTTTTTCTGCGCGGGGGAGGTCTACCAGGCGACGCATACGAGGATCATGGACGCGCTCGGAGGTCTCTCGAAGAGGATGCGGGGGACCGCGGGCTGTTTCTTCCTCGGTGCAGCCTCGATCTCTGCCCTGCCTCCGCTCAACGGCTTCGCGGGCGAGTTCTTCATGTACCTCGCCTTCCTCACCGGCGTCCAGAGCCACGACAAGGGCCTGGTCGGAGTGACCGTCCTCCTCTTCGCGGCCCTCGCCTTCGTCGGCTTTCTCGCGCTCGCGGCCTTCACCATGGCCGGCGGAGTGATATTCCTCGGCGAACCGCGGTCCGAGGCCGCGGAGCACGCGAAACGGGTCGGCCGCTTCGCCCTCCTTCCCATCGGACTCCTCGCGGCCTGCGTGGTCGCATTCGGCTTCTTCCCCGGCGTCCTCGTGCGGCTCGTGCTGCCCGTCGCCTCGGATCTCGCGCGGGCCTTCGGCGTCCAGGCCGGCGCCGCCGAAGGGGAGATCCTGAAGATCTCGGCCGTCGCCTGGAAGATGTCGGAAGTGTTCATCCTCTTCGCGGCGATCTTCGGCGTGCTGTGGATCGCGAGACGGCTCCTCCTCGCGAAAAGGCCGGTCAGGGAATCGGCCACCTGGGGCTGCGGATACAGGGCCGGGACCCCCCGGATCCAGTACACCGCCTCGTCGTTCGCCGATCCGGTGGTGAGCCTGTTCAGATACGTGCTCAGGCTCAACGAGCGCCTCGTCAAGCCCGACGGGCTCTTTCCCTTCGTCGGAACGTTCTCGCGCGACCCCACCGATCCCATGGACGAACTTCTCGTCCATCCCGTGGCCCGGGGCGGCGGCAGGCTCACGCAGGCCTTCGCCTGGATACAGAGCGGCGAGTCGCGCCAATACATCCTTTACGGCCTGGTCTTTCTCCTCATAACGATCCTGCTCGTCCTGGGAGGCGTCGCATGATTTCGATCGTACTCGACCTCCTGGTCATCGTCATAGTTCCCTTCCTCTTCGCGGGAGTGATCCTCAGGGTGAAGTCCTTCTGGGCGGGAAGGCAGGGGCCGGGGCTCCTGCAGCCCTGGTTCGATTTCCGCAGGCTGCTCCTGAAGGGACAGGTCTACAGCAGGACGACCACGGCCGTCTTCCGGATCGCCCCGACCCTCAACCTCGCGGCGGTCGTCACGGCTGCCTGCTTCGTCCCCCTGGCGGGTCGGGAACCGCTCTTCGGCTTCGACGGGGACTTCATCGTCTTCGCTTATATCCTCGCCCTCGGAAAATTCTTCGTCATCCTGGCGAGCCTCGACACGGGAAGCAGTTTCGAGGGTATGGGCGCGAGCAGGGAGGCCCTTTTCCCCGGGCTGGCGGAGCCCGGATTCTTCGTCATTCTCGCCTCGTCCGCGTCCTTGAACGGCGTCTCCTCGTTCCGGGACCTCATCCAGCTCGTCTACCTCGACAGCTGGTCGACGTCGACGATCGTGGTCGTGAGCGCCTTCGCCTTCTTCGTCATGCTCCTCATCGAGGGCTGCCGCGTCCCGGTCGACGATCCGGCCACCCATCTCGAGCTCACCATGATCCACGAGGTGATGATCCTGGACAATTCCGGCCCCGACCTCGGGGTGAGCATGTTCGCCTCCTGGCTCAAGATGACGATCTTCGGCGCGGTCATAGCAGGCGTCATACTTCCTGGCGACCTCGGCCACACCCTCTTCGCGCTCCTGTTCGCGCTCATCCTTCTCCTCCTCGCGGTCGCGGTCGGGACCATAGAGTCCCTCCTGGCGAGGCTCCGCATGATCCACGTTCCCCAGACGGCGCTCCTCGTGAACGCCCTCGGGCTCGTGGTTCTCACCGTCATCCAATTATCCATCTTCGGAGGCACGCGATGATCCCGTCCGTCACTTCCGTCGAGAACCTCATCATCATCCTCATCGGGGCTTCGATGCTGTCGGTCTCGGTCTCCATGCGCCTGGAGACTTACGTCAAGGCTCTCCGATTCCAGGGCATCCTGCTCTTCGTGCTGGTCGCCGCCCGCTTCGGCAGGATCGATCTCGGCACCATGGGGCTCCTCGTCGTGGAGACTCTGGTGCTCAAGGCGATCTTCATACCCCGGGTTCTTCTCCGCGTCATGCGCCAGCACGGAGTGCGAAGGGAGATCGAGCCCTCGATCTCCAACTATTACTCCGTGCTCGTTTCCGCCCTCATCCTCATCGCGGGGCTCTACATCGCCTACCGCTCCACTCCGTATCTCGACGCCGCGAAGCCCCTCCTCTTCGGCATCTCCTTCTCCATCATGATCAACGGACTCTTCCTCATCGTTTCCCGGAGGAAGATCATCACCCAGGTCATGGGCTACATGCTGCTGGAGAACGGCATCTTCCTCTTCTCCCTTTCGGTCGCCCGCGAGATGCCGCTCGTCGTGAGCATGGGAGTGCTTCTGGACATCTTCGTCGGAGTGTTCCTCCTGGGATTCTTCATCAACAAGATCAGCCTCGCATTCGACGAGGCCGAAAGCGACGCCCTCACGGGCCTCAAGGATTGATCCATGATCGCCGCGTTCTTCGCCTTTTCCGTCGCCGTCGTCGGCGTGCTGCTCGTCTTCAGATCGCCTCGGCTCAACGATGCCGCCGGGGTGCTTCACTCCATGTTGTTCGCCGCCTTCGCGGGCTGGCTCTGCCTGAACGATTCCGAACTCGCCGGCTACCTCCGAATCGACGACCTCGGCAGGTGGTTCCTCATCATCCTCGCGGTGCTCGACGTCTGTTCGGCGCTCAACAACCTCGAGTACATGAAGCACCTCAAGCTCTCGCCGAGGTCGCACACCTTCTACTGGGTGTCCTACATCGCCTTCATCGCGTGCATGGCGGGAGTAATCCTGAGCTCCCATATCGGGCTGCTCTGGGTTTTCGTCGAGGCCTCGACCCTCGTCACCGCCTACCTCATCAACATGAGCAGGACCAAGGCCTCCCTGGAAGCCGTGTGGAAGTACCTCTTCATCTGTTCCGTCGGCATCTCGCTCGCATTCGTGGGCATCGTCTTCCTCGGGCTCGCGGTCGGAGGGAGCGAAGGCCTGTTTCTCGAGGGGCTCGCGCGCGGAGTCGCGGTGACGAATCCGATATGGCTCAAACTCGCCTTCGTCTTCATCCTCATCGGATTCGGCACGAAGATGGGGCTCGCTCCGGTGCACGCCTGGCTGCCCGACGCCCATTCGGAGTCGCCGGCTCCGATCTCCGCCCTCCTGTCGGGGACTCTCCTCAACACCGCCTTCATCGGCATCCTCCGCGTGTACCGGCTCGTCGAAGCGGCGGGCCAGGGGGCCTTCGCTCGGACTCTTTTCGTCATCATGGGCTGCATCTCGCTCCTCGTAGCGGCGACCTACGTCCTCAGGGTGACTAATTACAAGCGGCTTCTCGCCTATTCCTCGATCGAGAACATGGGCATCCTCGCTCTGGCCGTGGGGGCCGGCGGAAAAACCGGGCTCTACGCCTCCATGCTGCACCTGGCCGCCCATTCGCTCACCAAAGGCATGCTCTTCCTCACCTCCGGGACCATACTCGGCCTCTACGGCACCAAGGCGATCGCCGGGGTACGGGGGTTGTTCCGAAGGGACGGGAAGACCGCCTGGCTCTGGATCGGCGGTTTCGTCCTGATCATGGGGATTCCGCCATCGCCGATCTTCACGAGCGAATTCCTCGTTCTCAAGGAGCTCTTTTCCGCCGGAAGATACGTGCCGGCCGTGCTCATGCTCTTCCTGCTCACGGTGATTCTCTACGGTTTCGGTTCGGTCGTCCTCGGGATGGTCGGAGGCGGGGCCTCCGATGCCGAGGAAAAAGGTCTTTCCGAACGGAGACCCGGACTTTTCGCCTATCTGCCGCAGATCATCTGCCTCGTGTTCATCCTCGTCCTGGGGCTCTATCCGCCCGGATTCGTGATATCGTTCATCGAACGGGCCAGGGAGGCGATCCTATGAGCATGGCGACCGCGAAGAATTCCGAGCCGCTCTCCCTCGCGGAGATTCCGGTGCTGACCGCGGAGGCCTTCCGCGAAAGCGTTGCTGCCGCCTGCTCCGGGGGCGCACGGCCCGCGGGCCTGTTCAAGGCTGCCTTCCCCTCCGGGGACAGGATCGTCGCCGTGCTCGCCGACGACGGGGCCTCGCTTTTCCGGCTGTTTTCCGCGGAGGCGGCCGGCCTTTCATCCTATCCTTCCCTCACGCCGGAGATTCCCGCTTTCCACCTTTTCGAGCGGGAGCTCTGGGAGGAGACCGGCATCCTCCCCGAGGGACATCCCTGGCTCAAGCCCGTCAGGTACCCCCGCGGACGGTTCGACGCGAACAACAGGATCGAGAACTATCCTTTCTACAAGTTCGAGGGCGAGGGGGTCCACGAGGTCGGAGTGGGTCCCGTCCATGCGGGAATCATCGAACCGGGACATTTTCGATTCAGCTGCCACGGCGAACTCGTCTATCATCTCGAGATACAGCTCGGCTACCAGCACCGCGGCGTGGAGAGGATGTTCGAGACCTGCCACGACCACGAGCGGACCAAGGCGGTGCTCGCGGAATCGGTCGCGGGCGACACCGTGGTGGGGCATTGCCTCGCCTATTGCCAGGCCGCGGAGGGACTCTCCGGAGTGAGGCCGACGGGCAGGGACTACCTCCTCCGCGGCGTCGCGCTCGAGCTCGAGCGGGCCGCCGTGCACATCGGAGACCTTTCGGCCCTCTGCAACGACGTGGCCTACCTGCTGGGCAACGCGGTCTTCGGCGCGACTCGCACGCTCGTCATCAACACGAGCCTCGCCTTCTGCGGCAACCGGTTCGGCCGCGGCTTCATCCGGCCGGGCGGCGTGCGAGCGGACGCCGGAAAGAACACCGTGGCGAAGGCCGTCGCGACCCTCCGCAAGGTTGCGGCCGACGTCAGGCTCATGGGCGAGACCATGTTCGGAACCCCCTCGGTCATGGAGCGTTTCGAGGGCACGGGACGCGTCTCCAAGGAGACCGCGGTGGAGATCGGCCTGGTGGGACCGGCGGGAAGGGCCTCGGGGCTCGACCTCGACGTGCGAAGAGACCTTCCCTCGGGGGTGTACGAGCACAGCAGGACCGTTCCCGTCGTCAAGGATACGGGGGACGTCGCGGCGCGGGCCGGCGTCCGTTACGAGGAATGCCTCGCCTCCCTCGCGACGGCTCTGGACTTACTCGGACGGCTTGACGGCGGTCCGGGGCGGACGGCGGCCCTGCCCGCATTCCGGCCCTCCAGCATCGTCGTGTCCGCGACGGAGGGATGGCGCGGCGAAATCGTGCATGCGGCGGTGACGGACCCGGCGGGAAGGATCTCGCGGTACAAGATCAAGGACCCCTCGTTCAACAACTGGTTCGGCCTCGCGCTCGCGGTTAGGGACAACGGGATATCGGACTTCCCGCTGTGCAACAAGAGCTTCAACCTGTCCTACGCGGGTTTCGATCTCTGAGGCGGGGAAGGCGAGGAACCGAGATGAACATACTGAAGGTGAGAAGAAACCAAGGCTATCAGGCGATCCGGGACATCCGGAAGGCGAACATCGACCCCATGCATCGCGGCCTCCCGGCCGTCGACGGGTCGAAATGCCCAGAGGGCTGCCGGATTTGCGCGGGCGTCTGTCCCGCGGAGGCGATATCGGGAAATCCCCCGGCGATCGACCTGGGAAGATGCGCGTTCTGCGGCGAATGCGTCGCCGCCTGCCCCTCGGGGGCCATCGGATTCACCCCGTACTACAAGCTGTCCTCCCGTACTCGCGAAGGGCTCGTGATCTCCGGCTCCGAGGGCGGGGAGGCTTACAGGAAACGCGTCATGGAACGGGCATCCCGTGAGATCAGGCGGCTTTTCGGCCGCTCCTTCAAGATCCGGGAGGTGAGCGCCGGAGGCTGCAACGGCTGCGAGATGGAACTCAACGCCTGCTCGAACGTCAACTTCGACATGGGCCGTTTCGGCATCGACGTCGTCGCATCCCCCCGCCATGCCGACTGCATCCTGCTCACGGGGCCTCTCTCCGAGAACATGGCCGACGCTTTCAGGGACGCCTGGGAGGCGACCCCGGACCCGAAGCTCCTCGTGCTTGCGGGAGCCTGCGCGATCTCCGGCGGGATTTTCCGGTCCGAAGGCGCGCTCGACCGCAGCTTCCTCGACTCCCTCGCGCCAGATCTCTACATACCCGGCTGCCCGGTCCATCCGCTCACCGTGGTGAACGGCATCCTCGACCTGTTGACGAAATAACGCGAAGCGGAAAGCCCGGCCTCGGGAGGACGGGACTTGACATTGTCTATACCGAACGGTATACTCACTTCATGGGAGCGGAAGAGACCAATAGGGAAAGGCTCGTCCGGACCGCGCTCGGACTCTTCGCGGCCCGCGGCTACGATGCCGTGGGAGTGCAGGAGATCGTGGAGACCGCCGGAGTCACGAAGCCGACCCTCTATCATTATTTCCGCAGCAAGAAGGGACTTTTCGAGGCCGTCCTCAGGCAGCACGACGAACCGCTCGTCTCGAAACTCGCGAAGGCAGCCGAATACCGGAGGGACGTCGTCCTCAACCTGAACACCATCGCCGTCGAGTATTACCGCTATTTCGCGGGCAATCGCGATTTCTTCCGTCTGGCGCTGTCCCAGTACTTCTCTTCACCTGAGAGCGAGATCCACGCAAGCATCATGGCGTTCAACATGCGGGTCTTCTCCGTGGTCGAGGGGCTCTTCCGTGCCGCGGAACGGGACCACGGCAACATGCGGGGCAGGTCGACCGAATATGCGGCGACCTTCATCGGAATGCTCCACACCTACATCGGCCTTTCCCTGAACGGCCGGGGGGATCTTTCGGACGCCGGGATCCGAAAGGCGGTCCACCAGTTCATGCACGGTATTTTCTCGTAGTTTTTTTCGAGATCAATATACCTAACGGTAAGTATAATACAAGGAGACGATGATGAGCGAATGGGCACAGGATTCGGTTTTCTATCACATCTATCCCCTGGGATTGCTGGGGGCCGAGAGGCGGAACGATTTCGGCAAGCCGCCGATACCGAGGCTCAAGGATCTTCTTCCCTGGGCGGCTCATCTCGGGGATCTCGGCGTGACCGCCCTCTACCTCGGTCCCGTGTTCGAATCCACGGCTCACGGCTACGATACCCGCGATTACTTCTCGGTGGACCGCAGGCTCGGCTCCGACCGCGATCTCGTCGAGGTCGTAGAGGCCTTTCATCGCCGCGGAATCAGGGTTGTCCTGGACGCGGTTTTCAACCATGTCGGCCGGGATTTTCCCGCCTTTCAGGACCTCCGGGAACGGGGGCGTGATTCCCGGTTTCGATCCTGGTTCGCCGGGCTCGATTTCGCCGCGAGGAGCCCGATGGGCGATTCCTTCGGCTACGAAGGCTGGAACGGCTGTTTCGATCTCGTGAAGCTGAATCTCGGGAACCCCGAAGTGCGGGAACACGTCTTCTCCGCGGTCGGTGCATGGATCGAGCGGTTCGGCATCGACGGCCTCAGGCTCGATACGGCGGATTGCCTGGACACAGGTTTCATCGCCGGTCTCCGTGAACTCACGGCGGGAAGGAAAAAGGAGTTCCTCCTCCTGGGAGAGGTGGTCTTCGGCGATTACCGGAGGTGGGTGAATACCCGCATGCTCGATTCGGTGACGAACTACGAATGCTACAAGGGCCTCTGGTCGAGCCTCAACGACCGAAATTTCTTCGAGATCGCATATTCGTTCGACCGGCAGTTCGGACACGACGGGATGTACCGCGGCATGGCGCTCTACAACTTCGTCGACAACCACGACGTGACCCGGGCTGCGAGCATCCTCGGAAAACGGGCCCACCTCTATCCCCTGTACTGTCTCCTGTTCACCATGCCCGGAATCCCGTCTCTCTATTACGGGAGCGAATTCGGGATACCTGGGAAGAAGACGACGGGTTCCGACGACGGTCTCAGGCCCGCCCTGAAGCTGGAGAAGCTGAGGTCGTCGGCGAACGAGCCGGACCTGCTTCCCGCCCTCAAACGGCTCGTCGCGCTCCGGGCATCCCGCTCCGAGCTGCGGCGCGGAGATTACCGCAGGGTACTCGTTCGTCATGAACAGCTGGCGTTCTCGCGGAGCTTGGAAGGGCGGACTCTGATCGTGGCGGTGAACGCGTCGGATGCCGAAGCGGAGATCTGCGTTCCGGCGGAACGTGGCTGGCGGATGCTCCGAGACGTTCTCAACGGAGGCGCGGTCGCCTGCGGCGACGGGAAAGCCGTCCTGAAGCTCTATCCCCATTGGGCGAGGGTGTTGGAACCGTCCCGCGAATGAAGGAAGGATGCCGGAGAACCGGCGATCAGGACTTCTTGACGCCCGATTCCATGAGACTGATGTTGACCAGGAACGGCCCGTAGGGCGTGTTGAAGGGTATGCCGATGATCGGGACCCGCTCCGGCCACATGACGGAATGGTTCATCCCCTGCACGACGAAGGGGACGGATACCTTGATGTTGAAATCGCTGAGCTGGGTGGCGGCGTTGCCCGATATGACGTTGATGAGCTCGCCGACAAGACCGTTGGTGAGTTCCTCGCGCTCATCGTCTGTTTCGAACTCGATGCACGCCCGCTGGAGAAGCTTGACGCTGAGATGGCGCGTCAGCCTGATGACCACGACGCCTATGACCTTGCCGGTGAGTACCATGACGCCGGAGACGTCCCAGCGATGGGCCGTCGACCGCTCGAGGATGAAAGGCTTTCCGGCTTCCGGGACGATTCCGAAAGTCTTATCGAAAAGGTTGATGGTCGCTTCGAGGATCGGATTGATATATTCGACTTTCATAGGTTCCAATACCGGTAATGCATTCTTCCGATGATGGTAGTTTAGTACTGTTGGTTCGTTTTGTCACTACCTTTTTCCCGCAGGGAATTCCGTGAAGAAATCCTCGTATACGAGGGGGACGGTTTCGAAGGGCCTCATGTTCAGGTAGAGATGGCCGTAGAAGACCGCGGAAACAAGGACTTTACGGATGTATTCTCTCGTCTCCTCATAGGGAATGGCCTCGGAGAAGAGGGTTTCGGGAAGACCCCGGAACCGGCGCTTCCATTGGAGCACTCTTCCGCCGCCCGCGTTGTAACCCGCGAGGCCGTAGACCCCTGATCCCAGATTGTCCAGCAGGTTCGCGAGGTAGCGGGAGCCGAGCATGAGGTTCACCTTCGGATCGGTGAGTTCCGGATTCTCGATCCCGATCCTCGCCGCAATTTCAGCGGCGGTGGACGGCATGAGCTGGGAAAGTCCGACCGCTCCGGCCTGGGAACGGATCGTGGCGTCGAAGTAGCTCTCCTCGCGGATGAGCCCGTAGAACAGCGGTTCCGGCAGTTTCACTCCCTCGAGAGCCTCCTCCATCTCTTCGCGGAAGGCGAGGGGGTAGAGGGTTTCAAGGGTCGACCTGCTCGGCCGCGCATCCTCCCTTCGAACGGCGATATGGAGAAGCCTGAGGCTTTCGATGTACTTCCCTTTCGCGGCCTCGTTCCTCGCGAGATGGGCGAGCGTCTCCGGGCTCAGGCTGCCGAGGAGGCTTCGCGCCGAGTCGAGGCCCCTCTCCGGGAGGTGAAAGTCCACGAATCCGAGGACGAATTTGTCCTCGGGCGCGGCGGAGGCGAGGATCGGCTTGGGCGCCGCATAGGTTTCGAAGACGGGCATCCTTTCGCCCAGGGCGATCGAAGCGAGGATGCGATAATACGGGGCTCCGTGGGCGGAAGCCTCCTCGAGAAGGCTTCGCTGCCCGATCGCCCCCGGCCCCGAGGGGACGTGGAGTCCGGCGTGTTCCGCCACCGCGAGGAGAAAGGCGAAACGGGCCGAGTCCTCGGGCGCCGCCTTCCCCCGCATGGCTGCATGGATCTTCTCGAGGCAGCTCCAGGCCCTGTTCCGAACGAGGATGGATCCGAGGTTCTCGAAATAATCGGAAAAGTACGCGGGATCCGAGATCCTGTGCAGTTCTTCCGCGACGAGCCTCCCTTCCTTTTCGCCGAAGGATTCGTCGGTTTTGGCGTCGAACAGAGACCAGAGGACCCGGTCGCCTATAGAAGCGCCGGCGAGTACCGGGAGCGCGGATCTCTCGAGCAGATCGGAGACGAGGAGGGCCTTTTCGAAATGCCGGACCCCCGTTTCCTTGTTTCCCGCGGCCCTGTGGAGTCTCCCCAGTGCGTATTCGGCCACGAGGAGGGACGGCGTGTCGAGGGAAGGGAGGAGCCTTTCGATCCTGGCTATCCCTTCCCGGTATTTCCCGGTCCGCTCGAGGATCGATCCGTAGTCCCACAGCACCGCCGGCTTTCCGAGGGCTTCGGCGCCTGCCGCGCCGAAGCCGAAGAAGGCCCCGAAGGCGTCGCCTTGCGCGAGCAGGCTTTTCGCTCGGAAAAAGGCGAGTTCGTGCCTTGCGAAAGCGGATCTCGCCTCTTCGTCGTCCTTGAGGAAATCGTAGGCCTGCACGTGGATCTTATCGGAGGGGATGGAGAGGAAGAGCGCCCTGAACGTATCGGTCCAGGCGACGGATCCCGATCCCTTCTCCGCCTTGGCCTGGACGAGGAGTTCCTCGGGGCCGCGATTCCCGAGAAAACTGAGTTCGCGGAGCACCGTCTCGTGTCTGCCCGCGGCGAGAAGAGCCTCGAGGTGGATCAATCCGACGGTACCGTCGCCAGGGTAGCGCGATCGGAAATCGTTCATGAATGACAGCTCTTCTGCGCCGAAGCCCCGCTTTTCGTAGTACTTCGCGAGCATGAGACCCGACTCTCGTTTCCAGGGTTCCGAGTCCCTCTTGTAGGTTTCCGTGAAGAAATCCAGGGCCTCGTCCTCCAAGCCGAGGTCGGCGAGCCTGCAGCCGAGGTAATAAGCGGCTCCGGGCCGCTTCTTCACGAGGGCCTTGAAATCGAGGGAGGAGAAGTCGTACCCGCGAAGCGAGGCGGCGTCGCCCTCGAATATCTTCGAGACGATCCGTTCTTCCGAAACGCGGATTTTGCCCGCGCGGAACGAGCAGGCGGCGACTATGAAGCCTATGACAAGAAAAGAGATGACGTATTTCTTCATTGTTCGAATCCGTTATCGAAAACACCCGGCTCGAAAACCGCTTGCGGTCATTTTTTCTCTCTTTGCGGACGTGCGCGCAGGAACGGGATGCATGGAAACGCCGCCTCGAGGAACGGTACCGGCGGTTGCCTCGTCAACGAGAAGAACAGGTAGACGAGCGCAAATACGATGACGAAACCGAAGAGGACGAAGGCCGCGAGGGCGGGAAAGTTGGGCAGGACGTCCCTGTTTTTCCCGTATTCCGCCGTTTTCCGTTCATGAGGGAAGTCATCGGACGCGAAGTCGTTCGCTCGTTCTTCGCCGAAATCAGGAACGATCGAGATCATTCCGTCTTCCTTTTCCTCGAAGGAGAAGTCGGGTACCGTGAGATCTCCGAATCCCTGGTCCTGGATGTTGAGTCTGAGACTCTGATACTCGCCCGAGGCGATCTCTTTCGCGAGTGCCGCGAGATACCCTTTCTCGTCGATCGAGAGCAACAGCTCGATGTCCGCCTCGCCCTTGCCGCTCGGCGGAATGGATTCGAGCACCAGGCTCGCGATGTATCCGCCGGAGTCGAGGGGTTTTCCCTTCTCCCCGCGGTACAGGTCGATCTGTACGTTGGTTTGTTCGTCCCTGACGGTCGTGAGCACGAGCCGCTTGGCGGTTTTGCCCCTTTCGTCCAGGACCGGATAGAATCCGCCGTCGGCCAGCTTGATTCCCACCATGGGGATGGCGCCTCCCGATTAGATTTGCCTCAAGCCTATAGGGGAGCGGAGGGTTTGTCAATCTGGCGGCAAGAAGCGATGCACGGGGCCCGTTGACCAAGGCCGCTTTCCGGCTCGTCGTACGGACACGGCGAGGAAGGAATGTGAGTCAAACGGCCCCGCGCATCGCTTCTTGCCTTGAACGAGGGACGCTTCGAGGCTCGCCGTCGTAAGAAAGGCGGCGAGGGAGAGGAAGTGGTCCGGGAAGGTCGTCGGTCATGTATCTCCTAGAATTTTACCGGGGTTCAGGATTCCCTGGGGATCGAAGGCGCGCTTTATGCCTCGGATGAGGTCGAGACCCGCGTCGTCCATCGATTTCGCGAAGTAGGGGGTCTTCGCCCAGCCGATGCCGTGCTCGCCCGAGACGAGACCGCCGAGCTCGCGAGCGCGTTCGTAGAGGCGATCGAAGATGCGGTCCCGGAGCTCGACCCATCGGTCGTCGGAAAGCTCGTCCTTCAGGGTGTAGATGTGAAGGTTGCCGTCGCCCGCGTGGCCGAAGCTCCTGATCCTCACCCCGAATTCGTCCTGGAGCTCCCGTGTGTACAGGATGAAGTCCGCCACGCGGTTCCTGGGCACGACCACGTCGCACTCGTCGATCTCCGTCGTGCATGCCTTGGTCCCTTCGAGGAAGGCGCCCCGGGCGGACCAGAGCGATTCCTGGCGTTCCTGGGTGTCCGAGATGTAGACGTCCAGCGCTCCTTCTGCGAGGCAGAGTTCCGCGACCTTCTCGTAGAACCCGCGGACTTCCTCCTGGGAGTTCCCGTCGAAGGTGAGGAGGAGATACGCGTCCGCGCTGTTGTCCGGGAAGGCTTTCCCGAGGTAGGTCTCGGCCGCGACGATGATCTCCCGCTCCATGAACTCGATGGCCGTGGGAATCGCCTTGCTCTGGATGATCTTGGGCACGGTCCTGATCGCCGAGGGGAGGTCCGGGAAAGGAACGAGGAGGCTCACGAATTTCTTGGGAAGGGGAAGGAGGCGGAGGACCGCCTCGGTCACGATGCCGAGCGTTCCCTCCGACCCCACGACGAGATCCTTGAGGCTGTAGCCGGAGCTGTTCTTCACGACCTTGCCGCCCGCCTTGACCACCCTGCCGTCGGGAAGCACGACCGTGAGGCCCCTGACGTAGTCCCGAGTGACGCCGTACTTCACCGCGCGCATGCCGCCGGCGTTCGTATTGATGTTGCCGCCGATGGAGGCGCTCTTCTCGCCTGGGTCGGGAGGGTAGAAGAGGTCTTTGGCTTCCACGTACTTGGTGATCTCCATGAGAAGCACGCCGGGCTCCACCGTGATCGTGAGGTTCTCCTCGTCGAGGTCGAGGATGCGGTTCATCTTCGAGAGATTGAGCATGATGCCGCCCCTGACGCAGACCGAACCTCCCACGAGGCCGGTGCCCTGGCCCCGCGGAGTCACGGCTATTCCCTTCTCCGACGCGTACCGCATGACGGCCGAGACCTCCTCGGTGGTGACGGGGTACACGAGAACCTCGGGATACCGGGTGATGCCGGCGAGCTCGTCGTGGCTGAAATCCTCGTTGATCTCGTCGCCCGCGAGGACCCGGTCGTTTCCCAGGAGATTCCGGAGGTACCGGACGTCCTCCTCGTCAACGGTCTTGTAGTTCGTTTTCACGGCGTGCTCGATGCTCATGCCGGCACCTCGTCCTTTTCGGCGTTCTTTCGGATTCCGTCCGCGTTCGTCGCGCCGCTCGTACGGGGTGCGACGGATGCCGCCCGTTCGGCTTCTTCGATCCTGGCGATGAGCCGCGGCAGCACCTCGTACACGCTGCCCACGACGACGTAATGGGAAATCTTCGTGATGGGAGCGTTCGGATCGGTGTTGATCGATACGATCATGTCGGATCCCTTCATACCGGCGGCGAACTGCACCGCGCCGGAGATCCCGCAGGCGATGATGAGCTTCGGCTTCACCGTCCTGCCGGACAGCCCGATCTGGCGCTGCGGTTCGATCCAGCCCGCCTCGATCAGGGACCTGGTACCCGCGATCTCGCCGTGGAGGAGTTCGGCAAGGCGGACGGCGAGCGAGAGGTCCTCCTTCTTCTTGAAGCCCCGGCCCGCGGCCACGATGACCTCGGCGTCTTCGATCCGCTTTTCCCAGGTTTTCCTTTTCGACTCCAGGACCGTGATGCCCGAGGCGAGAAGCGAGGCGTCGAGGTCGCGCCTGACGATCCTTCCCGCGGCCGCCGGATTCCTGACCGGGGTCGGGAAGATCTTCGGCCTCACCGTGGCGAACTGCGGCCGATGGCGTGGCGTGTGGATGTGGGCCATGATGTTGCCGCCGAAGGCCGGACGGATCTGGTCGAGGTCGGCTGAGGCGCGGATGTCGAGCGAGGTGCAGTCCGCGGTGAGGCCGGTCCCGATCCTTGCGGCGGCGCGGGGGGCGAGGGACCTCCCGAGGGGCGTGCCTCCCACGAGAACCGCGGCGGGTTTCACTGACCGGATGTGATCCTCCAGGACCGCGGCGAAGGGTTCGACGCGGAATCGCGCGAGGGCGGGATCGTCGTAGACGCAGATTTCCTCGACCCCGTAATGGGCGATCTCGCGAGCCGCGTCCTCTACGTGGCTTCCCGCGACGACCGCGCGCACGGGCTGGCCGATCCTGCCCGCCAGGACGCGGGCCTCGCCGACGAGCTCGAGGCTCACGGGAAGGACCCCGTCGGGCCCGATTTCCGCGAATACCGAGATCCCCCGCCACGCCGCCTTGTCGACGCCGGCATTATCCTCCCGCGAGACGGTGAAGGCGCCCTCCGGGCCCTTCTTCACGCAGACCATGCAGGCCCTGCAGCCCGCTCCTATCTCGACCTTCGTCCCCGAGACCTCGATCGCGCCGAAGGGGCAGAGTTCCGCGGCCGCGCCGAGATCACGTATTTTCTCGGGATGCACCTGTATCTTCGTCATCGCCTGATTCCTTCCAGGAATTTGTTCTCCTCGATCAGTCGGAAGAGCCTCTCCGCGGTTGCGTCCGCCGGGCCTTCCCAGACCTCGCGGCGCACGTCGTGTTCGGGCGGGAAAATCCGCTTCACCTGCGTGGGCGAACCGTCCAGGCCGTAGTGAAGCGGGTCGCGGTCGAAGAAGTCGTCGAGGCCGAGCCGATTCACCGCCCGTTCCGCCGTTCTTTTCCGGAGGAGGTAAGAAGGAAGCCTGGGCTGGTGGATCCCCTTGTCCACGGTGATGAGGCAGGGGAGGCGGACCTCCGCGAGTTCCGCGGTTTCCGTGAGCTCGTAGCGGACGACGATGCTCCCGGAAGAGATCCGTTCGATCTTCCCGACCCCCGCGACGTGGGGGATGCCGAGAAGCTCCGCGACCTCGGCTCCGACCTGGGCGGTGTCCCCGTCGGTTGTCTGCTTGCCGCAGACGACGAGGTCCGGCATGCCGATCTTCAGGATGGCCTGGGAGAGGGCGCGGCTCGTCGCGTAGACGTCGGACCCCGCGAACCTCCGGTCCGTGACGAGCCAACCCTCGTCCGCTCCCATCATGAAGGTTTCGCGGATCGCCTCCTCGGCCTGCGGCGGCCCCATGGTGATCGAGAACACGGTGGAACCCTCCGTGCCCGCCTTGAGCCTCACCGCGGTCTCGATCGCGTACAGGTCGTAAGGATTGAGCTTCGCCTCGACGCCGTTGCGCCTGAGCACTCCGGTTTCGGGGTCGACCTCGACCTGTGAGGTCCCGGGGACCTGCTTAACGCATACGCAGATTGTCATGCCGCCCTCCTTGAGCGCCGACTGTAGCGGATCGAGTATAACCCGGGAAGGGACGGGATACAAGAACGACGAGTCGGAGACGGCTTTTCAGGCGGCCGCCGCGGTGCGATAATGAAGGCACACGGAGGGAATGATGAGCGAACGGGTGTTGATTCTCGGAAATCCGCTCCTGCGGGAGAAAAGCGAGGCGGTCGCCGATTTTT